>NZ_CP108032.1:607123-1214247 GCF_036169555.1 Streptomyces sp. NBC_00306 | reverse complement strand
GAGAGGGGTGCTGTGGGGACGACGGAGCCCGAGGCCGGCGGACTGGCGGACGACCGGCCGCTGTTGGGTCGCACCAGCACGGCCGAACGGGTCGCGGACATCCTGCGGACCCGGATCGCGGAGGGCTACTTCCCGCCGGGGGAGCGGCTCTCGGAGGACAGCATCGGCAAGGCGCTCGGCGTATCGCGCAACACCCTGCGCGAGGCGTTCCGGCTGCTCACCCACGAACGGCTGCTCGTCCACGAGCTCAACCGCGGCGTCTTCGTGCGGATGCTCGCCGTCCAGGACGTCATGGACATCTACCGCACCCGCCTCCTCGTCGAGTGTGCCGTCGTACACGGTCTCGGCGAGCCGCCGTACGCCGTCGAGCGGCTCGAAGCCGCGGTCTCCGGCGGTGAACGATCCGAGCGCGAAAGGGACTGGAAGGGCGTTTCCACCGCAAACATCCATTTCCACCGCGAACTGGTCGCCCTCGCCGGCAGTGCCCGCACCGACGAACTGATGCGCAGCGTGCTCGCCGAACTGCGGCTCGCCTTCCATGTGGTGGACGACCCCCGACGGCTGCACCAGCCCTACCTCGTCCGCAACCGCGCCATTCTCGACGCGCTCCAGGCCGGCGACCGCACCGCCGCCGAACGGCTGCTCACCGACTATCTCGAGGACTCCCGCACCCAGATGGTGGAGACCTATGCCGACCTCGTCGCGGACGAGGACGGCGAGGGAGCGTAGTCACGCCGGGTGCGGGGCCGGGTGACGCGGACCCGCACCCGGACCGGACCGCGGCCCGGTGCCGCGGTCGCTTCTGCGTCGTTTCGACCGTTGTCGGTGCGAGGACCTAATCTGTGCAGCGTGACTTCGCCTGCCTCGACGGAATTCGTTCCGCCCCAGCTCAGCGCGGGGCCGCGGCCCGCACAGGGCCCGGCCGCCGACGAAGGGCTCGCGCGGCGGCTCCGCGCGCTCGCGTGCACCGCCCCGCTGCACGACCTGGACGCCCGCAAGGCGAACCTCACGGGGGAGTACACGGTCTACGCGATGGCTGAGGTGGCGCTGTCCGCCATCGACCTCGTCACGCTCAACATGGACTTCGACACCGGCGCCGACCACGACCAGATCGTCGCCAGGCTGCTGCCGCGCATCGGCGCCCAGGCACCGCAGCGACCCGTAGCCGAGCACGAGCGCGTCGCGCGCTGGGTGCTGGAGAACCTGATCAACGTGGGCAGCGTGGACCGCGGTTTCCGCGCGGTCTACGGCACCTTCGGCACCGACGGCGTCTACACCCGCCGCGACTACGACTTCAAACTCATCGAGGAAGTCCCGGGCCACGGTGGCAGCGTCTACCTCCGTACCACCGACGAAGCGGTCAACGTCCTGGTCGGCGCGCTCGACACCGACGTCACCAGCGCGCAGATCGCGGCGGAGGTCAAGCTCGAAGTCCTCATCAGCCGGGGCAGGCTCGCCGACGCCCAGCTCGCCGCCGAGCAGGCGCGGTACCGCACCGTGCAGTACGCCGAGACCCTCCGCCGGACGCTGGACGCAACCCGTCGCAACGTCCGCGCGGTCGACTGGCTGAACGCGGTGCCCGACATGATCGCCGAAGCGCTGGACCACGTCGCCGACCGGTACCGCCACGAGAACGCGATCCTCACCAACATCCGCAAGGCACGCGACGAGGCCGAGGACCCGGAGCACAAGCGCCGCGCCGCCGAACTCGTCGACATCGTCAAGGACTGCATCCGCCGCCACACCCAGTTGCAGTCGCGACTCCTGGAGGCCGGGCCCCTGTTCCGTGCCGAGCAGGACCGGCAGGCGTTCGCCCGTCCCACCGCGCGCACCGGACTCGATCTCTACGGACAGCTCGTCACCCCGGTGCTGCCGCTGCCGCTGCGGTCGGCGATCCGGGTCACGGACGCCTTCTTCGCCCGCGGCACCGGACTGCGCACCCCGTCCTCCGTACGCGTCGGCGACCTCGTCGAGATGCTGCTGACGCCGCCCCTGGAACGCGAGCACCTCGGCGCGGAGATGCCCGAGCCCGATCTGATCGCGACCCCGGACGACAGCCGCTTCAGCGAGGAACAGCTGGCGAGCGCGATGGAGCTGCTCGACCTGGAGCACGACGCACCGCGCCGACTGTCCGGCCTGCTCGCCGAGGCGCGCCGACGCGATCCCGAACTGCCCTACCTGGTCGCGCTACTGGCCATTCACGCGGCGAGCCCTCCGGTCGGCACCGCCTACCGCCAGGGTGAGGAGCGGCTGCTGTTCGCGGTCGACGACGGCACCGAGCTGGACGACCCCGAGTTCGGCGGCGCGGACCTGATAGTGGGGACGGCACTGCTGGACGCGGCAGGTATGACGGCGGACCGGACGGAGGCGGCGTGAGGACCCTCGCTCCGGCCTCTGCGACCGCGTCCGAGGCGGCGCGGGGTTCCTCTCCGGCCGTGTCCGGCGCCCGGGGTCCCCATGGACGGGAGACGCCAACCGCGGGCCGGCGCCGCGGATCCGCTGCGGCGTCCGCATCCCGGCCCGCGACCACCACCACGACTGCGCAGGAGCACCCGTGACCGACAACCAGGCCGAGCAGCACGCATGGCGGGAGGCGGACGCCCACGAGACGCCCGTCCCGGCCGCGCAGGCCACGGTCACACCCGCCGACGCCGCCGACGCGGCGCGCCTCGTCTCGTTCGGACTCCAGCCCAAGCTGCTGCCCGCGCGCGACGCCGAGTACGCCGAACTGCTGCGCCGCTACCGCGAGGAAGCCGCGTTCGCCCGCCTCGCGGACGCCGTCGCCACGGGCCTCGGCCTGATCGTCCTCGAAGTCTCCCCGCGCGCCGGTATGGCGGTCACGGCCGGCGAGGACTCCGTGTTCGCCGTCCGGATGGGCGACTACGCCCGCCGCGCCACCGCCGACTCTGCGGACCGCTTCCTGCACGGTCTGGCCCATCTCGCCGTCGCCGCCATGGCGTTCCCGCGGCCCGAGGACCTCGCCGACGACGGATACATCGGCCGGATCACCGTCAACGGCGTCGACGCCTTCGTACGCCAGGCGTGCAGCCGTCTCGAGGAGCGCGCCGACGCCGAGGGCGAGAACACCGACCCGGCCACCGACGAGCCGGGTCTCGAGGCCGCCTGGCGCGTCTACGCCCGCCGCAGCGCCACCGGCGCCACCAAGGACGCGCGACGGCTCGCCGGGTCCACCACCGGCATCGTCGGCAAGGCCGTCGCCTTCCTCACCGACTCCGGCTTCCTCCAGCGCACGGGCGACGACGCCGGCGGCGCCTATCGCACCACCGCCCGGTACCAATTGCAGGTCCGCGACATGGCGGGCAGTTCGGCCATGGCCGAACTGCTCGAACTGGGCGTCGTACCGGTGAGCGACGGCACCGCCACCCTCGTACCACCGCCCGACGCGGACGGTCTGGAGCTGGCGGCCGACGCCGGACTCCCCTTCCACACCTGACCCGTCGGCCCTCACCCGGGCCCCCGCCACCCGCCCCGCCCATCCGCCTGCCGACCACGAGAGTCCGCCATGTACGAGCTGTCCCGCGTTCGCCTCTACTCCATCGGGCCCGCCGGAGCGCGCTACGCCGACACCGTGCTGGATCTGCGCGGGGTCGGCGCGCCGGTGCCCCATCCCGCGCCGACGCAGGCCGAGTTCTTCGAGGAGGAGCCGGCCGGCCCGCCCCGCCGTCCGGCCCCCGCCGGCGTGCTCTTCCTGGAGAACGGCGGCGGCAAGTCCGTCCTGCTGAAGCTGATCTTCTCCGTGATGCTGCCCGGTCACCGCAACACGCTCGGCGGCGCGAGCTCCGGAGTCCTGCGCAAGTTCCTGCTCGCCGACGACTGCGGGCATGTCGCGCTGGAGTGGCAGCACACCCTCACGGGCGAGCTGATCGTGGTCGGCAAGGTGAGCGAGTGGCGGGGACGCCAGGTCTCCAACGACCCGCGGAAGTTCGCCGAGGCCTGGTACTCCTTCCGGCCCGGCCCGGGGCTCAGCCTCGACTCCCTGCCCGTCGCCGAGTCCTCGGTGGTACGCCCGCCGGTCGAAGGTGTCTCCGGCGCACAGGGCCGCCGCCGCACCATGAAGGGCTTCCGGGACGCGATCACCGAGGCGGCGAAGGTGTACCCGCACCTGGACGTCTACTGGGAGGAGATCCACGACCGCTGGAACGAGCACCTCGGCGAGGTGGGCCTCGATCCCGAACTGTTCCGCTACCAGCGGGAGATGAACGCCGACGAGGGCGAGGCGGCGGGCCTCTTCGCGGTCAAGAAGGACTCCGACTTCACGGACCTGCTGCTGCGGGCCGTCACCGACACCCGTGACACGGACGGCCTCGCCGACCTCGTCAGCAGCTTCGGCAACAAACTCGGCCGCCGGGCCGAGCTGACCGCCGAGCGCGACTTCACCGCCGGATCGGCCGACCTGCTCGGCCGGATCGTGGAGGCGGCCGAGGCGCGTACACGAGCCCGCGAGATCCACACCGGAGCCGAGCGCCGCACGCGTACCCTCGCCCGCCGGCTCTCCGCACGGGCCGAGCTGGAGCGCGGCCGCACCGCGGAGCTGACCGAGCAGGTCACGGCCGCCGCGCACACGGTCACCGACGCGGAGCAGGCCCGTAGCCGCAGCTCCCTGATCGCGGCCGAACTGGCCTACCGGCACGCGTCCTTGGCGCTGACCGTCGCGGAGAAGGGCGCGGCAGCCCAGCGGCGCGAGCTGATGGACGCCCGCACGCTGCACTCCGCGTGGCAGGCGGCGGAGGCGGTGCTGCGGCACCGCGCCGCCTCCGACCGCTCGGCCCGTGTCGCCGTCGCCATCCGCGAGGCCGAACGCGACGCCGCCCCCGCGCTCGCCGCCCGCGCCAAGGCCGCCGCCGACCTCGTGCGGGCGCTGCACTCCGCGGCGGAGGCCGGCGAGCGGGTCGCCAACGAGGAGGAGGAGCGGTCGGCCGCACTCCAGGAGGCGGGCGAGGCCGCCCACCGCGACGCGACGGCCGCCGCGACCGAGGCGCAGCGCGCACGCAGCGAGATCGGCCACCTCCGGCAGCGGCTGAGTGAGGTCGAGCAGGAAACGGTCGAGGCGGTACGCGCGGGCTGGCTCGACGACACGGCCCCGGACGCAGACCCGGCGCGCGCCGCGCTGGCGGCGAGCGACGCGGAGAAGGCGGCCGTCGCGGGATGGGACACGGCCCGCGAGGCGGGACGCGCCACGGCGGACCGCGCGCGGGAGGCGGCCGCGGCGGAGTCCCGCGCCGAACTGGCGGCGGCCCGGGCGTCGGACGCGGCCCAGGCCGCGGAGAACGCTTACGAGGCCGAGCGCCGCGCGGCGGACGCCATCGCGGAGGACGACCGCCTCGCGGAACTCCTCAGTCTGCCCCCGATGACACAGGCCCCGGCCTCGGGCGCGACGGTGCCCTCGCCCCGCCGCGGCACGGCCGGCGCGGAGGCCGGGCACGGAGGAGCGCACGCGCCGACCGAGCCGTACGGAGCGGGTCCGGGTCCCGATGAGGACGGCCCGGTCGACCACGCGGGTACGTCAGCACACAGCGTCGGTGGCGACACCGCGGGTGCCGACACCACGCCGGAACCGGGCACCGCCGAGACGCCCGCGCAAGGTCCCGCCGGCTCCGTCGCACGGACCGCCCGTCCCGCCGAAGGCCCCCTCACCACCGAGGAGTTGGACCGGTACGCCGACGAGCTCCACGAGCTGCTCGACCAGTACGTCTCCTCCGCCGAACGCCAGCTCTTCGACCTGCGGACCGTCGCGGCCGACGACAGCCGGATCCTCGGGGCGCTCGGCGACGGAGGCCTGCTGCCGCCCGGCCCCGACGTCCTCGCCACCGTCGAGTACCTGGGAGAGCACGGCGTTCCGGCTCTGCCCGGCTGGCGCTACCTCGCGCAGGCCGTCGACCCCGCCGACCACGCCGCCGTCCTCGCCGCGCGGCCCGAGCTCGTCGACGGTGTGGTGATCACCGATCCCGCGTCGCACGCCCGCGCCCGTGAGGTCCTCACCGGGGCCGCGCTGCTGCCCCGTTCCGCGGTCGCCGTCGGCACGGCGGCCGCGCTGCTCGCACCGGTGCCCGGCCCCGGTACCGGTCAGGACGACGGCAGCGGTGTCTTCCTCGTACCGCCGAACCCCGCGATGCACGACGAACACGCGGCCGACGAGGAGCGGCAGGCGCTGCGCGCACGGGCCGCTGCCCGGGACGAGGAGATCCGGGCGCTGGCCGCCCGGCTCGCCGCGGACCGGTCCCTCGCCGCCCGCATCGGATCGTGGCGCGCGGACTGCCCGCCGGGCATGCTCGCCGAGCTGGCGCAGGCCGCACACGCGGCCCGCGAGACCGCGGAAGAGGCGCAGGCCGAACTGACGGAGGCGCGGACCGTCCGCGCCGAGGCGGACGAGGCGGCGGCCGACGCCGCGCGCGTCCGTGACGACCGCCAGGAGACCGCCCAGCGCGCCCGCCGGGTCGCCGACGCCCTCGCCGGCCTCGCGTTCCGGCTGCGGGAGCGGGCCGGCTGGCAGGTGAAACTGCGCGAACTGGCCGACGAGGCCGCCGAGTCCGAGGCCAGGGCCGCCACCTGCCTGGAGCGCGCGAAGGCCGCGGACGAGGACCGCAGGGCCGCCCAGCGGGCCGGCGACGACGCCCGCCGTACGGCCCGCGCTCTGCGTGCCGAACGCGCCGAGATCGCGGGCGCACCCGAGAATCTGCCGGAGCCGGACGAGGACGCCGCCCGTGCCGCGCTCCCCGCCCTGCGTGAGGCCTACCGCGCGGCCTCCCAGCTGTACGAGAAGGTCGGCGTCGGCGCCGACCTCCGCGCCGAGCAGGCCCGGGCCGAGAGCGACGAGAGCGCCGCCCTCGCCGAGCTCGACCGGCTCACCAACAAGGTCCGCACCCGCGCCGCCCAGCTTCTGGAGGGCACGGACGGCGCCGACGGGCCGTCCCGTCAAGCCGCGGCCGCCCGCGCCGAGTCGCTGGTGCAGATGCTGGAGTCACGGGCGACGGAGGCCAGCGAGAAACTGGGCCGGCTGCGCGGCGAGGCGGAACGACTGGCTCCCGCCGACGGCGACGCCCACACCGAGCTCCCCGACGAGCTCGTCCCGGCCGACGCCGAACAGGCACAGACCCTGCTGCGTACCGCGACCGCCGAACTCGCCTCGCGCACGGACGCGTTGGAGACGGCCCGCGACGCTCACGCGAGCCTGCTCCAGGCCCACCGGGCGTCCGAGGACGCCAGGGGAGGCTTCGAGGAGGCCGCGGCCCTGCTGCGCGACCTGTTGCGTGAGCAGCACGACGAGGAGGGCCAGGAGACCCCCGAGCCGTACCCGGGCAGCCTGGCGGAGGCCCGCCAGTCGGCCGCCGAGGCACGCCGCTCCCTGCGTTCGTGCGCCGCCGATCTGTCCGCCGCCGAGACCTCCGTACGGGAGGCGAGCGACGTCCTCGTCCGGCACGCCAACTCCACGCGCTACGAGCAGGTGCGCACCCCCGCGCGGCAGCAGATCCGGGAGCTGCCGGCCTCCGCGCTGCCGGAGCACGCGGCGAAGTGGGCCGAGGCGTTCGCGCCGCGCCTGCGCGTACTGACCGACGAACTGGAGCAGTTGGAGCGCAACCGCGACACCATCGTCGACCGGCTGCGGGGCCTGGTGGAGTCGGCGCTGACGACGCTGCGCTCGGCCCAGCGGCTCTCCCGGCTGCCGGAGGGCCTCGGCGAATGGTCCGGCCAGGAGTTCCTGCGGATCCGCTTCGAGGAGCCGGACCAGGCGACGCTGGCCGAGCGGCTCGGAGAGGTCATCGACGAGGCGACCCGCGCGGCCGTGCGCAAGAACTCCTCGGCCGCCTACGGCGAGGGGCGCAGGGACGGCATGTCGCTGCTGCTGCGCGGAGTGCAGGCGGCGCTGGAGCCCAAGGGCGTCGCCGTGGAGATCCTCAAGCCGGACGCCGTGCTGCGCGCCGAGCGGGTACCGGTCGGTCAGATGGGCGATGTGTTCTCGGGCGGCCAGTTGCTCACGGCCGCCATCGCGCTCTACTGCACGATGGCCGCGCTGCGCAGCAACGACCGCGGCCGCGACCGGCACCGCCACGCGGGCACCCTGTTCCTCGACAACCCGATCGGCCGGGCGAACGCCACCTATCTGCTGGAGCTCCAGCGGGCCGTGTCGAACGCGCTCGGTGTTCAGCTGCTCTATACGACGGGCCTGTTCGACACCACGGCACTCGCGGAGTTCCCGCTCGTCATCCGGCTGCGCAACGACGCGGATCTGCGGGCGGGGCTGAAGTACATCAGCGTCGAGGAGCACCTGCGGCCCGGCCTGCCCCAGCACGACCCGTCCGGCGAGAGCGTCCACGGTGAGATCACCGCGACCAGGATGTACAAGCGCGCCGCGGTGGAGCAGGAACCCGAGGCCTCTGCCCCGCCCGGAAACCCCGCCTCACCGGAGCACTCCGGCGCGAACGCCGCGCCCGCCGCGGCTGAGGCCGCCCGCTGAGGGCGGGTGGTCCCGACACCGCGCAGGGGCCCGGCTGTTCAGGCCTGGGACAGCCGGCCCCGGCTCTGCCGCCGTATACGCGCACTCTCGCGGGACGACGCCTTGGCCGCCCGCCGCACCCGACGGCGCTCCCGTCGTAGTTGCCGCGCGCTGCTGCTCGGCGCGGAGATCACACCATGGCGCTGGTTCCACACCTGACGGGTCACCCACACGTCCAGCACCGCCCAGGTCGCCACCACGGTGCTGGCGACGGAGCTGAGCACCATCGGAAATGCCAGCCATGAACCGGCAAGGGTGCACAGGAAGGCGATCATCGCCTGAATCAATGTCAGGGACGTTATGAGTACCGCGCGGACCGCCGCCGTGCGAACCGGATCCGCCATACGCCGTCTTGCCACCGGCTCCTCGACCCAGAGCTGCGGTGAATCCTGCGCATGGCCCGTCGCTCGTACCGCTCCGCGACGCTCGTCCGTGTCCATGGAACTGTCACTCCCCACTTCTGTCCGGCTTCAGGGTGGCTGCCCGGATTCCGTTGCTTTACTCCGGCGCCGCGTCGTACACGGACGTAGCCGCACGTCGCGCGCGCGGACGGAGATGAACAACCGGTGCCGGCCGCGAACGGCCCGGCGCTGAACCGAATCCACGGTCCGCCGATGCGGACGCGCCCCCGCAACCCCCGTACAGAAGGACGATTGACCAGGCGGAATGATTCCCGCAGAGCGAAGAATTCCAGCCATCTCCCACGGTCCGAAAAATGACGTGCCGCCAGGTGGGGCGGGACACGCGGGGAATGTCATCTCCTTGAATACCAGGACAACCCGTGATCAACGCATCGTGGGCAGGCTGAAAATCGTCCGGACGCACCTTCGAGTTGTCTGTGTGACAGTAGTAGGCTCGCGCCGTTTGTTGACGGATAACACCGCCTGCCGTGGGCGGGGTTGAGCAGGGGGAGGCCATGCGCTTTCGCGGGAAGTCCATCCGCCGGAAGATCGTGGCGTTGTTGATGGTGCCGCTCGTCTCCCTGACGGCTCTGTGGGGCTTCGCCACCGTACTGACCGGCCGGGAGGCGGACCAGCTTCTCGATGTCGGCTCGGTGGTGGAACAGGTCGGTCACCCGGTCGAGGACGCACTCGAGGTCATCCAGAAGGAACGCCGTCAGACCCTCGTCTATCTGGCGGACCGCCGTGCCTCCGACGCGCTGCCCAACCTCCGCGAGAGGCGCGCGGCCACCGACGCGGCCGTGGCCACGATCAAGGAGAACGCGGAGAAGAAGGAAGTCCGCGAGGACATGCGGCCCGACGGCCGCACCAGGCTCTCTTCCCTGCTGGAGGGGCTCGACGGCCTCGCGGCCCTGCGCCGCTCCGTGGAGGCGGGCACCGTCTCGCGCGCCCAGGCGCTGGAGTTCTACAACCGCATTGTCGACCCCGGCTTCCGCTTCCTGACCACCCTGCACGCCCTCAACGACGTCGGCATGGAACGTCAGGGCCGCGCCCTGGTCGGCCTCGTCCGCGCGATGGAGATGCTGTCCCGTGAGGACGCGCTCATCGCCTCCGCCCTGACGACGGGCAAGGTCAGCGCCGACGAGATCCGCAAGCTCTCCGTCTTCGTGGCCAACCGCGAGCTCTACTACGACATCAACCTCGAGGTCCTGCCCGCGCAGGAACGCGGGATCTACGAGCAGTACTGGCGCAGCCCGGAGACCGCGGCCCTGCGCGACGCCGAGGAACGCCTCATCGCCGGCGGACCGCTGAAGAAGGCGAGCGCCGCCGAGGCCGCCGACTGGCAGTCGGCTGCCACCCCCGTACTCGACGAACTCGCGCGCGAGGCCGATGCCGCCGGCGCCCGCTACCAGGACCGCGTCGACCCGGCCGCGTACAGCGTCTTCGTCCGCGCGGGCATCGCCGGCGTTCTGGGCTTCCTCGCCCTGCTGGTCTCGGTGATCGTCTCCGTGCGCATCGGCCGCGACCTCGTCCGTGACCTGTCCCGGCTGCGCAAGGAGGCCCATGAGGTCTCCGGCGTCCGGCTGCCGAGCGTCATGCGCAGGCTGGCGGCCGGCGAACACGTCGACGTCGAGACCGAGGCCCCGCGCCTCGAATACGACAAGGACGAGATCGGCCAGGCCGGCCAGGCGCTCAACACCCTCCAGCGCGCGGCCGTCGAGGCAGCCGTACGCCAGGCGGACATGCGGCGCGGCGTCTCCGAGGTGTTCGTCAACCTCGCCCGCCGCAACCAGGTGCTCCTGCACCGCCAGCTCACGCTCCTCGACACCATGGAGCGCCGCACGGAGGACACCGAGGAACTCGCGGACCTGTTCCGCCTGGACCACCTCACGACCCGTATGCGCCGGCACGCCGAGGGTCTGGTGATCCTCTCCGGCGCCGCGCCCTCCCGGCAGTGGCGCAAGCCCATCCAGCTCATGGACGTCGTCCGTGCGGCGGTCGCCGAGGTCGAGGACTACGAGCGCATCGAGGTGCGCCGGCTGCCCCGCATCGGCGTCGGCGGCCCCGCGGTCGCCGACCTCACCCACCTCATCGCCGAACTCCTGGAGAACGCCACGGTGTTCTCGCCGCCGCACACCGGCGTCCAGGTGCACGGCGAGCGCGTCGCCAACGGCTTCACCCTCGAAATCCACGACCGCGGGCTCGGCATGGCTCCCGAGGTCCTCCTCGACGCCAACCTCCGGCTCGCCGAGACCCCCGAGTTCGAGCTCTCCGACACCGACCGCCTCGGCCTGTTCGTCGTCAGCCGGCTCGCCCAGCGCCAGAACGTGCGGGTCTCCCTCCAGCCGTCGCCGTACGGCGGGACGACCGCCATCGTCTTCATCCCGGCGGCGCTGCTCACGGACGCCCCCGAGACGCAGGGCACCGGTTTCCGGCTCGACCGCAAGAGCGAGAGCGCGGCGGGCCGGCGCGGCAGCGACGGAAAACTGTCGGCGCTCTCCGGTCCGGGCCGGGCGAACGGCTCGGCACTGCTCGACGGCCCCGTCGAACTGGAAGGCCCCGTCGACCCGTTGGGCTTCGACGCCCGCCCCGTGGAACGGGACTCCGGCGCCCTCGCCGACCTCGGCGACTCCGAGAGCGAGCGCGGCGGCATCTTCCGGGCGAGGTCCCGTGGCCGCCGGCGTCCGGTCCCCGAGGAACAGCACCAACAGGCGCTGGAGCCGGCGCCGGAACGGACGGTGGGACCCGTGTCGCTTCCCCGCCGCAAACCGCCGACGCTGGTCACCGACCACGGTCGCCGGGTCGACGAACCGGGCCGCTCGCACCCCGCCCCGGCCCCCGAGCCGGCGCGGACCGAGCCCGCACACCCGCCCGCCCACGAGCTCCGTCCGGCATCCCCCGGACCGTGGTCGTCGCCCCCGCCGCAGGACGGGCCGCCGGACCCCGGACTGATCGACGGCCTGCCGCGCCGGGTCCGCCAGGCGAGCCTCGCCCCCCAGCTCAGGGAGGGTACGGGGCAGAGCCCGGCACCGGACGTGCGCGATGATGTCGAACGGGACGCGGAACAAGTACGCAACCGCATGGCTTCCATGCAACGAGGCTGGCAACGCGGCCGCCTCCAGAACGCAGACGAGGCCGACGAAGCCGGGCAGACCACCGGTACCGGCCGGCCGGCACCACGAAACACATCGGAGGGGGACGGTCGATGACCGCACCGCACACCGCAGCAGACGCCGTGGGCGGCCGCCCGGTCGCCAAGGGATCCGGCGAGCTCAACTGGCTTCTCGACGAGCTGGTGGACCGCGTCGGCAGTATCCGCAAGGCACTTGTGCTCTCCAGCGACGGTCTGGCGACCGGCACTTCGGGGGAGCTGACCCGGGAGGACAGCGAGCATCTGGCCGCCGTCGCCTCCGGATTCCACAGCCTCGCCAAGGGAGTCGGACGCCACTTCGACGCCGGCAAGGTCCGCCAGACCGTGGTGGAACTGGACGAGGCCTTCCTCTTCGTCACCGCCGCTGGTGACGGCAGCTGTCTGGCCGTCCTCGCCGACGCCGACTCCGACGTCGGCCTCGTGGCGTACGAGATGACCCTGATGGTCAAGCGGGTCGGAGTGCACCTCGCCACCGCGCCACGGTCCGGTCCGGCCGCCGGAGGGTGAGTGTCCGGCATGAGTGACTCGACTCATAACGCCCAGCACCCTCACCACTACTTCGACGCCGAAGCGGGCCCCGTGGTCCGCCCGTACGCCATGACGCGGGGCCGCACCAGCAGTGCGACCCGTCACCGGCTCGACCTGATCGCCCTGGTCGTCCCCGAGCCGGCGGCGGACCACCCCGGCCAGGACCAGTCCCTGTCCCCGGAACATGTCGAGATCGTCGAGCGCTGCGGCGACATGCCGCAATCGATCGCCGAGCTCGCCGCCACCCTGGATCTCCCCGTCGGGGTGGTCCGGGTGCTGGTCGGCGACCTCGTCGAGGACGCCCTCGTGCATGTGACCCGTCCCGTTCCGCCGGCCGAACTGCCGGACGTGAGTATTCTCCGCGAGGTGATCAATGGTCTTCGGGCGCTCTAGCCGCCGGGAGCCTCCCGTCGAGCCGGTGACACTCAAGATCCTCGTCGCCGGCGGATTCGGCGTCGGCAAGACGACTCTGGTGGGTGCGGTCAGCGAGATCAGACCGCTGCGCACCGAGGAGACGCTGAGCGAGGCGGGCCGGCCCGTGGACGACACCGCGGGCGTCGAGTCCAAGACGACCACCACGGTCGCCATGGACTTCGGCCGCATCACGCTCCGCGAGGACCTGGTGCTGTACCTCTTCGGTACGCCGGGTCAGGACCGTTTCTGGTTCCTGTGGGACGAGCTGGCCCAGGGCGCTCTCGGCGCCGTCGTGCTCGCCGACACCCGCAGGCTGGAGGACTCCTTCGCGGCCATCGACTACTTCGAACGCCGTGGCATCCCCTTCACGGTGGGCGTCAACTGCTTCGAGGGCGCGGGCCGTTTCCCCGGCGAGACCGTACGGGCCGCACTCGACCTCGACCCCGAGGTGCCCCTGATGATGTGCGACGCCCGCGACCGCGAGTCGGTCAAGATGGTGCTCGTGGCGGTGGTGGAACACGCACTGGCCCGCGTCGACCGGCAGCGCGAGCACGCCACGACCTGATCTGCGCAGCGGCAGCAGCACGCCCCGCGGGGAGAAGCACGGCCCGTACCCCCACCGACTGGGGTACGGGCCGTGGGCTTGTGCACGGCCGCTGAGCGGCCCGCGGCAGCCGGGGCGGGGCCTCAGGACCGGCCGCCGTCGTCCTCCCAGCCGAAGCTCCGCTCCACCGCCTTGCGCCAGTTCGCGTACTCGCGTTCGCGGACCGGGGCCTCCATCCGCGGCGTCCACTCCACATCGCGCTGCCAGTGGGTCTTCAGCTCGTCGAGGTCCGCCCAGACACCGGTGGCGAGACCGGCCGCGTAGGCGGCGCCCAGGCATGTCGTCTCGGACACCTTCGGCCGGATCACCGGCACGCCCAGGACGTCCGCCTGATGCTGCATCAGCAGATTGTTCGCCGTCATACCGCCGTCCACCTTCAGGGTCGTGATCTGCACCCCGGAGTCCTGGTACATCGCGTCCACGACCTCACGCGTCTGCCAGCTGGTCGCCTCCAGGACGGCGCGCGCCAGGTGTGCCTTGGTGACATACCGCGTCAGACCGGTGATCACACCACGGGCGTCGGAGCGCCAGTACGGGGCGAAGAGGCCGGAGAAGGCGGGCACGATGTAGGCGCCGCCGTTGTCGTCCACACTCGCCGCCAGCGTCTCGATCTCGTCGGCGCTGCGGATGATGCCCAGTTGGTCGCGGAACCACTGCACCAGCGCGCCGGTGATCGCGATCGAGCCCTCCAGGCAGTACACCGGGTTCTCGTCACCGATCTTGTAGCCCAGGGTGGTGATGAGCCCGCTCTTGGACGGCACGGGGCGGTTGCCGGTGTTCAGCAGCAGGAAGCTGCCGGTGCCGTACGTGTTCTTGGCCGTTCCCGTGTCGTAGCAGGCCTGGCCGAAGATCGCGGCCTGCTGGTCGCCGAGTGCGGAGGCGACCGGCACCCCGGCCAGCTGGCCGACGGCCGTCCCGTAGACCTCCGAGGACGACCGGATCTCCGGAAGGACGGACTCGGGCACATTCATGGCCGCGAGGATCGAACTGTCCCACTGGAGGGTCTGGAGGTTCATCAGCATGGTGCGGGACGCGTTGGTCACGTCCGTGGCGTGAACGCCGCCCTCCGTACCACCGGTGAGGTTCCAGATCAGCCAGGAGTCGATGGTGCCGAAGGCGATCTCACCGCGCTCGGCGCGGCTGCGCAGACCGGGCACGTTGTCCAGCAGCCAGGCGGCCTTGGGGCCGGAGAAGTAGCTGGCGAGCGGCAGCCCGGTCGCGTCCCGGAAGCGGTCCTGACCGTCCGTGCCGCCCAGTTCGTGGCACAGGGCGGACGTGCGGGTGTCCTGCCACACGATCGCGTTGTGCACCGGCTTGCCGGTCGCGCGGTCCCACAGGACCGTCGTCTCGCGCTGATTGGTGATGCCGAGAGCGCTGAGCTGGTCGGCCCGCAGCCCGGCCTTGGCGATGGCACCCGCGACCACCGCCTGCACCTTGGACCAGATCTCGGTCGCGTCGTGCTCCACCCAGCCCGGCTTGGGGAAGATCTGACGGTGTTCGCGCTGGTCGACGGCGACGATGGCACCGTCCTGGTTGAAGATGATGCAGCGGCTGGACGTGGTGCCCTGGTCGATTGCGGCGACGAACCTGTCCGTCATGACGTCCCCTTGTCGATGCGGCCCGGAGGCCTAGAAGGCTGCGTTGAAGATGAGGCCGGCCAACAGCCCGCCGATCACCGGCCCGACCACCGGCACCCACGCGTAACCCCAGTCGGACGAGCCTTTGTTGGGGATCGGCAGAACGGCGTGGGTCAGCCGGGGGCCCAGGTCGCGCGCGGGGTTGATGGCGTAACCGGTCGGCCCGCCGAGCGAGAGACCGATGCCGACGACCAGCAGGGACACCAGCAGGATCGAGATGCCGGAGCCGTAAATGCCCGCGTCCTGCCCGGGGATCTGGCCGATGCCGATGCCGTCGTTCTTGCCGAAGGCGAGGATCGGCAGCACCAGCGCGACGGTCGCGATGACCTCGGTCATGGTGTTGGCGACCGGGCTGCGGACCTCGGGGCCGGTCGAGAAGATCCCGAGCGTCGGCTGGGCCTTGTCCTCCTCGGCGTTGGCCCGGAACTGTGCGAAGTAGACGAGGTAGGCCAGTACGGCTCCGAGGACCGCGCCGACCATCTGCGCCAGGATGTAGAGCGGAACCTTGCCCCACTCCCCGGTGTCGACGGCCACGCCGAGGGTCACCGCGGGGTTGAGGTGGCCGCCCGACAGGGGAGCGGCGGTGTACGCACCCGCCAGCACTCCGAAACCCCAGCCGAAGGCGATGACGATCCAGCCGGCGGCCTTGGCCTTGGAGTGGTGGAGGGTGACGGCGGCGCAGACTCCCGCGCCGAACAGGATGAGTATCGCGGTGCCGATGACCTCACCGAGGAAAATGTCCCCATTGCTCATGGCGGCTCCTAGGCCCTCGCCCGGGGCCCGGCCCCGGTCCTCCGTGCAGGGTGCGTGCCATGGACTTCCATGGCTGGGGGAGCCGGAGGCAGGGAGATCTCGCCCCCGCCCGGCGTCCGTGACGAGCGTGGTGAGCGTGCCGAAATGCGGCGATGCCGACGAACAGGCAGTGTTCACCGACCGTGTAGGGGCGTCAAGGTGGTGGACAGCAAGGGCGGGTCCCGGAGCGGAAATCGACGCCTCTCCGGGATTCGTACAGCGCCTCAGCGGACGGCGACGACCGCCGACCCGTGCCCGAACAGCCCCTGGTTCGCGGTGATTCCGGTACGCGCCCCGGGCACCTGGCGCTGCCCGGCCGTGCCCCGCAACTGCCAGGTCAGCTCACAGATCTGGGCGATGGCCTGGGCGGGCACCGCCTCGCCGAAGGACGCGAGCCCGCCGCTGACGTTGACCGGGACGCGTCCGCCGAGCGCCGTCACCCCCTCCCGTACGAGCTTGGCGCCTTCACCGGCGCCGCACAGCCCGATGTCCTCGTACCACTCCAGCTCCAGGGCCGTGGAGAGGTCGTACACCTCCGCCAGCGACAGGTCCTCCGGCCCGATGCCCGCCTCGTCGTACGCCGCCGCGGCAATGGACGCCCGGAACGAGTGCGGCGACGGCTCCACCGCCACGGCCGAGTCGGTCGCGATGTCGGGCAGATCGAGCACGGTCCTCGGATAGGTCGGGGTGACCGTGGAGACCGCGCGGATACGAACGGGGTCCGCCGCCCCGTGCCGGCGCGCGAAGTCCATGCTCGACAGGACCAGCGCGGCCGCGCCGTCCGACGTCGCGCAGATGTCGAGCAGCCGGAGCGGGTCGGCGACCACGGGGGAGGCGGCCACTTCCTCGGCCGAAACGGGCGTGCGGTAGCGGGCGTTGGGGTTGAGGGCTCCCGCCGCGGCGTTCTTGACCTTGACCAGGGCGAAGTCCTCGGAGGTGTCGCCGTGTACGGCCATGCGCCGGCGGGCGTAGAGCCCGAAGTAGGCCGGGTTGGTCGCACCGAGCACCCGGAAACGCAGCCAGTCCGGGTCGTCGGGGCGATCACCGCCGGCGGGTGCGAAGAAGCCCTTGGGGGCCGAGTCCGCGCCGACCACCAGCACGACGTCGGCCATACCAGCGAGGATCTGCGTACGAGCCGCGTCGACGGCCTGCGCTCCGGAGGCGCAGGCGGCGTACACACTCGTCACACGGGCCCCCTGCCAGCCCAGGGCCTGCGCGAATGTCGCCCCCGCCACATAGCCGGGATAGCCGCAGCGCACGCTGTTCGCGCCGACCACCGACCGGATCTGCGGCCAGGCGACACCCGCGTCGGCGAGGGCGGCTCTCGCGGCCACCGTCCCGTACTGCACGAAGCTGCGTCCCCACTTGCCCCAGGGATGCATTCCCGCCCCGAGGACCGCCACATCGCCGGTCATGACGACACCGCCACGGGCCGCCAGTGCCACGTCGTGAGAACGGTGTCCGTCCCCGCGCCCTCATCGAGGACACCGGGCACGACCTCGACCTCCATGCCGACCGCGAGATCCGCGACGGTGACCCCCGGCACGGCCTGTCCGAGCATGACCATGCGCTCGGCGGCGAGTTCGACGGCGACGAGGGTGTAGGGCTCCCACTGCGTCCCGGGATCGGAGACGTACGGCGCGGGCGGCCGGTAGCGGCCGTCGGTGTACGACCACACCCGCCCCCGCTTGGAGAGCGGCACCTCCGCCAACTCCCCGCCCGAGCAGGCGGGGTTGCGGCAGAAGGTGTCCTCGCGGGGGAAGAAGACCGACGAGCAGGCCGTGCACCGGGTGCCGAGCAGCCGGAAGTCCTCCTCACCGCTGTCGTGCGTGAACCATCCGGCGACCACGGGCGTGCGCGTCAAGGGTCCTCCCCGGCACGGCAATCTGACGGAACGTCAGAAGTGTGCCACGGCCTAGCGGTTCTCGGCGAGCCACTTGCCGGCGATCTCGGCCAGCTCCGCGTCCCGGCCCGCCAGCATCATCCTGATCATCTGGACGTCGCCGCGCAGCGACCAGGCGGGATGCCCGAAGGTGGCCGGGTTGTTCTTCTCGATGAAGAAGTGGGCCGGCCAGGCCGTGCCGTAGCCGATCAGCGGCAGCGCCGCCGCATATCGCTTCCGCCCGCGGGCGAGCCCGTAGGCGGTCACCGCCAGCCCGGTCAGCGTCCCGGTCAGATGCACCCACCGGGTCGCCGCCCTGGAGTGCATCGCGACGTAGTAGGGCCAGAATTCCTCGTACGAGTCAAAGGTCTGCTCTGCCATGTCCGCACCGTAATCCCTGGGAGGAGAACCGGAAACGGCTCTCGTGCGTCGGATAGCAGTGAACGGACCGGCCGGAGCCTACGGGGGTGGTCCCGGCCGGTCCGTTTCGCACGCCGCCCGCGCCCGGACGGCCTCCTGACGGCTCCAGTGCCCGGACGGCTTCCGTGCCCGGCCGGGTGAGCACGGCTCAGTGACCGGCGACCGACCTC
Source organism: Streptomyces sp. NBC_00306 (assembly GCF_036169555.1). Classification (GTDB taxonomy): domain Bacteria; phylum Actinomycetota; class Actinomycetes; order Streptomycetales; family Streptomycetaceae; genus Streptomyces; species Streptomyces achmelvichensis. The sequence goes on along the minus strand of NZ_CP108032.1, from coordinate 1,195,736 downwards.
CGGGCGACGGGGAAGTCGAAATACGTGTCCGGGAAGAGTTCGGGCTTGTAGGTGAAGTGCCACCATTCCTCGGCCAGGTTCACAAAGCCGAGACCGGTCAACGTCGACTTCAGCAGCTGCCGGTTCGCCCGCTGCTTGCCCTGAATGCGCGGGTCCTCGGTGTGCGACAGCGTGTCGAAGCAGTCGTACCCGGTCCCCATGTCCACGGAATTGTCCGGGAACCGCACGGACGCCGGGGCATAGCAGGGGACGAGGGGCTCGCCCGGGACATACGGCCTGGTGGGGCGTGCCGGGAGCTTCACGACGGTGAGATCGACCGTAGAGCCGCGACTGTGCCCGGACTTCTCCGCGATATAGCCGTCCTCGAACAGCCTCGACTTGTCGACGTGGGGATAGAACTCCTTTTTCATCGCCTCGTCGTCCAGATCCTTCGCCCACTCCACGAAGTGGTCGACCGCCCGCTGGGGCCGGTAACAGTCGTACACCTTCAGCGAATAGCCCTGGCGCAGGAGTTGCCGCTGCGCCTGGCGCAGGGCCTTCGCGGCCGGCCGCGTGAGGATGCACAACGGCTGCCGATAGCCGTCGATCCGCTCGCCCACGAAGTTGTGCGCGGTGGTGTAACGCATCTCCTGAATGATCGTCGGGTCCACCGACCGCAGGGCCACGAACTCCTTCGGGGCCGTGGGCTCCGGGTCGGCCTGTGCGGCCGGAGCGGTGGCGGCGGCGAGGGAGACGAGGGCGGCACCGGTCGCGAGCAGGGTGCGGAGAGCGGAAGCGCGTCGTGTCATGGGCACACCGTCTATCAGTTCCGGCCCGCGTGGGAAAGGTGATCGGATACAGTCCGCGCGTGCCCAAGGACTCCTACTGTGGCAACTGCGGTGCGCCGTACGGCCCCGCCACCGGCTGGCCCCGCACCTGCCCCGCCTGCGGCGACATCGCCTACCGCAATCCGCTCCCCGTGGCCGTCACGCTGCTCCCGGTACGGGACGCGGACGGCACGGGGCTCGTCGTCATCACCCGGACCGTCGAACCCCGGCGCGGCGGGATCGCGCTGCCCGGCGGATTCATCGACTTCGGTGAGGACTGGCAACACGCGGTCGTCCGCGAACTGAAGGAGGAGACGGGCATCGACGCGGCCCGCGACGAGGTACGCCTGGCGGACGCCATGAGCGCCCCGGCAGGCCATCTGCTGCTGTTCGGCCTGCTGCCGGAGCGGGCGACGGCGGACCTCCCGCCGTCGCAGGCGACCGACGAGACCGAGGGCTGGCATGTGCTGCGCACCCCGGAGGAGCTGGCTTTCCCGCTGCACACGGCGGCGGCGAAGAACTGGTTCGACGGCGTCTACGGCTGATCGTGTGCTCGGGCTGATCCCTGCCGGCTGATCCGTACGACCCGGTCCGGCCGATGGGCGATGCGGCCGCGAAGGCCGCGTGCGGACCCGCGCCGGCCGAACGCCCGGGTCGCCGCGTGCGGACCCGGGCCGGGCCGAACGCCCGGGTCGCCGGCCCGCACGCGACCTGCGGGCGCGCGTCCGGTTGCCCCACCGCCCCCTATGCCTTCGCCCCCAGCCCTCTCACCCGCACCCGCCACCTCGGCGGACCCGAGCCCTCCCCGCTGATCTGCTTCACGACCACCCGGCCGTCCACCAGCCGGGTCGTGTAGCGCTCCACCTCCGTGGCCCCGAAGCCGTCGCCGGCGTCCGGGACCACCAGACCACCGCCGCGGCGGCCCACCGCGGGTGCCCACACCTCCAGCTCCGTACTGCCGTCCGCACCCCGTACCGGAATCACCGAGCCGCCCCGTGCCAGAACGGGGACGCGCGACAACGGAGCCTCCACCAGCACCTGCCCGGGGCCGTCGTACGCCCGGCCGGTCGACGTGTCGTACCAGCGGCCGCGCGGCAACCGCACCGCACGACGGTCCGCACCCCGCTCCAGCACCGGCGCGACGAGCAGCGCGTCGCCGAGCAGGAAGGTGTCCTCGCAGTCGCGCAGCGTCCTGTCCTCGGGGGAGTCCCACCACAGGGGCCGCACATACGGCGCCCCCGTCAGCCGTGCCAGCTGCGCGAGCGTGACGAAGTACGGACGCAGCCGCTCGCGTTCCTCCAGCGCCGTCTTCGCATGGGCGAGGACGGCGGGCCCGAATTCCCACGGCTCCCTGCGCCCGGCGTCGATCGCCGCATGCGTACGGAACAGCGGCAGATACGCGCCCAGCTGGAACCAGCGCAGATACAGCTCGGGCGACGGTGCGCCGTCGAACCCGCCGATGTCCGGCCCCGAGTACGGCACTCCGCACAGCCCGAGTCCCAGCACCAGCGAGAGCGAGGCCCGTAGCCCCGGCCACCCCGTGGAGACGTCGCCGGACCAGGTCCCGCCGTACCTCTGCATGCCCGCCCAGCCGGAGCGAGAGAAGAGGAACGGCCGCTCCGCCGGGCGCAGCTGCCGGAGCCCCTCGTATCCGGCGCGGGCCATGGCGAGCCCGTACAGATTGTGGGCTTCCCGGTGGTCGCCGCCCCGCCCGTCGAGCGCGTGCCGGGCCGATCGCGGCAGGGTCATGTCGCCGAAGGGGGTGAAGGAGACCGGTTCGTTCATGTCGTGCCACACCCCCGAGAAGCCCTGCGCCAGGCGCTCCTCGTACAGCTCGCCCCACCAGCGCCGGGCCCGCGGCTCGGTGAAGTCGGGATAAACGCAGTCACCGGGCCAGACCACACCGTGCACCTCGCCGCCCTCGCGGTCCTTGACGAACACATCCGCCGCAAGCCCGCTGTCGTACACCGCGTTCCCCGGCTCGGCCTTCACCGCGGGATCGACGATCGAGACGAGCCGCACGCCGTCCTCGCGCAGGTCCTTCGCCAGCCCGGGCAGATCGGGGAAACGCTCGCGGTCGACGGTGAAGACCTGGCGGGCGTCGTAGTGGTCGATGTCGAGATGGATCGCCGACAGGGGCAGATCCCGGTCCCGGTAGCCCGCCACGATCCGTCGCACCTCCCGCTCACTGCCGAAGCCCCAGCGGGCGTGCTGCGGCCCGAGCGCCCACGAGGGCGGCACGGCGGGTGCGCCCGTGAGGCGGGCCCAGCAGCTCAGCACGCGGGCGGGGGTGCCGACCGCGACCCAGCAGCGCAGCGGACCGCCGTCCATCCGCACCTCGCTGGTGCCCGGCCGGTCGTGCCCGGACCCCGCGCCCTCCTCGCCCTCGCGCAGCGTGACGCGGCCGTCCCAGGAGTTGTCGTGGAACGCCAGATGCGTGCCCGCGTCCGCCACGACCAGCTGCACCGGCATGGTGATGTAAAGCGGGTCGTCGCCGGGGCCGAAGGAACCCCGAGGGTCGGTGTTCCACAGACGGTAGGTGCCGTCGCGCAGCCGCGGCCCCGACGCCCTGCCGCCGAGCCCGAAGAAGCGGGCGTCCGCGGCCACTTCGGTCCGCTGCACCCAGCGCGCGGGACCGCCGTGCACCGGCTCCCACCAGCGCGGCGGAAGATCGCGGCGCAGGACCACACCACCGGGGGTACGGATCTCCACCGCCCCGTTCCGGGACACCTCGACGGTCACGCGCTCTGACACCACCCGCCAGCCGCCGTCCTTGTCGGGCTCCAGCGAGGCCCTCGGATCCGGCTCGGGCGGCGCTCCGTCCAACGCGTACGACGGCTCCGGTTCCGCGCCGTCCCATCCCCAGAAGACGGCACCGCCCGCGGTGACGCAGATCCGCAGCTCGGAACGGGCGAACCGGACGATCCCGCCTCCCGGCAGCGGCTCCGCACCGGCCACCGGACCGGGCACCCTGGCGCGCTCCGCACCCCTCGCCGGCAGTTCCCGCGCGTCGGTACGCCGCTGCCGCCAGGCCGAGCGCACCGCGCGCAACCCCTGCACCGTTCCGAAGTTCCGCACCGAGCGCACCAGACCACGACCATCCATGCAGCTCAGCCTGCCATCCGGCTGGGCGTACGGGAGGTCTGTTCAACTCCCGTTCACCCATGGTGGGACCACATATCCCCCCGCCCGACCATGGGTGGTGAGCCCTGGTGCGAAAGACGATCACATGGCATCGTCCGTGTCAGCCGCGTCACGCGCACACCCCGCACGTGCGCGTGACCACGCCGACACCGCGTAGAGCCAGCCGGGAGCCGCCTCATGACCTCAGCAGCGAACCCTGCCCCCCTGTGGCAGCCGGACCCCGACCGTATCGCCGCAGCGAGGATCACCCGCTTCCAGAGCTGGGCGGCCGAGCACCACGGAGCCCCGGAGCAGGGCGGATACGCGGCGCTGCACCGCTGGTCGGTCGATGAGCTCGAAACGTTCTGGCGCGCGGTCGCCGACTGGTTCGACGTCCGGTTCTCCACCCCCTACGAGCGCGTGCTCGCCGATCCCGCCATGCCCGGCGCCCGGTGGTTCCCCGGCGCCACGCTCAACTACGCGGAACACGCCCTGCGCGCCGCCGAGGAACGCCCCCACGATCCGGCTCTGCTCCATGTGGACGAAACACATGAGCCGACTCCGGTCAGCTGGGCCGAGCTGCGCCGCCAGGTGGGCGCCCTCGCCGCCGAACTGCGCGCACTCGGCGTGCGCCCCGGGGACCGGATCAGCGGCTACCTCCCCAACATCCCGCAGGCCGTCACGGCGCTGCTCGCCACCGCCGCCGTCGGCGCCGTGTGGACCTCCTGCGCCCCCGACTTCGGCGCCCGCAGCGTGCTCGACCGCTTCCAGCAGGTCGAGCCCGTCGTCCTGTTCACCGTCGACGGCTACCGCTACGGCGGCAAGGAGCACGACCGCAGGGAGACCGTCGCCGAACTGCGCGCCGAACTGCCCACACTGCGCGCCGTGGTCCACATCCCCCTCCTCGGCACCGAGGCTCCCGACGGCGCGCTCGACTGGTCCGCCGTCACCTCCGGCGACACCGAGCCCGCCTTCGAGCAGGTCCCCTTCGACCACCCGCTGTGGGTGCTCTACTCCTCCGGCACCACCGGCCTGCCCAAGGCGATCGTCCAGTCCCAGGGCGGCATCCTGCTGGAGCACCTCAAGCAGCTGGGACTGCACTGCGACCTCGGCCCCGAGGACCGGTTCTTCTGGTACACCTCCACCGGCTGGATGATGTGGAACTTCCTCGTCTCCGGCCTGCTCACCGGCACGACGGTGATCCTGTACGACGGCAGCCCCGGCTATCCGGGCACCGGAGCCCAGTGGGGCATCGCCGAACGCACCGAGGCCACCTTCTTCGGAACCTCCGCCGCGTACGTCATGGCCTGCCGCAAGGCCGGCGTCCACCCGTCCCGTGACCACGATCTGTCCCGCATCGCCTGCGTCGCCACCACCGGATCCCCGCTCCCGCCGGACGGTTTCCGCTGGCTGCACGACGAGGTGGCCGATGACCTCTGGATCGCCTCCGTCAGCGGCGGCACCGACGTCTGCAGCTGCTTCGCGGGCGCCGTCCCCACCCTGCCCGTCCACATCGGCGAGCTCCAGGCCGCCTGCCTCGGCACCGACCTCCAGTCCTGGGACCCGCACGCCAAACCGGTCATCGGCGAGGTCGGCGAACTGGTCGTCACCAACCCCATGCCGTCGATGCCCATCCGTTTCTGGAACGACCCCGACGGAAGCCGCTACCGCGACAGCTACTTCGAGATGTTCCCCGGCGTCTGGCGGCACGGTGACTGGATCACCATCACCGACCGCGGCTCCGTCGTCATCCACGGTCGCTCCGACTCCACCCTGAACCGTCAGGGAGTACGCATGGGGTCCGCCGACATCTACGAAGCGGTCGAACGCCTCCCGGAGATCCGCGAATCGCTGGTCATCGGCCTGGAGGAGCCCGACGGCGGCTACTGGATGCCGCTGTTCGTCCACCTCGCCGACGGCGCCACGCTCGACGACGACCTGCGCGCCCGCATCACGCGGACGATCCGTGAGCAGCTCTCCCCGCGGCACGTCCCCGACGACATCATCGAGGTGCCCGGCGTCCCGCACACCCTGACCGGCAAGCGCATCGAGGTCCCCGTCAAGCGCCTGCTCCAGGGCACGGCCCTCGCCAAGGCGGTCAACCCCGGCTCGGTCGACAACCTGGAACTGCTGACGTTCTACGAGGAGCTCGCCCGCACCCGTTCGTAACCGCCGCCGCCGCCTCCCGCCCGGCCTCGGACCGCCCAGGACCGGCGAACACCGAGGCCGGCGGCCTGTGGCGGTGTCTGCCGCAGCACTCGGCCCGGCGTTGTCAGTGCCTCCCGTTACGGTGAGTCACGACCAGTCGACAACCGTCAGGGGGAGAAATGGCGCACGACAAGGCTGCCCGCAAACAGACCGGGCGATCGAGGCGCAAGGGCCGCACCGGACCGCGGGCGGCGGGGGACCGTCCCGCGACCGACACCACCCTCAGGCGCACCCTGCGCCGAGAAGTGGCCGGCACCGTCGGGGTGCTGACCGACGCGTACGACTTCGATGCGATGCGCGGGTACCGCACCTTCCCGTTCGAGGACCACCGCGAGTACCTCAGGCAGGTCGACGGGCTGCTCAAAACGCTCGCAAGCCGTCAACTGCACACCACCGTCGCCCTGTTCGACCCGGAGGACTTCGCGGAGTACTGCTCTGAGCACGGCCTCGACCCCGACACACCCACCAGCCGCAGCAGCTACACCGCGGCGATCACCACCCGCGGGAGCACCGTCCCCTACACCGGCCAGCCACTCGACAGCCTGCTGCCCGAGCTCATCGACAAGGCGGTCCGCCAGTCGACCTGGGAGTACGCGACCCTGCTCCTCGCCGACCTCGGAGCGTGCGCCGACTGCGGCCAGGACGTCGGCCGGTCGGCCTTCGACCGCGCGTCCCGTCTCCTGATGCGCCTGCTCGAAGGTGCCGGAGAGGGAAGACACCACCTCGTGTGCAGCGTCCCCGCCCCCGACGAACAGCTTCTCGCCGTCCTGCACGCGGAAGGCAACGCGACCACGGGAGCGCGGGCCGCCGAACTGGACGCCGCCGAGGGCGCCGAGTTCGTCACCGTCCTCGCCACCGCCGTCGCCCTGGAGAGCCCAGGGGGCCTGGTGCTGCGCACCAGCACACCCGACGCACCCGACCGCCTCCGCGGCTGGCGGCTGCACGAGGGCCGCCTCCTCCCGCTGACCGCGGGCGAGGTGTTCAGCGCGTACTGCACGGACGCGGCCACCGGTGAGCCGCTCTCACCCGAACCGGGCGTGGAGTACTGCGCGGGCTTCCCCGTCCCGACCGACGACCCGGAAGCCCAGCACTGAACGGCGAAGGGGCTCCCGCCGTCACCGGCAGGAGCCCCTCGACCGACCTGTCCCCGCGGCTACTCGCCGGAGAGCACCGCCTGCGCGGCCAGGCGCGCCTCCTCGGCGGTGTCCGCGGCACGCGCTGCGGCCGCCGCCCGCTCGCACTGCGCGAGCGTGTACTTCGCCAGCGTCGAGCGGACATAGGGGATCGACGCGGCACCCATGGACAGCGACGTCACCCCCAGACCGGTGAGCACACAGGCGAGCAGCGGATCGGAGGCAGCCTCACCGCACACACCACAGCTCTTGCCCTCGGCCCTTGCGGCCTCGGCCGACAGGGCCACCAGGTCGAGCAGCGCCGGCTGCCACGGGTCCTGAAGCCGGGACACCGCACCCACCTGACGGTCGGCGGCGAAGGTGTACTGCGCCAGGTCGTTGGTGCCCAGCGACAGGAACTCCACCTCCTGGAGGATCGAGCGCGCCCGCAGCGCGGCGGACGGAATCTCCACCATCGCGCCGAACTTCGCCCGCAGCCCCGCCTCGCGGCACGCGTCCGCGAACGCCTTCGCGTCCGTCCGGTCCGCCACCATCGGCGCCATGACCTCGAGATACACGGGCAGACCCTCGACGGCCTTCGACAGCGCCGTCAGCTGCGTCCGCAGCACCTCGGGGTGATCCAGCAGGCTGCGCAGCCCGCGCACACCCAGCGCCGGGTTCGGCTCGTCCGCCGGCGTCAGGAAGTCGAGCGGCTTGTCCGCGCCCGCGTCCAGCACCCGCACGACCACGCGGCCCTCGGGGAACGCCTCCAGCACCGCCCGGTACGCCTCGACCTGCTTCTCCTCGGACGGCGCCTGCTTGCTGTCGTCCAGGAACAGGAACTCCGTACGGAACAGACCGACGCCCTCGGCACCGGCCTCCACCGCAGCCGGAACATCCGCCGGACCGCCGACATTCGCCAGCAGCGGCACCTTGTGCCCGTCCGACGTCGCACCCGGTCCGGTCGACGCGGACAGCGCGGCCTTCCGCTCCGCGGCCGCCCGCTCCATCTGCGTGCGCTTGTCCTCGCTGGGCTCGACGAAGACCTCGCCGGTACTGCCGTCGACCGCGATGACCGTGCCCTCGGCCAGCTCGCCAGCACCGGGCAGCGCCACGACGGCCGGCACACCGAGCGCCCGCGCCAGAATCGCGCTGTGACTGGTCGGCCCGCCCTCCTCGGTCACGAACCCGAGCACCAGCGCCGGGTCGAGCAGCGCCGTGTCCGCCGGAGCGAGGTCCCGGGCGATCAGCACATACGGCTCGTCGCTGTCCGGCACACCGGGCATCGGCACGCCGAGCAGTCGCGCCACGATCCGGTTCCGTACGTCGTCCAGGTCGGCCACGCGGCCGGCCAGGTACTCGCCGGCACCCGCGAGCAGCGCCCGGTACGAGGCGAACGCGTCGTACACCCCACGCTCGGCCGTGCTCCCGACAGCGATGCGCCGCTCCACATCGGCCATCAGCTCGGGGTCCTGCGCCATCATCGCCTGCGCCTCGAGCACGTGCTGGGCTTCACCACCTGCCAGATTGCCCCGAGCGATCAGGTCAGCGGCAACAGCCTCCACGGCCTTGCGGGCGCGCCCCTGTTCGCGCTCCGCGTCCTGTGCCGGGATCTGCTTCGCCGGCGGCTCCAGCACCGCCGTACCCATGTGCCGTACTTCGCCGATCGCCACCCCGTGGCTCACGCCGACGCCTCGCAGCGTTGTCTCCATTTCACCGTCTCCGATTGAGCGACGGCCTGTGCCGCCGCGTTGGATGTGCAACTCGCCGTCATCACGGCGTCGGCGTCACTGCCAGGTGAAGAGGGTGTCCCCGGACTTCACATCTCCGTCCTCACGGAGTCCGGAGAGGGAGTCGGCCGTGGCCTCGAGCGCCACGATCGGACAGATCGCGGACTTGCCGGCCTCTTCGACGGCGGCCGGGTTCCAGCGCACGACGGGCTGACCACGGCGAACGGTGTCGCCCTTGTTGACGAGCAGCTCGAAGCCCTCGCCGTTGAGCTGGACGGTGTCGATGCCCAGGTGCGTCAGCACACCGTGTCCCTGGTCGTCGACGACGACGAAGGCGTGGGGGTGGAGGGAGACAACGATGCCGTCGACGGGTGCGACCGCCTCCGAGGGCTCACGCACGGGGTCGATGGCGGTACCCGGACCGACCATGGCACCGGAGAACACCGGGTCCGGCACCGCCGAGAGTCCGATGGCACGTCCGGAAAGAGGGGACGTCACTGTGGTCATGGAGCCTCCCAGGGGCGGAGATTCGTTACTGCACCGTCACTGCCTGTCGAGGACGGCACACTGTTCAGAAGGGTAAGTCATGACAAGTCCTAGTTCCGCACGAGACCTACCAGTTGGCGGACCTAGGGGTGCACCGGAAACGATTTGCCTCGCCTCCGGGCGACAGGTACTGTCGTACCCCTGCCTGGCCCCAACGCGACAGTGAGTCGGGGGTCGGCAGCGCCTATCAAGCCGAGATCCTAACTGGTCTAAACCTCTGCATGTCCGCAGGGCGGATGGTCAGGGAGACCGAAAAAGCCTGATATGGTTTGGAAACACCGAAGGGAAGCGCCCGGAGGGCCTTGAAGAAGGTCCAAAGGAAGCGTCCGTTCCTTGAGAACTCAACAGCGTGCCAAAAGTCAACGCCAGATATGTTGATACCCCGTCCATCTTCGGATGGCGAGGTTCCTTTGAAAGTCCTGCCGGCCCTTGTGGTTGGTAGGCAATGACACAGCGAGGACGCTGTGAACAGTCGGTCTTATTCCGATCGGCTGTTCCGCTCTTGTGGTGTTCATCCCGATTACGGGAAAACATTCATGGAGAGTTTGATCCTGGCTCAGGACGAACGCTGGCGGCGTGCTTAACACATGCAAGTCGAACGATGAAGCCCTTCGGGGTGGATTAGTGGCGAACGGGTGAGTAACACGTGGGCAATCTGCCCTTCACTCTGGGACAAGCCCTGGAAACGGGGTCTAATACCGGATAACACTCCTTCCTGCATGGGGAGGGGTTGAAAGCTCCGGCGGTGAAGGATGAGCCCGCGGCCTATCAGCTTGTTGGTGGGGTGATGGCCTACCAAGGCGACGACGGGTAGCCGGCCTGAGAGGGCGACCGGCCACACTGGGACTGAGACACGGCCCAGACTCCTACGGGAGGCAGCAGTGGGGAATATTGCACAATGGGCGAAAGCCTGATGCAGCGACGCCGCGTGAGGGATGACGGCCTTCGGGTTGTAAACCTCTTTCAGCAGGGAAGAAGCGAAAGTGACGGTACCTGCAGAAGAAGCGCCGGCTAACTACGTGCCAGCAGCCGCGGTAATACGTAGGGCGCAAGCGTTGTCCGGAATTATTGGGCGTAAAGAGCTCGTAGGCGGCTTGTCACGTCGGATGTGAAAGCCCGGGGCTTAACCCCGGGTCTGCATTCGATACGGGCTAGCTAGAGTGTGGTAGGGGAGATCGGAATTCCTGGTGTAGCGGTGAAATGCGCAGATATCAGGAGGAACACCGGTGGCGAAGGCGGATCTCTGGGCCATTACTGACGCTGAGGAGCGAAAGCGTGGGGAGCGAACAGGATTAGATACCCTGGTAGTCCACGCCGTAAACGTTGGGAACTAGGTGTTGGCGACATTCCACGTCGTCGGTGCCGCAGCTAACGCATTAAGTTCCCCGCCTGGGGAGTACGGCCGCAAGGCTAAAACTCAAAGGAATTGACGGGGGCCCGCACAAGCAGCGGAGCATGTGGCTTAATTCGACGCAACGCGAAGAACCTTACCAAGGCTTGACATCGCCCGGAAAGCATCAGAGATGGTGCCCCCCTTGTGGTCGGGTGACAGGTGGTGCATGGCTGTCGTCAGCTCGTGTCGTGAGATGTTGGGTTAAGTCCCGCAACGAGCGCAACCCTTGTTCTGTGTTGCCAGCATGCCCTTCGGGGTGATGGGGACTCACAGGAGACTGCCGGGGTCAACTCGGAGGAAGGTGGGGACGACGTCAAGTCATCATGCCCCTTATGTCTTGGGCTGCACACGTGCTACAATGGCCGGTACAATGAGCTGCGATGCCGCGAGGCGGAGCGAATCTCAAAAAGCCGGTCTCAGTTCGGATTGGGGTCTGCAACTCGACCCCATGAAGTCGGAGTTGCTAGTAATCGCAGATCAGCATTGCTGCGGTGAATACGTTCCCGGGCCTTGTACACACCGCCCGTCACGTCACGAAAGTCGGTAACACCCGAAGCCGGTGGCCCAACCCCTTGTGGGAGGGAGCTGTCGAAGGTGGGACTGGCGATTGGGACGAAGTCGTAACAAGGTAGCCGTACCGGAAGGTGCGGCTGGATCACCTCCTTTCTAAGGAGCACTTCTTACCGGATCTTCGGATCAGGTCAGAGGCCAGTACATCGGCGAATGTCCGGTGCTGGTTGCTCATGGGTGGAACGTTGACTATTCGGCACGGCTCAGATGATGACTGTTAGTACTGCTTCGGCGTGGAACACAGGATTCGACTGGTCGTGCCGGGCGCGCTGTTGGGTATCTGAGGGTGCGAGCGTGAGCTCGTCCTTCGCGATGCCGGCCCCAGTGAACTCGCTGTTTTCAGCGGGGTGGTGGGTGGCTGGTCGTTGCTTGAGAACTGCACAGTGGACGCGAGCATCTGTGGCCAAGTTTTTAAGGGCGCACGGTGGATGCCTTGGCACCAGGAACCGATGAAGGACGTGGGAGGCCACGATAGTCCCCGGGGAGTCGTCAACCAGGCTTTGATCCGGGGGTTTCCGAATGGGGAAACCCGGCAGTCGTCATGGGCTGTCACCCGCTGCTGAACACATAGGCAGTGTGGAGGGAACGAGGGGAAGTGAAACATCTCAGTACCCTCAGGAAGAGAAAACAACCGTGATTCCGGGAGTAGTGGCGAGCGAAACCGGATGAGGCCAAACCGTATGCGTGTGATACCCGGCAGGGGTTGCGCATGCGGGGTTGTGGGATCTCTTTATCATCGTCTGCCGGCGGTGAGACGAGTCAGAAACCGTATGGATAGGCGAAGGACATGCGAAAGGTCCGGCGTAGAGGGTAAGACCCCCGTAGCTGAAATTCATGCGGCTCGTTTAAGAGACACCCAAGTAGCACGGGGCCCGAGAAATCCCGTGTGAATCTGGCGGGACCACCCGTTAAGCCTAAATATTCCCTGGTGACCGATAGCGGATAGTACCGTGAGGGAATGGTGAAAAGTACCGCGGGAGCGGAGTGAAATAGTACCTGAAACCGTGTGCCTACAAGCCGTGGGAGCGTCGCGCAAGGAACTTGTTCCTTGCGTCGTGACTGCGTGCCTTTTGAAGAATGAGCCTGCGAGTTTGCGGTGTGTTGCGAGGTTAACCCGTGTGGGGAAGCCGTAGCGAAAGCGAGTCCGAATAGGGCGACATAGTAGCGCGCTCAAGACCCGAAGCGGAGTGATCTAGCCATGGGCAGGTTGAAGCGGCTGTAAGAGGTCGTGGAGGACCGAACCCACCAGGGTTGAAAACCTGGGGGATGACCTGTGGTTAGGGGTGAAAGGCCAATCAAACTCCGTGATAGCTGGTTCTCCCCGAAATGCATTTAGGTGCAGCGTCGTGTGTTTCTTGCCGGAGGTAGAGCACTGGATAGGCGATGGGCCCTACCGGGTTACTGACCTTAGCCAAACTCCGAATGCCGGTAAGTGAGAGCACGGCAGTGAGACTGTGGGGGATAAGCTCCATGGTCGAGAGGGAAACAGCCCAGAGCATCGACTAAGGCCCCTAAGCGTACGCTAAGTGGGAAAGGATGTGGAGTCGCAGAGACAACCAGGAGGTTGGCTTAGAAGCAGCCACCCTTGAAAGAGTGCGTAATAGCTCACTGGTCAAGTGATTCCGCGCCGACAATGTAGCGGGGCTCAAGCGTACCGCCGAAGTCGTGTCATTCCAGCATATAGGGCCAACGCCCGCTGGGATGGGTAGGGGAGCGTCGTGTGCCGGGTGAAGCCGCGCCGGAAGGCAGTGGTGGACGGTTCACGAGTGAGAATGCAGGCATGAGTAGCGATACACACGTGAGAAACGTGTGCGCCGATTGACTAAGGGTTCCTGGGTCAAGCTGATCTGCCCAGGGTAAGTCGGGACCTAAGGCGAGGCCGACAGGCGTAGTCGATGGACAACCGGTTGATATTCCGGTACCCGCTTTGAAACGCCCAATATCGAGCCCATTAATGCTAAGCCCGTGAAGCCGTTCCGGACCCTTCGGGGAAAGGAAAGTGGTGGAGCCGGCGATCCAAGGTGGTAGTAGGTAAGCGATGGGGTGACGCAGGAAGGTAGTCCAGCCCGGGCGGTGGTAGTCCCGGGGTAAGGGTGTAGGCCGAGGGGTAGGCAAATCCGTCCCTCGTTAAGGCTGAGACCTGATGCCGAGCCGATTGTGGTGAAGTGGATGATCCTATGCTGTCGAGAAAAGCCTCTAGCGAGTTTCATGGCGGCCCGTACCCTAAACCGACTCAGGTGGTCAGGTAGAGAATACCGAGGCGTTCGGGTGAACTATGGTTAAGGAACTCGGCAAAATGCCCCCGTAACTTCGGGAGAAGGGGGGCCATCACTGGTGAGAGGACTTGCTCCTCGAGCTGGGGGTGGCCGCAGAGACCAGCGAGAAGCGACTGTTTACTAAAAACACAGGTCCGTGCGAAGCCGTAAGGCGATGTATACGGACTGACGCCTGCCCGGTGCTGGAACGTTAAGGGGACCGGTTAGTACGCTTTCGGGCGTGCGAAGCTGAGAACTTAAGCGCCAGTAAACGGCGGTGGTAACTATAACCATCCTAAGGTAGCGAAATTCCTTGTCGGGTAAGTTCCGACCTGCACGAATGGCGTAACGACTTCTCGACTGTCTCAACCATAGGCCCGGTGAAATTGCACTACGAGTAAAGATGCTCGTTTCGCGCAGCAGGACGGAAAGACCCCGGGACCTTTACTACAGTTTGATATTGGTGTTCGGTTCGGCTTGTGTAGGATAGGTGGGAGACTGTGAAGCGGCCACGCCAGTGGTTGTGGAGTCATCGTTGAAATACCACTCTGGTCGTGCTGGATGTCTAACCTGGGTCCGTGATCCGGATCAGGGACAGTGTCTGATGGGTAGTTTAACTGGGGCGGTTGCCTCCCAAAGGGTAACGGAGGCGCCCAAAGGTTCCCTCAGCCTGGTTGGCAATCAGGTGTTGAGTGTAAGTGCACAAGGGAGCTTGACTGTGAGACCGACGGGTCGAGCAGGGACGAAAGTCGGGACTAGTGATCCGGCGGTGGCTTGTGGAAGCGCCGTCGCTCAACGGATAAAAGGTACCCCGGGGATAACAGGCTGATCTTCCCCAAGAGTCCATATCGACGGGATGGTTTGGCACCTCGATGTCGGCTCGTCGCATCCTGGGGCTGGAGTCGGTCCCAAGGGTTGGGCTGTTCGCCCATTAAAGCGGTACGCGAGCTGGGTTTAGAACGTCGTGAGACAGTTCGGTCCCTATCCGCTGTGCGCGTAGGAATATTGAGAAGGGCTGTCCCTAGTACGAGAGGACCGGGACGGACGAACCTCTGGTGTGCCAGTTGTCCTGCCAAGGGCATGGCTGGTTGGCTACGTTCGGGAGGGATAACCGCTGAAAGCATCTAAGCGGGAAGCCTGCTTCGAGATGAGTATTCCCACCTCCTTGAGAGGGTAAGGCTCCCAGTAGACGACTGGGTTGATAGGCCGGATATGGAAGCCCAGTAATGGGTGGAGTTGACCGGTACTAATAGGCCGAGGGCTTGTCCTCAGTTGCTCGCGTCCACTGTGTTAGTTCTGAAGTAACGAACTGTCGAACCCCCGTATGTGTGGGTTCCGGGTCGATATCTTCATAGTGTTTCGGTGGTCATTGCGTTAGGGAAACGCCCGGTTACATTCCGAACCCGGAAGCTAAGCCTTTCAGCGCCGATGGTACTGCAGGGGGGACCCTGTGGGAGAGTAGGACGCCGCCGAACAATCATTGTGGGAAGGCCCCGCACCTCTGGTGCGGGGCCTTTCTGCGTTCCGGGACTTCCGCTGCTCACCCCTGTGCATCCGGCCATCCGGGCTGAGGGTAAGGTCGGGGAGCATCATCGGCACGTTCCACACAGGAGGCCCCCGGGTGGAGGTCCAGGAGACCCGCGTTCAGACGGACCGGGTACTCACCATCCCCAACGTCCTCAGCATGGCGCGTCTTGCCGGTGTGCCGCTCTTCCTCTGGCTGATTCTCCGCCCCGAGTTCGGCGGACCCAAGAGTGACGGCTGGGCTCTGCTCGTCCTGATGCTGAGCGGTGTCAGTGACTATCTCGACGGCAAGCTCGCACGCCGATGGAACCAGATCAGCAGTCTGGGGCGACTTCTCGACCCCGCTGCGGACCGCCTGTACATCCTGTCGACCCTTGTCGGTCTCACCTGGCGCGAGATCCTGCCACTGTGGCTGACCGCGGCGCTTTTGGCCCGGGAACTGATGCTCCTGGTGATGGTGGGAATCCTCCGCCGGCACGGTTATCCGCCTCCTCAGGTGAACTTCCTGGGCAAGGCGGCCACCTTCAACCTCATGTACGCGTTCCCGCTGCTGCTGCTCAGTGACGGATCGGGGTGGCTTGCGTCACTCGGTGCTATTTTCGGATGGGCCTTCGCCGGATGGGGTACAACTCTGTATTGGTGGGCAGGGATCCTGTATGTGGTCCAAGTCCGCCGCCTCGTCAAGGCGGACGCAGTCGCCGATTGACCCGTCGACGCGGAGCCGTGCAGCGTTGCCGGCCGCGGATGACCCCCGAGGGCCTCTTTGGACGGGTGGAGTCGGCCAGACCGTCATCTCGTCAAGGAGGACGCTTCCGACATGAAGGCCGTCGTGATGGCCGGTGGCGAAGGTACGCGACTTCGCCCCATGACCTCGAGCATGCCCAAGCCGCTCCTGCCGGTGGCAAACCGCCCCATCATGGAGCACGTCCTTCGGCTGCTCAAGCGGCATGGGCTCAATGAGACCGTCGTAACCGTGCAGTTTCTCGCTTCACTGGTCAGGAACTACTTCGGTGATGGCGAAGAGCTCGGAATGGAGCTCACCTATGCCAATGAGGAGAAGCCGCTCGGCACCGCGGGGAGTGTGAAGAATGCCGAGGAAGCGCTGAAGGACGATGCCTTCCTCGTCATTTCCGGTGACGCCCTCACCGATTTCGATCTGTCCGACCTGATCGCCTTCCACAAGGAGAAGGGCGCGATGGTCACGGTGTGTCTGACCCGTGTGCCGAATCCTCTGGAATTCGGTATCACCATCGTGGACGAGGAAGGAAAGGTCGAGCGCTTCCTGGAGAAGCCGACCTGGGGTCAGGTTTTCTCGGACACCGTGAACACGGGCATCTATGTGATGGAGCCGGAGGTCTTCGACTATGTCGAGGCCGATGTGTCCGTGGACTGGTCCGGTGATGTCTTCCCGCAGCTCATGAAGGAAGGCAAGCCCATCTACGGCTATATCGCCGAGGGCTACTGGGAGGACGTGGGCACGCACGAGAGCTATGTGAAGGCCCAGGCCGATGTCCTCGAGGGCAAGGTCGATGTCGACATCGACGGTTTCGAGATCTCGCCCGGCGTCTGGGTCGCGGAGGGTGCGGAGGTGCACCCGGACGCCGTTCTGCGCGGTCCCCTCTTCATCGGCGACTACGCCAAGGTCGAGGCCGGCGCGGAGATTCGCGAGCACACGGTCATCGGGTCCAACGTCGTCGTCAAGAGCGGTGCGTTCCTCCACAAGGCCGTCATCCACGACAACGTCTACATCGGCGAGCAGTGCAATCTTCGTGGCTGTGTGATCGGCAAGAACACCGACATCATGCGTGCCGCCCGGATTGAGGACGGCGCGGTCATCGGCGACGAGTGCCTCGTCGGTGAAGAATCGATCGTCCAGGGCAATGTGCGGGTCTACCCGTTCAAGACCATCGAGGCCGGCGCGTTCGTCAACACCTCGGTCATCTGGGAGTCCCGCGGTCAGGCGCATCTTTTCGGCGCCAGGGGTGTCACCGGCATCCTGAACGTGGAGATCACCCCGGAAGTGGCCGTGCGGCTGGCCGGTGCGTACGCGACGACCCTGAAGAAGGGGTCCACCGTCACGACGGCACGTGACCACTCACGTGGTGCCCGTGCCCTCAAGCGCGCGGTGATCTCGGCGCTCCAGGCCAGTGCCATCGACGTACGCGACCTGGAGAACGTGCCGTTGCCCGTCGCCCGTCAGCAGACGGCGCGCGGAAGCGCCGGCGGCATCATGATCCGTACGTCGCCGGGTGTACCGGACTCCGTCGACATCATGTTCTTCGACGAGCGAGGTGCCGACCTCTCGCAGGCCGGACAGCGGAAGCTGGACCGGGTGTACGCACGCCAGGAGTACCGGCGCGCGTTCCCCGGTGAGATCGGTGACCTCCACTTCCCCGCCAGTGTCTTCGACTCGTACACCGGGTCCCTGCTGCGCAATGTCGACATCACGGGGATCGCCGATTCCAACTTGAAGGTCGTCATCGACGCCTCCAACGGCAGCTCCGGACTCGTCCTTCCCAGCCTGCTGGGACGGCTGGGTGTGGACGCGCTGACGATCAATCCCGGTCTCGACGAGTCCAGGCCGACCGAGTCGGCCGACACACGCCGGTCCGGGATGGTGCGCCTCGGCGAGATCGTGGCCTCCGCGCGGGCGGCCTTCGGGGTGCGCTTCGACCCGGTCGGTGAGCGGCTCTCCCTCGTCGACGAGCGCGGCCGCATCATCGAGGACGACCGGGCGCTGCTGGTGATGCTCGATCTCGTCGCGGCGGAACGGCGCAGCGGGCGGGTGGCCCTGCCGGTGACGACGACAAGGATCGCCGAGCAGGTGGCGGCGTACCACGGCACCCAGGTGGAGTGGACCACGACCTCGCCCGACGATCTGACGCGGGTGGGCCGCGAGGAGACGACGATCTTCGGTGGTGACGGCCGTGGTGGCTTCATCATTCCGGAGTTCAGCAGTGTCTTCGACGGTTCGGCGGCTCTGGTGCGTCTCGTGGGCCTGGTGGCCCGTACGCAGCTCACACTGAGCCAGATCGACGCCCGGATCCCGAAGGCGCATGTCCTCAAGCGCGACCTCGCGACGCCGTGGGCGGTGAAGGGGCTCGTCATGCGCCGGGTCGTCGAGGCCGCCGGCGAGCGGCATGTGGACACCACCGACGGCGTGCGCGTCGTGGAGACGGACGGCCGCTGGGTCATGGTGCTGCCGGATCCCGCCGAAGCTGTCACTCATTTGTGGGCAGAAGGCCCCGATGACGCTTCGGCGCAGGCTCTGCTCGACGAGTGGTCCGCCGTGGTGGACAGCGCAGGTCAGTAGCGTGTGACCGCTGTGCCGGGAGTTGTCGCGCGACGGCTCCCGGCACACCGGTGGGGCCATTCGGCGGTAGCGGCTGCGACGTGCGACGATGTGCGGCATGTCGCAGCAGCCCCCCGTTCGGAGCACCGGCTCTCCACCTGCACGTCCCGATGCGTCCATGTCGCTGCTGACGAACGTGATGGAGCACAGTCTGGACGACGGGTACGCGGAGGCCTCGGCCCGCCGAGCGGCCGAGGGCGGCGGTCTGCCGCGTACGCTGCGTGCCAAGCTGGGACTGGCCGCCGGGCTCGTGCTCGCCGCCCTGGTCGTGACCGTGGGAGCCGCGAATGCGCGGATAGCGGCACCGGTGGTGGCCAAGGAGCGCGAGGAGCTCATCAACCGCATCGACGCGGAGACCTCGGACGCCGATGCGCTGGAGCGCAGCGTCGACAAGCTGCGTGACGACGTCGGAGAGCGTCAGCGCAAGGCCCTGAAGACCCAGGGCGGTGACCAGGGTGAGCTGGTCGCCCTGCTCGCGGGGGCCACCGAGGTCGAGGGTCCGGGCGTCAAGCTGGTCGTCGATGATGCCAAGGGCACCGAGCAGGGTGGTGACGGGCCGCGGGAGGACAGCGGTTTCAACGACACCGGCCGGGTGCGGGACCGCGATATGCAGCGGGTCGTGAACGGACTCTGGGAGTCCGGCGCCGAAGCGGTGGCGATCAACGGGCAGCGGCTGACGGCCCTGTCCGCCATCCGCGCCGCGGGCGACGCCATACTGGTCGACAACAGGCCGCTGGTGCCGCCGTACACGGTGCTCGCGGTGGGGGACGGGAAGAAGCTGAGCACGGCGTTCCAGGACAGTGCGGACGGACAGTATCTGCACGCGCTCCAGGAGAACTTCGGGATCCGTTCCAGCATCTCCACCGAGGGCACGGTGCGTCTTCCGGCTGCTCCGAGCTTGATCGTACGAACAGCAGAGCCGAATACCACCGGCGCCGGGACGGGCAGCGGGCAGGACACGGCTGACACAGGGAAGGGCACATCGTGATCGCCGTACTGGGCCTCGTCGTGGGAGTCGTGGTCGGATTGTTGGTCCGGCCCGAAGTGCCGGCGGTGGTCGAGCCCTATCTGCCGATCGCCGTCGTCGCGGCTCTGGACGCCGTGTTCGGTGGTCTGCGGGCCATGCTGGACGGCATCTTCGTCGACAAGGTCTTCGTCGTCTCCTTCCTCTCGAACGTCGTGGTCGCCGCACTGATCGTCTTCCTCGGCGACAAGCTGGGCGTCGGCGCGCAGCTCTCCACGGGTGTGGTCGTCGTGCTCGGTATCCGGATCTTCTCCAACGCTGCCGCGATCCGCCGGCATGTGTTCCGGGCGTGAGGCCGATGAACAGCGCAGAGAATCCGCAGGACGGGAACGCCCAGGACGGGAACGCCCAGGACCGGAACCCGCAGGACGGGATTCCGCAGGACGGGAACCCGAAGGGCGAGGGTGGCATCAGTGAGGGTGTGACAGAAGAGGGTCCGCGCAGCGAGCGGCCGCAGGCCGGGGCGCCGCGGGCCGAACTGCCACCGGAGAAGGGCTCCCAGGCGGAAGGCCGCGACGAACGGACGGCGTCGGCCGAGGAGCCGACGGTGGCACCGGCGGGCGCGTCGGCCACGCCGGCAGGCGACGGGGCCGGTGAAGAGACCGGCAGGCAGCGGCTGTTGGCCGGGCTCTGGCCCCCGCGTATCAGCCGTGCCCAACTCACGGTCGCCGTCCTGCTGTTCGTCCTGGGCCTGGGCCTGGCCATCCAGGTGCGCTCCACCAGCGACAACAGTGCGCTGCGCGGAGCACGTCAGGAGGACCTCGTCCGCATCCTCGACGAGCTCGACAACCGCACCCAGCGGCTGGAGGACGAGAAGCAGCGCCTGGAGGACCAGCGCGCCGAGCTGGAGAACAGTTCGGACCAGGCCGAGGAGGCGCGCAAGCAGACCCAGCAGAAGGAACAGCAGCTGGGCATCCTGGCCGGCACGGTCGCGGCGGAAGGCCCGGGCATCACGCTCACCATCCAGGACAAGTCCGGCACCGTGGAGTCGGACATGCTCCTGGATGCCATCCAGGAGCTGCGAGCGGCCGGTGCGGAGGCGATCCAGGTCAACGACATCAGGGTCGTTGCGGATACGCACTTCACGGGCACGGGCGGTGACATCGAGGTCGACGGGAAACGCATCACCGCTCCGTACGTCTTCAAGGTCATCGGGAAGCCGCAGGATCTCGAGCCGGCCCTGAACATCCCCGGCGGCGTGGTGCAGACATTGGAGAAGGAGCAGGCCACCGCCACGGTGGTGCGCTCACAGAAGATCGTCGTGGACGCCTTGCGACCCGCGAAGCGGCCTGACTACGCTCGGTCGTCGGGCCAGTGAGGCGGGAGCGCATGGGGTCCGGCGGACCGGGGCAAGAGGTTGCGGGGGGTCGGCACATCGAAGGTGTGCGGTCTGGTGGAAACTGTCTGGTGGGTACGGACGTTGTGAGAATGTCCGGGTCGGCAGGTCTGATCATCGAGGGTTCGTCCTGCCCCACGGGCGGGTCTATTTCGGTCAAGGGGAATCGCCCGTGAAGTTGTTTGGGAAGTTGTTCGGCAAGAGCTCGCGCGAGGACGGCGGCAACGCCAGGCATCGCGCGCCGCGTCATGGCCAGGGTGAGGAGCAGGGCGGCGAGCGGCCGCTCTTCCGGGACGAGGTCTCCGGCCAGGGCGGTGACATTTCGGGCGGTCCGGGCGCGTCGTCTGTTGACCCTGCCGGTCCCGGCCGCATAGGTTTCGGGGAACCATCAGCCTCAAGTGCGGGTGGAGGGTTTGCCTCCGACCCGTATGCGACCAATCCCCACGCGGGGCAGCCGCGGCAGGAGGATCCGTCCATGTCGGCCTTGCCGGTTTGTACGAGGTGCGGTCACCGCAATGCCGAATCCAGTCGGTTCTGCTCCAACTGCGGCGCGCCGCTGCGCGGCGGTGCGCCCGCCGAGCGGCCGTCCGAGACGACGTCGACGATCTCCATCTCCGGCCTCGAGGCGTACGACTCCGAGGTGACGGGCCAGACACAGGTCCCGTCGCTGTCCCCGGAGGCCCAGGCGGCGGTCGACGCGCTGCCGCTCGGCTCCGCGCTGCTCGTGGTGCGCCGCGGACCGAACTCCGGAAGCCGCTTCCTGCTGGACGGTGAGCTGACCACGGCCGGCCGCCACCCGCAGAGCGACATCTTCCTCGACGACGTCACCGTGTCGCGGCGCCATGTGGAGTTCCGGCGCGGTCCCGACGGCAGCTTCACCGTGGGGGACGTCGGCAGTCTGAACGGCACTTACGTCAACCGTGAGCGGATCGACTCGGTCCTCCTGGCGAACGGTGACGAGGTCCAGATCGGCAAGTACCGACTGGTCTTCTACGCGAGCCAGAGGGGCCTGTAACCGTCCCCCGGACACGCTCCGGGGGGACCCCAGGAAGGCACATGCGAACACCGAAGGGCGGTGCCGGTCACGGCACCGCCGCTGCGGCCGAGCGGCTGATGAGCATCGGTACGGTGCTCAGCGGGCTGCGCGACGAGTTCCCCGACGTCACGATCTCCAAGATCCGGTTCCTCGAGGCCGAAGGGCTCGTCGAGCCGCGGCGCACCCCGTCCGGGTACCGCAAGTTCAGCCCGGAGGACGTCGAGCGTCTGGCTCAGGTGCTCCGGATGCAGCGCGACCACTATCTGCCGCTGAAGGTCATCCGCGAGCATCTCGACGCCGTGGCACGTGGTGAGCAGGTCCAGCTGCCCGCACAGAGCACGCCGCGTGAGCTCCTGGACGGCGGCGGCGCCTGGGAGGCCGATGCCGAGTGCCGTACCGCCGCCCGGGTGGGCCGTGCGGAGCTTCTGGCCGCCGCCGGGGTGAGCGAGGAGGAGCTGGCGGACTGGGAGTCGTACGGTCTGCTGGGCCGGCACGAGGACGGCGGTTACGACGCCGAGTCGGTGACGGTCGCCAGGCTGGTGGCCGATCTGGGCAGATTCGGTCTGGAACCGCGTCATCTGCGGGCCATGAAGGCCGCCGCCGACCGCGAGGCCGGGCTGGTGGAACAGGTGGTGGCACCCTTGCGGCGGCACCGCAATCCGCAGACCAGGGCACATGCCGAGGCCACCGTGAAAGAGCTCGCGGCCCTGTCCGTGCGGCTGCATGCGGCTCTGGTGCAGACGGCTCTCGGGGTGCGGCTCCACTGATCATGAACGTGCCCGACTACCCAAACCTGCCGAGCACGTCCTAGGGTTGCTGTGTGAACGAGCTCGACGTTGTGGGTGTCCGGGTTGAAATGCCCTCCAACCAACCGATCGTGCTCCTGCGTGAAGTGGGAGGCGATCGGTACCTCCCCATTTGGATCGGTCCCGGGGAGGCGACCGCCATTGCCTTTGCACAGCAGGGCATGGCTCCTGCCAGGCCGCTGACCCATGACCTCTTCAAGGATGTGCTGGAGGCGGTGGGCCAGGAGCTCACCGAGGTCCGCATCACTGATCTGCGTGAAGGGGTCTTCTACGCGGAGCTGGTCTTCGCCAGCGGAGTCGAGGTGAGTGCGCGTCCGTCCGACGCCATAGCCCTCGCTCTGCGTACCGGTACACCGATCTTCGGCAGCGACGGTGTGCTGGACGACGCGGGGATCGCGATCCCCGACGAGCAGGAGGACGAGGTGGAGAAGTTCCGCGAGTTCCTCGACCAGATCTCGCCGGAGGACTTCGGGACCAACAGCCAGTGACCGCCCAGGGCGGCGGCATCGGCACATTCGGGCAGCTATTCCCCGAACCGGGGCACGGGAAACCACTCTCAGGGTGATTATCACTCGGCGTGCCGAGTGTGGCGATCGTTGACGCGCCCCTGGTGACTGCCTACCGTCGACATGGCAGGTCAAGGACGGAGGTCGGCGTGGACAGCAGCGGCGACGGTGCGGTGGGGGGCGCCCCCGGACGAGGTCCGGGGGAGAGCGGGCCGTATCCGCTCCACGGGAGTGCGGCCGAACCATCCACGGAGACGGTCGGCTATCGCGGTCCCACCGCGTGTGCGGCAGCCGGCATCACCTATCGGCAGCTCGACTACTGGGCCCGTACCGGCCTGGTCGAGCCCAGTGTCCGTCCGGCGCACGGATCGGGCACCCAGCGCCTCTACAGCTTTCGTGACGTGGTCGTCCTCAAGATCGTGAAGCGTTTCCTGGACACAGGCGTGGCGCTGCAGAACATCCGGACCGCGGTACAGCATCTGCGGGCGCGCGGCTTCGCCGATCTCGAGCGGATGACGCTGATGAGCGACGGCGCGACGGTCTACGAGTGTTCGTCGCCGGACGAGGTCGTCGATCTCCTCCAGGGCGGACAGGGCATCTTCGGGATCGCCGTCGGAGTCGTCTGGCGGGACGTCGAGGCGGCCCTGTCGCAGTTGCACGGCGAGCTGATCGACACCGGCGAGACCCTGGTCGGGCACAACCCGGCCGACGAGCTGGCCAGACGCCGACGCGACCGGGCGGTCTGAGCACACGGGGAAGCGGCCCCTTTGTCAGTGGCGTAGGGCAGCATCGGAGATGTGAGACCCGCGCCGACGATCCTGCATCTGGACATGGATGCCTTCTTCGCCGCCGCCGAGCAGGCGGCGAAGCCGAGTCTGCGCGGGAAGCCCGTGATCGTCGGCGGTCTCGGTCCGCGGGGAGTCGTCGCCACCTGTTCGTACGAGGCGAGACGCTTCGGGGTCCATTCGGCGATGCCGATGGCCCAGGCCCGACGGCTCGCGCCGAACGCCGCGTATCTCGTGCCCCGCTTCTCGCTCTATCGCACGATCAGTGAGCAGGTCATGGAGCTGCTGGGCCGGTTGTCGCCGCTCGTGGAGCCGCTGAGCCTGGACGAGGCCTTTGTGGATCTGGAGGCAGGCGGCGCGGCGGACGACACCGCGTCCGCCCGGGCCACCGGTGAGCAGCTGCGTGCGGCCATCCGCGCCGTCACGGGACTGACCGGCTCTGTCGGCCTCGCAGGGTCCAAGATGCTCGCCAAGATCGCCTCGGAGCAGGCCAAGCCGGACGGACTGGTGCTCATCCAGCCCGGCACGGAGCGTGAGCTGCTCGGCCCGATGTCCGTCCGCACACTGCCCGGCGTGGGTCCCGCCACGGGAGAGCATCTGCGCAGGGCGGGCATGACCACGTGCGCGGATCTGGCCGAGGCGGGCGAGGACGAACTGGTACGGCTGCTCGGCAAGGCCCACGGTGCGTCCCTGTTCCGGATGGCCCTCGGCCATGACGACCGGGCCGTCGTGGCCGAGCGGGACACCAAGTCCGTGTCGGTGGAGGACACCTTCGACATCGATCTCCACGACCGCGTCCGGATCAGGGTCGAGGTGGAGCGGCTCGCCGACCGGTGCGTGCACCGGCTGAGGGCCTCGGGGCACTCGGGCCGCACCATCGTGCTGAAGGTCCGGCGGTTCGACTTCTCCACGCTCACCCGTTCCGAGACGCTGCGCGGGCCCACGGACGACCCCGCCGTCGTGCGCGAAGCGGCGGGGAGGCTGCTGGAGTCCGTCGACACCACGGGCGGGGTGCGGCTGCTCGGCGTGGGCGTGACGGGCCTCGCGGACTACACACAGGAAGACCTCTTCGCGCAGGCGGCTGCCGCCGGTGAGCAGAGCGCGGGAGAGCCGGCGGAGGGCGAGGCGGCGGATGCCGCGGTGCCGCAGGGGGAGGAGAAGCCGCCGGAGCCGGAGCCCGAGACGGCTCTCGCCGAGCGGCGCTGGCCCGCGGGCCACGACGTACGGCATGCGCAGTTGGGGCCGGGATGGGTACAGGGCAGCGGCATCGGGCGGGTCACCGTCCGGTTCGAGGAACCGACCTCACCGCCGGGACGCGTCCGCACCTTCCGGGTCGACGACCCGGACCTGGAGCTGTCCGACCCGCTCCCACTGGTGACTCCCCCCGAGGGGGATCAGTCCTCCTGGCCGGCGACACGGCCGAAGGAGCGGTCGCCGGACGAGGGCGCGGGGGTGTCCGGCGGAGTCGAGAGATCGAGCCCGTAGTGGTGGTAGAGCTGAAGCTCCTGCTCCGGCGAGAGATGACGGCCCACGCCGAAATCGGGGGCGTCCTTGATCAACGCGCGTTCGTACGGCACTCGCAGTCCGTTGTCGACGAACTCGCTCGGCTCCAGAGGGACGAAGGCGTCCCTGCTGAAGAGCCCGGTGCGGACGGCCGCCCATTCGGGTACGCCGGTGGCATCGTCGAGATACACCTCGTCCACAGTCCCGATCTTGGCCCCGTTGCGGTCGAACGCCTTGCGGCCGATCAGGCTGCGCGGATCGATGTCGGTCTGCACGGTCCCTCCAAGAGGTCGCAACTGCTCCGTAAATGATACGAAAGTGCACATCGAGGGTGTCGGCCACTTGAGCGATCGACGAGAGGACGCGCTGGTACGCTGACTATCGGCTGCTGACCCCGTGCGGGAGAGTCCACCGGAACAAACGGTGGCGCCGAAGGAGCAAATCCTCCCCGGAATCTCTCAGGCACCCTGTACCGCACGGACGAGGTCACTCTGGAAAGCAGGGCGGGCGTCGGACGGCATCCGCTCTCACCGACGGTGAAAGCCGGGTTCCCGCGTGGGGATCCGGTGAAGCTCTCAGGTTGAGATGACAGAGGGGGAGGCCGTCCGGGTACCCGCGCCGTGGTGCCCCTCGCAGGTCGCGTCAGACCAGGAGGCCTCCATCATGACCGCCAACCGCATTCCGCTCGCACAGCTGGAGCGAGGCACCCCCTTCGAGCAGCGCCACATCGGACCCGACGCCGAGGCGCAGGCCAAGATGCTGGCCCAGGTGGGATACGGCTCGCTCGACGAGCTGACCGCGGCCGCGGTTCCCGACGTCATCAAGAACGCCGAGGCGCTCGCGCTGCCCGAGGCACGCACCGAGCCCGAGGTCCTCGCCGAGCTGCGGACGCTCGCCGACCGGAACACGGTCCTGGCGCCGATGATCGGCCTCGGCTACTACGGCACGTTCACGCCGCCGGTCATCCTGCGCAACGTCATGGAGAACCCGGCCTGGTACACCGCGTACACGCCGTACCAGCCCGAGATCTCCCAGGGCCGGCTCGAAGCCCTGCTGAACTTCCAGACCATGGTCGCCGAACTGACGGGCCTGCCCACCTCCGGCGCCTCGCTGCTCGACGAGAGCACCGCCGCCGCCGAGGCCATGTCGCTCTCCCGCCGTGTCGGCAAGGTCAAGAACGGCGTGTTCCTCGTCGACGCCGACGTCCTGCCGCAGACCCTCGCGGTGATCGAGACCCGCGCGGAACCGACCGGCGTCGAGGTCGTCACCGCCGACCTGCACGACGGCATTCCGGCCGAGATCGCCGAGCGGGGCGTCTTCGGCGTCCTGCTGCAGTACCCGGGCGCCTCGGGAGTCGTCCGCGACCTCAAGCCCGTGATCGACCAGGCGCACGAGCTCGGTGCGATCATCACCGTCGCCGCGGACCTGCTGGCGCTGACCCTGCTCACCTCGCCCGGTGACCTCGGCGCGGACATCGCGGTGGGCACCACGCAGCGCTTCGGCGTTCCGATGGGCTTCGGCGGACCGCACGCCGGCTACATGGCGGTGCGCGAGAAGTTCGCCCGCAGCCTGCCGGGACGACTCGTCGGCGTCTCCGTGGACGCGGACGGCAACCGGGCCTACCGTCTCGCGCTGCAGACCCGTGAGCAGCACATCCGCCGGGAGAAGGCCACCAGCAACATCTGCACCGCGCAGGTGCTGCTCGCCGTCATGGCGGGCATGTACGCCGTCTACCACGGCCCCGAGGGCCTGCGGGCGATCGCCCGGCGCACCCACCGCTATGCGACGCTGCTCGCCGAGGGCCTGCGGGCCGGCGGCGTGGAGGTCGTCCACGGCGCGTACTTCGACACGCTCACCGTCCGTGTGCCGGGCAAGGCGGCCGACGTGCTGCACGCCGCCCGTGAGGGCGGGGTGAACCTGCACCTCGTCGACGCCGACCACGTCTCCCTCGCCTGCGACGAGACCACGAACCGTGCGCAGCTGACCGCCGTGTGGGGCGCCTTCGGCGTCGACGCCGACATCGAGGCGCTGGACGCCGCCTCCGCGGACACCCTGCCCGATTCCCTGCTGCGCACCGACGACTACCTCACGCACCCGGTCTTCCACCAGAACCGTTCCGAGACCGCGATGCTGCGCTACCTGCGCCGCCTCGCCGACCGTGACTACGCGCTGGACCGCGGCATGATCCCGCTCGGCTCCTGCACCATGAAGCTGAACGCGACCACCGAGATGGAGCCGGTGACCTGGCCCGAGTTCGGGCAGATGCACCCCTTCGCGCCCGTCGACCAGGCCGCCGGGTATCTGACGCTCATCCGCGAGCTGGAGGAGCGTCTCGCCGAGGTCACCGGCTACGACAGCGTCTCCATCCAGCCCAACGCCGGTTCGCAGGGTGAACTGGCCGGACTGCTCGCGGTCCGCGCCTACCACCGCGCCAACGGCGACGACCAGCGCACCGTCTGCCTCATCCCGTCGTCCGCCCACGGCACCAACGCCGCCAGCGCCGTCATGGCCGGTATGAAGGTCGTCGTGGTCAAGACCGCCGACGACGGCGAGATCGACGTCGAGGATCTGCGCGCCAAGATCGAGCAGTACCGCGACGAGCTCTCGGTGCTGATGATCACCTACCCGTCCACGCACGGCGTCTTCGAGGAGCATGTCGCCGACATCTGCGCCCAGGTCCACGAGGCCGGCGGCCAGGTCTACGTCGACGGCGCCAACCTCAACGCGCTGGTGGGCCTCGCGAAGCCGGGCAAGTTCGGCGGCGACGTCTCGCACCTGAACCTGCACAAGACCTTCTGCATCCCCCACGGCGGCGGCGGTCCGGGTGTCGGCCCGGTCGGTGTGCGCGAGCACCTCGCCCCGTACCTGCCGAACCACCCGCTTCAGCCCACCGCGGGCCCGGAGACGGGCGTGGGTCCGATCTCCGCCGCCCCGTGGGGCTCCGCGGGCATCCTGCCCATCTCCTGGGCGTACGTCCGGCTCATGGGCGGCGAGGGCCTCAAGCGGGCCACACAGGTCGCCGTTCTCGCGGCCAACTACATCGCCAAGCGTCTGGAGCCGCACTACCCGGTGCTCTACACCGGCCCGGCGGGCCTGGTGGCGCACGAGTGCATCGTGGACCTGCGGCCGCTGTCGAAGGCGACGGGCGTCAGCGTCGACGACATCGCCAAGCGTCTGATCGACTACGGCTTCCACGCGCCGACCATGTCGTTCCCGGTGGCCGGCACGCTGATGATCGAGCCCACCGAGAGCGAGGACCTGGGCGAGATCGACCGCTTCTGCGAGGCGATGATCGCCATTCGCGCGGAGATCGAGAACGTCGCATCGGGCGCATGGCCCGCGGAGGACAACCCGCTGCGCAACGCCCCGCACACCGCGGCCGCGCTGGGTGGGGCGTGGGAGCACTCCTACAGCCGTGAGGAGGCGGTCTTCCCGGCCGGCGTGAGCGCCGCGGACAAGTACTGGCCGCCGGTGCGACGGATCGACGGCGCGTTCGGCGACCGCAACCTCGTCTGCTCCTGCCCGCCGCTGGAGGAGTACGACAACTGACGGGCGACGCGTATGCGTCGGGGCCGGTTCGGAGGATGACTCTCCGGCCGGCCCCTTCTCGTACGGACGGCGCTCAGGCGGCCGTCATGACCTGGCGGTGCGGCGCGATGATCTGCCCGTCGGGCAGCAGCTCACCGGTGTCCTCGAAGAGGAGTACGCCGTTGCACAGCAGGCTCCAGCCCTGCTCCGGGTGGTGCGCCACCAGGCGCGCCGCTTCCCTGTCGGCAGAGTCGGATGTCGGGCAGGCTGGTTGGTGCTGGCACATGGGTGGGTTCTTTCGCTGCGGTGTGTGAGTCCTGCGGCTGGATGAAGTGTTCATGGCCGCCCCCCGTATCTGTCGGTCCGATCCCAGTGTTGCCCTACGGGCGTCAATCCGCAGGGATTTCGCAGCAGCTCTTCTTACTGGTTAATGACGTATCACCCGGGCGGACGGTTCAGCTCAACTGAGCTGTCCTTTCGGGTGGTTCAGGGGGGCCGGTTCGGGCTAGTCCGGTCGGGGCGGCAGTGCGCCCCGCGACCGGACGGTCACGGGGCGCGAGCAGCGGTCTTTCAGGCCGGCGAGCCGAGCAGCGGGGCGGGGGTGAGCCGCAGGGTCATCACCGGAAGCAGATCGGCGACCCGGTGCGGCCGGTGGGCCGCGATGCCGGGAGGGGCCGGGGCGAGAGGGACCAGGACATCGGTCGGGAGAGGCATGCCCGTCGATGCGTCCGCGTCGGTGTCGCCGTGCAGCCACAGGGTGAGCATGTAGAGCTCGGGGATGGACAGAAGGCGCGGCTGGAAGGCGGTGATCATGGACTCGGCCTGCCGCAGCGCACGTTCGGTGGAGGTGAGATAGGGGCCTTCGAAGAAGTGCGAGAAGGTCCAGCCGTCGGCGGTGAGGGTCGTCTCCGCGGCGGCCACACTTCTCTCTCCGCTGCGGATCAGGAAGCGCCAGCCGGTGAGGCGGGTGCGCGGCCGGCCGGCGCTCGGCACGATCCGGTCCAGTACGTGGACGGGGAGCGGCGATTCGGGACTGACAGGTCCCTGGACGGACCTCAGTGCGGGTGTGCGGTCCTCACGGACGGCGGTAGGGGAACCGAGTGCCGCAAGGACGCTGCGGAGGGCAGGCGCGGGAGCCGGGGGGACATGCAGCGGCATGATGGGTCGCCTCTCACTTGGAGACACGGTGAAACGTGGGCAGGTGCGGACGGCACTGTCAGCGTGCGGGGTCAGAGGGGGGCCGGGACAGGCCGCCGGGCGCCAACTCTCTGCCTCGTTTGCGGAGTTTATACGACACGTGTTCTCACATTGTTTCCGCTAGTGCTCGTGCGTATTTCCCGCAAGGCAGGTTCAGGTCTTTCTCCTGCGGAGTTTCAGGGGGTTTTAGCCGACATGTGATGCCGCGTCCTGGGATTTCCTCTACGGGCCGGTAGGCCGAAACCCGTCGGCGTTTTTCACCAGGGGGCCGGGGCTGGAAACTGCGTTCTGCATCATGCCGAGTGAATGTGCCGCCCGGGCGCGCATCCCACAGTAGCGGTCACCGGGCGTTCCCGCCGCGTTATAGATCAGCCAGCCGGGGCATTATCGTCCGTGACGCGAGCGACCAGAGCTGCGTGGAGCCCACTCGAGGAGGGACCCTTCGATGGGGGAGAAGGTCGTGGCAGGCGGCATCGCGCTGTCCGATCGGCAACGCCACCGCCGGAAGTTGCAGCAGTGCCTGGCGGGACTGGCGCGACTGCTGGACGAGAAGAGGTTCGACCGGCCCAAGAATCTCATGGGGCTGGAGATCGAACTGAATCTCGCAGGCGCCGACGGGCTGCCCCGGATGATAAATGCGGAGGTCCTGGAGCGCATCGCGAGCCAGGATTTCCAGACCGAGCTGGGAATGTTCAATCTGGAAGTGAACATTGTGCCGCACCGGCTCGGCGGACAGGTTCTGGATCAGCTGGGGGAGGAGTTGCGCACCGGGCTCGGATATGCGGACCGGAAAGCGAACGAGGTCGGCGCGGGCATCGTGATGATCGGCATCCTGCCGACCCTCGAGCAGGACGACCTGGTGTCGGCGAACCTCTCCGACGTCGACCGCTACACGCTGCTGAACGACCAGATCGTCGCGGCCCGCGGTGAGGACTTCGCGCTGGACATCGACGGCGTCGAGCGGCTCACCTGCACCTCGGGGTCGATAGCCCCCGAGGCCGCCTGCACCTCGGTGCAACTGCACCTCCAGGTGACGCCCAACCGGTTCGCCGACGTGTGGAACGCGGCGCAGGCGGTGGCCGGGGTTCAGGTGGCGGTGGGAGCCAACTCCCCCTTCCTGTTCGGGAGGGAGCTGTGGCGCGAGTCGCGGCCACCGCTGTTCCAGCAGGCCACCGACACCCGGCCGCCCGAACTCCAGGCCCAGGGCGTACGGCCGCGGACCTGGTTCGGCGAACGCTGGGTGGATTCGGCGTACGAGCTCTTCGAGGAGAACCTGCGGTACTTCCCTCCGCTGCTGCCGATATGCAACGACGAGGATCCGCTGCGGGTGATCGAGGACGGTGGCATCCCCGGGCTCCATGAACTCGTGCTGCACAACGGCACCGTGTACCGCTGGAACCGGCCGGTGTACGGCGTCGCCGACGGCGTGCCCCATCTGCGGGTGGAGAACCGGGTCCTGCCGGCGGGACCCACGGTCACCGACGTGATCGCCAACGCCGCGTTCTACTACGGACTCGTGCGCGCGCTCGCCGAGGAGCCGCGGCCGGTGTGGAGCAGGCTGCCGTTCTCGGCCGCCGCGGAGAACTTCGACGCGGGGTGCCGGTACGGCATCGAGGCGGAACTCAAGTGGCCGCGTCCGGGCCGGGCGGGCGGCATCACCACGGTGCCCGTCGCCAAGCTCGTGCGTGACGAACTGCTGCCGCTGGCCGCCGCCGGGCTCGACGCCTGGAACATCGAGCCGGCCGACCGTGACAAGTACCTCGGGGTGATCGAGGAGCGGTGCAAGCGGCGGATGAACGGCGCGTCCTGGCAGTCGGAGACGTATCACCGTGCGCTGGAGGCCGGCCTGGGGAGGGACGCGGCTCTCGCGGCCACCACACGTCGCTACTGCGAGCTGATGCGCGAGGGCGAGCCGGTCCACACCTGGCAGGTCGGCTTCCCGGGGCCGCGGAACTGAGCTCGAACGGCCGACGGCGCCGCCGGCGACCGGCGCGGGTGACCGCGCCGGTCGCCGGCGTGCGTGCAGGTCCTGTTCGGCGAGTGATCCGCCGGTCCGGGATGCCGCCCGGCCACGGCCGGACGGGACCTGCCTCCCCTCCCCGGCCGTGCGTCGGGCAAGCTGTGACGTCTCAACCTGTGGTGTTGCCCGGTGATGTCCGCCGGCGGCACGAGGATGGGGACGGGACGGGCTCGGTCTATGGGAGGCACGTGTGCAGGCGGATGCGGGACGCGTGGCTGAACCTCTCCCCGGGGAGGGCATGCCGCGGAAGATCTTGCGGTCCGAGATGCTCCTGGTGCTCGCGCTCTCGCTGGGCGCGAGTGGAGTGTCGGCGCTCATCAGCTTCGTCGGATCACTGACGAAACCGGGCGGACTGAAGGACCAGGCGGCCACGCTGAACGGGTCGTACGCGCCGGGCCGCCCCTGGCTCGATCTCTCCTGGCAGCTGTTCGGCATCGCCTCCGCCCTGGTACCGGTGCTGCTGGTGGCCCATCTGCTCCTGCGCGAGGGAGCCGGGATGCGTGCGATCGGCTTCGACCGGAGCCGGCCGTGGTCCGACCTTGGACGCGGCACGCTCGTCGCGGCGGGGATCGGCAGCGCCGGACTCGCCTTCTATCTGGCCGCGCGCGCGTCCGGGTTCAACCTCACCGTCGTGCCGGAATCGCTGCCCGACGTGTGGTGGAAGTACCCGGTCCTGATCCTGTCGGCGATCCAGAACTCCGTGGTGGAGGAAGTGATCGTCGTCGGGTATCTGCTCCGCAGGCTCGACCAGTTGGGCTGGACGCCGATGGCCGCGCTGGCGGCGAGCTCGGTGCTGCGCGGCTCGTACCACCTCTACCAGGGCATCGGCGGCTTCGTCGGCAACATGGTGATGGGCGTGGTCTTCGTCCTGCTGTACCGGCGCTGGGGACGGGTCGGGCCGCTCGTGGCCGCCCACGCACTGCTCGACATCGTGGCTTTCGTCGGATACGGGCTGCTCGCCGGGAAGGTGAGCTGGCTGCCCACGATGTGACGCGGGCGGGGGTGACCAAGGGCGTACGGCGCATGCCGTACGCCCCTCGGTGTCCGAGGCGCGCGGTCAGGGAGCGGTGAGCAGTTCGCCCTCGATGACGGTCACGGCGCTGCCGGTCAGCGCGGTGCGCTCGCCCCGCAGCGAGGTGCGGACCAGGCCCGAGCGGGCGGACGCCTGGAGCCCGGTCAGATCCGTACGCCCGAGACGTGCCGACCAGAAGGGTGCGAGGGCCGTGTGGGCGCTGCCCGTCACGGGGTCCTCGTCGATGCCGACCCGCGGGAAGAAGCACCGCGAGACGAAGTCGTAGCCGGAGGCCGGGTCGGCGGCGGCGGCCGTGGCGATGACACCGCGGTCGGAGACGTCGACGAGGGCCCGGTGGTCCGGGCGCAGCCCCCGCACGGTCTTCTCGTCGGCAACCTCGACGAGGAGATCGCCGATGTGCGGACCCGTGTCGTGCACCGAGAGCACCTCCGCTCCCAGCGCCCCGGCCAGCGAGGGCGGGATCTCGACCGCCGTCAGGGGTGAGGTCGGGAAGTCGAGTGTGATCGTGCCGTCGTCCCCGGCGGTGGCCGTGAGGATGCCGCAGCGCGCGGTGAACCGGACTGTGCCCGTACCGGCACCCGTGGTCCGCAGCACGTGGGCGGTGGCCAGCGTGGCGTGGCCGCACATGTCGACCTCCGTGGCCGGGGTGAACCAGCGCAGCGCCCAGTCGGCGTCCCCGCCGGGCGGCAGGGGATGGGCGAAGGCGGTCTCCGAGAGGTGGACCTCGGTGGCCACCTGCTGGAGCCAGGCGTCGGCCGGGAAGCCGTCGGTGTCCAGCAGCAGGACTCCCGCGGGGTTGCCGGCGAAGGGGCGGTCGGTGAAGGCGTCGACGATTCGAATCCGCATGAGCCGACCGTAGGGGCCGCACAAAGCCGCAGGCCAAGGCCAATCGGGGATCGGCGGCCCGATGGTTGTTGTCATGCGAGCTATTCCGATATATCGTTGACGCATCGCGACAGATCAACGATGGAAGGGGCGTAGTCATGCGTTCATCAGGACACGAACACGGTCACCGTCAGGGACACTGCGGACCCGGCCATCAGGGTCGGGGCGACTTCGAAGGGCGCCGGGGAGCGTTCGGTCCGTTCGGACCGCCGTTCGGCGGCGGACCCTTCGGCGGCGGGCGCGGCCGGGGTGGCGGCAGGGGAAGGGCGCGGCGCGGTGACGTGCGTGCCTCGATCCTGGCGCTGCTGAAGGGCCGCCCGATGCACGGTTACGAGATGATCCAGGAGATCGGCGAGCGCAGCGGCGGGGCGTGGAAGCCCAGTCCCGGCTCGGTCTACCCGACGCTCCAACTGCTCGAGGACGAAGGCCTGATCACCAACCAGAGCGAGGGCGGCAAGAAGCTGTTCACGCTCACGGAATCGGGCCGCGCCGAGGCCGAGTCGGGGCCGGACGCCCCGTGGGAAGAGGCCGGGCGCACCGTCGACTGGGACACGGTCAACGAGATCCGGCAGGCCGGCTGGGGGCTGATGGAAGCCTTCGGACAGGTCTGGAAGACCGGCAGCCCCGAGCAGCGGCAGAAGGCCGTCGAGGTCATCAACGAAGCCCGCAAGAAGCTCTATCTGATTCTCGCCGACGAGCACTGAGCCGTGGACGAGTACTGACCCGTGATGGACGGCAGGGCCCCGCGCACCCGCGCGGGGCCCTGTGCCTGTTCATGGGGTGGACGACGGGACATGGGGTGGGTGGCTGGGCGGCGCCGGACGAGGTCGGGCGACCAGGCCGCCCAGCTTGCGCAGTGAGAGGTCAGGCGACCAGGCCGCCCAGCTTGCGCAGTGACTCGTTGAGCGCGGCCGTCGCCGAGTCCTTCAGCTTGCCGGCCATGAGTGAGACCGCCGCGCCCGTGAACTCGCCGTCGATCCGCACCAGCGTCGCGTCGCCCTCCGGTGTGAGCGAGTAGCGGTTGCCGACATTGACGCCCATCGGGCCCTTGCCCCTGATCCCGAGCAGCCTGCCGGCCTCGAACTCGTCCACGGTCCAGGTCACTTCGGCGGGGAAGCCCATCAGCTTCATGTTCTCCTCGTAGGTGGCGCCGACCTCGAGCGTCGTCGGCCCGCCCTTGGGGAAGCTGGTGTGCGTGGCGTTCCACCGGCCGTACCCGGTGAAGTCCGTCAGCTCGGCCCAGACCTTCTCGGCCGGTGCCTCGATGCGTGCCTCGGCGCTGACTTCGGCCATACGACCACCCCTTCGTATCGGGTCACGGTGTCGCGGAACGTAGTCGCAGTGCCGCGAACATTCAATACTGATGAACAGTCAGAAATGCGTGACGGGGTGGCTCCCGCGACGGGCAAGGCGGCGCGCGGCAGTCGGGAAGAACTGTCTCGATCTCATCCGCAAGGAGGAGAAACCGTCCAGGTGTGCCCAACCTCCGTGGGATGCGCAAATGAGTCCCTCCGGGGACGCCTGGGCCCTCAATGGCTGATGAGGTGGGAGATGTGCAGAGCCCTACCCCGTGGCTGCCGCAGCAGCCCGCCGCCACCCGCGCGGAGAACGACGCCCGACTGACCGCGGAACTCGCCTCCGCGCTCGCGAGTGCGCGCCGGCGGGCGCTGCGTGACGGGGACCGGCAGATCGACACCGCGCATCTGCTGCACTCCCTGCTGGAGACCGACGCCGACGTGCGTGCCGCGTTCGGGCCCGGGCCTCAGGTGGCCAGGGTGCTCGGCTATCTCGTGCAGCGCAGCATCGGGTACGGGCTGCGCTGGCAGGGCTCCATGGAGGACTCGGGCGCGGTGCCCGTCGTCCGCGCCCCGGAGGTGGACACCTCCGGATACTCGCCGTCGGCCGTCGCGGCGATACACAGTGCGCTGGAGGGCGCCGAGCGGCGCGGCGAGGCCCGGGCCGGGGGTGTCGATCTCCTGGCCGCTCTCGCCGCCGACGCGGAGTGCCGTGCCGTGGAGGTACTCGCCAGGGCGGGGGTGGACGCGGCGGCACTGGGCGGGCTGATCGAGGCCGGGCCGCCGGTGGGATCGGGGTCGCGTCTCGACATGTGCAACGGGGTCGACGGTCCTGACGAGCGCTGACATGATGTGCCGATGCAGGCGTCTTGGGGAAGGAACGCCGGCCTGGGACTCGCCCTGGGCTCGGCGTTCGCGTTCGGTGGATCGGGTGTCGCGGCCAAGCCGCTGATCGAGGCGGGTCTCGACCCGCTGCACGTGGTGTGGCTACGGGTGGCGGGCTCGGCGTTGATCATGCTGCCGGTGGCCTGGCGCCACCGTGATCTCGTACGCAGGCGACCTGCCCTCCTCCTCGGCTTCGGGCTGCTCGCCGTCGCGGGCGTCCAGGCGTGCTACTTCGCCGCGATCTCCCGGATCCCCGTCGGTGTCGCGCTGCTCATCGAATATCTCGCGCCGGCCCTCGTGCTCGGCTGGGTCCGCTTCGTGCAGCGCCGGCCCGTCACCCGTGCCGCGGCCGTCGGGGTGGTCCTCGCCGTCGCCGGACTGGCGTGTGTCGTCGAGGTCTGGTCGGGACTGACCTTCGACGCGCTCGGTCTGCTGCTGGCGCTCGGCGCCGCGTGCTGCCAGGTCGGCTACTTCGTCCTGTCCGACCACGGTGGCGACGGCGACAACGCCGCCGACCCGCTGGGAGTCATCGCGTACGGACTGCTCGTCGGCACCGCCGTGCTGACCGTGATCGCCCAGCCCTGGTCGATGGACTTCTCGCTGCTCGGCGGCAGCGCCTCGATGGGCGGGACCGCGGTCCCCGCCGGGCTGCTGCTCGCCTGGGTGGTGCTCGTCGCCACCGTCCTGGCGTACGTCACCGGTGTCGTCTCGGTGCGCAAGCTGTCACCGCAGGTGGCGGGCGTGGTGGCCTGCCTGGAGGCGGTCATCGCCACCGTGCTCGCCTGGGTCCTCCTGCGGGAGCATCTGTCGGCGCCGCAGATCGTGGGCGGTGCCGTGGTGCTGATCGGGGCGTTCATCGCCCAGTCCCAGGCGCCGAAGGCCCCGTCCGGGCCGGTGGCCTCGGGGTCCGTCCTCGCCGTCGCGCCGGATGAGGGCGCCAGCGGGGAAGAGCGGTTGTCGGTCGAGAGGGCCGGAACGTAAGGTGGCGATCATGCACTTGACCGTCCTTCCGCCGCCTGCCGCATAACGCGGGCGGCCAGCCGTTGACGAAGACCGGGCTCGGGGTGTCCCCGAGCGGTTCGTCGCTGCCCGCGTGACGGAGCCGAGCGACCACCATCCCGTTCTTCACACGGAGAAGTCACGTGCCGAATCTTTCCTCCACGTCCGCCGTCGGCGTGTCCGCGCAAGCCGCCGTTCCGGTGCAGATCCCGCTGCCCGTGGGGCGCAGCCTCCTCTATCTCGTCTTCGCCGGAGTCGCCTGGGGGACCGCCGGGGCGGCCGCCTCGCTGGTCTTCCGGCTGAGTGACCTCGGTCCTCTCTCGCTCTCCTTCTGGCGCTGCGCCGGGGGACTCGTCCTGCTGCTGGGTGCGCTCGCGCTGCGCGCCCGGCGGGGCTCGGTGGGCCGTGCCGCCCGTGCCGCGCATGCCGCCGCCGAGCCGCGGCGGCGCCGGCTGGTGCGGATCCTCGGTACGGGGATCGGACTCACCGTCTTCCAGAGCGCGTACTTCGCAGCCGTGCAGTCGACCGGCCTGGCCGTCGGCACGGTCGTCACCCTCGGCGCGGGACCTGTCCTCATCGCGGTGGGTGCGCGGCTGACCATGGGCGAGCGCCTCGGCCGGGGCGGTGTCGTCGCCGTCACCGGCGCGCTCGCCGGACTGGCGGTCCTCGTCCTGGGCGGTGGGGGCGGCACGGTGCGGCCGGCCGGCGTCGCGCTCGCCCTGCTGTCGGCGGCGGGCTACGCGGCGATCACGCTCCTGACCCGATGGCTGGGCCGGGACGGCAGCGGCGACTCGATGGCCACGACGGCATGGGCGTTCGGCATCGGAGCGGTGGGACTGCTGCCGATGGCCCTCGCCGAGGGCCTGCTGCCGCACACCGACGAACTGGGGCACGTCGTGTGGCTGCTGGCGTACGTTGCCGCCGTACCGACCGCGCTCGCGTACGCGCTCTACTTCGCGGGAGCCGCGGTCGTACGGGCGGCCACCGTGTCGGTGATCATGCTGCTGGAGCCGGTGAGCGCGGCGCTGATCGCGGTGACGCTGCTCGGCGAACATCTCACGGCGGCGACCGTGGTGGGCACGCTGCTCCTGCTCGCGGCGGTGGCGGGACTGGCCGTCGCCGAGACACGGCCGGCGAGGCCGACGGGCTGACGTCGCGGGTGGCCGGGCCGGGGGTCGCGTACGGCCCGGCCCCCTGCCCGCGTCCGGCACGGCGCCGCGCCTGCCCGCGTCCGGTACTGCGCCGCGCCTGCCCGGGCCCGGATGCGCGCCTCAGCGCGAGGCGATGTACTCCGGGAGCGCGATCGACGCGTCCAGGTCCTCCGCGGGGATCGCGGGCCCGTACGACGTGCGCAGCGGGAGGACTCCCGTCCAGTGCGGGAGATCCGCGTCCTCCGGCTCGTCGTTCGGGCCGCCGGTGCGCACCTTCGCGGAGACCTCCGTCAGGTCCAGTCGCAGGACCGCCGTCGCCGCCAGCTCCTTCGGGCTGGCGGGCCGGGAGTCCTCGGCGCGGCCCGGCACGACCTGGTCGACCAGGGCGTCGAGGGCGGCACGCTTCTCGGCCGGGTCGGTCACCGGATGGGCCGTCGCGTGGATCACGACCGAGCGGTAGTTGATCGAGTGGTGGAACGCGGAGCGGGCGAGGACCAGCCCGTCGACATGGGTGACCGTCAGACAGACCGGCAGGCCGGGGTCGGGTGCTCCCGCCATGCGCAGCGGGCGCGACCCCGTCGAGCCGTGGACGTACACATGGTCTTCGACGCGGGCGAAGAGTGTCGGCAGCACGACGGGCGCGCCGTCCCGGACGAAGCCGAGATGGCAGAGGTAGGCCTCGTCGAGTATGGAGTGAACCAGCTCGCGGTCGTACGAGGCGCGTTCCCGCGCACGGGTGGGGACGGTGCGTTCCGTCGCTTCGTAGACGTCCGGCATTGCGATCTCCATTGCACTAGTGCATAATGTCGTTTGTGCTAGGAGAGTATCGGATCGAAGGTCGGCGCGCATCGGAGATTGCCGCCAGTGTCGAGCGCGCGGTCGGTGCGGGAGGGCTGGAGCCGGGGCAACTGCTGCCTCCCATGAGGGAGTTGGCGGCCCGTCTTGAGGTGAACCCGAATACCGTCGCCGCCGCCTACCGGACCCTGCGCGAGCGCGGGGTCATCGAGACGGCGGGCCGCCGGGGGAGCCGGGTGCGTCCCCGCCCGGCGAGCACCTCGCGCGGATCCATCCGGGTCGACGCGCCTCCCGGCGTGCGCGATGTCAGCAAGGGGAACCCGGACCCCTCCCTGCTGCCGCCCCTGCGTGAGGCTCTCGCCGCGGCCGCCGCCCGCAACGAACGCGAGCCGGGGCTCTACGGACTGGAGCCCGTGGACGCCGAGTTCGGGCGGCTCGTCCGTGCCGGACTGGACGCCGACGGGGTGCCGGACGGCCCGGTCGCCGTCACCTCCGGGGCGCTCGACGCCATCGAGCGGGTGCTCGCCGCCCATCTGCGACCCGGTGACGCCGTCGCCGTCGAGGACCCCGGCTGGGGAAGCCTGCTGGACCTGGTGACGGCGCTGGGGCTGAAGCCCGTACCCGTGGCCCTCGATGACGACGGTCCGCTCACCGCCGAGGTGGAGCGGGCACTGGAGGCCGGGGCGAGGGCGCTCGTCGTCACCGACCGCGCCCAGAACCCGACGGGCGCCGCGCTCGGCGCGGCCCGCGCCGCCGAACTGCGGGCCGTCCTGGCCCGGTTTCCCCGGACCCTGCTCATCGAGGACGACCACGGCCACGCCATCGTCGATCTGCCGCTGCATCCCCTCGCCGGTGTCACGGACCACTGGGCGTTCGTGCGCTCCGTGGCCAAGGCGTACGGCCCGGATCTGCGGGTCGCGACACTGACCGGCGACAGCGTCACCGTCGACCGCGTCTCGGGACGGCTGGGCCTGGGGCCCGGCTGGGTGAGCAGGCTCCTTCAGCGCGCGGTGGTCCATCTGTGGACCTCGGACGCGGTCGACGTACCGGCGGTGGCGCGGTCCTACGGGAAGCGGCGCGACGCCCTCGTACGGGCGCTGGCGCGGCACGGTGTCGAGGCCTACGGCCGCAGCGGCATGAACGTCTGGGTGCCGGTCGGCGACGAGACGGGCGCGGTGGCGCGACTGCTGCACGCGGGGTGGGCGGTCGCGCCGGGCGCGCGGTTCCGGATGTCGTCGCCGCCCGCGGTACGGATCACCGTCTCGGACCTCGATCCGGACGAGATCGAGGCGGTGGCCGAGGTACTGGCGGCGACGGTCGGACCGGCTCCCGCGCGCAGCTACGGCTGAGGTGCGGGCGCCCTGGCGGCGGAGGGGGCGTCGGGCGGGCGCACGGACGCGTCCCCGGCCGGTGTCGCGACCGGTGTCGCGACCGGTGTCGCGACCGGTGTGGTGGCAGCCGTGACTGGTGCGCCGGCAAACCCCGGTTCGGCCGCGGCCCCCTCCGTCGTCGGTCCGGGGGCGATCGCCGCCGTCCTCGGCCTCGCCCGGCTCTGCGTGAGTGCCGCGCCGGCCAGCACGATCAGGGCGCCCACCGGAGTGTTCCAGCTCAGCTGCTCGCCGAGTACGAGGACGCCCGCCGCGGTGGCGATCACCGGAATGAAGTAGGTGACCATCTGGGCCGTCGTCGGACCGACCTCATGGACCAGGCCGTACTGCACCAGCAGGGCGAACCCGGTGCCGAGTGCGCCGAGCGCGACCACGGCCAGCAGCGGGACGACCGGGAACGACGTCGGCATCGCGGTGAACAGCGGTGTGACCACGGCGAGTTGGACCGTCGCCAGAAGCAACTGCGCGCCCATCAGGGAGAGGTTGGAGTGGCTGCTGCCCGCCAGGGTGCGGCGCACATAGATCCAGCCGACCGGGTAGCTCAGCGATGCGAGCAGCGCCATCGCCGTACCGCCGACGTCGAGGCCCGAGAAGCCCTGCCACGCCCCGAGCACGGTCAGGACACCGAGGAAGCCGATGCCGAGCCCGGCCACCCTGCGCCGGGTCGGACGGTCCTCGGAGAGGGCGACCACGGACAGGACCATCCCCCACAGCGGCGAGGTGGCGTTGCAGATGCCTGCCAGGGTCGAGGGGATCGTGAGCTCGGAGTAGGCGAAGAGGGAGAAGGGCAGGGCGTTGAGCAGGAAGGCGGCCACCGTCAGATGGCCCCAGGTCCGCAGCGAACGAGGCATCCGCTCCCGGCGCACCGACATCGCCACGGCAAGGACCGCGGTGCCGAAGAAGAGCCTGCCCAGGGTCACCTGGAACGGTGCGTACGCCTCCGTGCCGACCTTGATCAGCAGAAAGCTGAAACCCCAGACGGCGGAGAGTGCGGCGAAGCGGATACGCCAGTCGAGCCGGGGGCGGCCGGGGGCGGCCGGGGCGCGGCGGGGGGCCGAGGAGGTCCGGGAGGGAGTGGCGGCGGTCATGACAGCCAGCTTCGTCCCCACAACCTCTTAGAACAAGCGAGAATTTGTTGTGGCATTCGCTTAGCATTGCTTACATGTTGAATCTGGAGCGCCTGCGGACCCTGGACGCGCTGGCCCGCCACGGCTCGGTCAGCGGCGCGGCCGACGGACTGCACGTCACAACCTCCGCGGTCTCCCAGCAGATGGCCAAGCTGGAGCGGGAGGTGGGCCAGCAGCTGCTGGCGAAGAACGGGCGGGGCGTCCGGCTCACCGACGCCGGCCAACTGCTCGCCGACCATGCCGCGCGCATCCTCTCCCAGGTCGCGCTCGCCCAGTCCGACATCGAGGCGCGGCGCGGGCAGGTGGTCGGCGAGGTCCGGATCGGCGCCTTCCCGACGGCGGCCCGCGGACTGTTCCCCGCGGCGATCTTCACACTGCGCCGGCAGCATCCCGAACTGGGCGTCCAGTCACGCGAGATGGAGCCGGATCAGGCCATTCGGCATGTCATCAGGGGAGATCTCGACCTCGCGGTGGTTCTCGACTGGAGCAACAAGCGACTGCCCGTGCCCGGCGGTCTCGCCCAGGCCCATCTTCTCGACGACGCGCCCGACGTGGCGATGCCCGCTGACCACGCGCTCGCCGGCCGCAGCGAGGTCGACCTCGCGGAGTTCGCCGAGGACGAGTGGGTCTCCTGGCCGGCGGGCGAGTTCTGCCACGAGTGGCTGGTCTTCACCCTGCGCTCGCACGGCATCGAACCGCGGATCTCACATCGTGCGGGGGAGCACCACACCCAGCTCGCGCTGATCGCCGCGGGGCTCGGCGTGTGCGTCACGCCCCGGCTCGGCCGGGGCCCGGTGCCGGACGGTGTCGCGCTCGTTCCCGTACGGC
Organism: Streptomyces sp. NBC_00306; assembly: GCF_036169555.1. Taxonomy (GTDB): domain Bacteria; phylum Actinomycetota; class Actinomycetes; order Streptomycetales; family Streptomycetaceae; genus Streptomyces; species Streptomyces achmelvichensis. The sequence goes on along the minus strand of NZ_CP108032.1, from coordinate 1,152,990 downwards.
AGCAGATGCAGCGCCATGTGTACGCGGTCTGGCGCACGGACGCGGACCGCCGTCCCTCGATCAGGGCGGCGGTGACGGCCTTGCGGGCCGCGGCCGGGTCGGAGCGCTGACACCGCCCCCGAAACCGGCCCCTCGTCACTGCCTCCTCGCCGAAGCCTCGGCACGCCGTAGCGTCAGAGAGCGGACATCTTCCTGAAGTCCCAGGACGCGACGGCGTCGGGCGTGAGCCGTAGCCAGGCGTGCCTGCCGTCGTGGGGCATCTCGTCGAGCCCGAAGTTCTTCCGCGCGAACAGAGCTTCGGGAACGTCCAGTTCGGGGCAGGGCTCGCCCGTCCGCGGGGCCTCGCCGACGAACACCGCGCTGCCGGAGAGTTCCACGCCTCGCAGTTCGCCGTAGTCCTCGCCCTCGTCGACCACGACGGCGAGCCGGGGATCGCGGCGCAGATCGGCCCAACGCCGGCTGCGGGTCAGGGAGTACAGCCACAGCGATGTGCCGTCCCAGGCGAACCACAGCGCGCTGACGTGCGGGCGGCCGTCGGCCGAGACGGTGGCCACGCGACAGGTGCGCTGCTCCGTCAAGAACGCGTCCAGTTCACCGGGGCTCATCATGATCCGGCGGCCCCGGCGCTGTTCGACGGCCATGGCGGCCCCCTCCTGTAGCTGACGGCGTGTCAGAAATCATGAGGGCTCTTCCCTCTGTGCGCAATGGAGGCTACTGTCACGCGCCCGGTCCGGCCCATGACACCCGGTCGGTCGGACCGCGACACCCGAGGGGGAGCCGTGCCGAGTGCCGACCAGCTCGCGGAACAGCTCGATCCGGTGACCACGGCGCTGCTCACCGTCGAATGCCAGCAGGGGGTGGTCGGCGACCACAGCGCCCTGCCCGAACTCGCCGCGCAGGCACGGTCGTCGGGCGTACTCCACCAGGTCGCCCGGCTCGTCGCCGGAGCGCACGAGGCGGGCGTCCAGGTGCTGCACGCGGTGGCGGAGCGCCGTCCCGACGGCCGCGGCGCCAACCACAACGCCCGCCTCTTCCGGGCGGCCGGGCGGCTGCCCGTCCAGCAGCACTCAGGCACATCGGCGGTGCGCATCGCCCCGCCGATCGAGGTCGCGGACGAGGACCTCGTCGTACGCCGGCTGCACGGTCTGTCGCCCATCGCCGGTACGGACGTGGACGCGCTGCTGCGCAATCTCGGCTGCCGCACCGTCATCGTCGTCGGCGTCTCGGCGAACATCGCCGTGCCCAACGCCGTGTTCGACGCGGTGAATCTGGGCTACACGGCCGTCGTGGCCCGGGACGCCGTCGCGGGGGTGCCCGCCGACTACACCCCCGCGATGATCCGCCACACGCTCGCGCTCGTCGCCACGATCGCCACCACCGACGAGGTGCTGGCCTGCTGGAAACGCCCTCGCCGCACCGGGCGGGAGCGGACGGCGTCGGAGGCGGGCTGAGGCCGGGCCGCGCCCGCCCGGATCGTGCCCGCCGGGTCGTATCCGCCGGATCGTGCCCGCCAGGCCGTGTTGCTCAGGCGAGCTTGATCGAGTTTCCGTCGACCGTGATGTCGGCCGGCGGCAGCGGCGTGGTCGCCGGCCCCGCCTTGACGCTGCCGTCGGTCGCGTCGAACTTGCTCTGGTGGCACGGACAGGTGATCACGCCATCGGCGACATCCTTCACCGCACAGCCCTGATGGGTGCACTTGGAGGAGAATGCCTTGAACTCGCCCGCCCTCGGCTGAGTGATCACCACATCTCCGACGACCTTGCCACCGCCCTCGGGGATGTCGGCGGTCGTCGCGATCACCTTGCCGCCGGTGCCGCCCGTGCTCCCGGTCCCTCCGTCGCCGGGCTGCTCGGACACGGAGCCCCCGCCGTCGTCCGAGCCTCCGCACGCGGTCAGCGCGACGGCGAGACCGGCTCCGCCCGCGGCGGCGACGACAGTCCGACGTGCGATGGTGCGGGACGGCCCCTGTGATCCGGTCATGACTGCTCCTTCTGTCTGTACGGTCCCTGTCGGCCGGACATCAGCCGGTTCCTCGTGATGGTGTACGGGCCCCTCTTCGGCAGCGTTCAGATTCTCAAAGTTTCAAGGACTTTCTCAGGAAGTCGGCCTCCCACAGCAGAAGGCTGCTCGCCTGGTCCTGTTGCGTGACCATGTGGGTCGCCCCCGACAACGGGAGCACACTGTGGGGCCTTCCGGCCGCGAGCAGGGCCGATGAGAAGCGCAGCATATGGGCGAGAACCACGTTGTCGTCCGCCACCCCGTGCACCAGAAGCAGCGGCCTTCTGAGCTGATGGGCGAACGGGACGAGTGAACTGCGCTCGTACGTCTCGGGGGTGACATCGGGGTGCCCGAGGAAGCGCTCCTCCCAGTGCGTGTCGTAGAGCCGCCGGTCCGTCGGGGCGGCGCCGGCGACGGCGGCGTGGAACACCTCGGGGTGGTGCAGCACCGCTCCCGCCGCCAGATATCCGCCGTAGGACCAGCCACGGATCGCGACCGCGTCCAGATCGAGGAAGGGATGCCGCTCCGCCGCCGCGTGCAGGGCGTCGATCTGGTCGTCGAGCGCGGGCGTCAACCGGTCTCCCCGGACCGCCTTCTCCCACTCCCTGCCCCGGCCGGGCGTGCCCCGGCCGTCCGTCACGAGCACCGCAAAGCCCTGCTCGGCGAACCATTGCGACACGGCCGTCCACCACCCTCCGGCCCGGACGACGATCTGCATGCCGGGACCCGCGTACGGGTTGAGCAGCACCGGCAGTCGCGCCGAGCCCGGCTCGTACCAGGAGGGGAGGTAGAGCCGGCTGCGCAGTTCACGCCTGCCGAGCGAGAGGAACACCGGCCGGGGGGTGACGAGCGGTTGCTCGGCCAGTACGGCGATCCGCCCGGCCGGACGGCCCGCTTCGACGACGGTCACCGTGCGGCCCTCGTCCGTGACGCTGTCCAGGACCACGGTGTCCCCGCCGACGCAGGCCGTGTGCACACCGGCGCCTTCGCTGAGGCGAACGAAACCGGACGCCGGGTCGTAGCGCCAGACATGGACCTCGGTGGGGTCCTCGTTCGCGGTGAACCACACCCGCTCGCCCACCGTGCCGACCACCGCGCGGACGTGCAGTCCGGCCGGGGAGGCATCGTCGCCGACGCGCAGCCCCCGCGTCCCGTCCGGGTGGACGAAGGTGCGGATGGGAGTGCCCGGCGAGGTGCGGCCGGGGGCGCCCGGTACCAGGTCGACCCACGCCGGATCGCGACGTGTGTGCAGGACCTCGGTCGCGCCCGACTCCGGATCGACGGCCAGCAGCTGGGCGGTGCGCTGGTCGCGTGTCTGGACCTCCACCAGCGGGCCGAGCGCGTCCCACGAGACCGCGGTGACGTAGTCGAAGGCGGGGTCGGTCCAGGTCCCCGGCTCGTGGGTCTCCGTGTCCGCGGCGGCCGGCAGCCGTACGGCCGTGGTCCGGTCGGTGCCGTCGAGGCGCACGATGTGCAGGGTCACCTCGGCGTTCGCCGTCCCCGCCGCCGGGTAGCGGACCGATCGCGGCTCCTTGGCGGGCTCGGACGGGTCGCCGATGTACCAGCGCTGGACGCGGGAGTTGTCCACCCGGGCCACCAGCAGGGCGTCCGAGCCGGGTGACCACCAGTAGCCCCGGGACCGTCCGATCGACTCGGCCGCCACATGGTCCGCGAGGCCCCAGGTCACCTCCGGCTCCTCCGGGCCGGCGAGCAGCCGGTCCTCCGATCCGTCGGTCCGCACGGCACGCAGTGCACCCCCGGTGACGTACGCGACGGCCGTGCCGTCCGGCGAGGGACGCGGATCGACCACCGGGCCGGCCGTTGCGATCCGGCGGGGTGGGCCTCCGTCGGTCCGCACCGTCCACAACTCACCGCCCAGCGCGAAGGCGACGAGCACCCCGTCGGCGTCGGTCGCGTAGGACACCACTCCCGAGGACGTCACCCGGGCGCGTTCCCTGCGGACCTTCTCGGCCGCGGGTTCCTCCTCCCGCCCGCCGAGCGCTGCCGGATCGGCGACTACGCGCTCCCTGCCCGCCTCGTGGATCCACAGCCGGCTCACCGGGTCGTCGCCGGCCGTGCCGCGGACGAAGAGCACACGCAGGCCGTCGGGCGAGACGGTGAAGAGCCGGGGGACACCGAGGGAGAAGCGGCGGGTACGGGCGAACTGGCGGGGGAAGCCGGGGGCTTCGACGTGATCACTCATGGGGCATCGTGCTCAGGTTCCGGAGGAGCGGAGCAAGCGAATAAGCTCGCGATCTTGCCCCTGGCCCCGAAGTACTGTGGGGCCATGCTCCCCGAAGTCACAGCGACCCGCTATGTCACGCCCCTGCGTGAGGGCGGCTCACTCCCCGGCATCGTCGAGGCCGACGATCTCGGCACGTACGTCATGAAGTTCACCGGCGCGGGGCAGGGCCGCAAGACCCTGGTCGCCGAGGTCATCTGCGGCCGGCTGGGCCGCCGGCTCGGTCTGCGCGTGCCCGATCTGGTCACCATGCAGCTCGACCCGGTCATCGGCCTCGGCGAACCCGACCAGGAGGTGCAGGAGCTGCTGAAGGCGAGCGGCGGACTGAACCTCGGCATGGACTTCCTGCCGGGCTCGATCGGCTTCGACCCGCTGGCCTACGAGGTGGACCCGGCCGAGGCCGGCAAGGTCGTCTGGTTCGACGCGCTGATCAACAACGTCGACCGCTCGTGGCGCAATCCCAACATGCTGGTGTGGCACGGGGACCTGTGGCTCATCGATCATGGAGCCACCATGATCTGGCACCACAACTGGCCCGGGGCGGCCGCCTCGGCCGCCAAGCCGTACGACGCGTCCGACCACGCGCTCGCGCCGTTCCGGCCCGACATCGCCGCCGCCGCTGCCGAGCTCGCACCGCTCGTGACGGAGGAACTGCTGACCGAGGCCGCCGCGGACGTTCCCGACGAGTGGCTGGTCGGCGAGCCCGGCTTCGAGACCACCGATGCCCAGCGGCGCGCCTATGTCGAGCCGCTGCTCGCCCGCGCGGCCACCATCCACGAGCGGATCACGCTGACCGCGCCCTCCAAGCCCCGGCCCTCCCAGGCCCCCGGCTGGCTGACCGGGCATCCGACCCCCTGGCCGCACCCGGCCAAGGCACAGAAGGCGGCGGGCGAATGAGCGGGCGTGAGGTCTTCGAGTACGCGGTGCTGCGGATCGTGCCCCGTGTGGAGCGCGGTGAATTCTTCAACGCGGGTGTGGTGGTCTACTGCCGGGCCCGGTCCTTCGTCGCCGCCCGTACGCACCTGGACGAGGTGAAGCTCAAGGCCCTGGACCCGCATGCCGATGTGACGGGAGTACGAGCCGCTCTGCACGCCGTCGAGGGCGTCTGCCGCGGCGGGGACGACGCGGGTCAGGCGTCCCGCGACGACGCCGGCCGCCGGTTCCGCTGGCTGATCGCACCGCGCTCGACCGTCGTCCAGCCCGGCCCGGTGCACACCGGGCTGACCGCCGATCCGCAGGCCGAGGCCGAACGGTTGCTGGAGCTGCTCGTACGGTGAGTGACCCGGCGCACGCGGTGGGCCGTTGACACCGCGTGCCATGGCTTCTAGCGTCTCGTCTGCTGAAGGTACTAAGCGGTCGCTCATCCGTCGGGACGTACCGGATGAGCCGCATCCAAGGGCGAGGAGAACCAGCATGTCCACCACCGAGCAGCGCGTCGCTGTCGTGACCGGCGGGGCGCGCGGCATTGGCGCAGCCACCGCGGTCCGGCTGGCGGCCGAGGGCCGTGCCGTAGCCGTACTCGACCTCGACGAGGCGGCCTGCAAGGACACGGTCGAGAAGATCACCGCGGCGGGCGGCACGGCGCTCGCCGTCGGCTGCGACGTCTCCGACAGCGCTCAGGTGGAGGCCGCCGTGGCGCGCGTCGCCGCCGAGCTCGGCGCGCCGACGATCCTCGTGAACAACGCCGGCGTGCTCCGCGACAACCTGCTCTTCAAGATGAGCGAGTCCGACTGGGACACCGTGATGAACGTGCACCTCAAGGGCGCGTTCCTGATGGCCAAGGCGTGCCAGAAGCACATGGTCGACGCCGGCTTCGGCCGTATCGTCTCGCTGTCGTCCAGCTCGGCGCTCGGCAACCGCGGCCAGGCCAACTACTCCGCCGTCAAGGCCGGTCTCCAGGGCTTGACCAAGACCCTCGCCAAGGAACTCGGCAAGTTCGGCATCACCGCGAACGCCGTCGCGCCCGGGTTCATCGTCACCGAGATGACGGCCCAGACGGCGGAGCGCGTCGGCATGGGCTTCGAGGAGTTCCAGGCCGCCGCAGCGACGCAGATCCCGGTCCAGCGCGTGGGGTACCCCGAGGACATCGCCGGCGCCATCGCCTTCTTCACGGGCGACGACGCAGGCTTCGTCTCCGGCCAGGTGCTGTACGTCGCCGGCGGACCGCTCAACTGAACCGGGAGACGACGAACATGACCGCAGAAGTACCTGACAGCGGCAAGGTCGCGCTGGTCACCGGCGCGAGCCGCGGCATCGGCTACGGAGTCGCCGAGGCGCTCGTCGCCCGCGGCGACCGGGTGTGCATCACCGGCCGTGGCGAGGACGCCCTCAAGGAGGCCGTGGAGAAGCTCGGCGCCGACCGGGTGATCGCCGTCCCGGGCAAGGCCCACGACGAGGCCCACCAGGCGGCCGCGGTGGAGCGCACCATGGAGGCGTTCGGCCGGGTCGACTTCCTGGTGAACAACGCCGGCACCAACCCGGTCTTCGGGCCGATGGCCGATCTCGATCTGAACGTCGCGCGCAAGGTCTACGAGACCAACGTGATCTCGGCCCTCGGCTTCGCCCAGCAGACCTGGAAGGCGTGGCAGAAGGAGAACGGCGGTGCGATCGTGAACATCGCGTCCGTCGCCGGCATCTCGCCCTCGCCCTTCATCGGCGCGTACGGGATGAGCAAGGCGGCCATGGTCAATCTGACCCTCCAGCTGGCCCATGAGTTCGCCCCCGGCGTGCGGGTGAACGCGATCGCGCCCGCCGTGGTCAAGACGAAGTTCGCCGAGGCGCTGTACGAGGGCCGGGAGGCCGAGGCGGCCGCGGCCTACCCGCTGGCGCGGCTCGGTGTGCCCGAGGACATCGGCGGTGCCGCCGCGTTCCTCACGTCGGACCAGTCGGACTGGATCACGGGCCAGACTCTGGTCGTCGACGGCGGTATCTTCCTCAATGCGGGCGTGCACTGAGCGAACTGAACCGTTTTGTTCATGAATGAACCAAGTGCCCTGCCGGGCTTTTAGGTTGACCCGGCAGGGCGCTGCGGTATGGTCGGCCGACCCATGGCTGAACGAGGAGCGTGCACGTGTTCTACCGGACCTGTCTGCAGGCCGCTGCAGCCCTAGCGTCCATATCTCTGCTGGCGGGATGCGGTCTGTTCTCCGATGCGGAAGCGGACGGCAAGCAGAAGATTTCAGTCGGTACGACGAGTGAGCCCACGACGCTCGATCCTGCCGCTGCCTGGGACGGTTCGTGGGAGTTGTTCCGAAACGTCTTCCAGACGCTCGTCAGCTTCCCGACCGGCAGTACGACGCCGCAGCCCGATGCGGCGAAGAAGTGCCAGTTCATGGATCCGGCCAACAAGGTCTTCGAGTGCGAGCTGCGCTCGGGGCTGAAGTTCTCCAACGGTGACACGCTCGACGCCGCCGCCGTGAAGCACTCGATCGACCGGATCCAGAAGATCGATGTGCAGGGTGGCCCCAACGGTCTGCTCGGTTCCCTCGACAAGGTCGAGACGTCCGGCGACCGTGTGGTGCGCTTCCGCCTGAAGTCCCCGGACGCCACGTTCCCGTTCATCCTCGCCACGCCCGCCATGTCGATCGTGCCGCCGAAGGAGTACCCGGCGGACAAGCTCCGCGAGGACGGCGGGCTGACCGGGTCCGGTCCCTACGTGCTGGACTCGTACAACAAGGGCGACAAGGCGGAGCTGACCCGCAACGACACCTACGAGGGCTTCGCCAAGCGCAAGAACGACGCCGTCACGATCCGTTACTTCGGTGACTCCGACGTGATGGTCAAGTCCCTCAAGAAGAAGGAGATCGACGCGATCTACCGCGGTCTGACCGCGCCCGAGGTCGTCGAACTCCAGCAGAAGCTCCCCGAGAACGATCACCTTCAGCTCGTCGAGACCGTCGGCGCCGACATCCGCTACCTGGTCTTCAACTCCAAGGACCCGATGGCGGGCAAGCTGCCCGTGCGGCGCGCGATCGCCCAGATCGTGGACCGCGGCGCGCTGGTGAACAAGGTCTACCAGGGCACCTCCGAGCCGCTGTACTCGATGGTTCCGAAGGGCATCGCGGGCCACACGACGGAGTACTTCGACCGCTTCGGCGACCCGAGCGTGGCCAAGGCCAAGGACATCCTGGAGGACGCCGGCATCGACAAGCCGGTGCCGCTGACCTTCTGGTACACCACCGACCGTTACGGCTCGGCGACGGCGCTGGAGTTCCGCGAGCTCAAGAGGCAGCTGGACGCGTCCGGTCTGTTCAAGATCACGATCCAGGGCAAGTCGGAGAAGGAGTTCCAGCAGGGCTACAAGTCCGGCTCCTACCCCGTCTTCGGCCGTGGCTGGTTCCCGGACTTCCCGGACCCGGACAACTTCATCGCGCCGTTCGTCGGCGAGAAGAACGTGCTGAGCACGCCGTACGAGAACAAGGAGATCACCGACACGCTGCTGCCCGCCTCCCGGCGGGAGAGCGACCGTGGCGCGGTCACGACCGAGTTCGAGCGGGCCCAGGAGATCCTCGTCGACGACGTCCGGCTGCTGCCGCTGTGGCAGGGCAAGCTGTACGTCGCCGCCAGCGAGGAGATCGGCGGCGGCGAGCTCGCCCTCGACCCGCAGACGGTCATGCAGATGTGGGAGCTGTACCGCAAGGCCAGCTGGTAGGACCCGTTGTCAGTGCCTCCGGGTAGGTTCTGTGGTCGGTAAGTGATCGCATCCCGGAGGTTGTTGACGTGACCGACACCGACATGCTGCCCGAGTCCTGGCGCGGCGTCCTCGGCGACGAGCTGCAGAAGCCGTACTTCAAGGAGCTCGTCGACTTCGTCGAGGACGAGCGCGCCAGGGGGCCGGTGTACCCGCCGCGCGAGGAGGTCTTCGCCGCGCTGGACGCCACGCCCTACGACCGGGTCAAGGTGCTGGTGCTCGGCCAGGACCCGTACCACGGCGAAGGGCAGGGCCACGGGCTCTGCTTCTCGGTGCGGCCGGGCGTCAAGACCCCGCCCTCCCTGCGGAACATCTACAAGGAGATGCAGGCCGAGCTGGGCCTCCCGATCCCGGACAACGGCTATCTGATGCCGTGGGCCGAGCAGGGCGTGCTGCTGCTCAACGCGGTGCTGACCGTTCGGGCCGGCGAGGCCAACTCCCACAAGGGCAAGGGGTGGGAGAAGGTGACGGACGCGGTGATCACCGCCGTGGCCTCGCGCCCGGACCCGGCCGTGTTCGTCCTGTGGGGGAACTACGCGCAGAAGAAGCTTCCGCTGATCGACGAGCAGCGCCATGTGGTGGTGAAGGGCGCCCACCCCTCGCCGCTGTCGGCGAAGAGGTTCTTCGGATCCCGGCCGTTCACCCAGATCAACGAGGCCGTCGCCGCACAGGGCCACGCGCCCATCGACTGGCGTATCCCCGACCTCGGCTGACCGTTCGCGCACCCGGCTGACAGGCACGGGCCACCTGCCCGAGCCTGTGCGGCATTGTCGGTGGCGGCGGCTAGCGTCGTGATCGTGGCGTCCGGCCGAGCGGCCGGCGCCACGGTCGCACGTCGGGCGCACGGATGCGGGAGGCGGCAGTGGTGGAGCAGCAGGAGGCGTCGGGGGACGCCGTCATGACCCGGATCGGGCAGGCGATCATGCTGCTGCACGGCGGTGACCGCGAAGAGGCCCGCAATCGCTTCGGCACGCTGTGGGCGGAGATCGGCGACGCGGGGGAACCCCTCCACCGGTGCACCCTCGCGCACTACATGGCGGACACCCAGGACGATCCGGTGGACGAGCTGGAGTGGGACCTGCGGGCACTGGCGGCGGCGGAGGGGCTGAGCGAGCAGCGGACCGCCGCCCACCAGGCCGGGCTCGCGGTGCGGGCCTTCTACCCCTCGCTCCACCTCAACCTCGCCGCCGACTATGTGAAGCTGCACCGGCCGCAGGCGGCCCGGATCCATCTCGACCGGGCTCGCTCCGCGACCGACGCTCTCGGCGACGACGGATACGGCCGAGGGGTCCGCGCGGCCATCGAACGCCTGGAGCTGAGGCTGCGCACCGACTGAGGCGCGCGGGTCCCGTGCCGCCGGGTCCCGCCAGGCCGTGCCGGCAGGGCTCTGGGCCGCGTCGGCGGGCCCGGGCCGGGATCAGGACCCTGCGCTGCCGGGAAGGGGCCGGGGAGCCGTGCAGGGCCCCGGGCGGACCGGCGGGTGCCGACCGAACGGGCCGGAATCCGCCGCATGCCAGTGGGCCGGCTCAACGTCCGTACGCCTCCCGGCAGATGCGTGCCTGCGCGCTGTCCGGTCGCCAGCTCCCGTAGCCCTCGCTCAGGGCACAGACGTCGGGCCGCGACGTCGGCACGACGGACGGCAGCGTCCGGGGCGTCGGAGGTGTCGGCCCCGTCTGCCGGGTCGGGACGGCAGAGGGGTCGTGGCGGCGCGGTACGGCGGACGCGGACGACGGCGCCGCAGGGGGCGGGGAGGGCGTCTTCCGTGCTGCCGGCGGGGCCAGTGCCTCGCGCGTGGGTGCCTGACCGATCCGGGGCTCCACCACCTGCGCCGGGCGGCTCCCGGCCGGTGCGGGGATCGGAGCGGGCCCCGCGTCCACGGACACGCAGCCCGTCACGGACAGGCCCCACGCGGCCCAGACGGCCACTCCAACCAGGAGTTTCGCGGCGGTCGGTGGCCGCCGCGTCGATGATCGCTGCACGCGATCAACTCTGCTGGTCGTCGGCCCGGTTCACCGCCCGATCGCTCCACCATGCCCCTCACGAGTGACATCGGCCCGGCCGCGGTCGCGGGCGTCGGGCGGGGTCAGTCGCCCGTGGCGCCGTCGATCCGCTCCCGTACCAGGTCGGCGTGGCCGTTGTGGCGGGCGTACTCCTCGATCATGTGCGTCATGATCCACCGCAGGTTGAACGCCCTGCCGGAACGGGTGGTGCCGGCCGCGACATCGTCCAGTGAGCGGCCCGCGACCAGCTCGCGGGCACGCGCGATCTCCGCCTGCCATGCGGTGCGGGCGTCCGACCAGGTGTCCTTGTCCGTGACGTGGAAGTCCCCGTCCCGGTCCTCCTCGCAGTAGAGCGTGGGGACGTCCTCGCCGGCGAAGACGTCGCGGAACCAGCCGCGCTCGACCTCCGCCATGTGCCGTACGAGTCCCAGCAGCGATATCCCGGACGGTGGCACGGACCGCTCGCGCAGCTGCTCGTCGGTGAGCCCCGCGCACTTCAACTCCAGCGTCTCGCGGTGGAACTCCAACCAGCCCGTCAACATGGCCTGTTCGTCTGCGGTGGTGGACGGTTCGGTGCGCTCAGGTCTCGTCATGGCGATCATCCTGGAGGACCGGCCCGCCGCCCGCCACGGCATTTTCGCCGAGCATCCCCCGCAGCAGCTCGGTGAACCCCGTGCGCAGCTCCGCACGGTCGGGGACGGCCGCGTGGTACGACCCCACGGCGCAGGCGAACATCAGCCCCTCGCACCAGGCCACCAGGGACAGCGCATGGCGCTCCGGCTCCGGTGAACCGGCCGCTGTCATCAGGGCGTTCAGCATGGTCCGGAAGCGGCTGCCCGCCGCGTCGTAGTACTCACGCAGCTCCGGTCTGCGGGTGGCCTCCAGGGCGAGTTCGTAGCGGGCGACGAGGAGTTCGCGATGGCGCGTGAGATAGCGGTGCAGCGCGAGGGCCAGGGCGTCCGCCAGGCCCCCGCCGCCGTGGCCCGCGGCCGACAGCTCGCCGGGTGTCAGAACGGCCGCCTCGCGGTCGGCCAGACGCCGTACCGCGGCCTCCAGGAGGGCCAGCCGGGTGCGGGCGTGATTGGACGTCGAGCCCTGGGGGAGGCCCGCGGCCTCGTCCACCGCCCGGTGGGTGAGACCGCGCATACCGCGCTCGGCGAGCAGTGCGAGCGCGGCATCGGCGATCAGATCGGCGCGGGAGGTGCCGGGGGTGACGCGGGAGGTGCCCGGAGTGGTGCGTTCTGCCATGGGCCCAACCTACCCGCGCAACTACAGCTGTAGTACGCTCGGCGTGTCACTACACATGTAGTGCGCATGTGAGGAGGAGCCATGTCCGAGCCCCGTGCCGTCGTCATCGGCAGTGGTATCGGCGGCCTGACCGCCGCCGTCGCCCTGCACCGAAGCGGCTGGCAGGTCACCGTCCTGGAACAGGCCGCCTCCCTGGAGCCGGTCGGCGCCGGCATCGGACTCGCCCCCAACGGTCAGCGTGCGCTCGACGTCATCGGCCTCGGCGACGACATCCGGGAGCTGTCCGCGTGGCAGGGCGACGGCGGGATGCGCACCCCGCGCGGCCGGTGGCTCGCCCGCACGAACAGCGCGGCCGCCGCAGAACGCTTCGGCGGGCCCCTGGTCCTTCTTCACCGGGCCACCCTGGTCGACCGCATCGCCGCCCTGCTGCCCGCGGGGGCCGTGCACACCGCGAGCGAGGCCCGGCTCACCGACCCCGGCGCCGCGGACGGACGCCCGGCCCGTGTCACCACAGCGGACGCGGAGTTCGAGGCGGAACTCGTCGTCGGTGCCGACGGAATCCACTCGGCCGTCCGCACCGCGCTGTTCCCCGCCCATCAGGGCCCGGCCTACTCCGGATTCACCACCTGGCGTGTCGTGGTCCCGGGCCTCGGCAGGCCCTTCGCACCGCACGAGAGCTGGGGCGCCGGCACCCTGTGGGGCACCCAGCCGCTCAAGGACGGCAGGATCTACGCGTACGCGGCGGCCGTCGCACCCGCCGGCGACCGGGCGGACGACGAGAAGGCCGAACTCCTGCGCCGGTTCGGGGACTGGCACGACCCGGTGCCGGCCGTCATCGCTGCCACGGACCCGCGTCAGGTGCTGCGCAACGACGTCCACCACCTCATCGACCCCCTGCCCGCCTTCCACAGCGGCCGGACCGTCCTCGTCGGCGACTCCGCCCACGCCATGGCGCCCACCCTGGGTCAGGGCGGCAACCAGGCGATCGAGGACGGCATCGTCCTCGCCCATCACGTCGCCCCCGGAGCCGACCTGGGCGCGGGCCTCGCCGCCTACAGCGCGGACCGGCTCCCGCGGACCACCGCAGTCGTCCGCAAGTCGGCGCGGGTCGCCCGGGCGATGTCGCTGACCGGCCGGCCGGCCGTCGCCGCGCGCAACACCCTGATGTCCGCGGTCTCCCGGCTCGGGCCGGGCGTCGTACTGCGGACCTTCGACGGCATCGCCGACTGGCAGCCGCCCCGGCGCCCGTATGCTGACCAGGCACACGGGCGAGGACACAGCGTGAGGGAGGCCCCGTGAAGGTCGGCTGCATCGGACTCGGCGACATCGCGCAGAAGGCCTATCTGCCCGTGCTGGGCGCCCTTCCAGGCATCGAACTGCATCTGCAGACCCGCACACCGGCCACCCTGACCAGGGTCGCCGAGACGCACCGCATCCCCGCCGGTCAGCGCCACACCGACCTCGGCCGGCTGCTGGAACAGGGCCTCGACGCCGCCTTCGTGCACGCGCCGACAGCGGCGCACGCGGAGATCGTCGGCCGTCTCCTCCAGGCGGGTGTGCCCACGTACGTCGACAAGCCTCTCGCGTACGAACTCGCCGAATCCGAACGGCTGGTGGACCTTTCCGAATCGCGCGGCACCAGCCTGGCCATCGGCTTCAACCGGCGATTCGCGCCGGGGTACGCGCAGTGCCTGGAGCACCCGCGCGACCTGATCCTGATGCAGAAGAACCGCGTCGGCCTCCCCGAGGACCCCCGCACGCTCGTGCTCGACGACTTCATCCATGTCGTCGACACGCTGCGCTTCCTCGCCCCCGGCACGGTCGAGCACAGCGATGTGCGGGCCCGCATCGTCGACGGGCGGATGCACCACGTCGTCCTTCAGCTGTCCGGCGAGGGATTCACCGCCATCGGCACCATGAACCGGATGAGCGGCTCCGCCGAGGAGATCCTCGAGGTGTCCGGCCAGGACACCAAGCGCGAGGTGCGCAACCTCGCCGAAGTCGTCGACCACAAGGGGCAGCCGAGCGTGCGTCGGCGCGGCGACTGGGTGCCGGTGGCCCGCCAGCGCGGCATCGAGCAGTCGGTGACGTCATTCCTCGAAGCGGTGCGCGCGGGGAAGTTCCTCAGTGCCCAGGACGCCCTGAGGACTCACGAACTGTGCGAACGGGTGGTGCTTCGGGCTCTCGAGCAGGCCGCCTGACCGCCCGCGTGCCCTCGGCCGCCAGCCACAGGGCCAGCACGGCGAGCGCGCCGTACACCGCCCAGTCGCCGAACCGCACGTACGCCGTCGTCCCGCGCGCCAGCGGTATGTCGTAGACCGCCGCCGTGCTCTCGTCCGTACCGAGCGGCTGCCCCACCCGGCCGCCGTGCGCGTCGTGGACCGAACTGACACCGGTGAGCGTGGCGTGCACCATCGGCCGCCCGCTCTCCGCCGCCCGCAGGGCCGCCAGCGACGCGTGCTGCTCCGGCGCCCAGCTGTTCTGGAAGGACGACGTCGCCGACTGGGCGATGAGCACCTGGGCGCCGTCCCGGGTGAGCCTGCGGCTCATGTCGGGGAACGCCGACTCGAAGCAGACCAGCGGACCGAGGCGCAGCCGGTCGGCCCCCTCGCCCGGCAGGACCATCACCACGGGACGCGTGCCGCGCAGCCGGTCCTCGCCGGCCGCCTTGCCCACCGAGGTCGCCCAGCCGAGCAGATCACGCGCCGGGATGTACTCACCGAACGGCACCAGACGCATCTTGTCGTAGCGGTCACCGGTCGGTCCCTGCGGACCGACCAGGACCGAGCTCTTGAAGATCCCGCTCTGCCCCGAGGCGTCCACCCGCCGGGCGTCGACATTGACCAGCAGATCGGCGCCGACCGCGCGCGACAGCACCGCGAGACGCGCCGCCAGATCGGGGCGTTCGCGCAGGTCCGAGCCCACACTGCTCTCGCCCCAGACGACCAGGTCGACGTCCTGGCCGGCCAGCTCACGCGTCAGCCGCTCGCTGCGCTCGAAGCGCTTGTCCTCGCCGCCGATGCCGTTGATCACCCCCGGCTGGACGACCGCGATCCGGGTCCGGCCCGACGACTCCGGCTGCGGCGCCCACATCCATGCCGCCGTGGTGGCCAGCGCACAGGCGACCGTGCCGCCCACCGCGGTGATACGGGCCCTCGGTACCGCGATCAGCACGGTCACCGCGGTGTTCACCGCCAGCACGAGCAGGCTGACCAGCCACACACCGCCCACCGACGCCAGCCGCAGGGCGGGGGAGACCTCCCACTGGCTGGCGCCGAGCAGCCCCCACGGACCACCCAACCCCTCCCAGGAGCGGGCCAGTTCGACCATCAGCCACCCGGAGGGGACCACGGCGAGAGCCGCCGCGGCCCGCGCGGGTGACGGCATACCGCCGAGCAGGGAGCGGACCAGCCACCCCCAGGGCGCCCACAGCAGCCCCAGCAGTGCGGCCAGCACGACGATGAACACATGGAGGCTCGGCATGAGCCAGTGATGCACGGCGACCATGAAGCCCAGACCGCCGAGCCAGCCCTCCAGCGCCGCCCGGCGCCCGGTCGGCGCCGTGCGCACCAGCAGCATCCACGGCACCAGCGCCACATAGGCGAACCACCAGAGCGACGGCTCGGGGAAGGCGAGCGCGGGCAGCGCACCGGCCAGCACGGCGGCGACCGCACGCCCGCGGGGGGCTCCGACGAGTCGCCGGGCGCGCTGCCACCCCGCGTCGTCTCCGGTCCGTCGTCGGGGCGCGCTGCCCTCCCGCCGGCTCCGGCCGACCGGAATCCGCATGACGCGCCTCCTCGTCCTGCCTGGAAGGGACCGCCCCGACGGGCCGCGAGCCGTCCCTCTCCAGTGTGCGCGAGGGGGTCCCGCACCGACAGCGTGCCCCTATCTGCTGTCGGCAAGCGCACCCGTGCCGCGCCGCCACTTCTCGGCGATCAGCACATGGTTCAGCCGCCAGCCCTCGTCCGTACGGAGCACATGGAAGGTGTAGCGGCCGCCGGACACGAAGTCGTCGCCCGACTCCATCCGCATCGGATTCACATAGTCGGCCTGGAGCTCGGCGCCGTCACCCGGATAGCCCCCCAGATCCTGGATGTGCACGCGCCGGTTGACGATCAGGTGCTGGCGTACGGGAAAGACGCGCATCGTCTCCGCCAGCCAGTCGGCGACCTCGGCGGCGGAGCCCTCGATCCCGCCGGAACTGCGGTAGTCGGCCCGCCCGTCCCCGGTGAACAAGGCCCGGTAGGCGTTCCAGTCGGCGTCGTCCACGGCCACCGCGTAACCGGTGACCAGTTCGTCGATGGCGAGGCGGTCCATCATCGTCGCGAGATCCACGCGCTGCGTCATCGGGTCAGTCTCGGGCAGCCGGGGCCCCAGGCCAAGAGCCGTGCGCACCCGTCACCCGCGTCCGTTCGGCAAACGGTGGATCTCGGCCGTCCGGAACGACAGCCCTTAGGGCCGGACAGCCTTCAGGACCACGAACTTCGGGTCGCTCGCCACGACCTCACAGTTGCCGAAGAGCCGACGCAGCCGTACGTGGTACCCGAGGTGCCGGTTGCCGATCACCCACAGCTCGCCGCCGGGCCGCAGGACGCGGCGGGCGTCACCGAACATCCGTCGGGCCGTCGAGTCCGTCGTCGCCCGGTGCGAATGGAACGGCGGATTGTTCAGGACGAGATCGGCCGAGCCGTCCGCGAGCTCCGCGAGTCCGTCCCCCACGAGGAAGCTCGCCCTCGAAGCGTCGGCGACGTTCTCGCGGTAGGTGGCCCGTGCGGAGTCCACCGCGGAGAAGGACTCGTCGGCGAAGGTCACCGAGGTCTCCGGCCCGGCGAGAGCGGCGGCGGTGCCGACCACGCCATTGCCGCAGCCGAGGTCCACCACATGGGCGGGCCCGCTGCGCTCCGGCAGATGGCGCAGGAAGAACCGGGTGCCGATGTCGAGACGGTCGGCGCAGAAGATGCCCGCGTGGTTGGTGACGGAGCGGCCCGCCAGCACACCGATGCCGTCGGGCAGGGCGTAGCGCACCGGCCAGGGGCTGGGCCCGGGGGCCAGCGCGGGGTCGGGCGTGCAGAAGATGAGCCGCGCCTTTTTCACCGCGAGCGAGGTCCGCGTCGGACCGATGATCCGCTCGAACAGCCGCAGCGTCGAGGTGTGGATCTCACTCACCATGCCGGTACCGATGACCAGGGTGCCGGCGTGCACGGCGGGCGCGAGCCGGTGCAGCTGGTCCTCCAGGAGCGCGAGGCTCTTGGGTACCCGGACGAGCAGGACGTCGATGCGCTCGGGCGGAGTGTCCCGGGCGGACAGCAGCCGCACGGAGGCGGCGTCGATGCCGTTGCGCGCCAGATTCGCGCGGGTGGCCTCCTGGCCGAGGTACGAGTCGGTGATCTGTACGGGGTCGTGCGCGGCGAGCGATGCGGTGAGAGCACCCCACCGGTCGCCCACCACGACCACGGTGCCGGACAGGTCCGCCGGATCCGCGTCGTCGATCCCCTCGAGCCTGCGCAACAGGTACTCGTCGGCGGCGTCCCATGCGCGGAGGGTGTCGCGGGGATCTTCGGGGAAGCGGGCGAGCCGGAGGTCGCCCCAGGACGTGGTCAGACGGTTCATCGTGCAGCCAGGCTAGCCGAGCGCGGGGACCTCATGATCCACGCGCCCGCTGCGCGCGGACGTCAGGCCGCTCGCCCCACGCCTTCGAGAGCCGCGGCCGCCCACTTCACCACGAGCGCCTCGTACTCCGGGCGCCGGTCGTCGGGCAGCTGCCCGTCGGCCCACAGCTCTCGGATGCGGGCGTTCAGCTCGGTGGCGGACAGGGCGGTCTCGGGTTCGGGTCGAAGGGTGGACATGGCGAACAGGCTACGACGGGCCCGAGCGACGCGTCGCCCCTTCGGCGTGTGGCGTCAGTCGCCCGACTCGCCCGCGTGAGGGCTCAAAGTGTCCGTTCCGACCAGGATGAACAGGGCAATTCCCAGAATCACCCGGTAGATGACGAAGGGCATGAAGCTCTTGGTAGTGATGAACTTCATGAACCAGGCGATGACGGCGTAGCCCACACCGAACGCGATGAACGTCGCGAAGATGGTGGGCCCCCAGGACACATGGCCCTCGCCCGCGTCCTTGAGCTCGTAGGCGCCGGAGGCGAGCACGGCGGGGATGGCCAGCAGGAACGAATAGCGGGCCGCGGCCTCACGGGTGTAGCCCATCAGCAGACCACCGCTGATGGTGGCGCCGGACCGGGAGACACCGGGGACGAGGGCCATCGCCTGGCAGATACCGAAGATCAGACCGTCCTTGACGCTCAGTTCGCGCAGCGTCTTGCGCTCCTTGATGGCGCGGTGCTTGCCGCCGGTCTCGTCGCGGGCGGCGAGCCGGTCGGCGATACCGAGGACGATGCCCATCACGATCAGCGTGGTGGCGATGAGGCGCAGATCACGGAACGGGCCCTCGATCTGGTCCTTGAGCGTGATGCCCAGCACGCCGATCGGGATCGAGCCGACGATGACCAGCCAGCCCATCTGGGCGTCGTGGTCGCTGCGCATCGACTTGTCGGTGAGCGAGCGGAACCATGCCGAGACGATCCTCGCGATGTCCTTGCGGAAGTAGATCAGGACGGCCGCCTCGGTGCCGATCTGAGTGATCGCGGTGAACGCCGCGCCCGGGTCGTGCCATCCGGCGAACGCCGCGGTGAGCCGCAGATGCGCGCTGGAGGAGATGGGCAGGAATTCGGTCAGCCCCTGGACGAGCCCGAGGATGAATGATTCGAACCAAGACATGGAAAACTACGCCATCCAAGAATGATCACGGTCAGGCGGCGCGTAGCGTTCTCGATCATGCGCCAGGTCTGAGGCAGCCTAGCGTCCCTCGACGACGGGCTGTGCCTCGGGCCCTGGCAGTGCACCGGCGCGAGCTGCGCCTCGGAGGGTCAACCGCTCGGCAGACGATGGCGCTTGCGCCAGGCGACGGCGGCGGCGCCGAGACCCGTGACCACGATGAAGCCCATCGCGATCAGGAACACGGGCGACGTCGGTGACCCGGCCCGGCTGCCCGCGACGACGTACGCCGCGGTGTTCGGGATCGAGCCCAGGCCGGTGGCCAGCAGGAACGGGACGTAGCCCATGCGGGAGACGGCCGCACAGTAGTTGGCCGCGGCGAAGGGCACCCCGGGGAAGAGCCTGATCGCCAGCATCGAGCGGAAGCCGTGCGTGCTGAGCTGGGTGTCCGCGGCCTTGAGCCAGCGGCCCTTCAACAGCGGCCGCAGCGCCTCCTGTCCGAGCAGACGGCCGAGGGTGAAGGAGATGCCCGCACCGATCACCGTGCCGGCGATCGCCGAGACGAGACCGGCCTGTGAGCCGAACAGCGCGCCCGCCGCCAGGTTGAGCAACGGCCGCGGTACGAAGGCGGCGGTGCACGCGCCGTACGCCACTGCGAACAGCATTACCGCGGCGGCGCCGCCGAGTTGGGCCGGGAAGCCGCCGGAGAGGAGTCTCTGTGGCTCGTACAGGAGGACCAGTGCCGCCGCGGTCGCCAGCATGAGGACCAGCAGCGACAGCCGCGACCAGGGGGACAACAACACCCGGGTGCAGCGGACGGCGAGTGGGGAAGCGGGCCTGGGGACGGGCTCGAACATCCGGAGACAGTAACCGACATAGGGATGTGATCGCCGTAATCTGTGACGCATGACCCCCGCGGTACCACGCAGCGAGCTCGCCGACACGGTCATGGAACGACTGACCGCGCTGTACCCCACCGGGGCCGATCCGGTCCGGGCGGCGGGCGCCGCCGCGTACATGAAGGGGGTCGCGCCCTTCCTCGGGATCTACACCGCCGAGCGGCGTGTTCTGTCCCGCACCGTGCTCGCAGGGCTGCCCGCGCCGGACGAGACCGACTGCACGGCGATCGCACTGCGCTGCTGGGCGCTGCCCGAGCGGGAGTACGCCTACTTCGCCGCCGACTATCTGCGCCGACACGTCCGACGGTGCTCCTCCGGCTTTCTGCCCGTCGTCCGCCGGGTCGTCACCACCGTCTCCTGGTGGGACACCGTCGACGCGCTCGCCGCACATGTCGTCGGACCGCTCGTCGCGGCCGACCCAGTACTCAGGACCGACATGGACACCTGGATCGACGACGACGATCTGTGGGTCGCCCGCACCGCGCTGCTCCACCAACTGCGCTACAAGGACTCCACCGACACCGACCGTCTCTTCGGGTACTGCCTGCGCCGGGCCGACCACCCCGACTTCTTCATCCGCAAGGCGATCGGCTGGTGCCTGCGGGAGTACGCCAAGACCGACCCCGACGCCGTACGGGAGTTCGTCGACTCCGCGCGGGAGAGACTCTCGCCGCTGTCCGTACGGGAAGCGCTGAAGAACCTGTGACCTGCTGACCTTGTGTCCACGCAGACCCCGCGCCCGCTGAACTCCCGTACGCGGAAAACCATTCGACGCGGCGCGGGCCGTGGGCGAACATCGTCCTCATGTTCCGGTACGCCTTCCTCGCAGCGCCGTCCGCAGTCGCGGCCGCGCCGAAGGCTGCCGCATTCCTCACGGCGGACGCAGCCGCTGCCGCGGCGCCGTTCGGCGGCGCCCGAAGCTGACCCTTCCCGGAACGTCCGGCGGACCCCACAGGGGGAGGGTCGGCAAGGCCCAGGGGTCCTCATCACGCTTCGCACTCCGAGGAAGTCCGAGGAAACAGCCATGCCCAAGACGGCATACGTACGTACCAAGCCGCACCTCAACATCGGCACCATGGGCCATGTCGACCACGGCAAGACCACGCTGACCGCCGCCATCACGAAAGTGCTCGCCGAGCGCTCCGGGAGCAGTACCTCCTACGTGTCCTTCGACCGCATCGACCGGGCGCCGGAGGAGGCGCAGCGGGGCATCACCATCAACATCGCGCACGTCGAGTACGAGACGGACACCCGGCACTACGCGCACGTGGACATGCCCGGGCACGCCGACTACGTCAAGAACATGGTCACCGGTGCCGCCCAGCTCGACGGGGCGATCCTGGTCGTCTCCGCGCTGGACGGGGTCATGCCGCAGACGGCCGAGCACGTCCTGCTGGCCCGTCAGGTCGGTGTCGACCACATCGTCGTCGCGCTGAACAAGGCCGACGCGGGCGACGACGAGCTGACCGACCTGGTCGAGCTGGAGGTCCGCGAGCTGCTCACCGCGCACGGCTACGGCGGCGAGGCCGCACCGGTCGTCCGGGTCTCCGGACTCAGGGCGCTGGAGGGCGACCCACGCTGGACCGCCGCCGTGGAGGCGCTGCTCGACGCCGTCGACACCTATGTGCCGATGCCCGTCAGATACACCGACGCGCCGTTCCTGCTCCCGGTGGAGAACGTCCTGACCATCACCGGGCGCGGGACGGTCGTCACCGGCGCCGTCGAGCGGGGCACGGTGCGCGTCGGCGACCGTGTGCAGGTGCTCGGCGCGGACACCGAGACGGTCGTCACCGGTCTGGAGACCTTCGGCAAGCCGATGGAGTCCGCCGAGGCCGGAGACAACGTCGCGCTGCTGCTGCGCGGACTGCCGCGCGACGCGGTGCGCCGCGGCCATGTGGTGGCCGCGCCCGGCAGTGTCACGCCGAGCCGGCACTTCACCGCCCAGGTGTATGTGCTCTCGGCCAAGGAGGGCGGCCGCAGAACAGCGGTCTCCACCGGCTACCGGCCGCAGTTCTACATCCGCACCGCGGACGTCGTCGGGGACGTCGACCTCGGCGAGCGGGCCGTCGCGCAGCCCGGCGACACGGTCACCATGACCGTCGAGCTGGGACGTGACATCCCGTTGGAGGCCGGACTCGGCTTCGCCATCCGCGAGGGCGGCCGCACGGTCGGCGCCGGCACGGTGACCGAGGTCGCCGGCGGGTGAGGGCTGCCGCCTCCGGGTGAGGCGCGTGGCCGGTCCTCGTACGCACCGTACGAGGACCGGCCACCTGCGCCTACGCTGCTGCCACACACCTCGGTGGAAGGCGGCGGCGATGGGCGACACGGCCCTGGTGCTCGGCGGTGGCGGTCTCACCGGCATCGGCTGGGAGATCGGCATCCTGCACGGACTCGCACGGGCGGGCGTTGACGTGACCGGCGCCGACACGGTGATCGGTACCTCGGCGGGCTCGGTCGTGGGCGCGCAGCTCGTCTCCGGGCTGCTGGAGCTCCCGGAGCTGTACGAGCGTCAACTCGTCTCCCCCGAAGGAGAGATCACCGCGAGCATGGGGCCCGCGATGCTGGCCCGCTACGCCTGGACCGTGCTGCGTGCGCGGGACAGCACGTCGTACGGCATCCGTATGGGAAAGATGGCGCTCAAGTCCGGGACGGACGGCGGGGCAGGGCGCCGGGAGGTCATTGCCCGGCGGCTGCTGTCGCACGAGTGGCCCGAGCAACGGCGGCTCGTGGTGACGGCCGTCGACGCCGCCACGGGCGAGTTCCGCCCCTTCGACCGGGACAGCGGGGTCGGACTCGTGGACGCGGTGGCCGCGAGCTGCGCGGTGCCGGGGGTCTGGCCGCCCATGGAGATCGACGGCCGGCTGTTCATCGACGGCGGAGTGCGGTCGTCCTCCAACGCGGATCTCGCCTCCGGGTACGGCAGGGTCGTCGTGGTGGCCCCGATGGCGATCGGCGGCGGACCCGTGCCGGCCGCGCGGGTGCAGGCGGCGCGACTGCGGGCCGAAGGGGCCCGCGTCGCCGTCATCACCCCGGACCGGGCGGCGCGGAAGGCGTTCGGCCGCAATGTCCTGGACCCGGCCCGGCGGGCGCCCGCGGCACGGGCGGGACTGGCCCAGGCGGTGGCGCACGCCGACGAGGTGGCGGCGGTCTGGTCCGGCTGACGGCGGGGCGCTCGGAGCGGGGCGGTTGCTCCCGCTCGGCGCGCGTGGGCGCCTGCGGCGCGGGCACGCCACGCAGCGGGCGAGCGGTGCCCGCGCTCGGCAAGGGCGGTTGCCCGCGGGCGCGGGCTCGGCAGACAGTGAGCGCGGGCCGGTCGCTCTCCGCGGGCGCGGTCCCGGCACGCTCGGGCGGGTACGCATGCTCGGGCGGGTACGTGTCGGGCGCTCCCCGGCCGTCCCCGCACCTGCCGGCGCGGGCGGCCCGGGCACAATGAGACCGTGAACGAGCAGATACCGGTCGTCCGCCAGGTCGACCGGGGCACCGCCAGACTGATGCCCGACATCGACCGCGAGCGGGCCTGGCTGCTCACCGTCGACGACGCTCCCCAGTCGTACGTCGACCTGGACGAGCCCACGCATCTGGAGTTCGAGTACACCAGGCGGCTCGCCCACGTCATCGACACCTGTGCCGACGAGGGCACGCCACTCGATCTGCTGCACCTCGGCGGCGGAGCCCTCACCCTGCCGCGCTACGCCGCGGTGACCCGGCCCGGCTCGCGGCAGGACGTGGTGGAGTTCGACCGCGGTCTGCTCGACCTGGTCGCGGAGCAACTGCCCCTGCCCGACGGCTCGGGCATCGCGCTGCACGCGGCGGACGCCCGCGCCTGGATCGACGCGGCGCCCGCGGACTCGGCCGATGTGCTGATCGCCGATGTCTTCGGCGGATCGCGGGTGCCGGCGCAGGTGACCTCGGTCGAGTACGCGCGAGCGGCCGAACGCGTCCTGAGACCGGGCGGGATCTACGCGGCGAACCTCGCCGACAGCGCTCCGTTCGCCTTTATGGGCTCCCAGTTGGCCACCTTCGCCGCGGTGTTCACCGAACTCGCGCTGGTCGCCGAACCGTCCGTGCTGCGCGGACGCCGCTTCGGCAACGTCCTGCTGCTCGCGTCCCACGCCCCGCTCGACACGGCAGCCCTCGCCCGCCGCACCTCGGCGGACCCGTTCCCCGCACGCGTCGAGCACGGCCCGCCGCTGCGGCGGCTCATCGGATCCGCGACGCCGGTCGCGGACGCCGACGCCCAGGCGTCACCCGAGCCGCCCGGCGGGGCCTTCAGCATCGGCTGAGGCCACCGGGAGGGTGCCGGGACCCGCGGCGGCGACCTTCCCGGCCCGGCGCGTCAGATGCCGGACGTCCGGGACGAACAGCACGGCCGCGGTCACCAGGACCACGAGCGCCGAGCACCCCCACAGCGACGCGCTCCGCCCGAACACGCTCTCCGCGGGCCCGGCGAGCGCGGTCGCCAGCGGCAGCATGGCCACCGAGCCGAACCAGTCGTAGGCGCAGACCCGCGAGAGCATCTCCTCCGGGATCTCCTGGTGCAGCGCCGTCATCCACGCGACGCCGAACACCTCGATCGCCACCCCGCTCAGCAGCATCACGGCGGCCAGTCCCGGGACCGGCAGCGGCACGGCCAGCGCTGCGGAGGGCAGGGCGAGGGGGAAGACGCACAGCGTGCCCGCGAGCAGCAGCCGCCGCGGCTTCCAGCGCATCATCAGCAGCGCACCGAGGAGGGTGCCCACGCCGAAGGCCGCGAGGGCCATGCCCCAGGGCCCGGCGCCGCCCAACTCGTCCTCGGCCACCAGCGGTCCGAACACCGACTCGGCGGCGCCCACGACGGCGACGACCACCGTGAACTGCGCGACGATGCCCCACAGCCACGGCCTGCTGACGACCTCTTTCCACCCGTCGCGCAGATCGGCGAGCAGCCCGCCGCCGGGAGCACGCGGCGCGATGTGACCGACGTGGAGGAAGGCGCGCAGCCCTCCGGCGACCGCGAACGCCACCGCGTCCACCGCCAGCACCCAGCCGGGCCCCATCGCCGCGATCAGCGCGCCGCCGAGTGCCGCACCGCCGATCGAGGCACCGTGCATGGCCATCCGGAACACGGCGAAGGCCCGGCTCGCCTGCTCACCGCTGACGCTCGACATCAGCATGCCCTCGGCGGCCGGGTTGAAGAAGGCCTGCCCGGTTCCGCAGAGCGCGGTCAGGAGCATCATCTGCCACAGCTGCGCGTCGCCGGCCAGCACCAGGACCGCGAAGGCGGCCTGGGACACGCAGTTCAGAGCGTTGGCGGCGACCATCACCCGGTGCCGCGGAACCCGGTCGGCGACCGCGCCGCCGATCAGCAGGAAGAGAACGAGCGGGAGCGTACGGGCGGCCGCGACCAGACCCACATCGCCCGCGTCGCCCCCGGACTCCAGCACGGCGAACGCCGCCGCGATCAGTGCACCGTGGCTTCCCAGGTTGGTGACGATCGCGGCGGCGGTCAGCAGCGTGTAGTTGCGGCCGGCCCATTCGGGGCGGCGCGGGTGGCGGCGGGGCGGGGCTGCGGGAAAGGTCACCCACGGACTATCCCCGCAGGCCGCCCCGGTTGCCAAACCGGTTACGGCGTGGGCGTCGCGGCCAGTCGCACGGTGCTCAGGATCTGCTTGATGGTCGCGTCCGGGAGCTCGTCCGGCACACCCTTGTTGGCGTACAGGACCCAGGACTTGAACTCACCCGCGGGGTCCTTGAAGGAGAAGGCGATCGACTTGCCGTCGGTCTCGCACTTGTTCTCCTTCTTCACCCCGATCGCGGTCGCCGTCGACACGCTGCCGGCCAGGCCCGACTTGGTCTTGTACGGGACGGCCTTGGTCACCTTCACGGTGCCCTTGGGCTCGGTCTGCGCATAGCCCGCCCAGACCCAGTTGCCGGCCTCGTTGTACGCGGCCGTCGCGGCGTCCTTCGCTCCCTTGCCGCCCTTCGTCCCGGTGGTGCTCAGACCCCAGTCCTCGAGCTTGCCGTCCTTGTCGGTGTCGAACGTGCACCACTTGGACTTGTAGTGGGCCGGAGCCGACATCGCGACGACGGGGGAGCCGTCGCCCTTCTTGTCGTCCTCGAAGCCGGTGCTGACGCCCGAACCGGCGACCTCCCACCCGGCCGGGACGTCGAACTGCGTGCCGTGCTTGGGGTTGGAGACGACCTTCCAGCCGGCGATCGTCGGCTTGCCGCCGTCACCGCCGCGCGGGTTCTCCGTGGGGGAGGCCGCGGGATCGCCGGTCGGCTGCTTCACCGTCGGCGTCTTCGAGGCCGTGGGCTTGCTGTCGACGGACGTGCTGTCGTCGTCCCCGAGCACGACGACACCCGTGATCACCGCAGCCGCGACGACCGCCGTGGCCGCGACGATCGCGACGATGGTCGTCTTCTTCTTGTCGTCCGGCGGCGTGGGGCCACCGGGCGGCTGCATCGGCACCCCGTACTGCGGCACGGTCGGCTGCTGGTACGGGTTGGGCTGCTGGTACCCCGGCTGCTGGTACGGATTCGGCTGTTGGTACCCCGGCTGCTGGTACGGGTTCTGGTCCTGCGGGTTCTCGCCCCCGGGCGGCTGCTGTCCTGGCCACATGGCGAGTAACCATAGAGGTGCCGTGCCGCCGGGGCTACGTCCGCCCCCGCGCGGGGATGGCCAAGCGCCCCTACTCGTGGGTAACATCGCGGCATGAGCGCTGATCAGATGACAGTCGGCGAGATGCTCGCCGCCACGGTTCCCATGGCCCGGACGCTGAACCTCGAGTTCCTGGAGACCACCCCCGAGCGTGCCGTGCTGCGCATGCCGGACCAGCCCGACTTCCACAACCACGTGGGCGGGCCGCACGCCGGAGCGATGTTCACGCTCGCCGAGTCCGCGAGCGGTGCCATCGTGATCGCCGCCTTCGGCGACCAGCTGAACCGTGCCGTACCGCTCGCCGTCAAGGCCGAGATCGGCTACAAGAAGCTCGCGATGGGCGTCGTCACCGCGACCGCCACCCTCGGCCGGCCCATCGCCGACGTCGTCGCCGAACTCGACGCGGGCGAGCGCCCGGAGTTCCCGGTGAACATCGCCATCGAGCGCGCCGACGGCGCCGTCACCGGCGAGATGACCGTCGTCTGGACCCTGCGGCCCAACGCCTGACGGGCGGCCGGATCCCACTCCCTCAGCAGGTAGGCTGCCCGGCGTGCGCCACGGGGGCGCACGCCGGGCAGCGGTACTGCTGCGCACACGGGAGGAACCGGCGTTGCACGTCCAGGAGTGGCTCGAGACCGTCCCCCCGCTGAGCATCTACCTCCTGGTGGGGGTGGTGATCGGGCTCGAGAGTCTCGGTATCCCGCTGCCGGGTGAGATCGTCCTGGTCAGCTCGGCGCTGCTCGCCTCCCAGCACGGTGACATCAACCCATACATCCTGGGCGCGTGCGCGACGGCCGGCGCGATCATCGGCGACTCGATCGGGTACGCGATCGGCCGCAAGGGCGGCAGGCCCCTGCTGGCCTGGCTCGGCGGGAAGTTCCCCAAACACTTCGGCCCCGCCCAGATCGCCATGGCGGAGCGGTCGTTCGAGAAGTGGGGCATGTGGGCCGTCTTCTTCGGACGCTTCGTCGCCCTGCTGCGGATCTTCGCCGGGCCCCTGGCGGGCGTACTGCGCATGCCGTACTGGAAGTTCCTGATCGCCAACGTCTTCGGGGGCATCCTGTGGGCGGGCGGCACGACCGCCGTCATCTACTCCGTCGGTGTCGTGGCCGAGGCGTGGCTCAAGCGCTTCTCGTGGCTGGGGCTCGTCCTCGCGGTGCTGATCGGTGTGACCTCCATGCTCGTGCTCAAGAGCCGTGCGAAGAAGGCGGCCGCCGAGGCGGAAACGCGGACGGTCCTCGAACCCGAGCCGGTTCCCGCCGCCGACTGACCTGCGGCCCGGTCGTCGCGCAGCCGTACGGACCGTGCGGTGCGCCGTTCATGAAACGAGGAGACAGCGATGGCGTCAGAGGCGCTGATCATGGGTGTGGGCGGCCGCGAGCCGAGCGTCGCACCGGAGGCTTTCACCGCTCCGACCTCGGTCGTCATCGGTGAG
Source organism: Streptomyces sp. NBC_00306 (assembly GCF_036169555.1). Classification (GTDB taxonomy): domain Bacteria; phylum Actinomycetota; class Actinomycetes; order Streptomycetales; family Streptomycetaceae; genus Streptomyces; species Streptomyces achmelvichensis. The sequence continues at coordinate 1,125,068 of NZ_CP108032.1, read as the reverse complement.
GTCACCCTCGCGCCGGGCGCCGGTGTCTGGTACCAGACGGTGCTGCGGGCGGACTGCGGGCCGATCGTCATCGGCGCCGACTCCAACATCCAGGACAACTGCACGGTCCACTCGGACCCCGGCTTCCCCGTGACGGTGGGGGAGCGGGTCTCGGTCGGCCACAACGCCGTCCTGCACGGCTGCACTGTCGAGGACGACGTGCTGGTGGGTATGGGGGCGACGGTCCTCAACGGTGCCCACATCGGCACCGGGTCCCTGGTGGCCGCGCACGCGCTGGTTCCGCAGGGGATGCAGGTGCCGCCCGGCTCGCTCGTCGCCGGGGTGCCCGCCAAGGTGCGTCGCGAGCTGACGGACGAGGAGCGTGAGGGCATCAAGCTCAACGCCGCCGTCTACCTGGACCTCGCCGACGCCCATCGTGAGGCGGCGCGGAAGGCCTGACGGCCGCCCGGCGCCGGCCGGCCCGCACCAGCCCGACCCGCAGCAGCCCGGCCCGCAGCAGCCCGGCCCGCACCAGCCCGACCCGCAGCAGCCCGGCCCGCACCAGCCCGACCCGCAGCGTCATCCCCTGAGCGCACCTGTCGCGAGCCGGCACGGAAGTCCTGACCTCTCCCGTCGCCCGCTCGCGCCCGCGGTCCGTGTGGTCCTCGCTGCTCCCGTGTGCGTCAGTGGCAGTCCGGCTCCACCGTCAGCCCGAACACCGTGCGGAACTCCACGGGGGGCGACGGTTCGTCCTCCATCAGGGGGTGCAGGGTCACAGGCCGTGGCCCGCCCTGATGGGGTGGCATGACGATTTCAGCCGCGACCACGCTGCCCATCGGCAGCCGTCGCGTAACGGTCCTGGTGGCGAATGCGTCGACGAGCCGCAGACCCTGGCCGCAGTCCGCGTGAGCGTCCAGCGGTTCCTGGCGTCGTGCATGACGATGCTTCCACCGGCCGCCGTCCCTGACCTCCGTCACCAGCGTGTTGCCGCGGACCTTGATGGCCAGGGCGACCCAGGTGCTGCCACTGTGCAGCACCACATTGCTGACGAGCTCGGTGACGATCACCGAGAGCGCTTCGTGGAATTCGTCGTGCAACCGCCATCGACGGGCCACTGCGCGCGCGAAATGGCGCAGGGTGCGGGCGGCTTCCGGCGTCGCCGACATCGCACACTGGGCCAGACCCGAGGTTCCGCCGTACGGTCCGTGCCCGGACGACGAAAACTGGGAGGACTCCTCTGATGCGATCACGTCGGCTCCTTCTGCCCAGGTCGACGCCTGGGCCCGTGCGACTACGCTCACTGTCTCGGCAAGCCCGGCGCAATTGGGGAGACTGAAGTACGGATACCTAAAGAAATGAAATGCCCAGAAATGTCGAGGAGAGTGAGCCGGTGAGCACGCTCAGTGACGAAGTCTGGGAGCGATGGCTGCAACAGACGGTCGCCCACCCCGGCCGGCAGTCGGCGCTCCTGCTGCTGGAGGGGCGCGCCGGTACCGGCAAGAGCCGCTTGGCCGACCGGCTGCTGGACAGCGCCGAGGCCGGACCGCGTCCCCGGGTCGTGCTGACCTTCACGTCCTCCGGCGTCGCGCTGACGCACCACCCGGCCCGGGCGCCCCGCACGGAACCGGGCACCGCCGCCGTACGTGAGCGTCCCGATCCGGTCGCCCTGCCGCCCCGGATCCACCCCGACGCCGCCGCACTCGCCGGGGATCTGGAACCCCTGCTGGAGTCCGGCGGCCCGGTCCTGCTGATCGCCGACGACGTGCACCGGGCGGACAGCGCGGGCAGGGACCTGCTGCGCGGACTGCTGGAGCAGCCCCCGGCCGGGCTCGCCGCCGTCCTCACCTACCGCCCCGAGGAACTCGCCGAACCCGGACTCGTCCTCGGCCGGGCGGTCGCCTACCCGGCCCGCCTCACCGTCCTGCGCCTCCGCCTCGAACCCCTGGACGCCGACGAGGTCCGCCGGCTGGTCGAGGACCGCCTCGGTCCCGAATGCTGCCCGCCCGAGCTCGTCGCCCGGATCCACGAGCGGTCCGCCGGAGTGCCTCAGGTCGTCGTCGATCTCGTGCGCCAGCTGGAGGACGCCTACGGGCCGCGGGAGCGCTACACGGCCAAGGACCTCGATGCCACCGGCCCGCCCGTACGACTGGCCGAACTGGCCGTCGGCCGGCTGGCCGCACTGCCCGAGGAGCACCGGGCCGTGGCCCGCGCCGCGGCCGTCCTCGACGAGCCCAGCAGCGCGGCGGACCTGTACGCGGTGGCCGCGCTGCCCGGCGCGGCCGGCCGTGAGGCGCTCGTCGCCTCACTCCGCGGGGCGGTCCTGCTGGAGAACGACCGCGATCTGTACGGCTTCCCCTCGCCCCTCGCGGGCACCGCCGTCTACGGCGAGATGCCCGGCCCCCTGCGCCAGGACATGCACCGCAGGGCCGCCGACGTCCTCGCCCACCGGCATCCCGTGCCGTGGGCCCGGCTCGCGGCCCACCGGCACCGCGGCGGCCAGATACGCGGCTGGCTCAAGGCCGTCGAACACGCGGCCCAGCAGTGCGCCGAGGCAGGCGCCCATCAGACGGCGATCGACCTGCTGGAACAGGCTCTGTCGCACCCCGCGGTGCCCCGGGAGACCCGGGCCCGCCTCGCCCGCCTCCTCGCCCACAGCGCGGTGCTCGGACTGCACACCGACCAGACTGTCCAGGTGCTGCGGCAGATCCTCGACGAGCAGTCGCTGCCCCCCGCGGTCCGCGGGCAGATCCGGCTCGACCTCGGCCTGGTGCTCTACAACCAGGCCGGCCGCGGGCTCCAGGGCTGGGTGGAACTGGAGCAGGCGGTCGACGAACTGGCCGAGCGGCCGGCGCTCGCCGCCCGCGCGATGTCGGCGCTCGCCATGCCGGTCATGTCGTCCGTACCGCTGGAACGCAATCTGCACTGGCTCGAGAAGGTGCAGAAGATGGCTGCCGGCAGCCGCGACGACGAGGCGCGCACGGCGGTCGACGCCAACTGCATCGCGGTCCTCCTGGAGATCGGCGACCCCGCGGCCTGGGACGTCCTGGAGCGGCTGCGCGGCCAGACCGAGCAGACGGACCGGCTGCCGCACGTGGCCCGTGGGCTGGTGAACGCTGCGGACGCCGCCCTGTGGCTCGGCCATCTCTCCCGCGTGGGAGAGCTGCTCGAAGAGGGGGTCGATGTCGCCGTCCGCGGCGGAGCCACCTACGTCGAACAGGACGGCCGCGGCACCGGCCTGCTGCTGGACTGGATGACGGGCACCTGGGACGGCCTCACCACCCGGGCCAGGGCCTTCGTGGCCGAGACCGGTGTCATGCCCGGGCCCGCCGCGGACGCGCGGATCGTCCTCGGCATGCTGGCCCTCGCACAGGGCGAATGGCAGCAGATGGCGGCCTGGCTCTCCGGAGACGGGCATCCGCTGCCCGTCGGCTCGCCACTGCCGCATGTCGCGGCGGCGGCCGGCGCGCTCGTCCGTACCGCGCTCGCCCGTGGCGATCTGGACAGCGCGGCGTCCGAGGCGGCCGACGCCTGGGACCGGCTGCGGGACAAGGGTGTCTGGGCGTGGGCGGCCGAACTGGCGCCCTGGGCGGTGGAGGCGACCGCCCGGGCCGGCCGCCGCCAGACCGCCGAGGCGATGACCGCGGAGTTCGAGGCGGGCCTGAAGGACACGGCCCTGCCGTCCCCGCTGGCGGCGCTGTCCTGGTGCCGCGGCATCCTGCTGGAGACCGCCGGCCGGCCCGCGGAGGCGGTGCCGCACTTCCAGGACGCGACGGAGAGGTACAGCGCGATGCTCCGGCCGTACGCGGCGATCCTCACTGCCGAGGCAGCGGCCTCCTGTGTGCTCGGGGCCGCGGCCGAGGGCGGGGACAGCGACCCGGACACGCTCGCGGCGGCCGTCGAGTCCCTGGCGTCCTGCGTGGAACGGCTGACCGACATGGGCGCCGGGTGGGACGCCGCACGGGTACGGGCCACGCTCCGCTCCCACCAGCCCGCGGCGGAGCAGCGTCCGCGCGGGCGGCCCAGCTACGGCGACCAGCTCTCGCCGCGAGAGCAGGAGGTCGTGGACCTGGCGTCGGCGGGCCTCACCAACCGCGAGATCGCCACCACGCTGCACCTGTCGCCGCGCACGGTGGAGCAGCACGTGTCCCGGGCGCGGCGGAAGCTGGAGTCGCAGACGCGCCAGCAGCTGAGCCGCAACCGCGGCAGCCGGGGTTCATGAATTTTTTGCGTATCCGTAGATCCGGTGCACGGATAGGCGCATCTCGGGATGTGGTCATAGCTTCCACTCACCGAAAGCGGAATGCACCGTTATCGAGTCTGCCCTCGTGGCGACCGGTGACCCGAGTGCCCGCCGTCGGTGCTGTGCCCGGGCGGCCGGACGGCCTGGTGAGTGTGCGCCGCATCCCCCACCACGGTGGCCCGCGCTCGCCGAGGCGGGGGAGGCCCGGCCCCGGGCACGGTTGTCCGCTCCGGGCGCACGATCAGGCCGCGTGCTGGAGAAGGGCACCAAGGCACCAGATTCGGCCAGGACCGGTCTGGTTCAGCTGACGGATGATCAATAGCCTTGTGTGAGTTGCCCGTTACTGCTCAAGGAGCGCCATGGCCACCGCACAACAGGTACCGGACATCCTGTCGCCGGAGTTTGCCGCGAACCCCTATCCGGCCTATCGCGCCATGCGTGAACATGCGCCCTTGATCTGGCACGAAGCCACCAACAGCTATCTCATCTCGCGCTACCGGGACGTCGAGCGGGCCTTCAAGGACAAGGACTCGCTCTACACCACCGACAATTACGCATGGCAGATCGAGCCGGTGCACGGCAAGACGATCCTCCAGCTCAGTGGGCGCGAACACGCCGTCCGCAGGGCGCTGGTGGCGCCGGCGTTCCGGGGCAGGGACCTCCAGGAGAAGTTCCTGCCGGTCATAGAGAGCAACGCCCGTGAACTGATCGACGGCATCCGGCACAAGGGCGAGGCCGACCTCGTCGACTCCTTCGCCACCCGTTTCCCCGTCAACGTCATCGCCGACATGCTCGGACTCGACAAGGCGGACCACGCCCGGTTCCACGGCTGGTACACCACGGTCATCGCCTTCCTCGGCAACCTCGCGGGCGATCCCGACGTCACGGCGGCGGGGGAGCGCACCCGCATCGAGTTCGCCGAATACATGATCCCGATCATCCAGGAGCGCCGCGAGCACCTCGGGGACGACCTGCTCTCCTCGCTCTGCGCGGCCGAGGTCGACGGCGTACGGATGAGCGACGAGGACATCAAGGCCTTCTGCAGCCTGCTGCTCGCCGCCGGCGGTGAGACCACCGACAAGGCGATCGCCAGCATCTTCGCCAATCTGCTGGTCAACCCCGAACAGCTCGCCGCCGTACGGGAGGACCGCACCCTGATCGACCGGGCCTTCGCCGAGACCCTCCGCTACACCCCGCCGGTCCACATGATCATGCGGCAGACGGCCACCGAGGTCACCGTCAGCGGCGGCACGATCCCCGCGGGGGCGACGGTCACCTGTCTGATCGGCGCTGCGAACCGGGACGCGGAGCGCTACGAGAACCCGGACCGTTTCGACATATTCCGCGACGACCTCACCTCGACCACGGCGTTCTCCGCGGCCGCCGACCATCTGGCGTTCGCACTCGGCCGGCACTTCTGCGTCGGCGCGCTGCTCGCCAAGGCCGAGGTCGAGACCGGCGTCAACCAACTGCTCGACGCGATGCCGGACATGCGGCTCGCGGACGGCTTCGTCCCGTCCGAGCAGGGCGTGTTCACGCGCGGGCCGAAGTCGCTGCCCGTCCGTTTCACGCCCGTCGCCGGCTGATCACGGCGGGCCGGCCGGTGCGCCGGGGCCGCGGTTCCACCGCGGGCCCCGGCGCCGCCGCTCACTGCACGACCGGCGTGAACTGCACCGGCAGGGACGTCAGCCCCCGCATCCAGATGGAGGGCCGCCAGGTCAACTGCTCCGGCTCCACGGCCAGAACCACGTCCGGCAGCCGCTCCAGCAGCGTCTCGATCGCGGTACGCGCGATCACATCGGCCAGCAGCGGCGCCGGGTAGGGGCAACGGTGCTCGCCATTGCTGAAGGACAGATGCGAGGAGTTCTCGGCACCGATGTGACCCTCGGGCCAGATCTGCGGATCGGTGTTGGCCGCCGCGAGCCCGAGCACCACACAGTCGCCCGCCCGGATCTGCCGGCCGCCGAGCTGCGTGTCGCGCACCGCCCAGCGGCCGATGAAGTTCTGGGTGGGGGTGTCCAGCCAGAGCACCTCGTTGAGGGCCTGGCCGACGCTGAGACGACCGCCGGAGACGTTGAGGGCGAACCGGTCGTCGGTCAGCAGCAGACGCAGCGTGTTGCAGATCCAGTTCGCCGTCGGCTGCTGCGCCGCGGCGATGATCGAGATCAGGTCCTGGACGATCTCCTCGTCCGTCAGCCCCGCCGGATGCCGGAGCATCCGCGAGGTGACGTCCGGACCCGGTGTGCCGCGCTTGTCCTTGACCAGGCGCTGGATGCGCTCCTGCACCCGTACGTACGCGGCCACCGGGTCGTCGCCCTCGGCCGCGTCCAGCGAGATCTGCAGATCCCGCACGAGGTCGTCGGTGTCGGAGCCCCGCGCCGGCATCCCGCACATCTGGACCGCGGCCCGCATCGGCAGTGCGTGGGCGTACGCGGACATCAGCTCGGCCTGCCCGCTGCCCGCGAAGCCGTCGATCAGCTGGTCGGCGATCCGCGTGCTCCAGTGGGCCAGTTCGAACTGGTCGACCGACTCGAGCGCCTCGGTGATGACGCCCGCCCTCCGCTGGTGCTCGGCGCCCTCGGCGAACAGGACCGAGGGCTGGTATCCGACGAACGGCATCAACGGCCAGTCGGCGGGGATGTTCTCCCACTGGTTCCAGCGCCGGGAGTCCCGGGCGAACAGGTCGTCGTGGCTGGTCACATAGGAGACCTCGGCGTAACCGAGCACCAGCCAGGCGGGGATGTCCCCGTCGAGCAGGATCGGCGCCACCGCGCCCTGCTCGCGGCGCATCGAGCGGTACAGCTCGGAGGGGCTCTGCTGGTACTCCAGGCCGCTGAGGCGGATCGCCCCCGCATGTGCGGGGCAGCCCGGGGGCGGGGACGGCGCGGGTTCGGGTGCGGCGGGGTCGGTCATGGTGTCATCTCCCGTGCCATGGCCAGTTCATGAAGGTGGTCGACAAGGCTGATCAGGACATGCTTGCCGGACGAGCGGACCCGGGCGTCGCAGTCGATCAGCGGCACATGCGGGGCGAGCGACAGCGCCTGGCGTATCTCGTCCAGCGAGAACGCGGCCATGTCGTCGTCGAAGCGGTTGACCGCCACGACGAACGGCGTCCGGTGGTGCTCGAGCCGGTCGATCGCGTACCAGGAGTCGCTCATGCGCCGGGTGTCGACCAGCACCACGGCACCGAGGGTGCCGGTGAAGAGCCGGTCCCACAGGAACCAGAAACGTTCCTGGCCCGGTGCGCCGAACAAGTACAGCACCATACGGTCGTTGAGGCTGATCCGGCCGAAGTCGAAGGCGACGGTGGTGGTCGTCTTGGTGGCGAGACCGGCGGTCTCGTCGACGCCGACACCGGCCTGCGTCATGACCTCCTCGGTGTTCAGCGGACGGATCTCGCTGACCGACTTCACCAGCGTGGTCTTGCCGACCCCGAAACCACCCACGATCACGATCTTCAACCCGGTCTCGGCCGAGTCGACGAGCGGGGTGCGGGCGGGCAGTTCAGAGGTTGCGGAGTCCATGGAGCACCTCCTTCAAGAGGGCCGAGTCGGGCAGATCGACGAGCGAGCGCGCGGCCCGCGGATGACGGGCCGTGATGCGCCCCGTCGCCAGCAGGTCGCCCAGCAGGATCCGTACGACCGTCACCGGCAGCTTCAGCTCCGCGGACAGCTCGACGACCGCGGTCGGATGACGGCACAGGTCGAGGATCCGCACATGCTCCGACTGCATCCCGAGGGCCGGCTCGCACTCGCTGACGATCAGCGTCACCAGGTCGAACGCGTCGTCGTCGGCACGGCTGCGGCCCCCCGTGACCGTGTAGAGCCGGTCCGGATCACCCGTGTCGACGGGTTTGCGGGTCATGAGAGCGGACTCTCCGGGGTCGGCATCCGCGGCTCCGCCCGCAGATGCTCACCGATCTGCTCCACGAGATCCGTCATCTGGTGGCCCACCACGCCGGGATCGGCGCCGTCCTCCGCGACGACCGCCAGATGGGCACCGTCACCGGCCTCGACGATGAACAGCAGTCCGCCGTGGAACTCGGTCATGGAATGCCGTACGCCGCCGCTGCCGTTGCCGAACTCGACCGACGCCCCCTGGGCCAGCGCCTGGATGCCCGAGCAGATCGCGGCCAGCTGATCGGCCTGGTCGAGCGTCAGATGCCGGGTCCAGCACAGCTTGAGCCCGTCGCGGGAGAGCACCAGGGCGTGCCGGGTGCCCGGGGTGCGTTCGAGAAGGCTTTCCAGTAGCCAGGTCAGGCTGTTGTCAGTGGTCTGCATCGTCTGCGTGGGGCGGATGGGTCCCGGTGATCCGGTCATCCGCCCGTGCCTCCTTCTCTCACGTCGTGTAACGGGGGTGGCGCCATGACCCGGGCGCCCGCGGGGCGGATCGCATCACTCCTCGGTGGGCCCTGCGGGCCGGTTCTCCTGTGCCTTGCGGGCCCGGTGGAAGGCGCCGAACTGCGCACCGGCGTCACGGCCGGGGTCGCGACCGGCCTCACGGCCGGGCGGCGTGTGCTCCTTGCCCGGTCCGGCCGGATCGCGGCCACGGTCGGCGGCGGCCATGGTGCGCCCCGGCGGCCGTACGGGCAGGCCGTTCGGCGTCGCCACGCGCGGTCCGCCCTGGACCGGGAAGGGAGTGCCCGCGGCGGCCACGGTGCCGGGCGCGGCAGCGCCCGATCCGGAGGTCGTGGGTGCGTCGGGCGTCCGCTCCACCGTGTCGGGGGTGGCGCGGTGGATCGTCGTCTCCGGTGCCGCGCTGCGCTGCTGTGCCAGCAGCTGCGGCGGGAACAGCACCACGACGCCGGTGCCGCCACGGGAGGAGGGCCGGAAATTGACGCTCATCCGGTACTTGGCGGCCAGCCGGCCCACCACCGCGAGCCCGAGGCGGGTGCCCTGAAGGGCCGCGAGGTCGGTGACCCGGCCGGACACGGCCTCCTCGGCCCGGCGCATGGCGGCGTCGGCCATCTTCAGCCCGCTGTCCTCGATCGTGACGACCAGGCCGGCGGTGCGCTCCTCGACATAGACGTGGACCTCGTCGATGGGCGGCGAGAAGTTCGCCGCGTTGTCCATCAGTTCGGCCAGCAGATGCATGACGCCCTCGGCGGCGAAGCCGGCGATCGCGGCGGTGCTGGAGGAGTGCAGCCGCACCCGCTGATAGGCCGCGATCCGGCCCACCGCGCCGCGCAGGATGCTCTCCATGCCGATCGGCTTGTTCCACGAACGACTCGACCGGCCGCCCATCAGGAGCGCGAGGCGGTCGGTCAGCAGACCGAGCTGCGAGGTGTTGTGGTCGAGCTTGAGCAGATCGCCGAACACCTCTTCGCCGTGACGATCCTGCATCTCCCGCAGGTCGGCGAGCATGCTCACGGCCTTCGCCTGCACCCGGCTCAGCGCCTTGGCACTGGCGCCCTGGGCGGCCGCCGCGCGCCGCTCACTGACGGCGAACTCCCGGACCACCGCGTCCAGGATCACCCGCAGCCGAGCGTCGGCGGGCTGCTCGAGCTCGCCGAGGACGGTGTCGGCCGAGGCGCCCCGGCGCAGATGCTCGAAGGCGGCCGGCAGCGTCACCGCTGTCAGCCGGTCCAGATCGTCCGCCGCCTGGGCCAACTGGCGCACCGCCGAGGCACTGTTGGCGGCCGAGGTCTCCGCCCGGCGCTCACCGGCCCCGAGCTCGGTGGCGAACACCTGGAGCATGCGCCGCAGTTGCGGATCTGTCGGCGGCGGTGTGCCGGCGAGGGTGTCCTCGGAGTTCTCCCCGTCGCGCAAGCGCTTCACGACCGACGGGAGCGTGACGTTCACCAGATGGGCGGACTCGGCGGCCGCCTGCGCCGACTGGGCCTGCATCGCCCGCAGTTCACCTGAGGCGGCCATCGCCGTGGCGCGCAGCCGGCGGGAGCTGAGTGCGGTGACGACGACGGTGGCCGCCACCCACACCCAGGCGACGCCGACGGTGGCCGCGACCCAGTTCCCGGCCGCCTCGGGTGCCGCAGCGATCACCGCGCCGGCGGCCGCGCCGGCCACCACCACGGCGGCCAGCGGTACGACGAGGGGCAAGGGCCGTGGGGTTCGTATCCTGTGCGGTTTCCGAGCGACTGGCACTGACATTCCGCGATCCCTCGCTGCTTGAGTCCGGGGAAGAACAGACGAGGCCGACTGGCGCGCATCGGCCGACCACATGCCGTACAGGCACCGTAAGTTGACGGTGATCTTCCGTAAGCATGTGGCGCTCATGCTAGTCACGCACCGATGCCCGGGAGCGCCGAGAAGCCGGACTGCCCACGGAACGGAGGACTTAGTCCCGAAGTCACTGTCAGGTCCCGGCGGACGTGGTAGACAGCGTTTTCCTCCCGGCAGCCCGTGTGCCGCCGGAATCGGTGCCGATGGACCTCGTGGCCGCTGTTGCCTGTGTGCCGAATGAGGTGCCCGGGACCACGACACCGCCCGTCCGAGCGGCGCTTTCCGGCCAACCCGGCGCGGGGTGTACCGGCAGAACGGCCCCCAGGGCGTCCCGCCGCCCGACGGCGTGGGGCGAACATCACAGCGCGGTGCTCCGATCGGCCGCGAGCGGGCCGACTACCGTGTGCGGGTGCCGAAGAACAGAAACACGTTCTCATCGCCCGCCGCCTGGTGGCGTGGCGTTCTCGCCCGTGCCCTCCACCGGGGCTGGCGCTGGGCACAGGACGCCGGTGCCGTCACCGCCGACCACCCCGGCCGCCTGCGCTTCCGCAGCATCGGCCACGGCACGCGCCTCGCCTTCCCGCAGGGCACCGTGTTCGGAGAGGCGTGGATCGAACTCGGGGACCACTGCATCATCGGCGAGCAGGTCACCCTGACCGCGGGGATGATGCCGGACCTCGATCTCGGCACGGAGCCGATCCTGACCCTGGGCGACGGTGTGGTGCTCGGCCGCGGCAGCCATGTCATCGCCGACACGAGGGTGTCCATCGGCTCCGACACCTACTGCGGTCCGTACGTCTACATCACCTCGACCAACCACAGTTACGACGACCCGCACGAGCCGGTCGGGAAACAGTGGCCCCGTACCGAGCCGGTGACGATCGGACCCGGTTGCTGGCTGGGTACCGGCGCGGTGGTGCTTCCCGGCGCACGCCTCGGCCGCAATGTCGTGGTCGCCGCCGGGGCCGTCGTCCGCGGAGAGGTCCCCGACCACTCCGTGGTCGCCGGGGCGCCGGCCCGCGTGGTCAGAAGCTGGGACCCGGTCCTCGGCTGGCAGCCGCCCCTGCGGACACCCGCACCCGTGCCGATCCCGGACGGGGTCACGCCCGAGCAGCTGCTGGCGCTGGCGGAGCTGGAGGAGAGCTGAGCCCGGCGAGGCCGAAGCGGTGCGAGGGGCGAGCGCAGCGGGCGTCCGGCAGGCCGGATGCGAGCCGGGTTCAGCCGGAGGCCAGCAGGACCGTGCCGACCAGCGCGAGCCCGGCCCCCGCCGCCTGGATCATCCGCAGCCGTTCCCTGAGCAGGAGGAGCGCGGCCAGCACCGTGACCACCGGATAGAGGTTCGCGAGCACGGCCGCCACGGTCACCGGTCCCGTCTGTGCGGCGATGGAGTACGTGCCGTTGGCCGCGACGTCGGCGAGACCGACGAAGGCGAGGGCGGGCAGCGAGGACAGGACGACCTTCATCCCGCCGTCCTCCGGAAGGGCCCGTCCGCCGCGCTTGACCGACACGTACAGCGCCGCGCCGCCCACGGTCACATTGGTGACGCGCTGCACGAACAGGGCCAGGAACAGGCCCGTGAGGGTGGTCGACGCCTCGGCGATGAGGGCCATGACCGCACCGAACCCGAAGGCCGCCGTCAGGGTCAGCAGGATCGCCTGCCGCTGCACGGCCGCGCCCCTCAACTCAGGACCGCCGGCCAGCACGATGCCGACCACCGCCACGCCGATACCGGCGAACTGGAGCAGCCCGGGCCGCTCGCCCAGCACGAGGCCGACGCCCACCGGCACGGCCACACCCAGCGAGCCCAGAGGCGAGACCACACCCATGGGGCCGAGGGCGAGCGCCTTGTAGAAGGAGAGCATCGCGACCGGCCCGACGACGCCGGCGCCCACCGCGTACCAGAGCTGGTGACCCGCCTCGTGCCACGCGCCCGTGGCGACGACGATCACGCCGAGGACCACGACCGCGATCGCCTGGGAGACCACCACGACGGTGAGGGCGGGAGTCCGCCGGGTCAGCAGTCCGCCGCCGAAGTCCGCGAGACCCCACAGCACGCTGGTGGCCAGGGCGAACAGTGCGGTCATGGGGGGCCTCGCAGTACAGTGCAGTGAACGTTTGGGTGCACCACACGGTAGTGCAAGATATTGAACTATGTCATCCAGAATAATGGACGGAACGTGTCGGATCTCGACCAGCTCACGCAGTCGCTCGCCCGCAACCTCAAACGCTGGCGCGGCGAGCGGGGCCTCACGCTCGACGCTCTCGCCGCCCGCGCGGGAGTCAGCCGCGGCATGATCATCCAGATCGAGCAGGCACGCACCAACCCGAGCGTCGGGACCACGGTGAAGCTCGCCGACGCGCTCGGCGTCAGCATCACCACGCTCCTCGACTACGAGCAGGGGCCGCAGGTCCGCGTCGTCCCGCCGGACCAGGCCGTACGGATGTGGTCGACCTCCACCGGAAGCTTCACCACCCTGCTGGTCGGTACCGAGAAGCGCGGACCCCTGGAGCTGTGGGCCTGGGAGCTGATGCCCGGTGACCGCAGCGAGTCCGACGCGCACCCGGACGGGACGATCGAACTCCTCCACGTCACCGCGGGCGACCTCACCCTGCTGGTCGACGGCGCCCCGCACGCGGTGCCCGCCGGCTCCTCCGCCACGTTCGAGGCGAACGTCCCCCACGGGTACCGGAACGACGGCGCCGAGAAGGTCGTGATGACCATGGCCGTCTCCATCCCGCCCGTCCGCTGAGACGCCCGGCCGGCCCGCCACGGACCGCTGCTATTTTTCCGCCCATGCGCGCCCCCATCGGAAACTTCCCCGACGCCCGCCCCGCACCCGACTGCCTCGACATCCTGACCGCCCCGGTCGCCGACGCCGTACGCGGCTGGCAGGGCGATGTCCCGGCGGACCAGCTGATCTATGTGGACACGGACCCGGAGATCGCGGACACGGCGGTGTTCGTGGAGCACTACGGACGCGAGCTGCTGGAACAGTCGGCGAACTGTGTGGTCGTCGCGGGCAAACGGGGCGGCGAGTCGACACTGGCGGCGTGCGTCGTGCTGTCGAGCACGAGGGTCGATGTGAACGGGGTCGTCCGCAAGCAACTGGGCGCGCGCAAGGCGTCGTTCGCGTCGATGGACACCGCGACGGGTGAGACGGGCATGGAGTACGGCGGCATCACCCCGATCGGACTCCCGGCGAGCTGGCCCCTGCTGGTGGACGCGGCGGTCGTCGACATCCCGTGGGTGCTGATCGGCAGCGGGCGCAGGCGCGGGAAGCTGATCGTGCCGGGGAAGGCGTTCGCGGGGTTGGCGGGGGCGGTTGTTCTTGCCGGGTTGGGGACCTGAGCTTCCGGCTCCCGCAACCCGGTATCGGCAACGCCCCGGCCCGCCCCGCTCACCCCAGCCGCGGGATCTCGATCGCCGGGCAGCGGTCCATCACCATGTCCAGGCCCGCCGCGCGCGTGCGCTCGTTCGCCTCGGGGTCGATCACGCCCAGCTGGAACCAGACCGCCTTCGCGCCGGCCGCGACGGCCTCGTCCGCCACCGCGCCCGCCAGGTCCGAGTTGACGAAGACGTCGACCACGTCGACCTCGAAGGGGATGTCGGCGAGTGAGGCGTAGCCCAGTTCGCCGTGGACCGTCTCGGCCTTGGGGTGGACCGGCACGATGCGCTTGCCGAAGCGCTGGAGGACGTCGGCGACGCCGTACGCCGCCCGGGACGTGTTGTTGGACAGGCCCACCACCGCCCACGTGTCGCCCGTCGAGGTGAGAATCCTGCGGATCGTCTCTGTGTCTGCGTCCATGAGACCGACAACCCGGGAGCCTCGCGGAGCATTCCCCTCCGGGCGCCGCATAGGGTGGCCGGATGCAGGAGCAGTACCGGACGGTCGCCCGTGAGGGTGTGCACGAGACAGAGATCAACCGATCGCGCTTCATCTGCGCGCTCGCACCCGCGGCGACCGAGGAGGAGGCACAGGCCTTCGTCGCCCGGGTCCGCAGGGAGCACCCGGCCGCCTCGCACAACTGCTTCGCGTATGTCATCGGGGCCGACGCCGCCGTCCAGAAGGCGAGTGACGACGGCGAACCCGGCGGTACGGCCGGTGTCCCCATGCTCCAGATGCTGATGCGGCGTGATGTCCGCTATGTCGTCGCTGTCGTCACGCGGTACTACGGCGGTGTGAAGCTCGGCGCCGGCGGGCTGATCCGGGCGTACGGGGGAGCGGTCGGCGAAGCGCTCGACACGCTCGGGACTCTCGCCCGCCGGCGCTTCCGGCTCGCCACCGTCACCGTCGACCACCAGCGCGCGGGAAAGCTCGAGAACGATCTGCGGGCCACCGGACGTGATGTGCGCGAGGTGCGGTACGCGGAGGCCGTTGCCTTCGAGATCGGTCTGCCCGACGCCGACGTCGAGGCGTTCCGCGGCTGGCTCGCGGACGCCACTGCGGGAACTGCGGTGCTGGAGTTGGGCGGTGAGGCGTATGGGGACGCCTGATTCCGCACGTGATGTCCGACCGCACCGTTACTCTCGGGGATCATGAGATTCCTGCATACGTCGGACTGGCACCTGGGGCGCTCGCTCCACCGGGTGAGCATGCTCGACGCCCAGGCCGCGTTCCTCGACCACCTGGTGGCGACGGTTCGCGAACGCGACGTGGACGCGGTGCTGGTGGCGGGAGACGTGTACGACCGGGCAGTGCCGCCGCTCACCGCCGTCGAGCTGTTCGACGACGCGCTGCACCGGCTGGCGGCCGTCGGCGTGCCGACCGTCATGATCTCCGGGAACCATGACTCCGCCCGCCGTCTCGGGGTGGGGGCCGGGCTCATCGAGCGGGCCGGGATACATCTGCGTACCGACCCGGCGGGCTGCGACACCCCCGTGGTCCTCGCCGACGACCATGGCGAGGTCGCCTGCTACGGCCTGCCGTATCTGGAACCGGCCCTGGTGAAGGACGAGTTCAAGACCGACAAGACGCACCACGAGGCCGTCGTCGGTGCGGCGATGGACCGGGTCAGGGCCGACCTCGCGACCCGTCCGGCCGGTACGCGCTCGCTGGTGCTGGCGCACGCGTTCGTCGCCGGCGGCCAGGAGAGCGACAGCGAACGGGACATCACCGTCGGCGGGGTCGCGGCGGTGCCGGCCGGGGTGTTCGACGGTGTCGACTATGCCGCGCTCGGGCATCTGCACGGCGCCCAGACCATCACCGAGCGCGTGCGCTACTCCGGTTCGCCGCTCGCCTATTCCTTCTCCGAAGCGTCCCACCGCAAGACCATGTGGCTCGTCGACCTCGGCGCTGCCGGTGAGATCGACGCCGAGCGCGTCGACTGCCCCGTCCCGCGGCCCCTCGCGCGGTTGCGCGGACGGCTGGACGACCTGCTCGACGACCCGGCGCTCGCCGGCCACGAGCAGTCCTTCGTCGAGGCCACGCTCACCGACCCGGTGCGCCCCGCCGACCCGATGGCACGCCTCGCCGAGCGTTTCCCGTACGCGTTGAGCCTCGTCTTCGAACCCGAGCGCGCCGAGGAGGACACCGTCGCCTCGTACGCCGAGCGGCTGAAGGGACGCAGCGACCAGGAGATCGCGGAGGACTTCGTGGCTCATGTCCGGGGCAGCGGGCCCGACGAGCGCGAGCGCACGGTGCTGCGCGGAGCGTTCGACGACGTCCGTGTGGAGATCAGCGTGCGCGAGGTGGCCGGGTGAGGCTGCACCGGCTGACCGTCACCGCCTTCGGCCCCTTCGGCGCCGACCAGGAGGTCGACTTCGACACCCTGTCCGCCGCCGGGATCTTCCTGCTCCACGGGCCGACCGGCGCGGGCAAGACCTCCGTGCTCGATGCCGTCTGCTTCGCGCTGTACGGCGCGGTGCCCGGGGCTCGGCAGAGTCCGGGAGCCTCGCTGCGCAGCGACCACGCCGTGGCCGGCACCTTCACCGAGGTCCTGCTCGAACTGACCGTCGGCGGGCGGCGGTTGGAGATCCGCCGACGCCCCGCCCAGCTCAGGCCGAAGAAGAACGGGAAGGGGTTCACCACCGAGCGCGCACAGAGCTGGCTGCGCGAGTACGACGCGCAGAGCGGCGAGTGGCGGGCGCTGAGCCGGTCCCACCAGGAGATCGGCGAGGAGCTCACCCAGCTCGTCGGCATGAGCCGCGACCAGTTCTGCCAGGTGGTGCTGCTGCCGCAGGGCGACTTCGCCCGCTTCCTGCGCGCGGACGCCGAGGCCCGCGGCAAGCTGCTGGGCCGGCTCTTCGACACCCGCCGCTTCGCCGCCGTCGAGGAACGGCTCGCCGAACAGCGCCGCGCCGCGGAACAACAGGTGAAGGCCGGGGACGAGCGACTCCTCGCCATCGCCCACAAGATGGAGCAGGAGGCAGGCGCCGCGGCGGGCGACTGGCCGCTGCCGCAGCAGCAGCCGGGAGACCCGGGCCTCGCCGGTGCCGTGCTCGCCTGGGCGGCGGTCGCTCGCGCGGGGGCCAGGGAGCGCCAGGACATCGCCGACTGCGCGCTGTCCGCCGCGGAGAGCCGGCAGGCCGCCGCGCGCCACACGCTGGACGCCGAGCGTGAAATGCACCGGCTTCAGCAGCGGTACGACGACGCGCAGCGCCGCAAGGAGGCCCTGGAAGCACGCCGACCGGAGCGCGAGGCGCTGCACACCCGTATGCAACGGGGTCGGAAGGCCGAACGCGTGGCACCGGCACTGCGGTTGCGGGAGGACGCCGAGCGCGAGCACGACAGCGCGAGCGAGGCATGCGACCTCGCCCTGGCGGGGCTTCCTCCTGAGCTGCACGAGGCCGGCGCGGAGCAACTGTCCGAGCTGGAAAGGAAACTGCGCCAGGATCTCGGCGGCCTCGACGCCGCCCGCAGGGCCGAGCGGCGCAGCGAGGAGATCGTACGAGAGCGGGCGGACCTCGACCGCCAGGCCCGGGCGGACGACGGCATCCTCCAGGACGCGGCGGCGTGGCTGGCCGGCTGGGAGTCGCTGCGCCGCGGTCACCAGGAGCAGATCACGGCCGCCCAGGAGGCCGCCACGGCCGCCGAACACCTGGCGGGCCGGCTCGACCCCGCCCGCCGCAGACTGAAGGCCGCTCTGGAACGGGACCGGCTCGCCGCCCGTGCCGAAGGCGCCGCGGAACACCTGCGAACGGCACACGAGCGCGCCAACAGCGCGCGGGAGCGCTGGCTCGACCTCAAGGAACGCCGGCTGCGGGGCATCGCGGCGGAACTGGCCGCGGGACTGCTGCCCGGCGAGCCCTGCGCCGTCTGCGGATCGCCGGACCATCCCGATCCGGCCCGCGCGGGCGAGGGGCACGTGGACCGCTCGGCGGAGGAGTCCGCGTACGAGGGCTGCACCCGGGCGGACGAGGCGAAGGCGGACGCGAAGCGCGAACTGGCGGTGGTGCGCGAGTCGCTGGCCGCGGCGCGGGAAGCGGCCCGGGAGGGAACGAGCGGGGCTGAGGACACGGCGTCCGCCTGTGCGGCGACTGACGGCGGTTCGGCCGCTGTCGATCCCGACGTTTCCGAACTGCGCACCCTCGTCGAAGAGTTGGACCACGAGTATCAGCAGGCCCGCCGCCTGGCCTCCGGGATGCACGCTGCCCGGGAGGCGCTCGACCACGCCGAGCGGGAACACCAGGAGCGTCTTGCGGCGCAGCAGGAGGCCGGCGTCCGAGCTGCGGCACGGACCTCGGGCCGCGAGGCGCTCGACCGCGAACAGGCAGCGCTGGCAGGGGAGTTGGCGCGCGCCCGAGGTGGCGAGGCCAGTGTTGCCGCGCACGCGGAACTGCTGGAGCGGCGGGTCCGCCTGCTCACCGCGGCCGCCGAGGCCGTCCGTGCCGTCGACCTCACGGCCCAGCGGCTGAAGGACGCCGACGACCGGCTGGCCGACGCCGCGTTCCGTGCGGGGTTCGACACGCCCCGGGCCGCCGCCGACGCGATGCTGAGCGACGCGGAGCATCGCGACCTCCAGCACCGTATCGACGACGGGGAGAGAGAGGCCGCCGCGGTCGCCGACCGGCTCGCCGAGCCGGAGACCCACGATGCCGGCGGACGACCGCCCGCCGACCCCGAGTCAGCCCGTGCCGCGCACGACACGGCCGAACGCGCCCTGCGCGATGCCACATCCGTGCTCGCGGCCGCCCGAGGCCGGACCGCCGAACTGGGACGGCTCTCCCGCCAGGCCGTCACCGAGGTGCTCCGCCTGGGCCCGCTGCGCGAGGAGTACGACCGGGTGGCGCGGCTCGCGGGACTCACGGCGGGCACCTCCGCGGACAACGAGCGCAAGATGCGCCTGGAGTCGTACGTCCTCGCCGCCCGGCTCGAACAGGTCGCGGCTGCCGCCACCGCGCGGCTCCAGCGCATGTCCGCCGGCCGCTACACCCTGGTGCACTCCGACGCCCGCGCCGGGGGCAGGCGTTCGGGACTCGGACTCCATGTGGTCGACGCCTGGACGGGCAGTGAACGCGACACGGCGACGCTGTCCGGCGGCGAGACGTTCTTCGCCTCGCTCGCCCTCGCTCTCGGCCTCGCCGACGTGGTCACCGGCGAGGCGGGCGGTGTACAGCTGGACACCCTCTTCATCGACGAGGGCTTCGGCAGTCTGGACGAGCAGACCCTCGACGAGGTCATCGACGTGCTCGATTCGCTGCGCGAGCGGGACCGCAGCGTCGGCATCGTCAGCCATGTCCCGGATCTGCGCCGACGCATCCCCACCCAGCTCGAAGTGGTCAAGGAGAGGAACGGATCCGTGGTACGGCTGCGGACGGCCCCGCTCAGCGGCTGATCGCCCGGCGCGGCAGCGGGGACGAGTAGACGATGCTCGTGGTGACCGAGCCCAGCGCGCCGATCTTCCCGGAGACGGATTCGAGATGGCTCATGGACCGGGCGGCGACCTTCAGCACGAAGCAGTCGTCGCCGGTCACATGGTGCGCTTCGAGGATCTCGGGTGTCGTCTCCAGCAGGTCGTGGAAGGGCTTGTAGTTGCCGTTCGGGTACCGCAGCCGCACGAAGGCGAGAATCGGCAGCCCGAGCCGCTCCTGGTCGACCACCGCGGTGTAGCCGGCGATGACGCCTGCCTCCTCCAGCCGCCGCACCCGCTCGGTCACGGCGCTCGCGGACATCGAGACGGTGCGCGCGAGCTCGGCGAAGCTGGCCCTGCCCTCGCTCTGCAGGGCCTGCAGAATGCGCCAGTCCGTGGCGTCCGGTGAATACGCGGTCATCCCCGAGAGATAACAGGGGAATCCCCGGCCGATCAAGAGCAGCCCCGGGATATCTCCCTTCAGGCGCGGGCCGGCCGCTCGTAGATTCTTGGTCATGACAACGACCCAGCTCATTGAGCACTCCGCGCCTGCCGGCCCCGCCTTGGCGAATCCCGTTCTCCGGGTCCCGCCGGCGCCGCCTGCCGCTGCCGCCGCGTACTTCGGTGCCTCTCTCGCCTTCCACGCCGATGTCTCCGACGTCGCCTCGGCGCTCGCTGCCGGCGGCGACCCGGGATTCGTCGTCCTCGACTCACGGTCCACACCGTCATGGGACCAGGGGCACGTCCCAGGAGCGGTCCATCTGCCGACCGCGCTGATCGCCGAGCAGGCCGGACACCTGCTCGACCCGGCGGTGCCGGTGGTCACCTACTGCTGGGGCCCCGGCTGCAACGGCGGAGCCCGCGCCGCGCTCGCCCTGGCCGAACTCGGCTACCAGGTCAAGGAGATGCTCGGCGGCTTCGAGTACTGGGTGCGCGAGGGATTCGCGTACGAGACGTGGGAGGGCGGCGCGCAACGCGAGGCCGACCCGCTGACCGCACCTGTCGGAGCGGACGCCTGCGGTTGCTGAACCGGGGGCCGGGGACGCAGGTTGCGGGGGCTCGGGCCATGGTCGCGCCGGTCGCCAGGGGTGTGACACGGGCGGTGCGATCGAGCAGGATGACCTGCCATGCCGAAGATCCCGAACCCCGATGCCGCGTCCCTGCGGCGTGATCCGCTGCCGCTGCGCGGCCGTACCGCCCTCGTCACCGGTGCCAGCAGGCGCGGCGGAATCGGCTACGCGGTCGCTCGCCGTCTCGCCGCGTACGGAGCGAGTGTCTACCTCCACCACCATGTCCCGCACGACGCGGCCCAGCCGTGGGGTGCGGACCCCGACGGGCCCCGTGCGGTGGCCGAGGGGGTGCGCGAGGCACTCGGCGATCCGGCCGCGGCCGTCTTCCACGGCCCCGGTGATCTGTCGGCCCCGGCCGCACCGGCCGAACTCGTCGCCACCGCCGCCGAAGCGTTCGGCCGGCTCGACATCCTCGTCGCCAATCATGCCCTCAGCGGGAGCGACGGTCCTCTCGACGCGATCGACGCGGGCATGCTCGACGCGCACTGGGCCGTTGACGCGCGCTCGGTGATCCTGCTGGTCCAGGCTTACTCCCGCCTGCGGGCCGCGCTGTCGGAGCGCACCCCCGGCGGCCGGGTGGTGATGATGACGTCGGGCCAGGACATCGCCGGCGGGATGCCGCAGGAGATCGCGTACGCCCTGGCCAAGGGCGCACTCACATCGGCGACCCGGTCGCTCGCCACGTCCCTCGGGGATCTCCTGGTGACGGTGAACACCGTCAACCCGGGGCCGGTGGACACGGACTACCTGGACGGCGAGGTGTACGAGGAGATCGCGGGAATGTTCCCGGCGGGCCGCTGGGGCATGCCGGACGACCCGGCGCGGCTGATCGCGTGGCTGGCGACGGACGAGGCGGAGTGGATCACCGGCGAGGTGATCAACTCGGAGGGCGGGTTCCGCCGTTGATGGTGGGGCCGCGTCCCGACGCGGGAAGCGAGCCACCAGGGAGGCGTCCGGCTGCGAACTCCTGCACGGGAGCGGCTGGGTAGGGCGGTTGACGCACCCCGCGACACGAGCGGCCGGGCCGGCCGCGCCCGCCGTCCCGCCTTCATAGCCGCTCAGCGGGTGGGGCCCCTCCACGGGCCGAGTGGCCTGGTCTTTTGGAGGCTCCGCCGAGCGGCTGGTGTCATCGGACCGCCCGCCCGCTTTCACGGGCAGCTCAGCGGGTGAGGCCCCCTCCACCGGCCGAGTGGCCTGGTGTCTAGCAGGGCCCGCCGAGCGGCCTGCTGTCACCGGACCGCACGCCCGCCGTCCCGCCTTCACAGCCGCTCGGCGGGTGAGGCCCTCTCCGCGGGTGGCCGGTCCCTCGGGAGCCTGGCCGTTCGGCACGCTGTCATCCGGTTCGAGCTGGCGGATCTCCTCCACCGGCCGAGTGGTCTGGTCTCTTCGGACGGCACCGCCGAGCGGCTGCTGTCACCGGACCGCACGCCTGTGGGCCCCAAGCCGCTCAGCGGGCGAGACCCCTTCCGCGGACCGAGTGGCCCAGCCCTCACAGCGGAGCCCGGCCGAGCGGCCGGCTCTCACCGGCCCCGATCACCCGGCGGGCCCGCCCCGGCCGAGGCGGGCCGCTCGCAGAGTTGCGCCCGCCCCCGCCGAACCCGGCAGGCCCGCCCGCCCCGCAGGCCCGCCGCGGCGCACCGCGCCGCCCGGCGGGGCCCGCCCTCCCTCAGGCCGCCGGTCTCACAACTTCGACAGCTCGTCCATCAGATCGTCCAGCCCCAGCGACCCCTGCGACAGTGCCGCCATGTGCCAGGCCTTCGCGTCGAACGACGCGCCGTGGTTCCGTCGCGCGTTCTCGCGGCCCAGCAGCCAGGCGCGTTCACCGAGCTTGTAGCCGATCGCCTGCGCGGGCATCGAGAGGTACCGCGTCAGCTCGCTCTCCACGAAGTCCGCCGGCCGGCCGCTGTGGTTGCCGAAGAACTCCTGCGCCAGTTCCGGCGTCCAGCGCTCGCCCGGATGGAACGGCGAGTCGGCGGGGATCTCCAGCTCCAGGTGCATACCGATGTCCACGATCACCCGGCACGCGCGCATCATCTGGGCGTCCAGATAACCGAGTCGGCGCTCCGGGTCGGGCAGGAAGCCCAGTTCGTCCATGAGCCGCTCCGCGTACAGCGCCCAGCCCTCCGCGTTCGCGCTGACCATGCCGACCGTGGCCTGGTAGCGGGAGAGCTGGTCGGCGACGTGCACCCACTGCGCGATCTGCAGATGATGGCCGGGGACACCCTCGTGGTACCAGGTGGACACCAGGTCGTAGACCGGGAAGCGCGTGGCGCCCATCGTCGGCAGCCAGGTCTGGCCGATCCGGGTGAAGTCCTCCGAGGGGCCGGTGTAGTACGGCGCCGCCGCTCCGCCCGGGGGCGCGATCCGGGACTCCACCTTGCGTACCCGCTCGGCGAGTTCGAAGTGGGTGCCGTCCAGTGCCTCGATCGCTTCGTCCATCAGGTTCTGCAGCCAGACCCGGACCTCTTCGACGCCCTCGATGTGCTCGCCGTGCACGTCGAGGTGGGCCAGCGCCTCCCAAGGGCCCGCGCCGGGCAGGATCTTGTCGGCTTCCTTCTTCATCTCGGCCAGCAGACGGTGGTATTCGGACCAGCCGTACGCGTACGCCTCGTCCAGGTCGAGGTCCGTGCCGTTGAAGTAGCGGGACCAGCGGGCGTAGCGCTCGCGGCCCACGGTGTCCGGGGCGTCCGCGACAGCCGGGGCGTAGACGTCGCGCATCCAGTCCCGCAGCTCACCGAGGGCGACGGTGGCCGTGCGGGCGGCGGTGTCGAGTTCGGCGCGCAGCCCGTCCGGGCCGTCCGCGACGATGTCCTCGAACCAGCTGCGGTCCGTGCCCAGCCATTCCGTCAGTTGCCCGATATGGGTCGTGGTGGCCCGAGGGCCGCCGAACAGCTTGCGTTCCAGGCCCAGTTCGAGCGATTCCCGGTAGCCGCCGAGGGCCTGCTGTACGGCCCGCAGCCGCTGGGCCACCGCTGCCCAGTCCTCGTCGGTCTGCGTCGGCGTCACCGTGAAAACCTCGCGCACCGCGTGCACCGGCGAGCGCATGTTGCTGACGGTCCGCAGCCCTTCCTCCGCATCGTGCACGGCCAGTTCGGCCGTCAGACGCTCCCGCAGCAGCCGTCCGCACCGCCGTTCCGCGTCCGCGGCGGCACCCGGCAGCTTCTCGGCCTCGTCGAGCCGGGCGAGGGTCTCCCTGGCGAGTTCGGCGAATCGCTCCTGACCTGCGGGTGAGTAGTCCGGGAGCAGTCCGGCGCTCTCCTTGACTCCCAGATAACTTCCGACGGTCGGATCGAGTTCGATGAGCGCGTCGACGTAGGCGTCGGCGACCTGGCGGGGCAGCGGATGGCTGAGGGTGACAGACATGCGCACATCCTCATACGAGTGAGGCCTCCACGTCACCATCGTCCCGGCTCAGCGGCATGTCATCGGCCGGATCGCTCACTGTCCGGTGGGAGGCAGCAGGGGCCCGCAGTCCCACTGCTGGAATATCAACCGGGTCTCCACACGGGCGACTTCCCGCTGAGAGGTGAACTCGTCGATGACCAGGCGCTGGAGGTCGGCCGTGTCGGTCACCGCCACATGCACCAGATAGTCGTCCGGCCCGGTGAGATGGAACAGGGACAGCGATTCCGGCAGCGCGCGGATGCGCTCCACGAACGGCCCGATCAGCTCGCGCCGGTGCGGACGCACCTGCACCGACAGCAGGGCCTGGAGACCGCGGCCCAGCCGGGCCGGGTCGAGGGCCAGGCGATGACCGAGGATCACGCCGGAGCGGCGCAGCCGCGTGACCCGGTCCAGGCAGGTGGACGGCGCGACTCCGACCTCCGCCGCCAGATCGCGGTACGTGGTCCGGGCGTCGTTCTGCAGAAGGCGGAGAATCTGCAGGTCGACCGGGTCCAGAGCGATAGATTCGGCCATTCATCGAACGTAGCACGGCCATCCGACGCTACCTTCCGGTAGGTGTTCAGTCTGCGGTCATGGACAACGCAGCCTTCGCCGCCCCCGTACCCCGGGCGCTGGCCACCGAAGCAGTGCACGCCGGACGCGAGGACCTCGCGGAGCTGGGTGTGCACGCACCGCCGCTGGATCTGTCGACGACGTATCCCTCCTACGACGCCGCGGCCGAGGCCGAGCGGATCGACGCCTTCGCCCTAACCGGCGGCCGGCCGGAGGGCCCGCCCGTCTACGGCCGGCTCGACAACCCGACCACGGCCCGCTTCGAGACCGCCCTCGCCCGGCTCGAGGGAGCCGAGGCCGCGGTGGCCTTCGCGAGCGGGATGGCGGCGCTGACCGCCGTACTGCTGGTACGGGCGAGCATGGGCCTGCGCCATGTGGTCGCCGTCCGTCCCCTGTACGGATGCAGCGACCACCTGCTGGAGACGGGGCTGCTGGGCACCGAGGTGACCTGGACGGATCCGGCGGGGATCGCCGACGCCATACGCCCCGACACCGGTCTGGTCATGGTCGAGACGCCGGCCAACCCGACCCTCGCCGAGGTCGACATCGAAGCCGTTCGCCATGCCTGCGGGTCGGTGCCGCTGCTTGTCGACAACACCTTCGCCACTCCCGTGCTGCAGCGCCCGATCCAGCACGGCGCGCGGATCGTGCTGCACAGCGCCACCAAGTACCTGGGCGGTCACGGCGATGTGATGGGCGGGGTCGTGGCCTGCGACGAGGAGTTCGCCGGACGCCTGCGGCAGGTGCGCTTCGCGACCGGCGGTGTGCTGCATCCGATGGCGGGATATCTGCTGCTGCGGGGTCTGTCCACCCTGCCGGTACGGGTCAGGGCGGCCTCCGCCTCGGCCGCCGACCTGGCGTGCCGGCTGGCCGCCGATCCGCGTATCGCGCGTGTGCACTACCCGCGGATCGGCGGGGCCATGGTCTCGTTCGAGGTCTACGGCGACCCGCACCGGGTGATCGCCGGCGTACGGCTGATCACCCCCGCCGTGAGCCTCGGCAGCGTCGACAGCCTGATCCAGCACCCGGCGTCCATCAGTCACCGCATCGTCGCGGAGGGCGACCGGCGCTCGGCCGGTGTCAGTGACCGGCTGCTGCGGCTGTCCGTCGGGCTGGAGGACGTCGAGGACCTCTGGCGGGATCTCGCCGAAGCCCTCAGCGCTCAGCCTGTTCGAACCAGGACCGGTGCTGTTCGGCAGATCCGTCCAGTCGGGCTGTGATCACCAGCGTGCCCTCCTCGATCTGGTAGTCGAGGGGCAGGCCCAGGCCGCGCATCGCCGCCACCATGGCGGTGTTGGACGACTGGGTCACGGCGTACACGCTGTTGCAGCGGGCCTCCCGGGCGAGGGCGACGAGCCGGCCGAGCAGCTCCGAGCCGATGCCGCGGCGCTGCCAGTCGTCCTCCACCAGCAGAGCGATCTCGGTCTCGTCCCCGTCCCACAGCAGGTGGCCGAGGGCGACGAGCCGGCCGGAGGCCGTCTGCACGGCGAGGGTGCGCCCGAAGCGCGGGCTGAGCAGATGGTTCAGATAGCGGTCGGCGTCGCCGACCGGGCCGTGGTAGCGGTGGCCGAGCGTGCGCTGCGAGCACCGCTCGTGCATCGCCTTCGCCGCTTCGACGTCGCTCTGGTCGGCGCGGCGCACGGTGATCTCGTTGCCCTCGGGGAGGGTGAGGACGTCCTGGCTGCGGGGGATACGGGGGCCGAGCCGGGCGTCCAGCTCGACGAGGGCGCGCGCCCGGGCGAACTCGGTGGGGGTGAAGGGGAGATAGGGCCGCTCGACGGTGATCGCGCCTCCGTTCGGGTCGCGCAGCCGCATCACTGTGTCCTCCAGCACGCCTTCCACCGGAGGGAGATCGCCGGTGGGGCGGCCGGTGAGGGAGACGGCGGGCAGCGAGTGGATGGTGCACCGTCCGAGCAACTGCCTCAGTGCGAGGGGGAGTTCGGCGGCGTCCAGGGCGGTACGGGTGGCGAGGCCGAGTACCCGCGTCGGGGTGTCGACGAGGTCGTGGGCGTCCGCCCGCTCGATCCAGGTGCCGCTGCCGCCGGCCGCCGAGACGGCGTGGGTCAGCTGCCGGGCCTGGAGCGGGCCGGGGGCCCTGAGCAGGAACTCGTCCACGGTGCCCGCGGCGAGCGGGTGCGTCTGCAGGGTGAGGATGTCCACGCGCAGGGAGGCGAGGGCCGTGCACAGCGCCGCGAGACTGCCGGGCGCGTCCTGGACGGTGGTGCGCATGCGCCACAGCGTCGTCTCGTGCGGTGTGCCGTCGTCGGCGCGCTCGGCGCCGGCCGCACCCGTAGCGCCGGTGGTATCGCTCGTGCCGGCCGGAGGGGCATGGCCGTGTCGTCGTGCCCACCATGTGTGGAACGTGGCCGTGGCGACGAGGGCGACGGCGGAGGCGACGAGCAGGAACGGGCCGTC
This sequence comes from Streptomyces sp. NBC_00306, assembly GCF_036169555.1. GTDB lineage: Bacteria > Actinomycetota > Actinomycetes > Streptomycetales > Streptomycetaceae > Streptomyces > Streptomyces achmelvichensis. The sequence continues at coordinate 1,098,438 of NZ_CP108032.1, read as the reverse complement.
GGGGCTGTGGCCGACCAGATTGGCGATGCCGTCGGCGACGGCCACCGCCGTGAACAGCGCGGCCAGTTCGACGAGATCCCGGCGCCAGTGGTGGGGGCGGCGGGCACTCTTCGCAGAAGTCACATCAGTCATGCCCCCACTGTGAACGTTCTGTGTTGCGTGATCGCGAACGTATTGTGACTGATGGGTTAAGCGCGGATCTGAACCGTTATAGGCCATTATTGGCCGATTTTGGCGAGGAGTGATCGGTCGCCCGATGTGTCGCGATCACCGGCCGGGAGCCTCCACCCGGCGAGCTGCGACGATCTCCTCGCCCCGGTCTGCCCAGTCCCCGCGAGTACCCCCGGAGAGGATTCCACACGTCCTCGCGCGTGACGGTTCCGCGTCGCCTCGGCATGTGACGCCGGGCGCACAGCAGACCCGGCCGCCCGCACCTCTCGCGGAGGCGGACGGCCGGGCCCACGTCCGGGCGGATGCCCGGCCTTCTCCTGTCCCTCTTCTCCTGTCCTGCCTACTGTCCTACGCGGCCGGGCTGGAGCACCTTGCTGAACAGGACCGTCCCTCCTTCGGCCCGCAGCCGTACGGTCAACTCACCGCTGCCGCCGTCGATGTCGACCTCGCCGAAGTACTGCGAGGACTCCATCGGCGAGACGTTCGCCCGCTCGGGCGCGCGGACGAAGACCCGCTCGGGACCGAACGTGGCGTCCAGGGCGTTGGCGGGGAAACCGCCCGCCGCCAGCGGCCCCGAGACGAACTCCCAGAACGGGGCGAAGTCCTTGAAGGCGGCCCGCTCCGGCGCGTAGTGCTGGGCCGAGGTGTAGTGCACGTCCGCGGTGAGCCACAGCGTTCCGGTGATCCGGCGGTGCTTGATGTGCCGCAGCAACTCCGCTATCTGCAGCTCGCGTCCGAGGGGTGCGCCGGGGTCGCCCTGCGCCACCGCCTCGATGTTCGCCGCGCCGTCGGGCACCACCAGGCCGAGCGGCATGTCGGAGGCGATGACCTTCCACACCGCACGCGACCGCGACAACTCCCGCTTCAGCCAGGCGAGCTGCTCGGCGCCGAGGATGCCCTGCGTGTCATCGGCCTGCCGGCCTGGGGAGTTGGCGTTGCGGTACGAGCGCATGTCCAGGACGAACACGTCGAGCAGCGGCCCGTACCGCACCACCCGGTGCATGCGGCCCTCGCGCCCGCCCGACGGCAGGGTCGAGACCGGGAAGTACTCGCTGAACGCACGGGACGCACGGGCGGCCAGGACGTCCACGTTCTTCTCGGTGTAGCGGACGTCGTCGAGGATCTGGCCCGGGTACCAGTTGTTGCGCACCTCGTGGTCGTCCCACTGGACCACGGTCGGCACCTGCGCGTTGAAGCGGCGGACGTTCTCGTCGAGGAGGTTGTAGCGGAAGGTGCCGCGGTACTCCGCGAGCGTCTCGGCGACCTTCGCCTTCTCCTCGGTCATCAGGTTGCGCCACACACGGCCGTCCGGCAGCGTCACGCTCGGGACCAGCGGGCCGTCCGCGTAGACCGTGTCACCGCTGCACAGGAAGAAGTCCGGGTTGCGCCGGCGCATCTCCTCGTAGGCGCGGTAACCGCCGTCGTCCACATTGATGCCCCAGCCCTGGCCCGCGATGTCGCCCGACCACAGGAAGCGCACGTCCTGACGGCGCCGGGCGGGTGCGGTACGGAACGTTCCGTACACCGGCTCCCCGGTACGACGGGGGTCGTCCGGGTCCGCGAGCGTGACCCGGTAGTGGATCTGCTCGCCCGCCGGCAGCCCGCGCAGCGACGCCGTACCGGTGAAGTCCGTGCCGGGCCCGAGCAGCGGGCCGTGCCACCGGTGCGTACGCCGGAAGGAGTCCGTCGCCGATGTCTCGACGATCATGTGGGCGGGCCGGTCCGAACGTGCCCACACCAGTCCCGACGACGTGGTGACATCGCCGGTCTGCACGCCCCAGGCGGCACGAGGACGGCCGGAGCGGGCCAGCGCGGGTGGCGCGCCCACCGCCGGAAGCGCGAGGGCCGCCGATGCGGCGACCGTGCCCCGCAGGAGGGTACGGCGGTCGGGGGACGTGCTCCGCGGGCTGTGCGACATCGCTGGGCCTCCAGGACGGTTGGGGGAGGGGTGCGCCGGGTGTGCCGAGCCATGCCTAACGCCCGGCTGCGGCGCGAACGCGAACCGGAGGTGAACAACCGGCCTTACCCGTGCCGGTCTTCGCGCACCGGTCATCCGCGTACCGGCCTTCCGCGCGCGGCCCTCCCCCGCCCGGGCCCACCGCTGCCGCCGGCCCACCGGCTCCCCGACCGCGGACCTCCGCCCACGCTCGCAGGACCTACCACCGACGCCCCAACTCCCGTACGCCACCGGCACCGTGGCCCGTTGTCCGGTGGCCGGCTCGTCAGGGCGCCGCCGGACCGCCACCCTGCGTCTCCCGTGCCAACAACCCGATCCCGCGCGCGATGTCCGACGGCGTCAGATGCGCGTATCCGAGCACGAGCCGGACCGCCGAGTCCGCGTACCGCACCGTCCCGTGTTCCGCGAGCGGCCGCAGGGCGATGCCCGCCCGCCGCGCCGCCTCCAGGAACCGCGGCTCGGGACCGAACCTCCCGGGCAGACGGGCGATGGCATGGAGCCCGGCGGCGATACCGCTCACCTCCGTGCCCGGGAAGTGCTCGTCGAGCGCGTCGACGAGCGCGTCGCGCCGCTCCCGATAGGCCCGCTGACAGCGGCGCAACTGCCGGTCGTAGCCACCGCCGTCGATGAAGTCGGCGAGCAGCGCCTGGTCGAGTGAGGGGTTGCCCAGGTCCATGGTGCGCTTGCGTTCGACCACCTCCTCGGCGAGACGCTCGGGCACCAGCAGCCAGCCGAGGCGCAGCCCCGGGGCGAGCGATTTGCTCACCGAGCCGCTGTAGGCGACGCGTTCGGGGTCCAGGCCCTGGAGCGCGCCCACCGGCGCGCGGTCGTAGCGGAAGTCGCCGTCGTAGTCGTCCTCCACGACCAGTCCGTTCACCGACCGTGCCCAGTCGAGGAGTTCGGTGCGGCGCCGCGCGGAGTAGGCGATCCCGGAGGGAAACTGATGCGCCGGTGTCGTCACCACGGCCCGCACACCGGAGCGGTGCAGCGGCTCCATGGCCAGTCCGTCGTCGTCCAGCGGGAGCGGTGTCTCGCCGAGACCTGCCGCGGCCAACAGCGGGCCGTGCTGGGGGCTCCCCGGGTCCTCGACGCCGATCGTGCGCAGCCCGTGCCCGTGCAGCACGAAACCGAGCAGGGTCATGGCCTGGGCGACGCCCGAGCACACCACCAGCCGTTCGGGGTCGGCGACGACACCTCGGCGCCGGACGAGCAGCGACGCGAGAGCGGTACGCAGCTCGGGCAGGCCGCGCGGATCCGGGTAGCCCAGCGCCCGATGGGGCAGCCGCGCCAGTACGGACTTGTGCGCGGCGGCCCACGCGGCGCGCGGGAAGAGCGAGAGGTCGGGGGTGCCGGGACGGAAGTCCACCCGGGCGCCGGACGCCCGCGGCGCGAGGTCCCGCGCCGCCCCGGCACCGGCCCGGGCCGCGTCCCCCACCCAGGTGCCCGCGCCCCGGTCACTGCGCAGATAGCCCTCGGCGGTCAGCTGTTCGTACGCCTCGGTGACCAGACCGCGTGACACCCCGAGGTCTGCGGCGAGCTCCCGGCTGGAGGGCAGCCGGGTGCCGGCCGCCAGCCGGCCCGATCTGACCGACTCGCGCAGGGCCGACTGGAGGGCCCTGCCGCGGCGGCGGGCCGGTGCTCCGGCGGCCGGCAGCAGCAGTTCCCAGGCGGTCGTCCAGGACGGCCCGTCCGGCGGATTGGTCCCCGATGACGTCATGGAAGTGGACCTTAAAGGGGACCGCGGGCGTCCATAGCCTCGCACCCATGAACTGTATGAACACCCGCACGCTGCACGGCGTGGGGCTCGTCTCCTTCGCCTACTGCCTGGTCGGCGCCTCCTTCACCGCCAACAGCGTCCTCGGCGACTACCCGTACGCCGGCGGTCAGGCCGTGCGCTACGCCCTCGCCTGTCTGCTTCTGCTGCCCCTGCTCGGCGGACGGGCCGCACTCGCGCCGCTGAAGCTGCTCGGTCCCGCCCAGTGGGGCCGCATAGCCCTGCTCGCCGGCGTCGGCATGGTTGGGTTCAACCTGGCGATCCTGGCGGCGGAACGCACCTCCGAGCCCGCGGTCCCGGGCGTGTTCGTCGGCTGCGCGCCGGTCATCGTCGCCGTGCTCGTACCGCTCGCGGACGGCCGGCGGCCCACCCGGCCGGTCCTGTTCGGAGCACTGCTCGTGGCGGCGGGGGCCTTCACGGTCCAGGGGTGGGGCCGCGCCGACGCCGTGGGCATCGGCTGGTCGGTGGCCGCGCTGGCGGGCGAGGTCGGGTTCGCCGTACTGGCGGCGCCCGTGCTCCGGCCGCTCGGACCGAAGCTGCTCACGGCGACCGTGTGCGGTGTCGCGGCCGTCGAGTCCACGATCGTCGGACTCGTCGTGGACGGCGCCGGATTCGTGCGGACCCCGGACCAGGGCGAGGCACTGGCACTGCTGTGGCAGGCGGCCGTGGTGACCGTGATCGGCTTTGTGACCTGGTACATGGGGCTGCAGCGGATCGGCACCGAGCGGGCGACGCTCTTCACCGGACTCATCCCCGTCGCCGCCGCCCTCACCGCGCCGCTCGTGGGCACCGGCACGTTCGGTCCCGCCCAGGCGGCGGGCGGAGTGCTGGTGGGAGCGGGCGCGGCGCTCGGCTCGGGCGTCTTCGGGCGCGGGTCAGCGGCTGCCGTCCAGCAGGACGCGGGCGACGAGAGCGGGGTCGTCGTTCATCGGCACATGGCCGCATCCGGGCAGCCGGACGAGCCGGGCGCCGGGGATGGCCTGCTTGGCGCGGACTCCCTGACGGCGGAACAGCAGCCGGTCGCGGGTGCCCCAGGCGATGGTGACGGGCACATCGGGGATGTCGTCGGTGAACAGGACGTCCCGGCCGGCCAAGAGGGTCTCGTGGAAGCCGGTGGCCCCGCGCAGCGCGAGGGTCTCCGCGACGACGGCCTCGGGTGAACGCCTGCCCGGCTTGGCGTAGATGGTGCTGGTGAGCGCCGCGCGCCCGGCGGCGCTGCGCGCCAGCCACTCGATCATCGGCAGGGACAACGACTGGGCACCGAGCCGCATGGCCCGCAGCGTTCCGAAGGCGAAGAGCCGTTCCCCTTCCGTCCAGAAGCCGGCGGGGGAGAGAGCGGTGACGGAACGGACGAGCTTCTCGCGGCCCAACTCCAGGGCCAGCAGCCCGCCGAGGGAGTTGCCGGCGACATGGGGCCGCTCGATGTCCAGCGCCTCGCAGAGCGTGGCGAGCGCGCCTCCGACGGCCGCCAGGTCGTACCGCACCCCGTCGGGCAGCGCCGGTGAGACACCGAAGCCGGGCAGGTCGACCGCGATGACCTCGCGCTCGGCCGCGAGAATCCCGATCACCGGGTCCCAGGCCTGGCGGTGATGCCCTATGCCGTGGAGCAGCAGCAGCGGTTCGCCCGAGCCCGCTCTCTCGTAGGAGACGGACAGCTCCCGGCTGCCCCGGGGTGACTCGACGGAGAACGAGATCTTCGCGACCATGCCCTGCTGCTCCTTGGTCTCGCCACGGCACCGATGTGTCGGACGGCGTACGCCCGTGGGACGGGCGGCCCGGCCGCTTGTCCGTAAGAATTACCGCTCAGTAGCTTCCAGTTCAAGAGGAACCGCCGGGCGGACGTGGATGTGCGGCGCGGCGCGCCCCCGTCGCCTGGACACCGGATGCGCCGTCGGGTGGGATGGAAGCGTGGCGAGCGACCCTGCGACCGACGTCTTCGAAGAGCACCGGCCCGTGCTGACCGGTGTGGCCTACCGCATGCTCGGCCGGGCGGCCGACGCCGAGGACGTGGTGCAGGACGCGTGGCTGCGGTGGACCGCGCAGGAGCGCGACGATGTGGCGGAGCCGCGCGGCTACCTCGTACGGATCACCACCCGGCTGGCGATCGACCGGCTGCGGCAGATCAGGGCGAGGAGCGAGGCGTACATCGGTCCGTGGCTCCCCGAGCCGATCGCCACGGACTTCGGCAGCACGGTTCCCGACACGGCCGAGCAGGCGGTTCTCGCCGAATCCGTCTCCCTCGCCGTGCTCGTGGTCCTGGAGTCGCTCTCGCCGCTGGAGCGGGCGGTGTTCGTGCTCCGCGAGGCCTTCGGCTTTCCCTATGGCGAGATCGCGACCACGCTGGAGCGCTCCGAGGCGGCCGTGCGACAGCTCGCGGGCCGTGCCCGGCGGCATGTGGAGGAGCGCAAACCCCGGTACGACGTGGACCCCGGCGAACGGCGCGATCTCACCCAGCGCTTTCTCACCGCAGCAGCCGGCGGCGATCTCGACGCCCTGCTGGACCTCCTCGCCCCCGACGTCCGGATGATCAGCGACAGCGGAGGCAAGACCAAGGCCCCGGTGCGGATCCTGGAGAGCGCGGACAAGGTGGGACGGTTCCTGTTCGCGGTGGCGAAGCAGCCGATCCCGGAGGCGGACTTCGCATTCTCCGAGATCAACGGCGCACCGGGGCTCGTGGTGTTCAGCGCCGGAAAGCCGGACACCGTCTTCCAGTTGGAGATCCGGGGTGGCCGCATCCAGTGCATCCACCTGATGCGCAACCCCGACAAACTCGGCGCGCTCCCCACCCTCTGACCTGCGAGCGGCACCCGCTCCGGCCCTCTGTCCGAAAAGGGCAGGGGGCCTTTGCCGCGCGCGTTCCCCTGGGATACGAACGCCCTGTGAACGCGCTGCGAACCCGCTCGACCTCACAGCGTGACGAACGCAGGATTGGTCTTGACCAAGGTGGTGGGCCGTCCTATGGTCGCAGAGTTAGTGCAGGAACCTTTAATAAACAAGGGCGCGGAAAAGCCGCCGCTGACACGGCGATTGCGGAGGATCAGGGTGGGGACCACGCAGCTCGAATCAGTGCCGGAGCCGAAGTACTGGCACCTCAAGACCGTGATCGGTGAAGCGCTCGACTCGGACTTCGCGGTGGGCGAGATCCTGCCCAACGAACGAGATCTGGCCGCCCGCTTCGGAGTTGCCCGCGCGACCCTGCGCCAGGCACTCGAACAGCTCGAGCTCGAAGGACGCCTCCAGCGGCGCCGCGGCGTCGGTACCACCGTCGCTCCTCCGCGCGTCGGCGTGGACGTCTCCACCACCGAGCACGCGTGGCCCGGCTCGGCGCAGGACTCCTGGCAGTCCGTCGACTGCACCCGGGCGGTGCCGCCGGCCGCGGTCGCACGGTTCCTGGACACCGGCGCCGACGAAGAGACGTACGTCGTGCGCAGGCTGCGCGTCAGCCACGGGCAGCCGGTCGCGGCCGAACTGCTCTACGTGCCGGCCGCATCCGTCGCCGAGCTCTCCGCCATCGACACGCCCTCCGGGCCGGCCCGTGCGCGTGCCGTCCTGCGGGAACTCCAGCGCCGCGAACTCGACGGCCAGGACCGCGCCGTGGAGCTCGGCTCCGCCCGCGCCGACGACGCCAAGGAGCTCGACCGGCTGCCGGGCGCGCCCGTGCTGATGGTCACCACCCGCTACTTCTCCGCCGGCAGGACGGCCGCGCTGTCCGTCGCCACCTACCGGGCTGACACCTGCCGGCTCACGTTCGGTGACTCGGGTGATGTCGAGATCAGGCACCACGACGAGGAACGCCGCGCCTCCTAGGACACGATTCCGGAACGCCGCGCCTCCTGGGACACGACCAGGAACGCCGCGCCGAAGCCCGACCTGGTACGCGCACCCCGTCCCTGCACGGCCCGTCGCACGAGCTGAGGCTCAGCGGCGGGCCGTCACCGTTCCCTCCACGGCGAAGAGTTCCTCCTCGACGTGGTCGAGCGCCAGCCGCAGCGCGCCCGTCGCCACCGCCGCCTCACCGAGCAGGGACAGGGCGACCCGCGGCGGCCGCAGACAGTAGCGCGACAACTCATCGCGCAGCGGGTCGAGTACACCGTCCAGACCGGCCGCCCAGCCGCCGATCACCACCAGTTCGGGATCCAGCGCCAGCACCAGGGCCGCCACATCGTGGACCAGACGCTGGATGAAACGCTCGACGGCCTCCTGCGCCCGGGTGTCGCCGCCCTTGGCGAGTGCGAAGACATCGGCCACGGCCTGCTCGTCCAGCGGATGCAGCGGCTCGTCCGTCGTCGACAGCAACCGCTCCGGGGTCACGTCACGCCCGAGCAGATGCAGCGCGCCGATCTCGCCCGCCGCTCCGCCGAAGCCCCGGTGCAGCCGCCCGCCGATCAGCGAACCGGCACCCGGGCTGAGCCCCGCCAGGACGAAGACGAGGTCGTCGGAGTCCCGTCCCGAGCCCTTCCAATGCTCCGCCACCGCGGCCGCGTTGGCGTCGTTCTCCACCAGCACCGGACAGCGGAACGAGCGCTGGAGCCGCTGCCCGAGCGCGAGTCCCGTCCAGCCCGGCAGCGCGGTCCCGAGCCGTACGGTCCCGTCGGCCTCCACGATCCCCGGTGAGCCCACCCCCACGGCCCGCAGGCTGTTACGGGCGATCCCGGCCCGGCGCAGGACATCGGCGACCACCAGCCGCACCCGCTCCAGCCGGTCGTCCGCGCAGGCGGTCTCCGACACCTCCCGGGACCCGGCCCCGATGATGCGGCCGTCCAGGCCGGACAGCAGGGCCGCGACCCGGTGGGGTCCGATCTCCACGCCCAGCAGATGGCCGGCCTCGGCGCGGAAGCGGAATCGCCTCGCGGGCCGTCCCTGGCGGCGGGCCGCACCCTCCTCGGGAACGGACTCGACGACCAGGCCGGCCTCCATGAGACCCTCGACCACGCCTTCGACGGTCGGCCGGGAGAGCCCGGTGATCCGCGTCAGGTCCGTGAGCGTGGGGGAGCCGGCGCCTCGTAGCGCATGCAGTACCACCGCGGAGTTGATCCGCCGCAGCAGCGACGGGTCTCCGCCGGTCAGCCGCCCCACTGTGTGTCCTCCCAGCTCGAGCGCGTGTTCTGCCGGATCGTACTCGCTGGCCGTACGACGTGCACGGTCGGTGCAAGGGGTGCAACGGTGGGTCGTCGCGCGCCGTCCCGCCTTCCTTGTCTGACGGACAGCCATATGTCAGTGCAGGCAGCTTTACTGGGGACATGACCACGGCACGGCACCTCGAGACGATCGACCTGCTGCGCTCCCGGCAGTTCGCCGCGGAGCCCGGACCGTCGGACGTCGGCTCCGAGGGCCCGGGCTTTCACATAGCGGTGCTGGGCGGACATCCCGATCCGGGTGATCCGTACGCCGTCGCGGGACCCGACGCGGACCTCCGCGCGGAAGCGGAACAGCGCAGGGCGGAGCACGACGCCCTGCTGGACGCTCTGGACCGCCGCTGGGGCGATGCCTCGCTGTGCGATCTGACCGGCACACAGCTGCGCGCCGCCCGGACCGCGCCCGGCGAGCCGGGCATACCGGAACCGTGGCTGCGCCTGAGCTCCACCGTCCCCTGGCTCCATCTCTGGCGCGTCGAGGGCCGGTGGATAGGCGTCGGACTCTCCGAGTTCCAGCTCCTGGCCGTCGTCACCGTGAGCGAACCGCCCTGAACGGTGTCCGGGAAGGCCGCGGCTCAGGAGGACTCCGCCGCCGCGCGGAGCCGGGCGTACTCCTCCGCCATCGTCTGCGCCGTCCAATGGGCGTTCAGTCCGCTCGGATTGGGCAGCGCCCAGATCCGTGTCCCGCCGATCGTGCGCTCCTGCGGACCGATCCTGGCCTTCCGGTCGCCGAAGGCCGTGCGGTAGGCCGTGACCCCGACCACCGCCAGCCACCTCGGCCGCAGCCGCTCCACCTTGCCGGTCAGCAGGCGCCCGCCCTCGCGGAACTCCTCGTCGCTCAGCTCGTCGGCGCGCGCGGTCGCCCGCGCCACCACGTTCGTGATGCCGAGCCCGTAGGTGAGCAGCTCCCGCTGTTCGGACGGCTTCAACTGGCGGGGTGTGAAGCCCGACCGATGCAGTACGGGCCAGAACCGGTTGCCGGGGCGGGCGAAGTGATGACCCGTCGCCGCAGACATGAGGCCCGGGTTGATCCCGCAGAACAGCACATGCAGACCGCCCGCGACCACATCGTCGATGACGCGGTCGCGGGCGGCCTCCAGTTCGTCGGGTGTCAGAGGATCGACCCCGGGGTGTAGCCCGCTGCCGCGGGGTGCTCCTTGACGACGGCCTCGATCCGGCCCACCACGGCGGCGACCTGGTCGGCGGCGGCACCCGTGAACGACAGCTTGTCGGCCATCAGGGCGTCCAGCTGCCCGCGGTCCAGCGGGATGCGCTCATCGGCAGCCAGCGTGTCGAGCAGCTCGTTGCGCTCGGCGCCCTGTTCCCGCATCGCGAGCGCGGCGGCGACGGCGTTCTCCTTGATGGCCTCGTGCGCCACCTCGCGGCCGACCCCTGCCCGTACGGCGCCCATCAGCACCTTCGTGGTGGCGAGGAAGGGGAGGTAGCGGTCGAGCTCCCGGGCGACGACGGCGGGGAAGGCACCGAACTCGTCCAGCACCGTCAGGAACGTCTCCAGCAGACCGTCGAACGCGAAGAACGCGTCCGGCAGGGCCACCCGGCGCACCACGGAGCACGAGACGTCGCCCTCGTTCCACTGGTCGCCCGCCAGCTCCCCCGTCATCGAGGCGTAGCCCCGCAGGATCACCATCAGGCCGTTCACGCGCTCGCAGGAGCGGGTGTTCATCTTGTGCGGCATCGCGGAGGAGCCGACCTGGCCCGGCTTGAAGCCCTCGGTGACCAGTTCGTGCCCGGCCATCAGCCGGATCGTCTTGGCGACGGACGACGGCGCTGCGGCCAGCTGGACCAGCGCGGAGACGACGTCGTAGTCGAGGGAACGGGGGTAGACCTGGCCGACCGAGGTGAACGCGTGGGCGAAGCCCAGATGCCCGGCGATGCGCCCCTCCAGGTCGGCGAGCTTCGCCGCGTCCCCGCCGAGCAGGTCGAGCATGTCCTGAGCGGTGCCGACCGGGCCCTTGATCCCGCGCAGCGGGTAGCGGGCCAGCAGGTCCTCCAGCCGTCCGTACGCCACCAGCAACTCGTCGGCGGCGGTGGCGAACCGCTTCCCGAGCGTCGTGGCCTGGGCGGCGACATTGTGCGAGCGCCCGGCCATCACGAGCTCGGCGTACTCGGCGGAGAGCTTGCCGAGGCGGGCCAGTACCGCGACGGTACGGTCGCGCATCAGCTCCAGGGAGAGGCGGATCTGGAGCTGCTCGACGTTCTCGGTCAGATCGCGGGACGTCATGCCCTTGTGCACGTGCTCATGACCGGCGAGCGCGTTGAACTCCTCGATCCGGGCCTTCACATCGTGGCGCGTGACCTTCTCGCGCTCGGCGATGGAGGCCAGGTCGACCTGGTCGACGACCCGCTCGTAGTCGGTGAGGGCACTGTCCGGCACCTCGATCCCGAGGTCCTTCTGCGCGCGCAGCACGGCCAGCCAGAGCTGCCGCTCCAGCTTCACCTTCTGCTCGGGGGACCACAGGACGGCGAGCTCCGCGGAGGCGTAGCGGCCGGCCAGGACGTTGGGGATACGAGGCTTTGCAGTCACGTGTACGGATTCTACTGGCGGTTTGTGCAGGCCAGCGTGCCGCCCCGGTTTGTGGCTTGCTACGAGGGCTCGTCCGTGCGCGGGAACTCGTAGGGCAGCAGCTCCGGCCGCTTGGGCGGCAGACCGTCGCCCGATGACCGGCCGGTGAGCCGGCGTCCGATCCACGGGCCCAGATACTGGCGCGCGAACTGCACGTCGGCGACCCGGCGGGCGGTCCACCGCGCCTGCACGGCGGGCGGCAGCGGCGAGCGCCAGTCGTCCTCGGCGTCGAGGCCGAGGGTCTGCCAGACGGCCTCGGCCACCCTCCGGTGTCCTTCGGCCGTCAGATGCAGCCGGTCCACGTCCCACAGCCGCTGGTCGCCGAGCGCTCCGGAGCCGTAGAGATCCACCACGAGAGCACCGTGCCGGGCGCCCAGCTCGTCGATGAAGTCGAAGAGCTCCTCCATGCGGGGGCGGAAGCGCTCCATCACCGGCCCGTTGCGGCCGGGGCTGCGCATCAGCACCAGCTGACCGCAGGACGGGGTCAGCTTCTCCACGGCCTCTTCCAGCAGACCGCGGACATGGCCCATGTCGCACTTGGGGCGCAGGGTGTCGTTCAGCCCGCCCACCAGCGTGACCAGATCGGGTCGCATGGCGGCGGCGACATCGACCTGCTCGTCGACGATCTGCTTGATGAGCTTTCCGCGGACCGCCAGGTTGGCGTAGCGGAACCCCTCGGTGCGGACGGCCAGCCGGCCGGCGAGCAGATCCGCCCAGCCCCGGTAGGTCCCGTCGGGCATCAGGTCGGACATGCCCTCGGTGAAGGAGTCGCCGAGCGCGACAAAGCTGGTGTAGTTGGCATGCATCTCCATGGCGGAAGGATCCTACCGCGCGGTAAGGTCCGTCGGTTCCGTACCGGGAGGGAGCCCTGTGAGCGACGCGCTGCTGAACGCGCTGACCGAAGCGCTGGCCGATCTGGTGACCTCGGTCGCCACCTGTGACGACGATGTGCTCGACCCCGACACCGCGGTGAAGTGGCTGGAGAACACCGGCTATCTCCTGGGCCGGCTCTCGCCCGCCGACCGCGGCGCGCTGTCGGCCCTGCTCCGGCAGACCGCCGCCCGCCGGCCCGACGGAGGGCTGCGCGACGACGTGCTGCGCATCTGCGAGGACTTCGGTATCGACGACGACCAGCACGAGCTCTACTGCGACGCGGTGGAGGACCTGGGGCGGCGCTTCGTGCAGACCGTACGGGACGTGGACCCGCAGACGCCGGTGCCGACCTGCCCCGGCTGGACCTTCGCCGACCTCGTACGGCACCACGGGACCACCCACCGCTGGATGGAACATCTGGTGCGCACCCGCGCCGCCGAACGCGTCTGGTCGAAGGACGTGCCACTGGACCTCCCGGACGACCCGGGCGCGTACCCCCAGTGGCTGGCCCGCAGCGCCGAGGCCTCGGTCCGTACGATGCGCGGCGTCGACCCGGACACCCCGATGTGGTCGCACGGCGCCGACCAGCGGGTGCGGTTCTTCCCCCGCCGGCTGCTCTTCGAGGCCCTCGTCCACCTCGCGGACGCCGAACTCGCCCTGGGCCAGGAGCCGCGGATCGCCCCGGGAACGGCGGCCGACGGGATCGAGGAGTTTTTGGAGAACCTGCCCTGCTACCCGTGGCTCGCGGAACCCGTCGGCGTACTCCCCGAGGGCTCGGTGCGGCTGGTGGCCACGGACACGGGGGCGGGCTGGACCGTTTCGTTCGGCGGGGGCGGGTACCACTGGACGGGCTCGGCCACGGGTTCCGGCCCGGCGGTCCCGGCCCGCGTCGGGCCCCCGGCCGCGGCCCGCGTCCAGGGACCGGCGGGTGACCTGCTGCTTCTCCTGTACGGCCGGTACCGGTCCGACGACCCGCGCTTCGGTGTGTCCGGCGAGCGCGCGACACTCGACGCGTGGCTCCGGGCGACGGCGTTCTAGGGCGGGCTCAGGTGGACGAGGCATCGTGGAGCGCATCCCTTCGCGCCCTGTTCGGGGAAGGCATGTTCGCGGCGGTGGGGGCGCGGCGGCACGCGGACTGGAATCCGGACGCGATCGATGTCATGCGGCTGAGGACGGACGACCCCCGTCGCCTGCCGAGGCTGATCACGGCCCCCGGCGGGCGCCGTTACGACACCGGCCCGGACAACCCGTTCACCGCCGTCACGCCGGCCGCATTCGACTCCGTCTTTCCCGTGGCCAGGAAGGGTGCCGAGCAGCTGCTGGTCTCCCTCCAGGACGACTGGTTCCAGGTGGACGGCATTCCGGATTTCGCAGAGCGGGAGCGAGAGCTGATCTCCCACGCGAGTGGCGTCCTGGAACGGTTCGGACGGGACGCTCTGTACTTCACGAACGTGTCAGCAGCGCGTGATAACCCCCACGCGGACATGTTCCGCCGCGAGGGTTCCTCTGAGTGTTTCACCGAGCACGTGATGGACTGCGGCGTCATCGCTGTGTCCGCCGAGGAAGTCGTCTTCTGGAGCTTCACGATCGACTGAGACCCGGCCGCGAGCTGCCCTGTGCAGGCGGCCGGTCCCTGATCGTGCGAGGACCGGACCGGGACCGGACCGGCCGCCGTCAGCGGCTCGATCCGGTCCCGTCGACAGGCGGGCAGACCCTAGTCCCGCCGGCCCACCAGCTCCCGCAGCACGTCCTCCATGGTCACCAGGCCCACCGGGGAGTCGTCCTCGTCCAGGACCGCCGCCAGGTGCGTACGGCTGCGGCGCATCGCGGTCAGTACGTCGTCCAGCGGCGTCGCCGCACGGACCCGGGCGATCGGCCGCAGCGCCGTGACCGGGAAGGGCTCGTCGCGCGGAGCCGCGTCCAGGGCGTCCTTCACATGGAGATAGCCGAGGATGCGGCGGCCGTCGACCACCGGGAAACGCGAGTACCCGGATTCGGCCGCCAGGCTCTCCAACTGCTCCGGGGTGGTCCCCGCCTGCGCGTACACCACCTGCTCGACCGGCCTCACCACGTCCCGCACGGGACGGCGCCCCAGCTCCAGAGCGTCGCGCAGACGTTCCGCCGACCGGTCGTCCAGCAGGCCCGCCTCTCCCGCGTCCCGCACCATCCGGGCGAGTTCGTCGTCCGAGTAGGTCGCGGCCACCTCGTCCTTGGCCTCGACCCTCAGCAGCTTCAGCAGGGCGTTGGCGCAGGCGTTGATCGAGAAGATCACCGGGCGCAGCGCCCGCGCGAGCGCCACCAGCGGCGGGCCGAGGAGCAGAGCGCTGCGGGTCGGCTCCGCGAGAGCGATGTTCTTCGGCACCATCTCGCCGAGGAGCATGTGCAGATACGTGGCCACGGCCAGCGCGATCACGAACGAGATCGGGTGCACCGCACCGTGCGGCACGCCCACCGCGTCGAACACCGGCTCCAGCAGATGCGCGATCGCGGGCTCGGCGACGATGCCGAGCACCAGGGTGCACAGCGTGATGCCGAGCTGGGCCGCCGCCAGCAGTGCCGACACATGCTCCAGGCCCCAGATGACGCTGCGGGCCCGCCGGTCGCCTGACTCCGCATGGGGCTCGATCTGACTGCGGCGCACCGAGATCAGCGCGAATTCGGCGCCGACGAAGAAGGCGTTGACCACCAGGGTCAGCAGACCGATGAGAAGTTGGATCGCGGTCATCGTCCGGCCTCCACGGGCTCGTCGGCCGAGGGGAGCGGAGCGTGCATCAGCACCCTCGCGGCACGCCGCCCGGAGGCGTCCACGACATCGAGGCGCCAGCCTTCGAGGTCGATGCGGTCACCCTCGACGGGGATGCGTCCCAGCTCGGTGGCGATCAGACCCGCGAGCGTTTCGTACGGGCCTTCCGGCACCCGCAGGCCGATGCGCTCCAGCTGGTCCGTGCGGGCGGCGCCGTCGGCCGACCACAGGGTGCGGCCGTCGGCGTCCTGGCCAGCGGGTGCGAGGTCCGGCGTCTCGTGCGGATCGTGTTCGTCCCGCACCTCGCCGACGACCTCCTCGACGATGTCCTCCATCGTCACGACACCGGCCGTGCCGCCGTACTCGTCGATGACGACGGCCATCGTGGACTTGCCTGCCAGCCGGTCGAGGAGCCGGTCGACCGTGAGGGTCTCGGGCACCAGCAGCGGCTCGCGCAGCAGCTCGGTGACGCCGCGGCGGGGCCGGTCGTCGGCCGGTACCGCCAGGACGTCCTTGATGTGGGCGATGCCGACGACGGTGTCGAGGCTGCCGCGGTAGACGGGGAAGCGGGAGAGCCCGGTGGCGCGGGTCGCGTTGGCGACGTCCTCGGCCGTGGCCTGCACCTCCAGCGCGGTGACCTGCACGCGCGGGGTCATCACGTTCTCCGCGGTGAGCTCGGCGAGCTTCAGGGTCCGGACGAACAGCTCGGCCGTGTCGGCCTCCAGGGCGCCGGCCTTCGCGGAGTGACGGGCCAGGGCGACCAGTTCCTGCGGGCTGCGGGCCGAGGCGAGCTCCTCGGTCGGCTCCATGCCGAGCCGGCGCAGGATGCGGTTGGCCGTGTTGTTGAGATGGCTGATCAGCGGCTTGAAGGCGGCGGTGAAGACCCGCTGTGCGGGGGCGACCACCTTGGCCACGGCCAGCGGGGAGGAGATGGCCCAGTTCTTCGGGACCAGTTCGCCGACGACCATCAGCACGACGGTGGACAGCGCGGTACCGAGGACGAGAGCCACCGAGGAGGCCATGGAGGGCGAGAGCCCGGCCGCTTCGACCGGACCGCGGATCAGCTTGGCGACCGAGGGCTCGGCCAGCATGCCGACGATCAGGTTGGTGACGGTGATGCCGAGCTGGGCGCCCGAGAGCTGGAAGGTGAGGCTGCGTACGGCCTTGAGGGCGCTCGCCGCGCCTCGCTCACCCCGCTCGACGGCCTTCTCCAGGTCGGCGCGCTCGACCGTGGTGAGCGAGAACTCCGCCGCGACGAAGGCGCCGCAGGCCAGTGAGAGCAGCACGGCCACGAGGAGCAGGAGCACTTCCGTCATCGGGTCACCTCCGTCCCATGATCGGACAGGGGGAGGAGGAATGCGCGATGTCTGCTACTGGGAGGCTCGCCCATGGACGGACGCTCACACCTTTCATACGGAGAGTGATGGTTCACCCATGGTAAAGGACCGGCAAAGTCATTCGGGACGGGAGGGGCCCACGAACGGTTTCACCCAGCGTCGCCAGTGGTCCTCCCTCCGGTACCCGGCGGCCGCCCATGCTCCGTGTGCCTGTTCGTTGGCTTCCAAAACCATGGCATCGCCACGGCGTCCGCCGACGGCGGCGAACCGGCGCTCGGCCGCCTCCAGCAGAGCTCGCGACACACCGCGTCTGCGGTGGGAGGGGAGGACGGCGAGCCGGTAGAGGGAACACCGCCATCCGTCGTACCCCGCGATCACGGAACCGACGAGCAGGCCGTCGGACTCGGCGAGGATCAGTGCCTCGGGGTCGCGGGAGATCAGCCGGGTGACGCCGTCCACGTCGTCCGTGACGCTCGTCCCCTCGGCCGCCTCCTTCCAGAAGACCAGAACTCTCGTCGCCTCGTCCGGCCGGGCTGTCCGTATGCGCAGATCGATCACGGGCCGAGCCAAGCACGCGGGGGAGCGGGCCTGCCACCGGCTTTCAGGGTTCGAGACACCGCGTCGTCTCGGCTTCCGCGCCGTTCAGCCGTTGCGCAGTTCGTCCATCACCGGGGCGAACGTCTCCAGGTACGGGTCGAGGACGCTGAGGTAGCTGAAGCCGTAGCGCTCACGTTGCTCGCGCAGCCGGCCGGCGATCGCCTCTACCGTCCCGACGGCCAGCAGGGGCACGTCCAGCACCTGCTCGACACTCAGATGCGGGACCCGGGGCAGCAGCTCCTTGACCGCGGCTTCGTGGTCGTCGGTGACGGCTACGTGCTGGAGCAGCAGATTGAGCTCCTGCTCCTCGGACCGTCCGCCCGCCATCCTGCGGTAGGCCGCGATCCGTCCGTCGACCTCCTCGGCGGTGAGCACCTGGAGCCCGTCCTTGGTGTCCCGGGCGCCGGTGAACGCGACGATGTCGGCGTGCTCCGCGGCGAGTTGCAGGACCTTGTCCCCGTTGCCGCCGATCAGCAGCGGAGGACGGGGTCGTTGGGCTGTCATCGGCAGGTGTCCGTCGTCGTGGAGCAGCCGCTCCAACTCCTCGACCGTGTACCGCAGATGCGCAACCCGGCCACCGGGGGTGCGGAACTCCAGCCCGGCGCGGTCGTGTTCCTCCTCCACATAGCCCGCGCCGATGCCGATCTCCAGCCGGCCGCCGGTGAGGGCGTCGGTCGTGGCGATCTCGCGGGCGAGCAGCGCCGGGTTCCAGAACGCGGCGTTGAGCACGAAGGTGCCGAGCCGAGGACGCTCGGTCACCTCGGCGGCGGCCATCAGCGCGGGAAACGGCGCCATCATGCCGAGGTGGTCCGGTACCTGGATCACGTCGTAGCCGAGCTCCTCGGCCCGCCGGCACTTCCGGCGCCACTCCGGGCCGTCGGTGGGTGTCAGCATGTTCACCGCGATGCGGAACGGCCTGGGCATCGACTCTCCTTCACAACGGCGGTCCGGTGAGGCGCGGTCGGCGGTCCGCGGTCCGGTGAGGCGTTGCCGGCCCGTCCGTCCCGGCGGTCGCCGCCGGGACCCGCCGCTGCCCGGTGGCCGGGTCGTCCGGCCGTCCCGGCCCGCGCTTCTCCTATTCGTGGGCGATCGCTGCCAGCACGTTCATCCGCGACGCGCGGAGCGCCGGCAGTACCGCCGCCGCGAGGCCGACGACCACCGAGCCCACCACCACCGCGATCACCGTGCCCCACGGCACGGCGAACGCGGTCAGGCCCTCCAGCGCCAGCACCTGCTGGACGGCCACTCCCCACACCATGCCCAGCGCCAGCCCCAGCAGTGCCCCGAAGACCGCGATCACCACGGACTCCAGCCGGATCATGCGCCGCAGCTGCACCCGGGAGAGGCCGATCGCGCGCAGCAGTCCGATCTCACGCGTCCGTTCCACCACCGACAGGGCGAGGGTATTGACGACCCCGAGCACCGCGATGACGATCGCCAGCCCCAGCAGCGCGTAGACGAGGTAGAGCATCACGGCGATCTGCTGGCGGATCAGTTCCTTGTAGTCGGCCTGGTCGCGCACCTGCACCTGGGGATACGGGTCGAGCGCGGCTTCGAGACCGGTCCGCAGCTCGTCCGTGGCGCTGCTGTCGGCCGCGTTGACGAAGACCGCGGCGTCCTGGCCGCCCGGCAGATACTTCTCGACGGTCGCCAGACCCATGAACAGAGCGCCCTCCATGCCCGGCCCGCCCGTCTGGTCCATGTCGGTGAGCGCCCCGACGGTCAGCCGGGCCTGCCGCCCGCCCGGGAACTCGGCCGGCAGCACCGACCCGATGCGCACCCGGTGTTCGGTGGCGTACGCGAGGTCCATGGCGATGCTGTCGGCGGCCAGCGCGGTCGCGGTGGTTCCGCTCGCGTAGGTGATGTTGGCGGCCTCGTCCAGCTTCGGGTCGTACCCGGAGGCCGTCGACTCCACCCGCTTGCCGTCCGGCAGGGTCAGCGCGAGAGGCGCGAAGCGCTGACGCACGACCGTTCCGGCGCCCTCGACGGCCTTCACCTTCTCGGTGATCTCCTGCGGGAAGGGCATGAAGGTGCTGTTCTGGACGACGAAGTCGGCGCCGAGCGTCTTGTCGATCTGGTTGTCGAACGACTCGGTCATCGAGGCGCTCGCGATCGACAGTCCTCCGACCAGGGCCAGCCCCACCATCAGCGCGGCGGCCGTCGCGCCCGTACGCCGTGGATTGCGCAGGGCGTTGCGCTGGCTCATCCTGCCCACCGAGCCGAAGACCTTGGGGAACGCCCCGCCCAGTACCCGGATCACCGGGCGTACGAGGAGCGGGCCCGCGACGATCGTGGCGATCAGCGTGAGCACCACGCCGAGTCCGAGCAGCAAGGAGGCACTCGCCGTCCGGTCGCTCACCGCGCAGCCGGCGAGCGCGGCAGCACCCGACGCGGCCATGAGGGACCCGGCCACGGCACGGACCTTCAACGGCCGCCCCACACCCTGGACTTCGGCGTCGACGAGCGCTGCCATCGGGGAGACCCGGGCGGCCCGGCGGGCCGGCAGATACGCGGCCAGGAAGGTGACTCCCAGGCCCACGGCGTACGCCGACACGGGAGTCGCCGGCCCCACGACCATCTCGGCCGCGCTCAGATTCATGCCGAACGCGCTCATCAGCGCGATGAGCCCGGCCGCCAGTCCGACGCCTGCGGCGAGGCCGAGCGTCGAGCCGACCAGTCCCAGGAGCACCGCCTCGGTCAGCACCGAACGGCGGACCTGGCGGCGGTCGGCCCCGAGTGCGCGGAGCAGCCCCAGTTCGCGGGTGCGCTGGGCGATGAGCATCGAGAAGGTGTTGACGATCAGGAAGATGCCCACGAGGACGGCGATGCCCGCGAAGCCCAGCATCACCCACTTGATCACGTCGAGGAATCCGCCGAGCTGCGCCGCGTCGGACTCCGCTTGTTCGTCGGCGGTCTTGAGGTCGTAGGCGTCACCGAGTTCGGCGGCGACCCGCTGTTTGAGCGTGTCGTCGCTGACACCCTCGGCGGCGTCGACCGAGATCGAGGTGGCTTCGCCGGGCTTGCCCAGCACCTTGGCCTGGGCGGTCGGCGTGTCCAGGAAGACCAGCGCCGCACCGGGGTTGGTGGTCCGGAACGTCGCGATGCCGACGATCTCGACCCGGAAGGAACCGGGCTGGGCGAGGAGCGTGAGGGTGTCACCGATGCCCAGCTTCGCCTTGTCGGCGGTGTTCCGGTCCAGCAGCGCCTCGCCGCCGCCGCGCGGCGCGCGGCCGCTGGTGAGCTTCACGGGGCTGCGGTCGGTGACGTACCAGTTGGTGGCGATGGTGGGCGCGCCGCTGGTGGGCCCGACGGGCTCGTTGCGGTCGTCGACCACCGTGATGTTCTCGACGGCCGCGTCGACGTGGGTGCCGGCGACCCCGTCGATGGCGCCCACCCGGTCCGCGAGCGAGGCCGGCACGGTCCGTACGACCCCGGTCGGCAGACTCTCGCCCACACCTTCCTTCGGCGCGATCGTGACATCCGCGGACGTGGAGGCGAACAGGCGGTCGAAGGTGCGGGAGACGGTGTCCGAGAAGATCAGTGATCCGCTGACGAAGGCGACGGACAGCACGATCGCGAGCATCGACAGCAGCAGCCGGCCCTTGTGCGCGAAGAAACTCCGCAGTGTCGCTCTGAGCACGGCGCGCCCTCAGTCCTTGGCCAGGGGGTCGGCCCCCGCGGCCGGTGGTTGCGTCCGGCCGCCGGAGAACAGGCGCATCCGCTCGAGCACGGCCTCGGCCGTCGGCTCCGGCATCGTGTCCACGATCTGCCCGTCCGCGAGGTAGAGCACCAGATCGGAGTGGCCCGCGGCCCCCGGGTCGTGCGTGACCATCACGACCGTCTGGTCGAGGTGGTCCACCGCTTCGCGGAGGAATCCGAGGACCTCGGCGCCCGCGCGGGAGTCGAGATTGCCGGTCGGTTCGTCGGCGAAGATCAGCTCCGGGCGGGACGCCAGGGCACGCGCACAGGCCACCCGCTGCTGCTGTCCGCCCGACAGCTGCGCGGGCCGGTGCCGAAGGCGGTCGCGCAGCCCCAGGGTGTCGATGACCCGCTCCACCCACTCCTGGTCGGGCTTGCGCCCGGCGATGTCCATGGGGAGGGTGATGTTCTCGGCGGCGGTGAGGGTTGGCAGCAGATTGAACGCCTGGAACATGAAACCGATCCGGTCCCGTCGAAGCCTGGTCAGCTCGCGGTCGTTGAGCCCGGTGATCTCCGTGTCCCCGAGCCACACCTGGCCCGCCGAGACGGTGTCGAGTCCCGCGAGGCAGTGCATCAGCGTGGACTTGCCCGAACCGGACGGGCCCATCACCGCCGTGAACCGCCCGCGGGCGATGTCGACGTCGACGGCGTCCAGAGCGCGGACGCTCGTCTCCCCGCTCCCGTACGCCTTGGTCAGCGCCCGGGCCCGCGCGGCGAGCGGAACACCCGCGGCCCGGCCGTGGGTGGGTGCAGTGGCAGGTGTGGACATGGCCGCCTCCTGGGTCGTGCCGCTCCGACTCGCTCCGGTGCCCTACAACGTGCTGAGACTCAGGCTTCCTGAGACTAGAGAACGGCCAGTGGTGCCCGGTATCCGTCGCAGGGCCCGGTTCTCGGGGTTGATGTAAGGGGCAACCGAGTGGTGTTCGAGGCGGTGTTCGCCGGGGGAGCCCGCGGGGCGGACGTACGCGTCGCCGCCGTCAGCCGAATCGAGCCGTCATACGCCGTCACGGGCACGGCAGTTGGTGACGCAGAGGTGAGCCGCTGTCCCCGATCAGCTCTCGGCGACCGGACGGTACGCCCTGCCGAGGACGCAGGGAGAACTCGGCACCTGCATTCCCTGCTCCGGCACCCGCAGCCGCCGGTGCTCACCCAGCTCGAACCCGGCCGCCTCGATGGCCGCGAGGGTGTCCCGCGAGGTGTGACAGCCGCCGAACAGCAGCGGCCACACCGTACGGTCCACGAGCCGCTGGGCCCGCGCCATTCCCGGGGTCCCGGCGCGGCCGTGCTCGAAGAAGCGCAGCTCACCCCCCGGCCGCAGCACCCGCCGGATCTCCGCCAGCGCCCGCGGCAGGTCCCGTACGGAGCACAGCACCAGCGACACGACGGCCGCGTCGAACGCCTCGCTCTTCACCGGCAGCGCCTCGGCCGCACCCGGGACCACATCGACCGGGACGTCGGCGCGACGCGCGGCCTCGACCGCGAGCGCGCGCAGGCTGCGCTCGGGCTCCAGAGCGACGACCTCCGAGACGGCGGAGGGATAGTGCGGGAAGTTCAGACCGTTGCCCGCACCGACCTCGATCACCCGCCCGGAGAGTCCGGTCAGCAGCTCCCTGCGGTGCTGCGCGATGCTCTTGTCCGCGGCCACACTGAAGCGGGCGTAGAAACGGGCGAACAGAGGATGGTGGACGGCGTCCCGGGGCACTGCGCTGCTCCGCAAGGGCATGACGGTCTCCTCGGGGGGTCGGTGTGTCCGGGACGGCGGGCGCTCACCGTCATTCTCCCCCCGGGGCGACGAAGCAGAACTCATTGCCCTCCGGATCGGTCAGCACCTGGAACCGGCCGTGGTCGTCGGTCGTGACCGGGCCCAGCCGTACGGCACCGAGCGCCACCGCCCGTTCCGCCGCCTCGTCCACATCGCCGGCGTCGAGATCCAGATGGATCCGGTTCTTCGCGACCTTGCCCTCGGGCACACGCTGGAACGCGATCCGCGCGGACCCGGGCGGATCGATGGACGACCAGTCGGCACTGCGGTCCACCGGCTCCCCGCCGAGGAGCGCGGCCCAGAAGCGGACCAGCCGGGCCGGATCGTGGCAGTCGAAGACGATCTCGTCGATACGCGCGCGCATCCGGTCAGCGTACGACCGGGCCGAACGCCGCCGCGTCCCACGACCCGCCGAGCACCGGAGCGAGCCAACCCCCGGCGCGGGCCCGGAAATCCGCGGGCGCGAGGGCTCCGGACCCCTCCGGTACGGCTCCGAGCAGCGGAGCTCCGGCGGCCTCGGGGAGGTCCGTCAGATTGCACCGCTCGGCCAGCCCCGGATCCGCGGGCCAACTGCCGACGACCACGCCGAGTTGCGCGAGCCCCCGCGCGCGCAGAGCCTCGCCGGTCAGCGTGGTGGCGTTGAGCGTGCCCAGTCCCGCCGTGGTGACGACCAGGACCGGAGCGGACAGCAGCCGGGCGGCGTCGGCCAGCGTCCCGCCGTCGTCGTCGAACCGGACGAGCAGTCCGCCCGCGCCCTCGACGAGAACGAGGTCGTACTCGGCGGCCAGCTTCTCCACGGCGTCGGCCACCTCCTGAGGCCGCACCGGCGCGGCCCCGGCCCGCCGGGCGGCGGTGGCGGGGGCGAGCGGTTCGGGGTACCGGGCCAGTTCCACCCCGAACACGTCGCCGGCGAGCCGCGCGACTTCGGCGAGGTCGCCGGGCTCGTCGCGCCCGACGCCGGTCTGCGCGGGCTTGACCACGGCCACCGTCCGCCCCTGCGCGAGCGCGAGCGCGGCGACGGCGCCGGTGACGACGGTCTTCCCGATCTCCGTCCCGGTTCCCGAGACGACGACGACTGCCATGGTGCCCCTACCGCCCATCTGTTCACCGGCGCCGAAGCGCCCCTCGTTCCCTTGCGCGATGTCGCCGCGCTTCGTGCCCGCGTCCCGGACGGTGCGTCAGTCCGCGTGCCGGTACGCATGAGTCCGCTGCCCCGGCCCTGCCGGTCCGGGCCCCGGACTCGTCACCCCGCGGCCGCGGCCGCGCACACCGCCTCGCACACCCGGGACAGATCCTCGTCCCCGGTCACGTACGGCGGCATCGTGTAGATCAGGTCCCGGAACGGCCGGAGCCACACCCCGGCGCGCACCGCGGCCTGAGTCGCCGCGGCCATGTCCACGTCGTGATCCAGCTGGACGACGCCGATCGCTCCCCGCACCCGGACGTCCTTCACCCCGGGCAGGTTCCGTGCCTCCGCCAGGCCGTCCCGCAGGCCGGTCTCCAGGCGCTTGATCTCCTGGGGCCAGTCCTGCGCCAGCAGCAGATCGATGGAGGCGTTCGCCACCGACGCGGCCAGCGGGTTGGCCATGAACGTCGGGCCGTGGGCCAGCACCGGCACATCGCCGCGCGAGATCCCGTCCGCCACCCGTGAGGTGCACAGCGTCGCAGCCATCGTCAGATAGCCGCCGGTCAGCGCCTTGCCCAGACACATCACATCCGGCGACACCCCGCCCTGCTCCGCGGCGAACAGGGTGCCGGTGCGCCCGAAGCCCGTGGCGATCTCGTCGAAGATCAGCAGCACACCGTGGGCGTCGCACGCTTCTCTCAGCACCCGCAGATATGCGGGCGAGTGGAACCGCATGCCGCCCGCGCCCTGCACCACGGGCTCCACGATCACGGCCGCGAGCTCGTCGGCGTGCCGCTCGACCGCCTCCCGGAGATGGTCCGCGTACACCTCGTCGAACTCCGCCGGCGGCGCGTCCGCGAAGACCTGCCGCGGCAGCACCCCCGACCACAACTCGTGCATCCCGCCATCGGGATCGCACACCGCCATGGGCTGCCAGGTGTCACCGTGGTACCCGCCGCGCCAGGTGAGCAGCCGGCGCTTCTCCGGGCGGCCCGTGGAACGCCAGTACTGGAGGCACATCTTGACGGCGACCTCGACCGACACCGACCCGGAGTCGCACAGGAACACGTGCCGCAGCGGCTCGGGAGTGATCTCGACGAGCCGCGTCGCGAGCCGGACGGCGGGCTCGTGGGTGAGCCCGCCGAACATCACATGGCTCATGCGGTCCAGCTGATCGCGTGCCGCGTCGTTGAGGACGGGGTGGTTGTACCCATGGATGGCCGACCACCACGACGACATCCCGTCGATCAACTCGCGCTGCCCGTGGGCGGGTTCGGCGAGCCTCAGCCGTACCCCGGACGCGGAGTCCACGACCAGCGGGTCGCTGCGGCCCGGCATCGGACCGTACGGATGCCAGACATGGGCCCGGTCCAGGGCGACCAGCTCGTCGTGGGGCACTCGTTCAGGCATGAGGCGCCTCAGGCATTGGGAGCGAGGTCGGTGCCGGCGCCGCGGCGGCGCACGGAGACCAGATCCGTGCGGGCGGCGTTGGCCTCCGCGCGGGCCTCGGCCGGTGCTTCGGCCGGAGCGTCGGACGACTCGCCGCCGCACACGGAACCGCAGCCGCCGCCCTGCCGGTGCTTCGGCAGGGTCGTCGTCTCCGCGCCCTCCACCTCGAACCCGGCGTCCGCGATCATGTCGAGGTCCGCCTTGCCCGCCTGGCCCTCACTGGTCAGATAGTCACCGAGGAAGATCGAGTTCACCAGGTTCAGGGCGAGCGGCTGCATCGACCGCAGATGGACCTCACGGCCGCCCGCGAGGCGCACCTCGACGTCCGGGCAGACGAACCGCACCATGGCGAGAATCCGCAGACAGCGCTGCGGGGTGAGGTTCCACTCCTTGGCCAGCGGCGTGCCCTCGAAGGGGATCAGGAAGTTCACCGGCACGGAGTCCGGGTCGAGCTCACGCAGCGAGAAGACCACGTCGACGAGATCGGTATCGCTCTCGCCCATGCCCGCGATCAGACCGGAGCAGGCCGACAGGCCCGCGGCCTGCGCCTGGTGCACGGTGTCCACGCGGTCCGCGTAGGTGTGGGTGGTCGTGATGTCCCCGTACGTCCCCTCGGACGTGTTGAGGTTGTGGTTGTACGCGTCGGCGCCGGCGTCCCGCAGCCGCTCGGCCTGTCCCTGGGAGAGCAGCCCGAGGCACGCGCAGACCTCGACGTCCTCGTTCTGCTCCTTGATGGCCTCGATGGTCTTCGAGACACGGTCCACGTCCCGGTCCGTCGGGCCGCGGCCGCTCGCGACCAGGCAGACGCGCTTCGCGCCGCCCGCGACACCCGCGGCCGCCGCCTCGGACGCCTCGTCGGGCTTCAGCCAGGTGTACTTGAGAATCTCGGCCTTGGACCCCAGCCGCTGGGAGCAGTAGGAGCAGTCCTCGGGACACAGCCCCGATTTGAGGTTCACCAGATAGTTGAGCTTCACCCGGCGCCCGAACCACTGACGGCGTACCTTGCCGGCCGCGGCCACCACTTCGAGCAGGTCGTCGTCTGAGGTCGCCAGTACGGCGAGCGCCTCTTCACGGGTCGGCAGCTCGCGCCGCAGCCCCTTCTCCACCAGCGTGTTCAGCAGGTCCATGCGCCAGATCCTGACGTACGGCACACGTCCCGGCCAAGGCGGAACCCGACAACAGAGCCCGAATGAGGTGTGTGTATGGCCACATCGGTTCCGCGAGCCGGCCCGGTTAGGGTCTGTGCGCTGCCTACAAAAAGGACCGGACCACCATGACCCAGGATCCTTTCGACTGGATCGACGACGAGTCGCGCCGCCGTGCGAGCGCGGGTCTCGTCCGGACGCTCCGGCCCCGCGACGCCGACTCCGAGCTGCTGGATCTTGCGGGCAACGACTACCTGGGTCTGACCCGCCGGCCGGAGATCACGGCCGCGGCCGCCGAGGCGGCGCAGCGCTGGGGCGCCGGCGCCACCGGCTCCCGGCTCGTCACCGGCAGCACCGCGCTGCACGCCGAACTCGAACGGGAACTGGCCGCGTTCTGCGGATTCGAGGCCGCCCTCGTCCTGTCCTCCGGCTATGCGGCCAATCTCGCCGCGGTCACCGCGCTCAGCGATCGCGGGTCGCTGATCGTCTCGGACGCCGGCAACCACGCCTCGATCGTCGACGGCTGCCGGCTCTCCCGCGCGGAGACCGCGATCTCCCCGCACGCCGATGCCGAGGCCGTCCGCAAGACGCTCGACGCGCACCCCGGCCGGCGTGCCCTCGTCGTCACCGACTCCGTCTTCTCCGTCGACGGCGACGCCGCACCGCTGCCCGCTCTGGCGCAGGCGTGCCGGGAGCACGGCGCCGCGCTGCTCGTGGACGACGCCCACGGCCTGGGCGTCCTCGGGGAGGGCGGCCGGGGAGCCGCGGCGGCCACCGGCCTCGCGGGCGACGAGGGGGTGGTCGCGATGCTGACCCTCTCCAAGTCGCTCGGCAGCCAGGGCGGCGCGGTCCTCGGCCCCGCGCGGGTCATCGACCACCTGGTCAACACCGCCCGGACGTTCATCTTCGACACCGGACTCGCACCGGCCGCCGCCGGCGCCGCCCTGGCCGCCCTGCGGCTGCTGGGCCGCGAGCCGGAGCTCGCCGGGCGGGCCCGCGCGGTCGCGGGGACTTTGCACGGGCGGCTGACGGCCCTGGGACTGAGCGCCGTACGCCCGGACGCGGCCGTGGTGTCCGTGCGGGCGCCCTCCCCGGAGGCGGCGCTGCAGTGGGCCGCGGACTGCCGGGCGGCAGGTCTGGGCGTCGGCTGCTTCCGCCCGCCGTCGGTCCCGGACGGCATCTCGCGGCTGCGGCTGACGGCCCGTGCGGATCTCACGGACGAGCAGATCGCGTGGGCTGTCGCCACCATCGTGGAGACGGCTCCGGTCGGCTGACACCACCGAACGCCGCCGTCCCGGCCCGCCGCGGCCGGGGTACTCCCGTTCGCCCCCGTCGTGGCCCGCGGACACGTTCGACGGCCCCGCCGCGCCGGTGACCAGGGACGGGAGGGCGCGGGGCGGATCCGGTCCCGCGTAGCAGAGTTCACCGCTTCGAGCGACAGATATCTACATATCTTGGTGGATCGCCACCTCTGGCACGGTGATGAGTGGCACTCTGGCGCGAAGCGCAATCCGCGGCCGCCCGCGCATCATCCGCCACGAGTTGGAGCCCGGCCGCGGTGGGAAAGGGACAGCGTCGCCATGGCCGACCTTCAGGAAGCCTCCGTCACTCTGCCGAGCGATCCCGCCTCGGTTTCCGCGGCCCGGAAATTCGTTACGGACATCCTCTCCGAGTGGGGTCTCCCGGTGGACGACGAGGCAGGCGACACGGTCCGGCTGATCGTCTCCGAACTGACCACGAACGCCATCCAGCACACCTTCGGCCAGTCACCGACCTTCACGGTCGATCTGCGGCTGGAGCGGGACGAGGAACTGGTCATCGGGGTCACGGACAGCCACCCGCGCTGGCCGCAGCGACTGCCCGCCGCCGTACGGCAGGACAACGGCAGAGGCATGATCATCATCCGCAGTCTCACGGCGGAGTGCGGTGGCCGGCTCTCGGTGACCCCGACGGCGGAGGGCGGCAAGACGGTCTGGATCGCTCTCCCGTGGACGGCGCCGGTCCCCGGCTGAACGACGACCCGGCCGGTGGGTCTCCGGTGACGTGGCGCTGGAGCCGCCTCATCCCGTCGCGCGGCCCTGCGCAGCAGGGCCCGTAGGGAAGCAGCCGCCGGACTCGACCAGGTCCCCGCGGTGCGCCACCGAGATGGTCCGCCGGAACACCGCCGGCTCCAACTGCCGTACGCCCGGCGCAGCGGGGGCAGGGAAGCAGTCGCCGGACTCGTTCGTTCCCGCGATGGGTCACCGAGATGGTCCGCCGGAACGTCATCGGCTCCAACTGCCGTACGCCCAGCGGCGTGACCGCCATGGAGCCACCGTCTCCGGTACCACCGCCACCCCGCCCGGCTGACCAGGGCGTAGCCCGGTGTCTCGCACACCACGGCGGGCATGGCACCTGCCCGGGCCGGCGCCCTCTCGACGCCTTTGCGCGGTGGGTGCGAAGGGGCATCGCTGTTTAACGGCCGTACCGCCGGCTTCCGACCGAGGGGTTCCTCGCCCATGTGCTGAACCCGAAGGCTCCGGTGCGCTTCCTCAGCCTGCGGCCGCAGTTCGTGCTGGCGGGGGCCTCCGTGCTGCCGCGCACGTTGCTGCCGGCGACGATCGTCGTCCCACCGGCCCTGGTCCGGTTCCCTGTGGTGGCGCCGCTGGTCGACCGGCTCGGCCCATAGCCGCGCGGGCCGCGGGTCACCCGTGCCGTGGAGCACGTCACCGGCGGCACGCTCATGGCGCTGGGCGCGACACTCCTCGCCCAGCCGCCGGCGCACTGACGCCGGCGGGCGCCACCGGAACCGGGCGTAGCCGATGCGCGGCGCCATCGAGACCGGGCGCACCGGCGGGACGGGACAACCGCCCACCGGTACACCCTCAGTGGCGTGCCGTCAGCCGACGCGCCCGTACCAGACGCTCTTGGTCCAGATCTTTTCGAGCTTCACCCAGGAACCTGTCTTGGGGGAGTGCCAGATCTTCCCGCTGCCGGCGTAGATACCCACGTGATAGACGCTCCTGCCGGAATGGAAGAAGACGAGGTCGCCCACCTGCCGTGAAGAGGCCTTGATATGACGCGTCTTGTTGTATTGCTGCTGGGCCGTACGGGGGAGCTTCTTGCCCGCCTTCTTGTACGAATACAGCGTCAGGCCCGAGCAGTCGAAGCGGGAGGGGCCCATAGCGCCGTACTTGTACGGCGCGCCCTTCTTCGACGCGGCCACCTTCAACGCCTTGCCGGCGTGGGTGGTTGCTGCGCACGCCTCCGACGAGGCACCCGGCACGAGCATGGAGCCGCCGACGGCGGCCAGGGTCAGGGCCGATACGGCACCCGCCCGTGTCATCAAGAACGGGACATGCTTCTGCGCAGTCATGCGCAACCCTTCGTCAGCCGCCTGTGAAGGATGACCTGTCGGGTTCGGGCGGACGAAGGTGCCCGGCTGCATAGTGCGGCTTCACCCCGAGGGACGGCCGGACTTTCCGGCTGCCCCGTGTTGCTCGGGTCCTCCACTCCTGCCGAAGCACTTCTGTCGACCAGACGTCCGGATCGGCGGCAGGACTCGGCGTCCGCCCGGACCGCCCCGCCGAGGTGACGGGGGCTTGTCGTCCCAGGGATCTTGACCCATGGCGCGCCGGATTTCCGAGCTGAAACGGCGATATGTGAGTTTCGCCACCACTCACCTGTTCGGGTGGACAGGGGTTCATCGCGGCTCGCCGCGCGACGGCCGAGGACGCCCGCACCAGCACCGGAATGAGTCATTCCGCCAAATCGGTGGTCATGGTGCGCAAGTTGACCGTAGGCAAAGATGGTGCAACGGCTCCACCGAATGGGGTAGGGAATCTCATACCCATTTGGCGGTTGACTCGATCCGAGGGGTCGTCAGTTCTCCGTCGGAGGCGGCAAGGTCACCCGTCGCGTCCTCCGATCGCCGTCAAGAACCCGCAGCGCCTGGCCGAGAGTCGCCGGGTGAACCTCGCTCTCGCCGCGCAGGTGCATGAGCGTCAGGGCGTCCCGCAGGGCGCTCGCCCGGCCGACGAGCGCCTGGGCCGCGCGCAGTGCGCCGTACGTGTGGGTGGAGCGGGCCGGATTGATCCGCCCCAGCAGGTCGACGACCTCGAGATAGCTGTCGATCAGTTCGCCCTCGGCGCGTGTTAGCGCGGGCAGTGGTGGCAGTTCGGGCAGCAGCATCGCGCACCCTCACCGGGAACCGGGCGCGGAGAGCGACGTCTTGCGGTTCCGGATGACGTGATCCAGCAGTCCGTACTCCTTGGCCCCCTCGGCATCGAAGATCTTGACGCGCTCCAGGTCGGCCGCGATCCGTTCGGCCGTCTGGCCGGTGTGTGTCACAAGCATCGCGGCCAGTTGGGCCCGCAGTCGCAGCAACTCCTGTGCGGCGATGTCGAGATCGGACGGCTGGCCCCGCAACGGCTCCTCGGTCGCGGGCTGCTGCACGACGATCCGCGCTCCCGGCAGTGCCATCCGCTTCCCGGGTGCGCCGGCGGCGAGCAGCAGCGCCGCCGTCGATGCGGCCTGACCCAGACAGGTCGTCTCCACGTCGCAGGTGACGACCTGCATCGTGTCGTAGATCGCGGCCATGGCGCTGAGCGAGCCGCCGGGGGAGTTGATGTAGAGCGAGATGTCCCGGTCCGGGGCCGCGTACTCGAGGTGCAGGAGCTGGGCGATCACATCGTTGGCCGCGGTGTCGTCCACCTCGGTCCCGAGGAAGACGATCCGCTCCTCCAGCAACTTGGAGTACGGGTCGAGGGTGCGGGTCCCCGAGCTCGTGCGCTCGGTGAACTGCGGCAGGACATAGCGGGCGACCGGACGGTGCATGGCGAGCCTCTTCTCCATGAGTGCCTCTCCTCCGTGCGCACCTGGCACGGTTCTGTAAAAAATGTACAGGACGTACAGGCGGTTATGATGGGGAGCATGGCCTACGAGATTCCGGTGACGCAAGCCCGCGCAGAGCTCGCCGATCTGATCAACCGCGTCGTCTACGGGGGCGAACGCGTCGTCGTCACCCGGCACGGAAAGCCCCTCGTGGCGCTCGTCTCGGCCGCTGACCTGGAACGACTGGAGCAGGCTCAGGACGGCGCGGAGGAGCAGGTGGTCAGCTCGGTCTCGTCCGTCGGCTCCCTCTCGTCCGCTTCCGGCGAACGGGGGCGCTTCGGACTCACGGCGGAGCACCGCCGCCCCGACACGCACGGCTGACGCGCGCCGGCGCGCCTGGGCGTGCGACGGAGGTCTGGGCCTCACGGGCCCGCGGGCCCCTGGTGACGTCCGGCGTCCCCGGCGGGCAGCGGGCGGCCGAGCTTCACGGCTCGCAGCCCGGCTCCCCGGGGGCGTGCCGCTCGGGCTCGCGGGTTCACAACCCTGCCGGGCCCGGCGTCCCCGGCGGGCAGCGGATGCCGTTCGGTCGCGGCCGTCTCGCCGCCCCGATCGGCCGGTACGACCCGCCGCCCCGGCTCGGCACCATGCGGCGCCCGAGTGGCACAAGCCGGGTGCCCAGCCGGCCGGTCCAGCACGCCGCCCCAGTGGCACAAGCTGGGTGCCCAGCCCGGCCCAGCACGCAACCGAGTGGCAAGAGTCCGGGTGCCGAGCCCGGTCCAGCACGCGCCCCAGTGGCACAAGCCCGCGTGCCGAGCCCGGTCCAGCACGCGACCGCGTCGCGCAAGCCGGGTGTCCGGCCGCTCCAGCACGCATCGGTATGGCGCGGGCCCGGCGCCGGCCCGCACTGCGCAGCTGCACAAGCGCCCCCGGTACCAGCCCACGCAGCAGAAAGCCGCGCGTCCCCGTCCGCTACAGCGGGGACGCGCGGCTGGTCGTGGGGGCTCAGCCGACCGGTGCCGGCACGGGTCGCAGCGACTCCTTCGACGCATCGGCCGGCTGCGCGCTCCGCCCGCCCGCCAGCACCGCGGCGAGTCCGAGCGCTGCCCACAGCGAGAGCGTGAGGGCCGCTCCGCCCGCTCCGCTGCCGTCGAAGTACGACACCGACCGCAGCAGTTGGGCACCCGCACCCGGCGGGAGCCACTGGCCGATCACTCCGGCGGGGTCGGGCAGCAGTTCCGGCGCACTCGCGGCTCCGGAGAACGGGTTGCCGATCAGGACCATCAGCAGACTGCCGAGGGCGATGCCACGGGTGCCGAGCAGCGCGGCGAAGCCCGCGACGCCGCCCGCGATGGTGAGGACGGTCAGCCCGAGGACTCCCGCTTCGGCCCACCAGTTGCCGTTCAGCAGGCCGAGCCAGCTGTGAGCGAGAGCGGCGGCCGTGAGTCCGACCAGTGCTGCCGCGCCGGTCAGGGCGAGCGCCGCGCGGCTCCCGCGCAGTCCGAGCACCGTCACCATGACTCCTGCCGCCACACCCGCCAGGGCCAGCGGCAGGATGCTCGACGCCAGCCCGCTGCCGCGCGGATCGCCGGCGGGGGTGGCCACCACATCGGTCACCTTCACCGGATCGCCGGCAGGAGCGTGCGCGGTGACGGCTTCCTTCAGCAGTCCGGCGACGACAGGGCTCCCCGCGGAGGCGGTCAGCAGCTGCGGCCCTTCCGGGGTGACGACGACCGCTCCGTATACAACGCGGTCCTCGATCGCCTCGCGGGCCGCGGTCTCATCGGTGTAGCGGTGCACCTCGAAGGCGTCCGGCCGCTGTTCCAGGCGCTGTTCGACCTGGGCGACCGCGGACGCCGGGCCGGCGACGCCGATGGGGAGATCCCGGGGAGCGGTACGGGCGGCGGGCCAGGCGAAGGCCCACAGGGCCAGCGCGACCAGGGCGGGGACGAGAGCCATCACCGCGATCGTGCGGTGAGTGGGCGTGGCGGACATCGTGCGCCTCGATTCCAAGAGAAGGATCGTTCGTTTTGCGGTTGCCCTCACTGTCCCGCCGCGTGTCGCGCTTGTCAAGAATGAATGTTCGTTTTAGATTGTTGGCATGGCCCGCGTATCCCAGGAACATCTCGACGCACGACGACGCCAGATCCTCGACGGCGCCGCCCGCTGCTTCGCCCGTAACGGCTTCCATGCCACGTCGATGCAGGACATCCTCAGTGAGGCAGAACTCTCCGCAGGCGCGGTCTACCGCTACTTCCGTGGCAAGGACGAGCTGATCGCGGCCATCGCGAACGAGGCGTTCGCCGGGATCCGGGGCGCCTTCGAGGACGCCGCCCGGACCACGCCCCCTCCCCTGCCCGACGTGCTGCTCGGCCGCGTCCTGCGCAAGCTGCTGCAGGAGCAGGTACGGGGGGAGGACCGACAGGCCTTCGCCCGGCTCGTGGTCCAGGTGTGGACCGAGACGCTCCGCAACGAGCGGCTCGCCACCACACTCGGCGAGGGCTACAGCGGTATGCGGCTCGCCTGGGCGAAACTCGTGGACGCCTACCGGGACAACGGCCTGATGGCCGCCGACGTACCCGCCGACCATGTGGCGCGCACGCTCATCGCCACCGCCCAGGGTTTCATCCTTCAGCAGGCGCTCTTCGGCGACGTGGACGTCGACGTCCTGGAGGACGGGCTCCGGGGGCTCATGTCGATGAGCGCCCCCGACGTCAGTTAACGCGCCGGAAAAACTTGCGCCCTAACGTTCACCTCCCGGCAGTGGGACGGCACCGTGCAGGTCGGCGGAGCGTTGGCGGCGACGAGGTCTCGCCGTGCCCGAACGGGCCCGGCACGGACGACAGTGAGGTGGACGCGTGCAACTCTCCCCGCACGAGCAGGAACGGCTGATGATCCATGTGGCGGCCGACGTCGCGGAGAAGCGCCGCGCCCGCGGGGTGGCGCTCAACCACCCCGAAGCCGTCGCCCTGATCACCTCGCACATCCTCGAAGGCGCGCGGGACGGACGGACCGTCGCCGAGCTGATGGCGTCGGGCCGTCAGGTCCTCGGCCGCGCCGACGTCATGGAGGGCATCCCGGAGATGATCCACGACGTCCAGGTCGAGGCGACCTTCCCGGACGGCACCAAGCTCGTCACCGTCCACGACCCGATCGTCTGAAGGGGAGGAGCCGATGATTCCCGGTGAGATCCTGTTCGCCGACGACCCCGTCCCCCTCAACGAGGGCCGCGAGGTCACGCGTCTGGCGGTGGTGAACGCCGCCGACCGGCCCGTCCAGGTCGGCTCCCACTACCACTTCGCCGAATCCAACCCCGGCCTGCACTTCGACCGCGCCGCGGCCCACGGCAAGCGGCTGCACATCGCGGCCGGAACCGCCGTGCGATTCGAGCCCGGTATCCCGGTGGACGTGGAACTGGTGCCCTTCACCGGACTCCGCGTCATCACGGGGCTGCGCGGGGAGACGGGAGGCGCGCTCGATGCCTGAACTGCACCGTGCCCTCTACGCGGACCTCTTCGGGCCCACCACCGGTGACCGCATCCGGCTCGCCGACACCGATCTGCTCGTCGAGATCGAGGAGGACCGCTCCGGCGGCCCCGGACTCGCCGGTGACGAGGCGGTGTTCGGCGGCGGCAAGGTGATCCGGGAGTCGATGGGCCAGTCCCGTACGACACGCGCCGACGGCGCACCCGACACCGTCGTCACCGGCGCCGTGATCATCGACCACTGGGGGATCGTCAAGGCCGACATCGGCATCCGGGACGGCCGGATCACCGGCATCGGCAAGGCCGGCAACCCGGACACCATGGACGGCGTCCACCCCGGCATCGTGATCGGTCCCGAGACCGAAGTCATCGCGGGCAATGGGAAGATCGTCACCGCCGGTGCCATCGACGCGCACGTCCACTTCATCTCGCCGACGCTCGTCGACCAGGCCCTCGCGACCGGGGTCACCACGCTCGTCGGCGGTGGCACCGGTCCCGCCGAAGGCACGAAGGCGACCACCATCACGCCCGGCCCCTGGCACCTCGCCCGGATGTTCGAGGCCTTGGACGGTCTGCCCGTCAACATCGGTCTGCTCGGCAAGGGCAACACCATGTCCGGCGAGGCCATGCACTCCCAACTGCGCGGCGGAGCCCTGGGATTCAAGATCCACGAGGACTGGGGGGCCACACCCGCGGTCATCGACGCCTGTCTGCGGGTCTGCGAGGAGAGCGGCGCACAGCTCGCCATCCACACCGACACCCTCAACGAGGCCGGGTTCGTCGGTGACACCCTCGCCGCCATCGCGGGCCGGACCATTCACGCGTACCACACGGAAGGTGCCGGCGGCGGGCACGCACCGGACATCATCACGGTGGTCGGTGAGCCCTACGTCCTGCCCAGCTCCACCAACCCGACCCGGCCGCACACCGTCAACACCATCGAGGAACACCTCGACATGCTGATGGTCTGCCACCATCTCAACCCGTCGGTGCCCGAGGACCTCGCCTTCGCGGAGTCGCGGATCAGGCCCTCGACCATCGCGGCCGAGGACATCCTGCACGACCTCGGCGCCGTATCGATCATCTCCTCCGACTCCCAGGCCATGGGCCGGATCGGGGAGGTCGTCCTGCGTACCTGGCAGACCGCGCATGTGATGAAGAAGCGCCGGGGCTCCCTTCCCGGGGACGGCCGCGCCGACAACCACAGAGTCCGTCGCTATGTCGCCAAATACACGATCAACCCGGCGGTCGCCCAGGGCATGGACCGCGAGATCGGCTCGGTCGAGACCGGGAAACTCGCCGACCTGGTGCTGTGGGACCCGGCCTTCTTCGGCGTCAAACCCCAACTGGTGATCAAGGGCGGCCAGATCGCCTACGCGCAGATGGGTGACGCCAACGCCTCCATCCCGACCCCGCAGCCGGTGCTGCCGCGACCGATGTTCGGTGCGATGGGCCGGGCCGCCTCCACGGGCTCGCTCACCTTCGTGGCCCCGGCCGCGATCGAGGACGGACTGCCCGAACGCCTCGGGCTGTACAAGGAGTTCGTCCCCATCACCAGTACTCGCGGGATCACCAAGGCGGACATGCGGGAGAACGACGCCCTGCCCCGGGTCGAGGTCGACCCCGACACCTTCACGGTGACGATCGACGGGGAGCCGGTCGAGCCCGCGCCCGCCGTCGAACTGCCCATGGCCCAGCGCTACTTCCTCTTCTGACCGCCGATGACGACAGACCGGGTCCCGCGGACGACTGCCGACGGGCCGACATGCACACCATCGCCGTCGCAGAAGAGGACACCGCCTGCGACGAGGAGCCGGTCATGAGCCGTGCCGCACTCCTCGTCCTCGCCGACGGCCGCTTCCCCGCCGGCGGGCACGCCCACTCCGGCGGCGCCGAAGCGGCCGTCAAGGCGGGCCGCATCCGTGACGCCCGGGATCTGGCGGCGTTCTGCCACGGCCGGCTCCGCACCACCGGACTCACCTCGGCCGCACTCGCTGCCGCGGCCGCCCTCGGCCTCGACCCCCTCGAACTCGACGAGGCCGCCGACGCCCGCACACCGTCCCCCGCCCTGCGGGCCACGGCCCGCAGGCTCGGCCGACAGATGATGCGCGCTGCCCGCGCCACCTGGCCCGCTCCGGAACTCGACGCGCTCGCCGCCGCTCTCCCGCGCGGTGCGCATCAGCCCGTCGTCATCGGGCTCACGGCGCGGGCCGCCGGGCTCGGCCCCGAGGACGCCGCGCACTGCGTCGCCTACGAGACGGTCAGCGGCCCCGCCACCGCGGCCGTACGCCTCCTGAGCCTGAACCCCTTCGACGCCACCGCCGTGCTCGCCCGCCTCGCGCCCGCGATGGACGAGGTCGCCGCACAGGCGGCGGCAGCCGCCCGCAAGGGCATCGACGCCCTGCCCGCGGCCTCGGCGCCGCTGCTCGACATCACCGCCGAACAGCACGCGGCCTGGCCCGTACGCCTCTTCGCGTCCTGACACACCCTGGAGCCGCACCATGCACCTCGACCACGCCCCCATCGGCCCCGCCGCCGTCAGCGCCGACGCCGTACGTCCCGACGGCACCCGGCGTGCGCTGCGCATCGGGCTCGGCGGACCCGTCGGCTCGGGCAAGACCGCGACCGTCGCCGCCCTGTGCCGTGCGCTGCGCGACCGGTTGTCCATCGCCGTCGTCACCAACGACATCTACACCCGCGAGGACGCCGCATTCCTGCTGCGCAACGCCGTGCTGCCGCCGGAGCGCATCCAGGCGGTCGAGACCGGAGCGTGCCCGCACACCGCCATCCGCGACGACATCTCGGCGAATCTGGAAGCCGTGGAGGACCTGGAGGAGAGCGTCGGCCCCCTCGATCTGATCCTGGTCGAGTCCGGTGGCGACAACCTCACGGCCACCTTCTCCAAGGGGCTCGTGGACGCCCAGATCTTCGTGATCGACGTAGCGGGCGGTGACGACATCCCGCGCAAGGGCGGGCCGGGCGTCACCACCGCCGATCTGCTCGTGGTCAACAAGACGGACCTCGCGCCGTACGTCGGCTCCGACCTCGGCCGGATGGCCACGGACGCCAAGGAGCAGCGAGGTGAACTGCCGGTGGTCTTCACCTCGTTGAGGAGCGAGGAGGGCGTCGCCCCGGTCACCGGGTGGGTGCGCGAGCAGCTCGCCGCCTGGAACGCATGAGCGTCCACGCCACCGCACGCATCGTCGCCACCCGGGACGGGCTGCCGGTCCTGGCCGGCGACGGTCCCCTCGCGCTGCGCCGTACGCGGCCGGTCCTGCCGCGGTCCCGGGCGCACTCCCGCGTCACGGTCGTCGGCGCCATGAGCGCACCTCTCGGAGGCGACCGGCTCGCCGTCGAGGCCGACGTCGGCGACGGCGCCCGGCTCGACGTCGACGCGGCGGCCGCGACCATCGCCCTGCCCGGCCGGGGGAGTGAACAGGCCCACTACGACGTGCGGTTGACGGTCGGCGAGGACGCCGAGCTGCGCTGGCTCCCCGAACAGCTCATCTCGGCCCGGGGCAGCGACCTGCGGATGCACACACGCGTCGACCTCGCCGCCACCGCACGTCTGGTCCTTCGCGAGGAGCAGATCCTCGGCCGGCACGGCGAGGACCCGGGAACCCTGACCACCCGGCTGACCGTCCGCCGGTCCGGCCGCCCGCTGTTCGACCAGGAGCTCTCCTACGGCTCCGGTGCACCGCCCGGCTGGGACGGGGGAGCGGTTCTCGACGGACACCGGGCCGTGGGCCAACTCCTCGCGGTACATCCGGAATGGGCCGACAAACCGTATGAAACCCGTCTCTGTGGCGACTCGGCCGTCCTCACCCCGCTCGCCGGTCCGGCCTTCCTCGTCACCGCTGTCGCCCCCGACGCCCGGCAACTGCGCCGGGTGCTCGACGAGGTGTTGCGCTCGGAACTGCCGTCCTGAGAAGGGATGTTGGGCCGTCCCTTCCCGGGCGTACCGCTCAGCGGGACCGTGCATACCGGTTATTGGTTCGGTAAAGAAACACCAGTACGGCCTGTTCCCCGCAGCCTCACAGACGAAAGGATCCCCCGGAGAACTTCGACGACAGAAGGGGGAGTTCTACGTGAGACGCACAGCAGTGCTCGGCTCGGCCGGCACTCTGATGGCGGGCACCCTCATAATGGGCGCCGTCGTGGCTCCGGCGGCCAACGCCGACGGCCGCGGCGGTTCCGAGGCGCGTGGCGTTCAGCTTGCTGCCGAACGTGCCGCCAAGAAGGGCATCGACTGGGCGGACTGCCCCGCGGACTGGGCGATAGCCAAGCCCATCCAGTGCGGTTGGGTGACCGTCCCGCTCGACTACGCACGACCGAACGGCAAGCAGATCAAGCTCGCCGTCGACCGGATCGGCAACACCGGTTCGAAGGCGGACCGCCAGGGCGCGCTGATCTACAACCCCGGCGGCCCCGGCGGTTCCGGTCTGCGCTTCCCGACCCGGGTCACGGGCAAGAACCCGCTCTGGGCCAACACGGCCAAGGCGTACGACTTCGTGGGCTTCGACCCCCGGGGTGTGGGCCACTCGGCGCCGATCTCCTGCATCGACCCGCAGGAGTTCGTGAAGGCTCCGAAGGCCGACCCGGTGCCGGACAGTGAGGCCGACAAGCGGGCCCAGCGCAAGCTCGCCGCGGAGTACGCGGACGGCTGTGCCGAGCGCAGCGGCTGGATGCTGCCGCACATGACCACGCCGAACACCGCTCGCGACCTGGACGTGATCCGGGCCGCACTCGGTGAGAAGAAGCTCAACTTCCTGGGCGTCTCCTACGGCACCTACATCGGCGCGGTCTACGCGACGCTCTTCCCGGGCCATGTGCGCCGGATGATCGTCGACAGCGTGGTCAACCCGTCCCGGGAGAAGATCTGGTACCAGGCCAACCTGGACCAGGACGTCGCCTTCCAGACGCGCTGGAACGACTGGAAGGCATGGGTCGCCAAGAACGACGCCGTCTTCCACATCGGGAACACTCCGGAGAAGGTCGAGCAGCAGTGGGTGAAGCTGCGGGCCACCGCGAAGAAGGCCCCGCTCGGCGGGGTCGTCGGACCGGCGGAGCTGATCAGCTTCTTCCAGGGTGCGCCGTACTACGACTCCGCCTGGGTGCCCACCGCCCAGACCTGGAGCAAGTACATCGCAGGTGACACCCAGGCACTCGTCGACGCCGCGGCGCCGGACCTGTCCGACACCGCGGGCAACATCTCCGCGGAGAACGGCAACGCCGTCTACACGGCCGTCGAGTGCGCGGACGCCAAGTGGCCCACCAGCTGGCGCACGTGGGACCGGGACAACACCCGGCTCCACCGGGACCACCCCTTCATGACCTGGGCCAATGCCTGGATGAACCTTCCCTGCGCCACCTGGTCGTCCAAGCAGCAGACCCCGCTGAACGTGAAGTCCGGCAAGGGCCTGCCGCCGGTGCTGATCGTCCAGTCGACCCGTGACGCCGCCACTCCCTTCGAGGGCGCCGTCGAGCTGCACAAGCGGCTCAAGGGCTCGCGTCTGATCATCGAGAAGGACGCCGGCTCGCACGGTGTGACCGGTCTGGTCAACCCCTGCATCAACCAGCGGGTGGACTCCTACCTGCTCAGCGGCAAGGTCGACAGCCGCGATGTGACGTGCACCCCGCACGCCACGCCGAAGCCGTAAGTCCCGGTTTCACGGAGGAGGGGCGGCCGTTCACGGCCGCCCCTCCTTCATGTCCCGGGCCCTCGTGCGGTCTTCATGTCCCGGGCGTACGTCAGCCCGCGATGTCCGCCGTGCGCGGCTCGGCGACCGCGGTGTAGTCGGCGGTGCGCAGCGCCAGCGAACGGTCCAGCCGCGCCGCGTTGAAGAAGATCTCCTCGTGCACCAGCAGGGCGGGGTCCACGACCAGTTCGAGTTCGGGGTCGAAGGAGAACGGCAGGATCGTGCCGCTCACGCTGCCCGCGAGCCGCTCCGCCACCTCGGGTGTCGCGAATCCGGCATAGGTGCCGCCCAGCAGGCCCTTCACCGCACCGAGGTCGACCCGGCGGTCGCCCGG
Organism: Streptomyces sp. NBC_00306; assembly: GCF_036169555.1. Taxonomy (GTDB): domain Bacteria; phylum Actinomycetota; class Actinomycetes; order Streptomycetales; family Streptomycetaceae; genus Streptomyces; species Streptomyces achmelvichensis. The sequence continues at coordinate 1,057,759 of NZ_CP108032.1, read as the reverse complement.
CACCACCGCAAGGATGTACCGCTTCTCCTTCTTGCCGATCTTCACCATCACCACGATGCACTTGGCGGCCTGCGCCAGAGTGTTCCCGCGCAGCGCGCTGACCGCCTCGGTCGCGCCCTGCTCCTCGTGCTCGATGATCCGGTACGCCGCGCCGCGCTCGTCCAGCAGCCCGATCAACTTGGCGTACATGCCGTGCTCTTCGCTCACTTCGATTCCCGTCCGCGCTCGGCCAGCCATGCGTCTTCCTCCGCGTAGGGGAAGAGGTCGACCTGCGGAGCGTACAGCTCGGCCATCCTCGGGAAGGCCTCGGTCCAGTCCCGGCCGTGCAGCTGCCGGGCCAGCCACTCGACGGTCTTCGGCAGCGAGTCCTCGTAGGTGGTCACCGCCCGGTAATCGAGCTCTCGTTCGGCCGCGGCCATGTCGTAGACGATCGGGTGCTCCACACTCCACGGCGTCACCCCGACATCGCCTCGCGGGCTCGCCCCGTCCACGAGCACGGTCTCGCTGCTCCGGCCGAGGACGGCGTCGACGGCCGCACCGATCTCGGCGACCGTCGGCGCCACGGGATCACCGGCGTTCAGCACCCGCGACCCCGGCCGGAGGGCCGCCAGCCGGATCAGTTCGGCGAGGTTGGAGACATGTACCGGATGGAAGCGGTCGCGGCCGCCGTGGGCCAGGATCCGCACCGGCCGCCCGTCCACCGCGCGCTTCACGAAGTACAGCTCGCGCGGCGTGCGGCAGTGCGGCCCGTGGATCGCCCCCGCACGCAGCAGCGTGGTCGCGGGGTGGTCGCCGGCCGCCAGCAACTCCAGTTCCAGCGCGACCTTTCGGGTGCCGTACGTGGCATCCCCGGGCGCCACGGTGCGCTGGGTCTCCGGGATCGGCACCGGATAGCGGGGGAAGCCGTCCGGCTCGCGCTGCGTGTCGAAACTGCGGCCCTGATCGTCCTCGTACACCGCGCCGCTGGAGATGACGACCGCCGAGCCGACCCGGTCGGCGAGAGAGGTCAACTGCCGCGCGTGGTCCGCTCCGTAGGCCACCATGTCGACCAGCACGTCACAGCCGTCGCCGAGCGCCACCGCCAGCGCCGTCTCGTCCTCCCGGTCGCAGACGACTGCCCGCACCTCCTCCGGCCAGCTCTCGTCCCTGCCGCCGCGGCGGGAGAGCGCCCGCACCTCCCATCCGTCCGCGGCGAGCGCGCGCACCGCGGCCCGGCCCACCTGTCCCGTTGCTCCGACGACGACTGCGTTTCCCCTGGTCATGTCCAAACGCTAAGGGCCCGGCCGAGGCCGGGCCCAGAAACTTGGCGGAGCGCAGATTCGCTCTCAGCGCCGCCGGCGCGGGAACTTCTTCGCCGGCTCCAGTTCCGCCTTCACATCGGCCGCGTACCGGTCGACGTACTCCTGGCCGGACAGTTCGAGGATCGCGTACATGATCTCGTCGGTGATGGCGCGGATCGCGGCCTTCTCGTTCTCCATCCCCTCGTAGCGGGAGAACTCCATCGGCTCGCCGAACCGCACGGTGACCTGCTTGATCTTCGGCAGCTTCTGCCCGGGAGGCTGGATCTCGAAGGTGCCCACCATCGCGCAGGGAATCACCGGCACGCCTGCCCGCAGAGCCATCACGGCGACGCCGACCTTGCCCTTGTAGAGCTTCCCGTCGTGCGAGCGGGTGCCCTCCGGGTAGATCCCGAGCAGCTCGCCCTTGCTGAGCACCCCGAGCCCCTCACGGATCGCGGCCTGCCCGGCCTCCTTGCCGGAGCGGTCGACCGGGATCTGACCGGCGCTGCGGAAGAACGCGGCGGTCAGCCGGCCCTTGAGGCCCGGACCGGTGAAGTACTCCGCCTTCGCGAGGAACGTGATGCGGCGCTTGATGATCGCCGGCATGAGGAAGTGGTCCGAGAACGACAGATGGTTTCCTGCGACGATCGCCGCGCCGTCCTCGGGGATGTGCTCAAGCCCCTCGATCCGGGGCCGGAACAGCAACCGCAGAAGCGGCCCCAGAATGACGTATTTGAGCACGTAATAGAACACTTCAGGGTGCTCCTCACTCGGTCCGGAATCAGGATCAGGGCCGCGTCGTCCCTGGTCAGTCGGTGTCTTGGGGACGGTCAGTTTATGTGCACGGCACGCTCCGCGTAACCGTGCCCGACGGGATGAGCCACTGCTCCGGTCGGGCGATGTGTTGCGGTTGTGACGACGTGAGGTCACTCTGGTCAGTGACCCAGAAGCGTCAGGTGCTCACTCTTCGCACTCGGGGGCCCGCATCCGAAGAGACAGCCCTGTTGCGGTGAGGAGCCACGGTCATGCACGTTCAGGCCGCCTGCCGATACACCTTGGAAGTGCAGGCAACCACAGAGCGGATCCCCCAGATCCGGCGCATTCTCGCGGCACATCTTCGGCACTGGAAGCTCGAAGCGCACATCACCCCCGTCTGTCGCGCGGTCGACGAACTGGTCGGCAACGTCGTCCAGCACGTCACGGGTGACAAGACCTGCGTGGTGGAACTGCGCTGGACCGGGCGGCATCTGATCGCGTCCGTGGCGGACAACGACAGCCATATGCCACGGCTGACCAGTTCCTGCCCGTCGAGGGGCGGTCTCGCGACCGTCGCCGTCCTCAGTGACAGCTGGGGCACGTGCGGTACGACGACCGGCAAGGTGATCTGGTTCAGCCGGCGGGTGACACAGGCCGAGCGCATGCTGCGGGCCACCCCCGCCCCCTCGGCCCCGATGCCCGAGTTCAAGCCCCTTCCCGTGGACCCCGTCGTCCAACGGGAGGTCGAGCCCGCAGCGCGGCACCGGGCTGAGGACACCGAACGCGTCCCGGTGGGTGTCGGCTGAGGCACCGGCCGGTTCGAGGCGGCGGCCCCGGGGCCGTACGGGCGATTTCTGTCGCCCGTACGCGCGACCGGGGCCGCGCGGCCGCTTGCCACCGCGCCCGTCCAGGAGTGCTCTTGCCTCCGTCGGTCCGACCCTGCGTCGTTCCCCGAGCCCCAGGAGCCTTCGATGTACCGCAGTGTCACTCTTGCCGCAGCCGCCCTGATGACCCTTGCCGCCGTGGTGCCCGCGCAGGCCGCGGACGAAGAGCCCGTCGCCGGCGAGGGGCTGTTCCTGACCGTGTCCGGCAGCGAGAACACCTGGATGCGCGGGGTGATGCTGAAGTGCGCACCCGAGCCCGGCGGCCCGCACCCCGCGGCGGCGGACGCGTGCGCGGCGCTCACGAAGGCCGGCGGCGACCTCGACAAACTGCCCGCCGACCCGCACCCGTGCACCAAGAAGTTCGACCCGGTGACGGTCGAGGCCACTGGCAGCTGGCAGCAGCGCTCGATGAGCTGGCAGAAGACCTACGCCAACGCGTGCGCGCTCGACGCGGCGACCGGAGCGGTCTTCCGCTTCTGAGCACCGCCCGGCGGCCGACCTGCCGGGCACTGCCCGGCGCCCTTGCCTTCTGCCGGGCGCCGGCCCGTTCCGCGTAGCGGCCGAGCGCCCGCGGCGCCCGCCGTCAGGTGTTGCCGCGCGAGGCGATCACCCCGATCGTCAGCAGGCCGAGCACGACCCAGCCGAACCAGAGCCAGCCGTTGCTGCCGAGTGCTGCCGTATAGGCGGTCACGACCACCAGGGTCGAGACGGTGAGCACTCCCATCGCCTTCGTGGATCCGGACATGCGCGCCCTCCTCCGTGCGGCCACGGCCGCCCAGGACCATGGTCACCCGCGAGGAGGGCTTCGCGCTACTGCCCGTCCGCCGTGCTCACTACCGGCTGCGTGCCTGGAGCGAGGCGAGATAGGCGTTGTACGCCTCGAGCTCCTTGTCGCCGTCCCGGTCCGCGGCCCGGTCGAGGCGCCTGGCCTGCCGCTGCTCGGAGCGGTACCACTGGAAGACCAGGGCGATCAGCACCAGCACGGACGGGATCTCGCTGAACGCCCAGGCGATGCCGCCCGCGGCGTTCTGGTCGGTGAGTGCGTCGATGCCGAGCGAGGCCGGCGGGTTGCGGTAGGCGCCGATCATGGGCTCGGTCGCCATCATCAGCGCGATACCGAAGAACGCGTGGAACGGCATCCCGGCGAAGAGCTCCAGCATCCGCATCACATAGCCCGGCCGGTGCGGCCCGGGGTCCACGCCCATGATCGGCCAGAAGAAGACCAGGCCGACGGCGAGGAAGTGCACCATCATCGCGGCATGCCCCACGGTCGACCCCATCAGGAAGTCGAACAGCGGCGTGAAGTAGAGGCCGTAGAGGCTCGCGATGAACAGCGGGATGGTGAACGCCGGATGGGTCACGATCTTCATGTACCGGCTGTGCAGCAGTGCGAGCAGCAGCTCGCGCGGACCCTTGCGGCCGCGGCCGGCGACCGGCAGCGCGCGCAGCGCCAGCGTGACCGGCGCCCCCAGCAGCAGCACGATGGGGGACAGCATGCTGATCACCATGTGCTGCACCATGTGCACGCTGAACATGACCATGCCGTAGTCGTTCAGCTTGGTGCACATCACCAGGGCCACGCTCAGCACGCCCACGGTGAACAGCACCGTGCGGCTGACCGGCCAGCTGTCGCCGCGCCGGCGCAACCGCAGCACCCCCCAGCCGTACAGCACCAGCGCGAGCACACAGCCCGTCAGGAAGAACGGGTCCGGGGAGAACTCCAGACCCCGTCCCAGCGTGAACGGCGGCAGATCCATCGTCATGCCGTGCCCGCTGTGATCCATCTGTGCACCCCTGTGCGTACCGATTCGTGCTTGTTGTCCGCACCAGACTAGAACTGCCCCCGGCCGCGGTTGCGGCCGGGGGCAGTTCGCGGTCTGCGACTACCTCACAGGACGGTCTCGGCCTCGGCGTACCGCTCGTCCGGGACGGTCTTGAGCGTCTCGGTGGCCTCGGCCAGCGGCACCATCGTGATGTCCGTGCCGCGCAGCGCGGTCATCATGCCGAACTCACCGCGGTGCGCCGCCTCCACCGCGTGCCAGCCGAAGCGGGTCGCGAGGACACGGTCGTACGCCGTCGGGGTTCCGCCGCGCTGGACGTGCCCCAGGATGACCGGCCGGGCCTCCTTGCCGAGGCGCTCCTCCAGCTCGATGGAGAGCTGCCGGGCGACGCCCGCGAAGCGCTCGTGCCCGTAGATGTCCTTGCCGCCCTCGTCCCACTGCATCGAGCCCTCGCGGGGCTTGGCGCCCTCGGCGGCGACGACGATGGCGAACCGCTTGCCCGCCTCGAAGCGCTCACCGACCCGCTTGCTGAGCTCGTCGATGTCGAACGGCCGCTCAGGGACGACGATGGCGTGGGCGCCGGCCGCCATGCCCGAGTGCAGCGCGATCCAGCCGGTGTGCCGGCCCATGACCTCGACGACCAGCACACGCTGGTGCGACTCGGCCGTGGTCTTCAGCCGGTCGAGGGCCTCGGTGGCCACCCCGACCGCCGTGTCGAAACCGAAGGTGACGTCGGTCGACGCGATGTCGTTGTCGATGGTCTTCGGCACGCCGACGATCGGCAGGCCGCCCTCGGAGAGGAGGTTGGCCGCCTTCAGCGTGCCCTCGCCGCCGATCGGGATGATCGCGTCGAGGCCGAGCTCGGCGACATGTCCCTTGGCGCGTTCCACACCGTCACGCAGGTGCGCCGGCTGGACACGGGAGGACCCGAGGATGGTTCCGCCGCGGGCCAGGATGCCGCCCACGGCGTCGAGGTCGAGCTTGCGGTAGTCGCACTCCAGAAGTCCCTTCCACCCGTCGTGGAAGCCGATGACCTCATCGCCGTGGTCGACGACGGCGCGGTGTACGACGGAGCGGATGACGGCGTTCAGGCCGGGGCAGTCGCCGCCGGAGGTGAGCACACCAATGCGCATTGCCCGAATTACCTTTGCAACGTGGGCGGACTCCCGGACCACGTCGTCCGGTCGGATCCCCGCCACCCTACCGGCGCGAGGCGGCGGGAACCGAACCGGGCGTCCGAGTGCTGGACGCCCGTCGCCCCGGGCGCGCCGGACGCCGGACTGCCGTCCGTCCGGCGCCCGGGGACGGCGCGGACGCCGGCGTGTGCCTCGGTGCCGCGCGGTGTCAGGCGGGCTGGGTCGCGGTGGCGATGCGCTCGGCGCGCAGCGCCTCGTACCAGCGGTCGTCCGTCGGCGGCAGGGCGTTCACATCGAGGGCCAGCTTGAGCAGCAGGTCCGCGATCTGCGGGTTCCGCGCCATGACCGGGCCGTGCATATAGGTGCCGAACACGGTCTCGTTGTACGCGCCCTCGGTGCCGTCGCCGGTGCCGTTGCCCCGGCCGAGGATGGTGCGGGCGAACGGACGGGCCGAGGGGCCGAGGTGCGTGATGCCCTGGTGGTTCTCGAACCCGGTCAGCTGCGGCAGGCCCAACTGCGGGTCGATGTCGCCCAGTACGTCGCCGACGCACCGCTCGCCCTCGCCGCGCGTGGAGACCACGTCGAGCAGGCCGAGGCCCGGCTCGCGCTCACCGAGGTCGTTGATGAACTCGTGACCGAGGATCTGGTAACCGGCGCAGACCGAGAAGATGATCGCGCCGTTGGAGGCGGCCCGGCTGAGCCCGCCGTCGCGGCGCAGCCGCTCCGCCGCGAGCCGCTGCGGCCGGTCCTCGCCGCCACCGATCAGGTAGATGTCGCCGGAGGTCGGGATCGGCTGGTCGCTGCGCACGTCGATCCGCATCACGTCGAGGCGGCGCTGACGGGCCCGGCGCTCGACGACGAGGGCGTTGCCCTGGTCGCCGTAGGTGCTGAGCAGGTCCGGGTAGACCCAGACCAGACGCAGGCTGTTGTCGCTCATGCTCATGTCCTTTTCGCAGTCCCCGGTCAGTTCCCGACGCGGCGGCGCACGTCCTGGAAGGCGGTGTAGTTGGCGATCAGCTCGATCCGTCCCGGCGGGGCGAGCTGCACCGCCTCGTCGACCGTCTCGCAGACCCGGAAGTCCAGGTTCGCGACCTCCAGCCGCACGGCCAGGTCCAGCCGGCGGTCGCCGATGACGAAGATCGGGTGGCCGGCCAGCCGGGTGTAGTCGACGTCCCAGAGCCAGGAGGTGTCCGTTCCGTCGGCGCCGCGGGCGTTGACGGACAGGATGACCGGCGTCGGCGGCGGGTCGATCAGGGAGAACGTCTCGAGCCAGCCGGCCGGGTTCTTGGCGAGCAGCAGGCGCAGATCACGGCCCTGGAAGGAGACCACGTCATAGCGTCCGGCCACGGCCTGCACCGCGTACATGCGCTCCAGCGCGACCTGTGGCGGAACGCCGAAGCAGGCGGCGACCGCGGCGGAGGTGGCGGCGTTGGCCTTGTTGGCGCGGCCGGGGAGCTGGAGGTGGATCGGCCAGGCCGAGCCGTGCGGGTCGAGCACATGGTCGCCGCTGAGGACCCAGCTCGGGGCGGGACGGCGGAAACCGCACTCGCCGCAGAACCAGTCGTCGCCCGGGCGCTGCATCACACCGCCGCAGGACGGGCAGGACCAGGCGTCGTCCTTCCACTCCTGGCCGGCTGCGACCCACACCACGTTGGGGGACGAGGAGGCCGCCCACACGATCAGCGGGTCGTCCGCGTTGGCGATGACCATGGCCTTCGAGCCGGCGAGGCCCTCGCGCCACTTCTCGGCCAGCATCCGGGTCTCGGCGGCACGGTCGAGCTGGTCGCGCGAGAGGTTGAGCAGTGCGATCGCCTTCGGCGTCACATCACGTGCGACGCCGGCGAGGTACTTCTCGTCGACCTCGATCACACCGAACTTGGCGTCGGAGCCACCGGCCAGGGCCGAGGTGATGCCGGCGGGCATGTTCGCACCCAGGGCGTTGGAGACGACCGGACCGCTGGCCCGCAGGGCCTCGGCGATCAGCCGGGTCGTGGTGGTCTTGCCGTTCGTCGCCGACACGAGGACGACGTCCAGATGCTGCGCGAGCCGCCCCAGCAGATCGGGGTCGAGCTTGAGCGCGACCCGGCCGCCGATCACCGATCCGCTGCCGCGTCCGGCGGCGCGCGACACCGCCGCTGCGGCCTTGCCTGCCGTCACGGCGAGCTTGGCGCGCGGCGTCAGGGGCTCCGAGTTGCCTGACATCGTCCTTGATCCTCCTTGCATCGGTCCGGCCCAGCCTATCCAGGTCCGGCCGCACGGCCCTACCTCGGCACCGCCCGAGACGCGGAGGTCACGGCTGAACGTACGCTTGCGGCCATGCGAAACCGCCCGATCCCCGGCAGTTCCGGACTCGTGAGGACCATGAGCCTCCTCGGCGATCCCGTGCTGCACACCCCCTGTGAACCCGTCAGCGACTTCGGTCCCGGACTGAAGCAGCTCGTCGAGGACATGTTCGCGACGATGTACGCGGCGCAGGGAGTGGGCCTGGCCGCCAACCAGGTGGGCGTCGGGCTGCGCGTGTTCGTCTACGACTGCCCGGACGACGAGGACGTGCGCCATCTCGGACACATCGTCAACCCGCGCCTGGTGGAGGCGGACGGGGTCACGGTGCGCGGCCCCGAGGGCTGTCTGTCGCTGCCGGGCCTCGAGGCGGGGACGCCGCGTCACGACCGTGCGGTGGTGGAGGGGACGACCGCGGACGGGGAGCGGGTACGTGTCGAGGGGACCGGATTCTTCGCGCGCTGTCTGCTGCACGAATGCGATCACCTGGAGGGGATCGTGTACCCGGACCGGCTCACCGGCCGGCGCCGCGCGAAGGTGCTGCGGGCGGCGGCACGCGCGAAGTGGAGCACATAGAGCGGGACCGGGTCTTCCGCCGGCGGGAGCCGAATCGCGCGGCGCCGCTGTCCGGCGCCGCTGCCCCGGCCTCAACACGCCCTGCGGAGACTCCCTAGAAGCCGGGCCCGTCCTCGCGGTCCGGCACCTCGAACAGGCGGCCCCACAGCAGATCCGTCAGGCTGGTCACCAACTGGGCGCGTGAGCACGGGCGTTCACCGAGCCACCAGTCGCCGGCCGCGTGCATCATGCCGACCATCCCATGGCCCCACACCCGTGCGAGCTGCTCACCGTCGGGCCCCAGGTCCACCCGGTCGTGGATCACCTTGGCCAGTTCCTCACCGAGGCGGCGCAGAAGCGGTGCCGAGTGGCGGCCGACGTCGAATCCCGCCTCCGGCTGGTGGGCGTCCTCGGCGGGATGCATCAGGAAGCGGTAGACCTGCGGCCGGGCCTCGATCGCGGCGAGGTAGGCGTCGAGCGTGGCCTCGACCCGCTTGCGCCGGTCGGCGGGCGCGTCGACGGCCACCCGCAGCGAGGCGAGCAACGCGTCCGTGTGGCGCTTGGCGAGCGCGCGGTAGAGACCGCCCTTGTCGCCGAAGTGGCGGTAGAGGATGGGCTTGGTGATGCCCGCCTCCGCCGCGATGGCGTTCATGGAGGCTTGGGGACCGTCCCGGAGTACGACACGGTCGGCCGCCTCCAGCAACTCGCGACGGCGCTGGTCGGCGGCCGGTCGGTCCTGGTCGGACGACTGGTGTGTGGTCTCCATATGGCTTTCTCCCCGCCGTGCGATTGCGTAACGCCTGCGCAAACTAACACCCTGCCCGCCCGTACCGGGGATCCCCCGGCGTTCGGTTGACATGGGCTACTAACCGGTAACAGACTGCGGTTACCGCAAGTAACATGCAGGAAGACACCGCAGTGCTGGAGGGGACATGGCCGAGTTCACGCTCGATCTCAACGACGACCAGAAGCAGGTCAGGGACTGGTTGAACGGCTTCGCCAAGGACGTGATGCGCCCGGCCGCCGCAGAGTGGGACGAGCGTGAGGAGACCCCCTGGCCGGTGATCCAGGAAGCCGCCAAGGTCGGAATCTACTCCCTCGACTTCTATGCGCAGCAGTACTTCGACCCGACCGGTCTCGGCATCCCGATGGCCATGGAGGAGCTCTTCTGGGGCGACGCCGGCATCGGACTGTCCATTGTCGGTACGGGACTTGCGGCGGTCGGCGTCCTCGCGAACGGCACCGAGGAGCAGATCGGCACCTGGATCCCCCAGATGTACGGCGACGTCGACGATGTGAAGGTGGCGGCCTTCTGCTCCTCCGAGCCGGACGCCGGCTCGGACGTCGGCGCGATGCGGACCCGCGCGGTGTACGACGAGGCCAAGGACGAGTGGGTGCTGAACGGCACCAAGACCTGGGCGACCAACGGCGGCATCGCCAACGTCCATGTCGTGGTGGCCGTCGTCGACCCGGAGATCGGCTCCAAGGGTCACGCGTCCTTCATCGTGCCGCCGAACACCCGGGGGCTCTCCCAGGGCCAGAAGTTCAAGAAGCACGGCATCCGCGCCTCGCACACCGCCGAGGTCGTCCTGGAGGACGTCCGCGTACCGGGGTACTGCCTGCTGGGCGGCAAGGAGAAGCTGGACGAGCGCCTCGCCCGGGCCCGCGAGAGCGTCAAGGCCGGCGGCGAGAGAGTCAAGAACGCGGCCATGGCGACCTTCGAGGCCTCGCGTCCGGCGGTCGGCGCGATGGCGGTCGGCACCGCCCGTGCCGCGTACGAGGTGGCCCTCGACTACGCCAGGACGCGCAGCCAGTTCGGCCGCCCGATCATCGACAACCAGGGCATCGCCTTCCAGCTCGCCGACATGCGCACCCAGATCGACGCGGCCCGGCTGCTGGTGTGGCGCGCCTCGTGGATGGGTGTGACGGGCAAGCCCTTCACCTCCGCCGAGGGGTCGATGTCCAAGCTGTACGCGAGCGAGGTGGCGAAGAAGGTCACGGCGCAGGCGGTCCAGATCCTCGGCGGCAACGGCTACACGCGCGAGTACCCGGTCGAGCGCATGCACCGCGACGCGGCGATCTACACGATCTTCGAGGGCACGAGCGAGATCCAGCGACTGGTGATCGCCCGCACCCTGTCGGGCATGACCATCCGCTGATCACGGCCGGCGGGGCGGGCCCGAACGGCCCGCCCCCGCAGGCTCAGAGAAGGGCCTCGATCGCCGAGACCACCTCGGGGGAGTCCGGCTCGGTGCGCGGGCGGATGCGCGCCACGACCGCGCCGTCCTTGCCGATCAGGAACTTCTCGAAGTTCCACTGCACGTCGCCGGCCTCGCCGTCCGCGTCCGCCGTCTTGGTGAGCTCGACGTACAGCGGGTGCCGCTGCGCGCCGTTCACCTCCACCTTCTCCAGCATGGGGAAGGTCACGCCGTAGGTCGCCGAGCAGAAGGTCTGGATCTCCTCCGCGTCACCCGGCTCCTGGCCCGCGAACTGGTTGCAGGGCACCCCGAGGACGGTGAAGCCCTGCTCGCCGTACTGCTTCTGCAACTGCTCCAGACCGGCGTACTGCGGGGTGAGACCGCACTTGGACGCCACGTTCACCACCAGGACCGCCTGGCCCCGGTAGGCGGCGAGGGACGTCGGCTCACCGGTCAGTGTGTGCAGCGGGATGTCGTACAGCGATGTCATCTGATCTCCTCCATTGATTACGGCCGTCCCCTGATGGGGGTCGGTTCAGCCGCCCAGCGGCCTGAACAGGCCTTCCTGCACGACCGATACGAGCAGCTGCCCCGACCGGTCGTAGATGCGTCCGCGGGCCAGTCCCCGCCCGCCCGTCGAGATCGGCGACTCCTGGTCGTACAGGAACCACTCGTCCGCACGGAACGGCCGGTGGAACCACATCGCGTGGTCCAGCGACGCCATGTCGTAGCCGCGCTGTCCCCACAGCGGCTCCACCGGGATCCGGACCGCGTCCAGCAGGGTCATGTCGCTGGCGTACGTCAGCGCGCAGGTGTGCACCAGCGGGTCGTCGCCGAGAGGGCCCACCGCGCGCATCCACACCGCGCTGCGCGGATCGGACTCCTTCTCCTTGATCTCCTCCGGCGTCCAGCGCAGCCGGTCGACATAACGGATGTCGAACGGCTGGCGGCGGGCCATCCGCTCCAGCGCCTCGGGCAGCGTTCCGAGGTGCTCGCGGATCTCCGTGGTGACCGTCGGCAGCGTCTCGGGGTCCGGGAAGTCGAGGCGGGGCGGCAGCTGGTGCTCGATGTTGCCCTCCTCCGGCCGGTGGAAGGACGCGGTCAGATTGAAGATCGTCCGGCCCTGCTGGATCGCGGTGACCCGGCGGGTGGTGAACGACCTGCCGTCCCTGACCCGTTCGACCTGATAGACGATCGGCACACCGGGACGGCCCGGCCGCAGGAAGTACGCGTGCAGGGAGTGCACCGGGCGCTCCCCGTCGGTGGTGCGGCCGGCCGCCACCAGAGCCTGGCCGGCGACCTGCCCGCCGAAGACCCTCTGCAGGGACTCGTTCGGGCTCGGACCGCGGAAGATGTTGACCTCGATCTGCTCCAGGTCGAGCAGATCCACCAGGCGCTCCGCCGGGTTCGTCATCGCGTGTTCTCCTGTGTTCCAGTCATGAGCCGCATTCCTGTCGACAGGCGCGTTCTCACAGCTGACCGACGGCGGTCACACGCACGACGGCCTGCGCCTGTTCGTCGGAGGCCGCGAGATCGACCTCCGCGCTGATGCCCCAGTCATGGTCGCCGTTCGGGTCGGCGAAGATCTGCCGGACGCGCCACAGACCGTGCGGCGCGTCCTCCTCGATGATCAGCAGCTTGGGACCGCGGGCGTCCGGGCCGGTGCCCAGCTCCTCGTACTCGTCCCAGTACGCGTCCATCGCCTCCCCCCAGGCGTCCGCGTCCCAGCCGGACTCCGCGTCCAGCTCGCCGAGATCGTTCACCCTGTCCAGCGCGGCCAGCTCCACCCGGCGGAACATCGCGTTGCGCACGAGCACCCGGAAGGCGCGTGCGTTGGCCGTGACCGGCTTGACCTGGTCGGCCCTCTCCTGAGCCTCCTCCGCGGTCTCCACCTCCGGGTTGGCCAGCTGCTCCCACTCGTCCAGCAGGCTGGAGTCGACCTGACGGACCATCTCGCCGAGCCAGGCGATCAGATCCTCCAGGTCCTCGGACTTGAGATCGTCCGGGATGGTGTGCTCCAGCGCCTTGTACGCGCTCGCGAGATAGCGCAGCACGATGCCCTCGGTGCGCGCGAGTTCGTACCAGGAGGTGAACTCCGTGAAGGTCAGCGCCCGTTCGTACATGTCCCGGATCACGGACTTCGGCGAGACCGGGTGGTCACCGACCCACGGGTGCGACTTCTTGTAGACGTTGTACGCGTGCCACAGCAGCTCTTCGAGCGGCTTCGGGTACGAGATGTCCTGGAGCCGCTCCATGCGCTCCTCGTACTCCACGCCGTCGGCCTTCATCTGCCCCACGGCCTCACCGCGCGCCTTGTTCTGCATCGCGGCGAGGATCTGGCGGGGGTCGTCGAGCGTCGACTCGACGACGGAGACCATGTCCAGGGCGTAGGACGGCGATTCGGGGTCGAGCAGGTCGAAGGCGGCCAGGGCGAACGTCGACAGCGGCTGGTTCAGCGCGAAGTCCTGCTGGAGGTCGACGGTGAGCCGGATGGTGCGGCCCTCCGCGTCGGGCGTGTCCAGCTGTTCCACCACTCCGCCGTCCAGCAGCGAGCGGTAGATGGCGATGGCCCGGCGGATGTGCCGCAGCTGCGCCTTGCGCGGCTCGTGGTTGTCCTCCAGCAGATGGCGCATCGCCTCGAAGGCGTTCCCCGGCCGGGCGATCACCGAGAGCAGCATGATGTTGGTGACCCGGAAGCGCGAGGTCAGCGGCTCCGGATCGGAGGCGATCAGCTTCTCGAACGTGGTGTCCGACCAGGCGACGAAGCCCTCCGGCGCCTTCTTCCTGACGACCTTGCGGCGCTTCTTCGGGTCGTCGCCCGCCTTCGCCAGTGCCTTCTCGTTCTCGATGACGTGCTCGGGAGCCTGGGCGACGACGAAGCCGGCGGTGTCGAAGCCGGCCCGTCCGGCACGGCCGGCGATCTGGTGGAACTCACGGGCGCGCAGAGTGCGCACCCGGTTGCCGTCGTACTTGGTGAGCGCGGTGAACAGCACGGTGCGGATGGGGACGTTGACGCCCACTCCGAGGGTGTCGGTACCGCAGATGACCTTCAGCAGACCCGCCTGCGCCAGCTTCTCGACCAGCCGGCGGTACTTGGGCAGCATGCCGGCGTGGTGCACTCCGATGCCGTGGCGCACGAAGCGGGAGAGGTTCTGGCCGAACTTGGTGGTGAAGCGGAAGTTGCCGATGAGCTCGGCGATCTTGTCCTTCTCCTCGCGCGTGCACATGTTGATGCTCATCAGCGACTGCGCGCGCTCGACCGCCTGGGCCTGCGTGAAGTGCACGATGTAGACCGGTGCCTGCCGGGTCTCCAGCAGCTCGGTCAGCGTCTCGGTGATCGGCGTCGTCACATACTCGTAGGAGAGCGGGACGGGCCGGGTCGCCGACCGGACGACCGCGGTCGGCCGGCCCGTGCGCCGGGTCAGGTCCTTCTCGAACATCGACACATCGCCGAGCGTGGCCGACATGAGGACGAACTGGGCCTGCGGCAGCTCCAGCAGCGGGATCTGCCACGCCCAGCCGCGGTCCGGCTCGGCGTAGAAGTGGAACTCGTCCATCACGACCTGGCCGATGTCGGCGTGCTTGCCGTCGCGCAGGGCGATGGAGGCGAGCACCTCGGCGGTGCAGCAGATGACGGGGGCGTCGGCGTTGACGGAGGCGTCGCCGGTCAGCATGCCGACGTTCTCCGTGCCGAAGAGCTTGCACAGGTCGAAGAACTTCTCCGAGACCAGCGCTTTGATCGGCGCGGTGTAGAAGGTGACCTGGTCCTTCGCCAGCGCCGTGAAGTGCGCGCCCGCCGCCACGAGGCTCTTGCCCGAGCCGGTCGGGGTCGAAAGGATCACGTTCGCCCCGGAAACCACCTCGATCAGCGCTTCCTCCTGAGCCGGATAGAGCGTGATGCCCTGGCCCTCGGCCCATGAGGTGAAGGCCTCGAAGAGGGCATCGGGGTCGGCATCCGGCGGCAGCTGATCGATAAGGGTCACGCCCCCATCTTGCCTGCCTTCGGTCCCGATGAGGGAACCGGACGGTGGAGGGAAGATCATGAGCGCTACGCTGACTCGTCAACTGGGCTTCACCGCAAGCACCATGAGCTTCAGCACGGGATCGACGGGGGCGGGAACGCACATGATGGGACCGGCGCATTCGCTGTCCGGGGCAGCCGCCTGGCTGGGAGTGGGCGCGGCGACGGCCGCCGCCGGGCACCCGATGCCGTGGCCCGTGCTCGTCGTCGGGGCGCTGATCTGCGCCGGCGCCGCACTGGCTCCCGACCTGGACCACAAGGCGGCGACGATCTCCCGCGCCTTCGGCCCGATATCGCGCGCGCTCTGCGGAATCGTGGACAAGCTGTCGTACGCGATCTACAAGGCGACCAAGAAGCCGGGCGACAAGCGCAGGACCGGCGGCCACCGCACCCTGACGCACACCTGGCTCTGGGCCGTGACGATCGGCGCCGGCACCTCCGCACTGGCGATCGTCGGCGGCCGCTGGGCGGTGCTGGCGATTCTCTTCATCCACCTCGTGCTGGCGGTGGAAGGGCTGCTCTGGCGGGCGGCACGGGTCTCCAGCGACGTCCTGGTGTGGCTGCTCGGCGCGACCAGCGCCTGGATCCTGGCGGGCGTCCTGGACCAGCCGGGCAACGGAGCCGACTGGCTGTTCACGGCGCCCGGCCAGGAGTACCTGTGGCTGGGTCTGCCCGTCGTGCTCGGCGCCCTGGTGCACGACATCGGGGACGCCCTGACCATCTCGGGCTGCCCGATCCTGTGGCCGATCCCCGTGGGCAACAAGCGCTGGTACCCGATCGGCCCGCCGAAGCCGATGCGGTTCCGCGCGGGCAGCTGGGTGGAGCTCAAGGTGCTGATGCCGGTCTTCATGCTGCTCGGGGGAGTGGGCGGCGCCGCGGCGCTCAACTACATCTAGCAGCGCTTACATCCAGGAGCTGTCCGGGCGATCATGTGACTGCCCCGTCCGTGAACGCCGCCCGTGGTCGGCCGACAGCACGTGGGACCAGTGCAGCAGACCAAGGCCTCGGTCGAGGCCGCGGGCGAGATCGACGGGGACATCTCGGTCGGCTCCACCGTCGTGCGGGCGGCACCCCCCACGTCTCTCTGACAGACAGTCATTCCCGGAAGCTCATGGTGCGAGGAGTCCTTGAGCCTCGGCTCTGCCGGCCGTCGCGGCCGACGTACGGGGTCTGGAGACCACGAACAGCCCATGGAAGGGTTGGGCCGCATGATCGACGAATTCGCGAAGGACAACCTGCACGGGAGACTGCGGCGGGACCGCGCGGCGCTGCTCTGGAAACTCGACGGCTTGTCCGAATACGACGCCCGCAGACCTTTGACGGCGACCGGGACCAACCTCCTCGGCCTGGTCAAACACGTGGCCACCGTCGAGGCCAGGTACTTCGGCGAGGTCTTCGACCGCCCTTCCCCGGAATCCCTGTCCCGGTGGCAGGACTCCGACGGCAGCGATCAGTGGGCGACCGAGGACGAGACCCGCGATCAGATCACGGGGTTCTACCGGCGCACGTGGGAACACTCGGACGCGACGATCAACGAGCTTCCCCTCGACGCCCCCGGCCACGTGCCGTGGTGGCCGGAGCCTTACCTCAACACGAACCTGTTCGCCGTCATGGTCCATGTGCTCGGCGAGTCCATCCGGCATGCCGGGCACGCCGACATCCTGCGCGAGGGCCTCGACGGCCGGACCGGGGTGCGCGCCGAGAACGAGCAGAAGATCGACGAGGAAGCCCGTGCGGCCCACTGCGCGAAGATCGAGCAGGCCGCCAGGTCGGCCGCATCGATCAAGGCGAGCGAGCCGAGCTGATCCTCCACGCCCGGGACCGCTTCAGCCTGTTGATCGCTCGCTCGATGGTGTCGCGCTTCGTGTAGCGCTCTTCGTCGAAGCCGGGTGGCCGTCCGCTGCGTGAGCCTTTGCGCAGGCGGACGGCCTGGCTGTCGGTCCTCTCCGGAACCCTGTGCCGGTTGCCACTGCGCCGAGGGCAGTCGCGGCACGGGCGGTTGCTGTACCCAGGGAGCGTCCGCAGGCCGGCCGCCCCTTCCCCGCGCGGCAGGCTCAGCCGTGCCAGGAGCGCCACAGGGCCGCGTACGCCCCGTCCGCCGCGACCAGTTCGTCGTGGCTGCCCAGCTCGGTGATCCGGCCGTCCTCGACCACCGCGATCACATCCGCGTCGTGAGCGGTGTGCAGCCGGTGGGCGATCGCCACGACCGTACGGCCGTCCAGCACCCGCGCGAGCGAGCGCTCCAGGTGACGGGCCGCACGCGGGTCCAGGAGCGAGGTCGCCTCGTCCAGCACCAGCGTGTGCGGGTCGGCCAGAACCAGCCGGGCCAGCGCGATCTGCTGGGCCTGTGCCGGGGTGAGCGCGAGACCGCCCGAGCCCACCTCCGTGTCCAGGCCCTCGTCCAGCGCCTGCGCCCAGCCGTCCGCGTCCACCGCGCCGAGCGCGGCCCACAGCTCCGCGTCCGCCGCTCCCGTACGGGCCAGCAGAAGATTGTCCCTCAGCGAGCCGACGAAGACATGGTGCTCCTGGTTGACCAGGGCGACATGCTCACGGATCCGCTCGGCCGGCATCCGGGACAGCTCGGCGTCGCCGAGGGAGACCCGGCCCGCCCGCGGGGCGTAGATGCCCGCCAGCAGCCGGCCCAGCGTCGACTTGCCCGCGCCGGACGGTCCGACCAGCGCCAGCCGGGTGCCGGGCGCGACCGACAGGGACACCTCGTGGAGGACGTCCACACCCTCGCGGTAACCGAAGTGCACCTCATCAGCACGGACCTCCCGGCCGTCCGGCCGTACCCGTGCGTCGCCGGCGTCCGGCTCGATGTCGCGCACGCCGACGAGCCGGGCGATCGACACCTGGGCGACCTGGAGCTCGTCGTACCAGCGCAGGATCAGATTGACCGGATCGACCATCATCTGCGCCAGCAGGGCACCCGTCGTCAGCTGGCCCACGGAGATCCAGCCCTGGAGGACGAAGACGCCGCCGATCAGCAGCACCGCGCCGAGGATCGTCACATGGGTGACGTTGATGACCGGGAACAGCACCGACCGCAGATAGAGCGTGTAGCGCTCCCAGGCGGTCCACTCCTTGATCCGCTGCTCGGACAGGGAGACCCGGCGGTCCCCGAGCCGGTGCGCCTCCACCGTTTGGCCGGCGTCCACGGTCTCCGCGAGCACCGCGGCGACCGCCGCGTATCCGGCGGCCTCCGAGCGGTAGGCGGAGGGCGCACGCCGGAAGTACCAGCGGCAGCCGATCACCAGGACCGGGAGGGCGACCAGCACGGCCAGCGCCAGCGGCGGCGCGGTCACGGTGAGCGCGCCGATCAGCAGTCCCGCCCAGACCACGCCGATCGCCAGCTGCGGCACCGCCTCACGCATCGCGTTGGCCAGCCGGTCGATGTCGGTGGTGATACGCGACAGCAGATCACCGGTCCCGGCCCGCTCCAGCACGCCCGGCGGCAGACCCACCGACCGTACGAGGAAGTCCTCGCGAAGGTCGGCCAGCATCTCCTCGCCGAGCATGGCGCCGCGCAGCCGCATCAGCCGGGTGAACACGGTCTGCACGACCAGCGCGACCGCGAACAGGGCCGCCGTGCGCTCCAGGTGCAGATCGCGCGCTCCGTCGGCGAGGTCCTCGACCAGTCCGCCGAGCAGGTAGGGGCCGACCATCGAGGCGATCACCGCGACGGCGTTGACGGAGACCAGCAGGACGAAGGCCCCGCGATGCCGCCGCAGCAGTTCGCGGACGTAGGTCCGTACCGTCGCCGGGGTACCGACGGGCAGGGTCGCCGTCGACTCCGGGGCCGCCGGATCGTATGCCGGTGGTGCCACGCCGATCACGCCGACTCCTCCATCTCTTCCAGTTCCGCGAGCTCGTCGGTGGCCTGTGTGCCGCCGAGTTGCTCCTCCTCTGTCTCACGGGTCACGACCGCCCGGTACTCGACGCCATGCAGCAGTTCGCGGTGCGTACCGACGGCCGCGACCTTGCCGTCGTGCACGAACACCACCTGGTCGGCGCGGTCCAGCAGCAGCGGCGACGAGGCGAACACCACCGTGGTGCGGCCGGTCCGCAGCGTGCGGATCCCCTCGGCGATCCGGGCCTCCGTGTGCGAGTCCACGGCGGACGTCGGCTCGTCCAGGACGAGCACCTCGGGGTCGGTGACCAGCGACCGGGCCAGGGCGAGCCGCTGGCGCTGTCCGCCCGAGAGCGACCGGCCGCGTTCGGTGATCCGTGTCTCCATCGGATCGCCGTCGTCCTCCACGGACGCCTGCGCGAGCGCGTCCAGGACATCGGCGCACTGCGCGGCAGCGAGCGCGTCCTCGGCGGCGACCTGACCGGAGGCCGGTACGTCGAGCAGCTCCCGCAGCGTGCCGGAGAGCAGCACCGGGTCCTTGTCCTGGACGAGGACGGCGGTTCGTGAAGCGTCCAGGACCAGCTCGTCCAGCGGCACACCGCCCAGCAGCACGGAGGGCGTGCCGTCCGTGCCGCCGGCCGCGTGGCCGCCGAGCCGTTCCGCCAGCACGCCGGCCGCGTCCGGGTCCCCGCACACCACGGCCGTGAACAGGCCGGTCGGGGCGAGGACGCCGGTCGCCGGGTCGTACAGGTCACCGCTGGGGCTGCCGTACTCCACGCCCGACGGCTCCGACGTACGCCGCAGCGCCAGCACCCGTGCGGCACGCTTCGCGGAAGGCCGCGAGAAGGAGTACGCCATGGCGATCTCCTCGAAGTGCCGCAGCGGGTACATCAGGAGGGTCACCGCGCTGAACGCGGTGACGAGCTCACCCACGCCGATCCGGCCGTCCCGTACCAGCCCCGCCCCGTACCAGACCACCGCGATCAGCAGCAGACCCGGCAGCAGGACCTGGATCGCCGAGATCAGCGCCCACATCCGGGCGCTGCGGACCGCCGCCCTGCGGACCTCCTGGGAGGCCACCCGGTAGCGGCCGAGGAACAGCTCCTCACCGCCGATCCCGCGCAGGACGCGCAGACCGGCGACGGTGTCCGAGGCCAGCTCGGTGGCCCGGCCGGCCTTCTCGCGCTGGATGTCGGCGCGCCGGGTGGCGCGGGGGAGCAGGGGCAGCACCGCGAGCGCCAGCACCGGGACACCGATGGCGACGATCACGCCGAGCTCCGGCTCGTAGAGCAGGAGGCCGACGCAGACCAGGACCACGGTGAGGGCGGCCGCGGCGAAACGGGAGACGGCTTCGACGAACCAGCCGATCTTCTCCACATCGCCGGTGGAGACCGCGACCACTTCGCCGGCCGCGACCCGGCGGGTCAGCGCCGAGCCCAGTTCCGCGGCCTTGCGGGCCAGCAGCTGCTGGACCCGGGCCGCGGCGGTGATCCAGTTGGTGACGGCCGCGCGGTGCAGCATGGTGTCGCCCACCGTGATCGCCACACCGCACAGGACGATCACCGCGCCGGAGAGCGCGAGCCCGCTGCCGGAGCGGTCCACGACCGCCTGCACGGCCCGGCCGACTCCCAGGGGCAGGCCTGCCACACCGCAGAAGTGCAGCAGTCCCCAGGCCAGCGCCTTGAGCTGGCCGTCCAGCTGATTGCGACCCAGCCAGAGCAGGAACCGCGGCCCCGACCTGGCATCCGGCGAGCCGGGGTCGGTGTACGGAAGATCGCGAATCTGCATGACGTCCCAGAGCTCGAAACGGGTGGCGCAAACCGTGCAAGGTTCGCCTTTCGAGGGCCTCTTCCGCAATCGGTTTTTGCGCGTGACAAGGCAGAACGCGCCAATCTCCGGTCCGTGGGCCTGGCGTGCCGAGGCGGTCGCCGGTTCACTCCTGAGGCATGAGACGACAGATCATGTCCATGCTCGCCGGGCTGGTTCTGGTGACCGGAACACTGCTCGGCGCGGGGCCCGCCGCAGCGGTCGCCGAACCGCCGGCCGTCGAACCTCCGGCCGTCGGACCATCGGGTGCCGCACCGCGGGCATCCGAACCGCCGGCGGAGTTCGGCAGCGACTGGCACGACCCCGTCACCGCCGCGCCGCCCGTCACCCGCCCCGGCACCCGGTCCTGCGACGTGACGCTGGCGCAGGCGCAGTTCCGGGACTTCACGCCGTACCGGGGGAGCTACACGCCTCCGAAGGGCTGCGGTGACCGCTGGAGCACGGTGGTGCTGCGGCTCGACGGGAACGTGAAGGGCCGCCAGTACGACCGTCTGGGCCATCTTTCCGTCGGGGGAGTGGAGATCCTGCGCACCTCGACACCGCAGCCCTCGCCCGACGGAATCGCCTGGTCGGTGGAGAAGGACGTCACGCGCTACAGCGAACTCCTGCGCGGCGCGCATCCGGTCGAGATGCTGATCGGCAACGTCGTCGACGAGACGTACACCGGGATCATCGACGTCAAGGTCACGCTCACCTTCTACGCCGCCCACGGCGCGGCCCGGTCCGCCGCCGTCCCCGACCGGGTACTCGCCCTGAACGGCACGTCGCTCACCACGCCCCGCAACTCCGAACGGATCCTGGCCGAGGTGTACGCCACGGGTTCCGGCGGCGGCTGCGAGGAGTACTGGTACCTCACCGTCCCGGACACGGCCCCGTACTCCTGCAAGGCCGGTGACGGCCCCTACCGCGAGGTGCAGATCCGGGTCGACGGCCGGCTCGCGGGCATCGCCGCGCCCTTCCCGACGGTCTGGACCGGCGGCTGGTCCAACCCCTTTCTCTGGTACGTGATCCCGGGGCCGCGGGCGTTCGACATCAAGCCGGTCCAGTACGACCTCACTCCCTTCGCCGCCCTGCTCAACGACGGCCGGGAGCACCGCGTCGAGGTGTCCGTCGCCGGGGTCCCGCACGGCCGGCCCGGATGGAGCACCCCCACCAACGTGCTGGTGTGGCAGGACGAGGGCAGCACGGTGGTCACCGGCGGTCTGACCCGCCATCACGAGAGCACCCCGGTCAACTCGGTACGGCACACGCCCGGTCCGGAGCACCGCCTCGACATGAAGGGCAGCCACCGCCTCACCGTGAGCGGGTATCTCGACACCTCGCACGGGCGGGTCACGATCACCGTCAGCCGCGCGGTCGGGAACGTGTCCGTCCACCGCTGGACCGAGGACGAGAAGCTCGACGCGCTCAAGGGGACCTGGACGGACGACGAGACGGTCACGAGCGGGGGACGGGCCACCGCCACCCACCGCCTCTACACCATGGACGGCACCACCACGCTCGGCGCCGGCGACCGGCTGCGGACCGTGCTCACGCTGGGGGACAGGGCCGATACGGCCGAGGTGCGCGGCGGCCGGCG
The DNA here is from genome assembly GCF_036169555.1 of Streptomyces sp. NBC_00306. Classification (GTDB taxonomy): domain Bacteria; phylum Actinomycetota; class Actinomycetes; order Streptomycetales; family Streptomycetaceae; genus Streptomyces; species Streptomyces achmelvichensis. Next base: position 1,035,612 of record NZ_CP108032.1, on the reverse strand, counting down.
GCTCGCGTGGTCGCGGCTGGACGACCGGTACACCGGTGACGCCACGTACACGGCCAATGTGCCGCGTGATCAGCGGCACGCGGTGGGCCGTACCGCGGAGCGGTACCTGCTGCACGGCCCGGAGGGCTGCTACGACCGGAGCCTGACGACGGTTCAGGGCATGCTCACCGAGGACCGCCGGCGCTGCTGAGCACCCCCAACTGCCGGGCCGGCGCCGAGGGTGCCGACGGAGCGCCGGGCCCGGTCGGTGCCGACCGGGCCCCGCGCGGGCCGTCTACGGCTTGTCCGAGTCCACGCCGGACCGTTCCTTGCGCCACTCGCCGCGGGTGAAGTCGGGCATCTCCATCGGCGCACCCTTCGCCTTCACCGACGCATGGCTGAGCGGGACGGGCGCCGTCCAGGTCGCCGCATCGTAGACGTCGAAGTCCGGAACCAGTCCGAGCTGCATGCACTGCATCACCCGGAAGATCATGATGTAGTCCATGCCGCCATGGCCGCCCGGCGGGTCGGAGTGCTCCTTCCACAGCCAGTGGTCCCACTCCGTGTATGCCTCGAAGTCGCCCCAGGCGTCGTCGGAGTGGTCGGGCTCGATGTAGATGCGCGCGGGGTAGTCCTCGAAGACGCCCTTGGTGCCGCCGAGGCTGTTGATCCGGCTGTAGGGGTGCGGAGTCGACACGTCGTGCTCCAGCCGGATGACCCGCCCCTTCGCGGTGCGGAGCATGCTGATCGTCCGGTCGCTCTCGATGTACGTCTCCTTCCAGCTCGGATCGCCCGGCGGCATGTGCGCCTTGCGGTACTCCGCCAGGCCCAGGGCCGGGGTGCCGAAACTGGAGATGCTCACCACGCGGTCGCCGCGGTTGACGTCCAGGTAGTTGGCGACGGGGCCGAAGCCGTGATTGGGGTACAGATCCCCGCGCAGCCGGGTGTGCCACAGCCTGCGCCATGGTCCCTCGTAGTAGTCCGGGTCGAACATCAGACCGCGCAGATCGTGGTTGTACGCCCCTGCCCCGTGCAGGAGTTCACCGAACTTGCCCGCGTGCGCCATCCGCAGCACCCGCATCTCGTTGCGGCCGTAGCAGCAGTTCTCCAGCTGCATACAGTGCCGGCGGGTGCGCTCGGAGAGATCGACCAGCGCCCACAGTTCGTCCAGCCTCATCGCGATCGGACACTCCACGCCGACGTGTTTGCCGTTGAGGAGCGCGGTCTTCGCCATCTCGAAGTGGAGGTCCCACGGCGTCGCGACATAGACGAAGTCGATGTCGCCGCGCTTGCAGAGGTTCTCGTAGTCGTCGTCGCCCTTGGTGTAGACGGCCGGCGCCGCCTGCCCGGCGGCCACGACCTTGGCGGCGGCGCTCTCGGCCTTGGCCTTCACCGGGTCGCACACGGCCATCACCCGGACGCCGGGGACGGCCAGGAAGAGATCGATCATGCTGCCGCCGCGGTTGCCGAGGCCGACGATGCCGACGCGCACCGTCCCGCGGCGCTCGAAGGGCACCCCGGCCATGGTGCGGCCCTGCCGTGCGGGGCTCGGCGCCTGCGGTGCGGTGGCGGATCTCGCGGTCTGGGCGGCGGCCGCGGTGCCGGTCCCCAGGGCGCTGAGGCCGAGTCCCGCTCCCGCCACGCCCGCCGTGGTCCGTAGAACGGAACGACGGCTCATCGAGCCGTCGTCGTCGCCGTCGTCACTACGCTGGTCCGGTATCGCTGCGTCGTTCATCGAGCCTCCACGAAAGCTGGTGCGCGGCCGGGTCATGAACCTCGGCTAGGACCATGGGTGTTGAGGCTGGTGATGAGCAAGAGCCGCGTTTGGACTCTCGGGGGTGAACGCATGGACTCTTCGTCGCGCGGCCCGGCGCAGGTGTCAGCAGCGGACCCCGGGACCGTCGACCAGGGTGGAGAGCAGCCCGCCGAACACCTCACGCTGTTCGGTGGTGAGCGGGGCCAGGATGTCCTCCGCGGCGGCGCGGCGCGCGGCCCGCAGGGCCCGGAGCGTGGCACGGCCGGTGTCGGTGAGCTCGATGCGGATCACCCGGCGGTTGCTGGGGTCGGGGGCGCGGCGGACGCAGCCGCTTGCCTCCAGCCCGTCCACCAGGCTCGTCACGGCCCGCGGGACCACTTCGAGGCGCGACGCGATGTCGGCCATGCGTGGCGGGTCGTCGTAGTGCGCGAGGGTCCGCAGCAGACGGGACTGGGCGGGGGTGATCGCGATGTCGGCCGACTCCAGCTGCCGCTTCTGGCTGCGATGCAGTCTCCGGGTCAGCCGCAGCAGCTGCTCGGCCAGCAGGCCGTCGGGGTCGGGTGTGCTCATACGGGAACAATATCAGGACCAGGCTCATTGTGAATACAGGTAACAGTGAGCTAAGCTCTCAAAATCTCATCCTGTACGTCCGGACTCATCCCGTACGTGCGGTACGTGCGGCCGCACGTACCGTTCGTGCGAATCCGGAGTCGTCGACCGTCGTCGAGAGTCATCGAGCCCGGACATTCCGTCGAAATCCTCGAAGGAGCCCATGCACCCCGAAGCCACCCCGTGGAACGCCCACGCCAAAGAACCGGAACAACCGAGGGCCGAGGTCCGCCGGATCCTCCGGCTCTTCCGCCCCTACCGCGGCCGCCTCGCGATCGTCGGACTGCTCGTCGGCGCCGCGTCGGCCGTCTCCGTCGCCTCGCCCTTCATGCTGCGCGAGATCCTCGACACCGCCATTCCGCAGGGCCGCACCGGCCTGCTCAGTCTGCTCGCCCTCGGCATGATCCTCACCGCGGTGATGACCAGCGTCTTCGGCGTGCTGCAGACACTGATCTCCACCACCGTCGGCCAGCGCGTGATGCACGACCTGCGCACCGCGGTCTACGCCCAGCTCCAGCGGATGCCGCTCGCCTTCTTCACCAGGACGCGCACCGGCGAGGTCCAGTCGCGGATCGCCAACGACATCGGCGGGATGCAGGCGACCGTGACCTCCACCGCCACCTCGCTGGTCTCCAACCTCACGGCCGTCGTCGCCACCGTCGTGGCGATGCTCGCGCTGGACTGGCGGCTGACCGTGGTCTCGCTGCTCCTGCTGCCGCTGTTCGTCTGGATCAGCCGCCGCGTGGGCAACGAACGCAAGCGCATCACCACCCAGCGCCAGAAACAGATGGCGGTGATGGCCGCGACCGTCACCGAGTCGCTCTCGGTCAGCGGCATCCTGCTCGGCCGCACCATGGGCCGGGCCGACTCGCTCACCAAGTCCTTCGCGGAGGAGTCCGAGCGCCTCGTCGACCTCGAAGTGCGCTCCAGCATGGCCGGCCGCTGGCGGATGTCGACCATCGGCATCGTCATGGCCGCGATGCCGGCCCTCATCTACTGGGCCGCCGGGTTCGCCCTCCAGAGCGGCGGGCCCACGATCTCCATCGGCACCCTCGTCGCCTTCGTCTCCCTCCAGCAGGGCCTGTTCCGCCCGGCCGTGAGCCTGCTCTCCACCGGTGTGCAGATGCAGGCGTCCCTCGCGCTCTTCCAGCGCATCTTCGAGTACCTCGACCTGCCCGTGGAGATCACCGAACCGGAGAAGCCGGTGCGGCTCGACACGATCCGTGGCGAAGTCCGCTTCGAGGACATCGACTTCGCCTACGACGACACGCAGACCGAGCTCACCATCGACGGCGTCGATGTGACCGTGCCGGCCGGAGGGCGGCTGGCCGTCGTCGGACCCACCGGCTCCGGCAAGTCCACCCTGAGCTATCTCGTGCCCCGGCTGTACGACGTCACGGGAGGCAGAGTCACGATCGACGGAGTCGACGTACGCGACCTGGACTTCGACACCCTCGCGCGCGCCGTCGGAGTGGTCTCCCAGGAGACCTATCTCTTCCATGCCTCCGTGGCCGAGAATCTGCGCTTCGCCAAGCCGGACGCCACGGACGCGGAGATCGAGGCGGCCGCCCGGGCCGCACAGATCCACGACCACATCGCCTCCCTGCCCGATGGGTACGACACCCTGGTCGGCGAGCGGGGATACCGGTTCTCCGGCGGCGAGAAGCAGCGCCTCGCCATCGCCCGCACCATCCTGCGCGACCCGCCCGTGCTCATCCTCGACGAGGCGACCAGCGCACTGGACACCCGCACCGAGTACGCGGTGCAGGAGGCCATTGACGCGCTGTCCGCCGGCCGCACGACCATCACCATCGCGCACCGCCTCTCCACCGTCCGGGACGCGGACGAGATCGTCGTCCTCGAAGCGGGACGCGTCGCCGAGCGCGGCAGCCACGACAAGCTGCTCGCTCTGGACGGCCGCTATGCCGCATTGGTGCGCAGGGACGCGCAGTTGACCGTCCCCGTCATCGCCCCCTGAGTGACGAGGGGTCCGGTGGGTACGGCATGATCGCCGCCCATGAGAGCACTCCTTGGCGTGGAACTGCCCGGCTACCGGCCTGTCGACCAGGACGTCTGGGCGAACGACGACGGCGACCTGCTGTCGGTGCACTTCTTCGGACTGACCCCGGATCTTCCCGCGTCGCTCGACGACGGGCCCGCTCTGCGGGCGGCGCTGACCCGGCTCACCGCGGACGCGGGCGGAGGGCTGATCGAGGCCTCCGTGAAGTCGCTCGGCGGACTGCCGGCGCTCAAGCAGATACTGAAGCTGCCGCTGCCGGGACAGCCCAGCGGGCAGGCCTTCATCGGCAGCTACACCGTGCCGCGGGCGACCTGCAGCACCGTGGTGAAGGTCCAGTCACCCGAGCGAGGGATGACCGGGATGCGCGAGGCCATGGTGATGGCACAGGTCGGCCACGACAACTACTTCCGGCCGCACCCCTATGCCCCGGAGGTGCAGGGCGGACTGCCCTTCCACACCGCCGACCACGCCCAGTGGGACCAGCAGTTCCCGGACCACCCGCTGACGCGGGTGCGGCGGGTGCTCGACACGCTCGCCGAAGCGGTCCAGGTGGCGCCGGAGTTCGCGGCCCTGCCGCCCTTCACCCGCTGATACGGCGGCCAGTCCACCCTGCACATACGGGGCGACGGGAAACGGCAGGTGTCGATCCGGTGTGCGGACCGCGGTGGTGCGCAGGGTCGGCGGGCGGCCCGGGTTAGCGTGCGCGTATGAACGACGAGCCTTCGCCGTCACCGTCCAGGCGCGGGCCACGCCTGTCCCGCCGTGGCCGATGGGCCCTGATCGTGACCGCCGCCCTCGCCGTGGCGGCGGCCGCGGTGGTGGTCGCGCTGATGCTGTCCGGCGAGCCCGAGGGCGAGCAGGACACCCTGCTCGTGCCCGAGGGCCGGCGCACCGCGCAGATCTACGCAGCGGTCGACGAGGCACTCGGGAAGGCACCCGGGACCACCCGCAAGGCCGTCGGCACGGCCCCGCTCGACTTGCCCGCCGAAGCCCGGGGCAACCCCGAGGGCTACCTCTTCCCCGCGACGTATCCGATCGACTCCGACACGACGCCGGCGAGCCTGCTCGCCTACATGGTCGACACGGCGAACAAGCGGTTCGGTGCAGCCGGCGTACCGGCCGGTGCGCAGCGCAGTGGGCTGACGGACTATCAGACCGTCAACATCGCCAGCATCGTGCAGGCCGAGGCCGACACGCCCGAGGACATGGCCAAGGTCGCACGGGTCGTCCACAACCGCCTCGCACGGCAGATGCCTCTCCAGATGGACTCGACGCTGAACTACGCGCTGAACCGCAGCACGCTGGACACCACGGCCGACGACACCAGGATCGACAACCCGTACAACACCTATCGGCGCGAGGGGCTGCCCCCGACGCCCATCGGCAACCCGGGGGAGCACGCTCTGCGCGCCGCTGTCGAACCGGCGCCGGGCGACTGGCTCTACTTCGTGACCGTGGCCCCCGGCGACACCCGCTTCACGGCGGACTACGAGGAACACCAGCGCAATGTGCGGGAGTTCAACGCCAACCGTGCGAAGGATCGTTCCGGCTGACGGCTGACGGCTGACGGCTGACGGCTGACGGCTGACGGGTGAGGGGCGGCCCGCAAGCCGAGGCGTGCCGTCGTCCGGCTGACGGGCACGTCCTCAGACCAGTGCCGGCTCCCGCTCCAGCAGCCGCATGATCTCGTGCACGGCCGCCCGCCCCGCCCGGTTGGCGCCGATCGTCGATGCCGACGGCCCGTAGCCCACGAGGTGGATACGGGGGTCCCGGACGGCCCGCGTGCCGTCCATCCGGATGCCCCCGCCCGGCTCGCGCAGCTTCAGAGGCGCGAGATGGTCGATCGCCGCGCGGAACCCGGTCGCCCAGAGGATCACGTCCGCCTCCACCACGCGTCCGTCGTCCCAGGCGACACCGTCCGGTGTGATCCGGTCGAACATCGGCAGCCGATCGAGCACCCCGTCCTCGCGGGCGCGCCTGATCGCGTCGTTGAGCGGCAGTCCGGTCACCGAGACGACACTCTGCGGCGGCAGCCCGAGGCGTACGCGTTCGTCGACCTTGGCCACGACCGCCCGACCCACGTTCTCGTCGAAGGGCCCCTCGCGGAAGACCGGTGGCCGCCGGGTGACCCAGGTGGTGGCCGCCGCGTACGGGGCGATCTCCATCAGATGCTGGGTCCCCGAGGCTCCGCCGCCCACGACGACCACCCGCTGCCCGGCGAACTCCTCGGGCCCCCGGTACCCGGCGGTGTGCAACTGCCGCCCGCGGAAGGTCTCCTGGCCCGGGTAGCGCGGCCAGAAGGGCCGGTCCCAGGTGCCGGTCGCACTGATCAGCGCCCGCGCCGACCAGGTCCCCTCCGAGGTCTCGACGCGCAGCCGGCCGTCGTCTCCTTCGCGCACCGCCAGGACGTCGACGGGGCGGTGCACGCGCAGGTCGAAGCGCTCCTCGTAGGCGGCGAAGTAGGCCCCGATCACCTCCGACGAGGGCCGGTCGTCGTCCGCTCCGGTCAGCTCCATCCCGGGGAGTGAGTGCATGCCGTGGACCTTGCCGTAGGTCAGCGTCGGCCAGCGGAACTGCCAGGCGCCACCCGGTTGCGGGGAGTGGTCGAGGACCACGAAGTCGCGGTCGGGGACCAGCCCGACACGGCGCAGATGGTAGGCGCCGGACAGTCCCGCCTGCCCGGCGCCTATGACGACCACGTCCTTGTTCCGCGTCGCGTCACGCGCCCCGAAGTTGTTCACGCTTCTACCAACTGCGGAGGGTCCGCGGATCTTCCCGCCCGGGCGGCGCGTACGGGCGACGAGGCCTCGGGGCCCCAGGCGCGCCCAGAGGCCCCCCGGGCCCCGGGGGCCCAGGCGCGGTCTAGAGGAAATTGACCCCCTGGGCCAGCGGCAGGCTGTCGGAGTAGTTCACCGTGTTGGTCGCCCGGCGCATGTACGCACGCCAGGCGTCCGAGCCGGACTCGCGCCCGCCGCCCGTCTCCTTCTCGCCGCCGAACGCCCCGCCGATCTCGGCACCCGACGTGCCGATGTTGACGTTGGCGATACCGCAGTCGGACCCGTCGGCGCCCAGGAAGCGCTCCGCCTCCCGCTGGTCCTGCGTGAAGATGCTCGACGACAGACCCTGCGGCACGCCGTTGTGCAGCGCGACCGCCTCCTCCAGCGTCCGATAGGTCAGCACGTACAGGATCGGGGCGAAGGTCTCCCGTCGCACGACATCGGTCTGCGCGGGCATCCGGACGACCGCGGGCCGCACATAGACCGCGTCCGGGGCCGACCGCGCCGTCAGCCGCTCGCCGCCGGTGAGGACCTTGCCGCCGTCCGCCTCCGCATCGGCGAGCGCCTGCCTCATGGCGTCGTGCGCGGCGCCGGAGATCAGCGGACCCACCAGCGTGCCGTCCGCGAAAGGATCACCGACCGGCAGCTGTCCGTACGCGTGGACGATCTTCTCGACCAGCCGGTCGGCGATGTCCTCGTGGACGATCAGCCGGCGCAGTGAGGTGCAGCGCTGCCCCGCGGTGCCGGCCGCGGAGAAGACGATGCCGCGCACCGAGAGGTCGAGGTCGGCTGACGGGGTGACGACGGCCCCGTTGTTGCCGCCGAGCTCCAGCAGACAGCGGCCGAAACGGGCGGCCACGCGCGGTGCCACCTCCTTGCCCATCCGCACCGAACCGGTCGCGCTCACCAGCGCCACCCGCTCGTCGTCGACGAGCCGCTCGCCGATGTCGCGGCCGCCGAGCAGGACCTGGTGCAGGCCGGCGGGCGCACCCGTGTCGGCCGCGGCCCGCGCCAGGAGCGCGTCGCAGGCCAGGGCGGTGAGCGGGGTGAGTTCCGAGGGTTTCCACACCACCGGGTCGCCGCAGACCAGGGCGACGGCGGTGTTCCAGGACCAGACGGCGACCGGGAAGTTGAAGGCGGAGATCACCCCGACGACGCCGAGCGGATGCCAGCTCTCCGAGAGACGGTGGCCGGGGCGCTCGGAGGCCATGGTCCGCCCGTAGAGCTGCCGGGACAGACCGACCGCGAACTCGCAGATGTCGATCATCTCCTGCACCTCGCCGAGCGCCTCGGAGCGGATCTTTCCCGCTTCGACGGTGACCAGGTCGGCGAGGTGCTCCTTGTGCTCGGTGAGCAGCTCACCCAGCCGCTTGACCAGCGCGCCGCGCCGGGGCGCGGGCACAGTGCGCCACTGCGGGAACGCCTCCGCGGCCGCCCCGATCGCCGCGTCCACCTCTGCGGCCCCGGTGGCGGGCAGAGTGAAGAGCGTGCCGCCGGTCAGCGGCGACCGCGCGACGACGTCGCCGCCGTCCGCGGGCAGCTCGGCGCCGCAGCGCCGCAGGCTCTCCCGGGCGAGCGAACGCAGCGCTTCGAGGTCCGGAAGAGGAATGTCGTTGCTGGTCACAGCATGTCCTGTCACAGCGCGTCCTTGGGGTGTCCGATGGCCTCGCGGGCCTGCCGTAGTGAACGGTCCTGCTGAGCGGCGTAGAGATCGAAGGGGTCGTGGACCGGGCGCTCCAGCACCTCCGAGAGCCACCGCTGGTCGTAGTGCGTGCCGATGGCCGTGCGGTCCCGGGTGCCCTCCTCGGTGAGGTTCGACTGGAAGATCCCGGCGGCCGACGCGGGCAGGAAGTCCTCGTAGACGATGGGCAGGGCGCTGAGCCAGCCGCCGTCGAGCAGACCGGGCAGGTCCTGCGGCGGCCGCTGCCCGTCGAGCGGCCGGCCGGCCGCCGGTTCGTACCGGAAGTACCCCATCTCCCGGGCGGCCAACTGACGTTCCGTACGGGGGAAGCGCAGCGGCCATTCCTCGGCGGATCCGCCGATCAGTTCGTCGTAGAGCGTCCGGCCCGCCCGTGTGAGGGCGATGCCGCGGGCCTCGACCTCACCGAACCGCACCCGCAGGGCACCCTCGCCGATGCTGCCGTCCGGCTCCCGGAAACGCCGTGCCTCCGAGAGCGCACGGAAGGACGTCTGGCGCAGCAGGACATCGGGACCGTCCCACCGCGGCGGACCCTGGATGCGGTCGATCATCGTGATGCCGCGCTCTCCCATCCGCCGGTAGAGCTCGTCGATGTCGAGGACGCGCGGTGTGAGGTGGTTGATGTGCGTGCTCGCGACACCGCCGATGTCGGCGGCGACGGCCGAGATCCGCTCCAGTTCCGCGTACCAGGCCCGGTCCACGGGCTCCGGGGAGAGTTCGAAAGCGGCCACCGCCAGGGTGAGGAATCGCTCCGCGGCCGCCTCGTCGAGCCCCTCCTCCCGCTCCGCCTGTGCCGCCAGATGCAGCAGCTCCGGAGGGAAGAGAGCGCGCCGGTCGAGGAACGACTCCAGCCGGCCTTCGAGTTCAGCGTCGAAGAACCGCCGGTCGGCGGTGGTGAGCATGGAGGTGAAGACGCGGAAGGGATTGCGTTCCAGCTCCTCGGCCTCGACGGGACGAAAGGCGGTGGAGACGACCGGCACCGAGCTGGCCGCGGCCTCGCGCAGATCGTAGAAGCCGACCGGCCGCATACCGAGCGCGGCGAAGATCTGGGCGGCCTGGCGCATCTCACGCGGGGTGCCGACGCGGATCGCGCCGTGCCGCTCGGCCGTCACCCGCTCGATCCCGCCGAGGCGGCCCGCGTCGCCGTCCTTGCCGATCACCTCGTCGTTGACCTGGGCCGACACCTCCAGGAGCGTGGTGTACGCGGGCACTTCGGCCCCGTACATGTCGGAGAGGCGTCGGGCGAACGCCGCCCGCAGCCGCCAGGTCGGGATCATGCGGTCCTCCTTGTCTGCTGTGCGCCTTCTCGGATCCATGCTTCTCGGATCCACGGTTCTGGGATCTATTGCTTCCCGGATGTCCGGCTCGGGCCTCTCGTGGTCCGATCCCCGCGCGTCAGATGATGTGGGCCTCGGGCCGGGCAGCGGCTGCGCTCCCTTCGAAACGGGTCGCGGACAGCGGACCGACATCGACGAACGGCGTCGCCTCCAGATACAGATCGCGCATGATCTCGCCGACCGCTGGGGCCTGGAGAAAACCGTGCCCGGAGAAGCCGGTGGCATACAGGAATCCGTCCACCTCGCGGGCCCGGCCGATGAGGGCGTTGCGGTCGGGCGTCACCTCGTACAGCCCCGCCCAGCCGCTGCGGACCCCCAGCGACGCGAGCGCCGGCGCCCGCCGCCGGGCCGCCTCCCGGAACGGCTCCAGCCATTCGACGCTGAACTCCCGTCCGAAGCCCGGCTTCTGACGCGGGTCGGAGAGCCCGAGGACCAGCCCACCCGCGCCGTCGTCGTGGAAGTAGAGCGACGACGCGAAGTCCAGGGTGAACGGGATTCTCGGCGGCCCGGGCCTGAGCGGGCCCGTCATCGCGATCCGGCGGCGCAACGGGACCACGGGCAGCGGCACTCCGGCCATCGCACCGACGGCCCCCGACCAGGCTCCCGCGGCACACACCACGGTGCCGGTGCGCACGGTCCCCGACGAGGTGTGCACCGCCCGCACCCGGCCGTCGTCGGTGGCGATGCCGGTGACCGCGCAGTGGGTAAGGACCGTGGCACCGAGCCTGCGGGCCGCACGGAGGTACCCGCCGACCGCGGCACCGGGGAGCGCACAGCCGTCGTCGGGGGAGTGGGCCGCGGCGGCGATCGAGGACGGATCGATGTACGGGCACAGCTCGTGAGCCTCGCGCGGCGTGATGATCCGGCTGCGGACCCCCAGATCGTTCTGCACGGCGACGGCCCGCTCGAACGTCGCCACCTCCTTCCCCGTGCCCAGGAGGAAGAGATACCCGATGGTCCGCAGCCCGATGTCGGCGCCAGGGCGGGTGGCGAACTGTCGCCAGGCTTCCAGGCTGCGCTGTCCCAGCCCGATGTTCAGCGGGTCCGAGAACTGGGCGCGGATCCCGCCGATCGGTTTCCCCGACGATCCCGACGCCGGCTCGTCGCGCTCCACCACCAGGACGTCCCGGACGCCGGCCTCGGCCAGATGGAAGGCGATGCTCGCTCCGATGACACCGCCGCCCACGATCACGACGTCCGCGGCCGAGGGGAGGGGCGGGGAGTCCGCACCCGGAGCGCTGTGGATCATGGAGCACCGTCCCGTCCGCTCGTGACGTCGCCGCGCCGGAAAGCCGTGTCAGGGGTGCATCCATGGTGGACACACCCGGCTCTTCGCGTCCATCGACCGTCGCACCCACGGGAGGCCGACGGGCCGGTTTCGTACCGCGCGTCGCCCGCCGAACGACCGGCACGGCGGCCTCCCCGGCCGGGGCCTTCACGGGCAGGCGGCCCGCGGAGGGGGAAAATGGACCCATGCCCGCACCCTTCACCACCAAGGTCCTGAACCTCACCACCGGCTCCGACGAGACGGTGACCGATCTGACCGGCGCCTGCGAACAGTTTCTCCAGGAGGCGGCGAACGGCCGGGACGGACTGCTCAACGTCTTCGTCCCGCACGCGACGGCCGGTGTCGCCGTGATCGAGACGGGCGCGGGCAGCGACGACGACCTGCTGGCCGCGCTGCACACCCTCCTCCCGGCCGACGACCGCTGGCAGCACCGCCACGGCAGCCCGGGCCACGGCCGCGATCACGTCCTGCCCGCGTTCGTCCCTCCGCACGCGACGCTGCCGGTGATCGGCGGACGTCTCGAACTGGGCACCTGGCAGTCGGTCTGCCTGGTCGACACGAACAAGGACAACCCGCGCCGCACGGTGCGGCTCAGCTTCCTCGGCTGAGCCGCACCGTGCGAACAGCCGCCCCGGTCAGCTCGCGGTCGTACGCTCCGGGTCGTCCGCCGTCGTGTCGACGCGCAGCCACCGGTAGCCGTACGGCTCCAGCTCCGTGCGCAGACGGCCGTCGCGCGGGATGGTGACGGCGGCGCCGGTCAGCACGTCGGTGAGCACCGTGCCCGGCTTCAGCTCGGGCGCCTTCGTTTCCGCGGTGACCGTGTGGTCCGCGAAATTGTGCAGGGCCAGCACGGCCCCCTCCGGGAGCGAGCTGATGTGGGCGAGGACGGCGGGCGCGGGGGTGTCGAGGACCTCGTACGTCCCCCAGGCCAGTTCGGGCGCCCCGCGGTAGCGCTCGATCATCAGGCGCATGCGCGCGAGCAGCGATCCGGCGTCGTGGGTCTGGTCGTGCACGTTCACCCGCCCGGGGCCGAACTCGCCCTCGCACAGCGGGTTCGGGAACGCTCCGGCGTCCGCGGTGGAGAAGCCGGCGTCGTCGTCGGCGGTCCACTGCATCGGCCCGCGCACGGCCTGTCGGCCCTCCGCGGCGAGATTCTCACCCATCCCGATCTCCTCCCCGTAGTAGAGGACGGGCGTACCGGGCAGGGTGAACAGCAGGCTGTAGGCGAGTTCCAGCCGCCGCCTGTCACCGCCGACCATCGGGGGCAGTCTGCGGCGCAGACCGCGGTCGTAGAGCTGCATGTCCTTCTCGGGGCCGAACGCCTCGAAGACCTCGGCGCGTTCGTCGTCGCCGAGCTTGTCCAGGGTCAGCTCGTCGTGATTGCGGACGAAGGTGGCCCAGTGGGCGTCGCGGGGAGCGGCGGGCCGCGTACGGAGGGCGTCGGCGAGCGGGGACGAGTCGCCGCGGGCCATCGAGAGGTACATCCGCTGCATGCCGATGAAGTCGAAGCACATCGTCAGTTCGTCGCCGCGGCCGGAGCTCGGTTCGCCGAAGAACAACGCCGTCTCGTCGTAGGGGAGATTGACCTCGCCCAGCAGCACCGCGTCGCCGCAGTGGCGGCCGAGGAAGGCGCGCAGATCCGCGAGGTACTCATGGGGGTCGGGCAGCCGGCCGGCGTCGTCCTGCCCGTCGGTCTCCAGCAGGAACGGCACCGCGTCGACCCGGAAACCGGAAAGACCGAGCTGGGTCCAGAACCCCATGATGCGGGCTATCTCGTCCCGCACGGCCGGGTTGGTGATGTTGAGGTCGGGCTGCTGCTTGTAGAACCGGTGCAGGTAGTACTGGCCGGACGTCCGGTCGTACTCCCACAGGCTCTTCTCCGCGTCCGGGAAGACCACGCCGGAGGGTCCGTCCTCGGGCGGCTCGTCGCGCCACACGTACCAGTCGCGGTGCGCCGCGTCGCGGCCCGAGCGGGCGTCCTCGAACCAGGGGTGGTGCTCGGAGGTGTGGTTGACCACCAGGTCGGCGATGACCCGGATGCCGCGGTCGCGGGCGGTGCGGACGAACTCGGTGAAGTCGCCGAGCGTGCCGAGGCGGGGGTCGACTCCGTAGAAGTCGGTGATGTCGTAGCCGTCGTCGCGTTCGCGTGTCGGGTAGAAGGGCATCAGCCACACACAGGTGACACCGAGGCGCACCAGATGGTCGATCCGCTGGGTGAGGCCCGCGAAGTCGCCGGTGCCGTCGCCGTTGCTGTCCTGGTACGTCTCGACGTCCAGGCAGTACACCACCGCGTTCTTCCACCACAGGTCGGAGGTCCGGGTCAGCCTCATCGCGCACGCTCCGCGGTGTAGGCCCGCGGACGGGTCACGTCGAGCTGCGGCAGCACCTTGGCGCCGAACGCCTCGATGAAGGCGGCCTGTTCCTGCCCGACGTGGTGCAGCATCACCGCGTCGAAGCCGAGGTCGGCGTACTCCTGGAGCCAGGCCGCGTGCCGGCCCAGGTCGGAGGAGACGTTGACGCAGTCCGCGACCTGCTCGGGGGTGACGTGCTCGCTGACACTGTCGAAGAGCTCCGCCGTCTCCAGGTCCCAACTGGCGGGCGGACCATGGACGTTGGAACGCCACTGGTGGTGGGCGACGGCGAGGGCCGTGTCGTGGTCGGGGTCCCAGCTGAGATGGACCTGGAGGTGCAGCGGGCCGGTCCCGCCGGCGGAGCGGTAGGCGTTGATGATCCGCGTCAGCTGTTCGTGCGGGGCGTTCACGGTGATCAGGCCGTCGGCCCAGTCCGCGCACCAGCGCGCCGTCGCCTCGCTGCACGCGGCGCCGATCAGCGGCGGTGGGGTCGGGGGACGGGTCCACAGCCTGGCCCGGTCCACCGTCACCAGGCCCTCATGGCTGACCTCCTCGCCGCGCAGCAGGGCGCGGATGATGTCGACGCACTCGCGCAGCCGCGCGTTGCGTACCTCCTTGCGGGGCCACCGCTCGCCGGTGATGTGCTCGTTGGACGCCTCACCGCTGCCGAGAGCGGCCCAGAACCGTCCGGGGTACATGGCGGCGAGACTGCCCACCGCCTGCGCGACGATCGCCGGGTGGTACCGCTGGCCCGGCGCGTTGACGACGCCGAACGGTATGCGGTCGGTCGCCTGCAACGCGGCGCCGAGCCACGACCAGGCGAAGCCGGATTCACCCTGCCGGGCGCTCCAGGGCGAGAAGTGGTCCGAGCACATGGCGGCGGTGAAGCCCGCCTGTTCCGCGTGGACCACCGCGCTCAGCAGGTCGGCAGGCGGTACCTGTTCGTGCGAGGCATGAAATCCGTAGACGGTCATGAAGGGCGCCTACCCGCCGATGCCGGGATCATCGGGACACCGCTCTCGCCGACGGTGGCGGACCCGGCGCGTGGGCTCGGGCACGCGGACTCTCCGTGCGCCGGGCCACGCGCCGAGAGGGGCCGCCGGAGCCGCGATGCTCGTCGAGGCGGCCTTCACCCTGTGACCTCAGGTGGTGCGGCGGTGGATGCGGGCCTCCCACGGGGCGAGGACGGCGTGACCGGACGGTGCGGGGTCCGCCGCGTCGGTCGCCTCGCCGGCCGGGACATTGCCGAGGAGCAGTTCGGCGTCCTGCCACCCGTCCGGCAGCGGCACGGCAACCGCCTCGGAGCTCAGGTTGGCGACCACGAGCAGTACGGTGCCGCCGTGCTGCCGGGTGAAGGCGTAGACCCGTTCGTCGTCCGGCAGCAGCATCGTGAAGTCGCCGTGCACGACGGCGGGTTCATCGTGTCGCAGGGCGATCAGCCGGCGGTAGTGGTGGTAGACGGAGTCCGGGTTCGCGCGGGCGGCTGCCGCGTTGACCTCGGTGTGATCGGGATTGACCGGCAGCCACGGGGTGCCGGTGGTGAAACCGGCGTGCGGCGACGCGTCCCACTGCATGGGGGTACGGGCGTTGTCCCGGCCCATCGCCCGCAGGCCCGGCAGGACGTCCTCGGGCTTCTCCCCGGCCCGGAGCGACTGCGCGTAGTGGTTGAGCGTCTCGATGTCCCGGAAGTCCTCGATCGAGCGGAACGGCGCGTTGGCCATGCCCAGTTCCTCGCCCTGGTAGACGTAGGGCGTGCCCCGGTGCAGATGCAGCACGGTGGCCAGCGCGGTGGCGGAGCGCACACGGTGCCGGGGGCTGTCGTCGCCGAAGCGGGAGACCGCGCGGGGCTGGTCGTGGTTGTTCCAGTACAGGCTGTTCCAGCCGGTGTCCGCGAGCTCCGTCTGCCAGCGCCCGAGTGAGGCCTTGAGGTCGGTCAGACGCAGGGGCCTCAGGTCGAACTTGTGGCGGCCGTGGTCGAGTCCGACATGCTCGAACTGGAAGACCATGTCGACCTCGGCTCGCGCCGGATCGGTGAACAGCCGGGCCTGCTCCACGGTCACGCCCGGCATCTCGCCCACGGTCAGCAGCCGCCCCGGGTACCGGGCGAAGACCTCGCGGTGCATCTCCTGGAGGTGGTCGTGGATACGGGGACCGCACACGAAGTGGGGCGAGCCGTCGCCGAGGGGGCCGTCACCGGTCACGGCGCCGTCCGGCAGCGCCGGGTCCTTGGAGATGAAGTTGACGACATCCATCCGGAAGCCGTCGACACCGCGGTCGAGCCACCAGCGCATCATCGCGTACACGGCCTGACGCAGCTGCGGGTGCTCCCAGTTGAGGTCCGGCTGCTTGGGCGAGAAGAGATGGAGGTAGTACCCGTCGCTCGCGGGGTCGTGCGTCCAGGTGGGTCCGGAGAAGAAGGAGCCCCAGTTGTTCGGTTCGCGGCCGTCGCGCGGAGGCCGCCACCAGTACCAGTCGCGCCGGGGGCTCCGAGGATCGCGGGACTCCTGGAACCACGGGTGCTCGTCGGAGGTGTGGTTGACCACCAGGTCCATCACCAGCTTCATCCCGCGTTCGTGCACGGCCGCCAGCAGCCGGTCGAACGCCGCCAGGTCGCCGAAGACCGGGTCGATGTCCTGGTAGTCGCTGATGTCGTAGCCGTTGTCGTCCTGGGGCGAGGGGTAGACCGGCGACAGCCAGATGACGTCGATGCCCAGATCCGCGAGATGGTCCAGGCGCTGCGTGATGCCGGCGAGGTCACCGATGCCGTCGCCGTCGGAGTCCGCGAAGCTGCGCGGATAGATCTGGTAGACGACCGCGGACTTCCACCACGCGTCGCCCTCCTGCGGTACGCCGTCGGCTGCGATGGCTTCCTCCCTGGTCCGATGCGTATCCGATCGCGGGACTTCTTCCCCCCTCCTTCCCCCGCGACGGCGGTCCTACTGGCGGTCGTCGCGAAGGGGCCCTAGGCCGGACGGAGGATGCGCGGGCGTGCCCGCCCGCGCCCGGGGCAGGCGCTCACCATGGCCATTCTCAGGACAGCCGCCCGCCCCCTGCTCGCCTCCGTCTTCGTCTCGGGAGGATTCCGTACGCTGCTCGACCCGCGCTCCGTGGCGCCGGCCGCCGCACCCGTGGCGCTGCCCGTCGCCGAACGGGTGCCCCGGCTGCCGGAGGACACCGAGCGGCTGGTCCGGATCAACGGCGCCGTCCAGCTGGGCGCCGGCGTGCTGCTCGCGGCCGGTCGTTTTCCGCGTGCCTCGGCCCTCGCCCTGGCCGCCTCGCTCGTCCCGACCACGCTGGCCGGGCACGCCTGGTGGAAGACCGAGGACCCCGAGGAACGGGCTCGCCTGCGCACCCAGTTCACCAAGAACGTGTCCCTCTTCGGCGGTCTGCTGATCGCGGCGGCGGACACGCACGGGAAGCCGTCGCTGGCCTACCGCTCGCGCACCGCCGCCTCCGCAGGCCGGCGCCGCACCCGTCGCGCCGGACGCGATCTGGGTGCGGCGGTCTCCGGCGTGGCGCACGACGTGCGGTCGGCGGCGGGCACGGTACGCGACCGTCTGCCGGTGGGCTGAGCCGCACCGGCGCCGCGCACCGCGCGCCAGCGCCCCGTACGGCTCGGCGGCCGTCAGGCGTCGATGATCACCGGGATGACGAGCGGCTTGCGGCGGTGGGTCCGGAACGCCCAGGACGCCACCGCGCGGCTGATGAGCTGCTCCAGCTGGAGGGCGTCGCCGACGCCTTCCAGCGCGGCCTTCGCCAGGACCTTCTCGATCACCGGGACGACCGTCTCGAAGGTCGAATCGTCATGGACGAATCCGCGGGCCAGGAAGTCCGGTGCCTCCGCCAGCGCCCCGGTGTCGGCGTCCACGATGGCGACGACGGTGACCACGCCTTCCTCGGCGAGGGTCACGCGGTCCTTGAGGGAGGCCTCGGTGGCGCCGCCGACGGCCATGCCGTCCACGTAGACGTTGCCCGCGGGCACCTTGCCGGTGATGGAGGCGCGTCCGTCGACGAGGTCCACGACGACACCGTCCTCGGCGATGATCACGCGGTCCGGCTCGACGCCGGTACGGATGGCCAGGTCACCGTTGGCGCGCAGATGACGCCACTCGCCGTGGACCGGCATGACGTGACGCGGCTTCACGATGTTGTAGCAGTAGACGAGTTCGCCGGCGCTGGCGTGGCCGGAGACGTGAACCTTGGCATTGCCCTTGTGGACGACGTTGGCGCCCCACCGGGTCAGGCCGTTGATCACGCGGTAGATCGCGTTCTCGTTGCCCGGGATCAGTGAGCTGGCGAGGAGGACGGTGTCGCCCTCACCGATACGGATCATGTGGTCGCGGTTGGCCATCCGCGAGAGCGCGGCCATCGGCTCGCCCTGGGACCCGGTGCACACCAGGGTGATCTGGTGGTCCGGCAGCTTCTCCAGTTCCTTCAGACCCACGATCAGGCCCTGGGGAACCTTGAGATAGCCCAGATCGCGGGCGATACCCATGTTGCGGACCATCGACCGGCCCACGAAGGCGACCTTGCGGCCGTACTGGTGGGCGGCGTCCAGCACCTGCTGGATGCGGTGCACATGGCTGGCGAAGCTGGAGACGATGACACGCCGCGGCGCCGTGCGCATCACCTGCTCGATGGCGGGGTTCAGGTCGCGTTCCGAGGTGGTGAAGCCGGGCACCTCGGCGTTGGTGGAGTCGGTGAGGAACAGGTCCACACCCTCCTCGCCGAGGCGGGCGAAGGCACGCAGGTCGGTGATCCGCTGGTCCAGCGGGAACTGGTCCATCTTGAAGTCACCGGTGTGCAGCACCATTCCGGCGCCGGTGCGGATCGCGATCGCGAGGCTGTCCGGGATGGAGTGGTTGACCGCGACGAACTCGCAGTCGAACGGGCCGAACCCGCGGCGGTCGCCCTCCTTGACCCGCACCGAACGCGGCTTGATGCCGTGCTCCTTGAGCTTGGCCTCCAGGAACGCGAGCGTGAGCTTCGAGCCGACGACGGGAATGTCGCGCCGCTCGCGCAGCAGATACGGCACCGCGCCGATGTGGTCCTCGTGGCCGTGGGTCAGCACGATCGCCACGATGTCGTCCAGGCGGTCCCGGATCGAGGTGAAGTCGGGAAGGATCACGTCCACACCCGGCTGGTGCTCCTCGGGGAACAGCACACCGCAGTCGACGATGAGCAGTTTGCCGTTGTGCTCGAAGACCGTCATGTTGCGGCCGATCTCGCCCAGGCCGCCCAGGGCGACGACCCTCAGCCCTCCCTTGGGCAGCGGCGGGGCGGCTTTCAGCTCTGGGTGCGGGTGGCTCATGCCTCGACGTTACCGGAGAGGCCCCTGGGGTGATCCTTTGGCATACCCCTCCCGTGGCTCCGGTCCGCCAGGTCCTCCGGACGACCCCGGGTGAACCACCTGCCCGAGGGCGGACGGCGCCCCGGTGCGGTGGCGCTGTCGGGCGGCATCTCCGCTCCGGAGCGGAGATGCCGAACCGCGTCGCGGCACTACGGAGCGGTGATCCAGTCGTACGCCGCCCGTGCCGTGAACTCGCTCTGGCCGCCCGCGTACAGCAGTCCCGCCGCGCGGAACGCAGGATCGTCGGCCGTCGCCGCCACGTACGGGATCGCGATGCACCGCATCCCCGCTGCGTGGGCGGCCGCCGCACCCGGCGGGGCGTCCTCCAGCACGACGCAGTCGGCGGGCTCGGCGCCGAGCCGGCGGGCCGCCTCCAGGAAGACATCGGGTTCCGGCTTGCCGCGCCCGACCTCCTCGGCCGAGACGAGGGTGGTGAGGAAGGCGTCCAGGCCGGTGGCGGCGAGCACCGCCTCGATGGCGGCCCGGGACGAGCCGGACGCCACGGCCATCGGCACCCCCTCGCCGTGCAGCAGCTCCACGAGCCCCCGCATCTGCGGGTACACGTCCGTCGACGCGGCGGCGAGTGCCAGGTAGTGCCGGTTCTTGCCGGCCAGCAGTTCCTCGACGGGTGCGGAGATCGTGTACTCCTCGCGCAGCGCCTCCAGGGTCTCGCGCGTCCCGATGCCGATGAAGTCGGTGTGGCGCTCCCAGCCGAAGTCGGTCACGCCGTACTCGGCGAGCAGCCTGCGCCCCGCCTCGTAGTAGTTCGGCTCGCTGTCCACGAGTGTTCCGTCGAGGTCGAAGATGACCGAAGGGGTGCGCGGCTGGCTCATGCCCCCCAGCATGCCAAGGCGCGGTTCAGCGGCCGCTGCCGGCTGCCCGACCGACCGACTCGACCAGCGGCAGCAGCCGGTGCGCCACGCGCTCGCGCAGCGCCATCTCGGTGCGGGTGCGCACTACGCCCGGCAGCTGGATCAGGCGCTGGATGACGTCCTCCAGATGGCCGTTGTCACGGGCGGCGACCCGGGTCAGCAGATCACCGCCGCCGGTGATGGAGAAGGCCTCGATGATCTCCGGGATGGCCGCCAGCGCGTCGCCGACCTCGTCCAGATGCCCCTGGGTGACCTCGATGTGGACGAAGGCCAGCACCGGATGACCGAGAGCGGCGGGGGAGAGGTGGGGCCCCGTGCCGGTGATCACGCCGTCCCGTTCGAGGCGGTCGATCCGGGCCTGCAGGGTGCCCCGCGCGATGCCCAGCAGCCGGGCGTACTCCCGCGCGCTGGTGCGCGGCTGCTCCATCAGCAGTCGCAGGATGCGGGTGTCGAGCGCGTCCACGGCCATGGTCCGTTGGCCTCCTGCTGGTCCGGATGATCCGCCATCGACTGTACCAATGGCCCACCTCGGACCGATCGAGTTGAGCCACCGGCATCCGGAATGCTTTCCTCTGGTGAGAGGGCGCTGCGCAGCGCCGGACCGGCGACGCCGCCACTCCGGACCCGCGGCGCCTTTGCCGTGTCTGCAGGGTGAGCCGAACAGCGAGGGGGCGGGACGACAGCCGTGAGGAGCGTGACCGGTGTGAAGAGGATGTTCAGCGCCCCCGACCCGGGGCGTCTGCGGCTGCGTGTCTCCCTGCGCGCCGTGCTCGGTATCGGCCTCGCGGTCGCCGCCGCCGAAGCCGCCGGGCTCTCCCTCGTCGCCTCGATCACCGGCGGTCTCGCCGCCCTCCTCGCGCTGTTCACCGTCGGCGACGCGACCGTGCGCCGCCAGGCGGTCACCACCGCGCTGCTGCCCGCCGCGGGCTTCCCCGTACTCGCCCTCGCGACCACCCTGCACGGTGAGCCGCTGCTGCGCGCCGCCGCCTGGCTCGTCGTGGTCTTCTGCGGGGTCTACGCCCGGCGCTGGGGGCTGCGCGGACACGCGCTCGGCATCTTCGCGTTCATGATGTTCTTCGTCACCCAGTTCCTGCACGCGCTCCCGGCCCAGCTGCCGGAGCTGTACGCGGCGGTGGCACTGGCCCTCGCCGCCGCCTCGGCGGTCCGCTTCGGCCTGTGGTGCATCGAACGGCGCACCCCGCCGCCCGCTGCCCCCGCGCCGCTGCCCGGCACCGGACTCGCCCGCCCCACCACCCGCCAGGCCTTCCAGGCGACCTTCGCCTGCGCCGTGGCACTCGCCGTGGGCGAGGTCGTCTCGCCCGACCGCTTCTACTGGGCCGTGGGAACCGCCTGGTGGATCTTCGTCAACACCGCTTCGCGCGGCGAGACCCTCGTCCGCGGCTTCCGCCGTGTCGTCGGAACGGTCACCGGCATCGCCGCGGGACTCCTGATCGCGATCCCCATCGCCGGCGCCCCGCTGCCGACCGCCGCGCTCGTCGCCGTCTGCGTCTTCGGGATCTTCTACACCGCCGCGCCCTCCTACAGCTGGATGATGTTCTTCGTCACCGTCATGGCGGGCCTGCTCTACGGGCTCCTCGGCGTCCTCCACCCGGGCCTGCTGCTCCTCCGCTTCCAGGAGACGGCGGTCGGTGCCCTCGGCGCGGCCCTCGGAGTCGCCCTGATCCTGCCCGTCACCACGCACGCCGCGACCGATGCCTGGATCCGGCGCGCGCTGACCTGCGTCCACGGCTGCACCACCGCGGCCGCCCGCCGGCTGGCCGGGGACAGCACGGCCGACCCCGCGTCCCTCGCGGCGGAGCTGGAGCTGCTGCTCGGCCGGGTGCGCCTGTCCCTCGCCCCGCTCGTCCACCCGCTGAGCCCGCTCCGGGCCCGCAAGGCGCGCGCCCGGCAGGTCATCGTGCTGCTCGACGACTGCGCGCGAGAGGTGCGCGGGCTCGCCGCCGTCGCCGCGGAGCCGGCCGGCCGCACGGCCTCGCACGACGCGCGCCTGGCCACCGCCTGTCGCCGCGTCGAGACCGCCGTCCACGCGCTCGTGGCCCCCGCGGCGGGCCGCGCCGACGCTGACAGCGCGGCTCTCGCGCCCCACGCTCACCTCGCGTCCGACGTTGCACTCACGCACCTCCATGCACTGGAGCAGGCGCTCGCGGACCTCGCCGCGCCGCTGCACACATCCCCGCGCGCCCCGCTCGTGCCCGCCTGACCAGGGGCATGGACAGGAAGCACGTGAATGAGGCATTTTCTCCGCGTACACAGAGGGTGGATCAGCGTGTTCACTGGGTAACCAGTGCGGCATCCACGTACGTCCTTCCAGGGCCCCGGGGGTACGCACCATGCGGAAGTCACTGCTCAGATCGCTGCGGAGGGCCCTCGTCCCGGAAGAGGCGCACGCCCCCGGCAGGCCGGAGCCGGTGACGGAGAGCCGCTGCCCCGTCACCGGCTCCGGCCGGCCGATCGCCGTCACGCCCCACGCGGCGGGCGCAGTGGTCGAGGAGGCCGAGGACTTCGTCCGGCTCCATCACCGCGAGGAGCGCCCGGGAGTGGACCCGGCGGCCCGGATCGCCGCCGTACGCGCGGAGATCGACGCTACCGGCACCTATCGGCACACCGCCGACGAACTCGCCTACGGCGCCCGGGTCGCCTGGCGCAACAGCAACCGTTGCATCGGCCGCCTCTACTGGCGCTCCCTGCGTGTCCGCGACCGCCGCCAGGTCGAGGACGCCGAATCAGTCGCCCGCGAGGCGGCCCTCCATCTGCGGGAGGCGACCAACGGCGGCCACATCAGGCCCCTGATCACCGTGTTCGCCCCGGACACCCCCGACCGGCCCGGCCCGCGGATCTGGAACGAACAGCTCGTGCGGTACGCGGGCTACCGCACCGGCGGGGGAGCCGTCGTCGGCGATCCGCGCAACGCGGGTCTCACCGAACTCGCCCTGCGCCTCGGCTGGCCGGGCGGGCCCGGTACGCCCTTCGACGTCCTGCCCCTGGTCGTCGAGGACGCCGACCGCAAGCCCCGCCTGTTCGACCTGCCGCCGGACGCGGTGCTGGAGGTCGAGCTGAGACACCCCGAGGACGACTGGTGCGCCGACCTCCGTCTGCGCTGGCACGCCGTCCCGGCGATCGCCAACATGTGCCTGGAGATCGGCGGGGTCTGCTACCCGGCGGCGCCGTTCAACGGCTGGTACATGGGCACCGAGATAGGCGCGCGCAATCTCGCCGACACCGACCGCTACGACCTGCTGCCGCGCGTCGCCGAACTGCTGGGGCTCGACACCACCACGGACCGCTCGCTCTGGAAGGACCGCGCGCTCGTGGAGCTGAACCGGGCCGTCCTGCACTCCTTCGACCGCGCCGGGGTGACCGTCACCGACCATCACACCGAGTCGCGCCGCTTCCTCACCCACATCGACCGGGAGGAGAGCCGGGGGCGCGGGGTCGGCGCCGACTGGTCGTGGATCGTGCCGCCGATGTCGGGCTCGGCGACCCCCGTGTTCCACCGCACCTACGACCCGACCGAGTGGAGACCCGCCTACGTCCATCACCCGGAGGCCCGCGCTCGTGCGGCCGGGGTCTGGAACGGGTGACGACACTTGGTCTAGACCGCTGCTACCGTCGGCCGGGCCACCAACGATCAGCGGGGCAGGAGCGATCGGCGGGGCACGAGAGATCCGTGGGAACAGTGGGAGGGAACGGCGTGGGCAACACGAACACCGGACGGGCATTCATAGGGTCCTTCACCTCCGCCGGCGGCCGGGGGATCATCGCCGCCGCCGTGGACGGGACGACCGGAGCCCTGACCGAGACGGGAGCCAGCGACGCTCTCGCGGATCCCTCGTACCTCACGCTGGCGACCGCCCCCGGCGGGCCGGTCCTCTATGCCGTCTCCGAGACCTCTGAGGGGGCCGTGGCGGCCTTCGACGTGCAGGGTTCGGCTCCCAGGCCGATCGGCGGCCGCGTGCCCGTCTGCGGCGCCGGGCCGACCCATCTCACCTACAGCGACGGCCATCTGCTCACGGCCAACTACGGCTCCGGCAGCGTGAGCGTGCTCCCCGTCAAGACCGGCGGTGAGCCGGACGCTGCCAGCGGTGTGCTCCAGCACGAGGGTGCAGGCCCGCACCCGGACCGGCAGCGCGGTCCGCACGCCCACCAGGTGCTGCCCGACCCCAGCGGACGCTGGGTCCTCGGAGTCGACCTCGGGACCGACGCCGTACGCGTCTTCGCGCTCGACCCCGAGGCCGGCGAACTGACGCAGCACCGCGAAACGGCGCTGCGCCCCGGCACCGGGCCCCGCCATCTGGCGTTCCACCCCGCCGGCACACACGCCTATGTGCTGAACGAGCTCGAACCGACCCTCACCGTCTGCCGCTGGGACGCGGACACGGGCGTGCTCGAACCGGTCGGTGAGACGCCCGTGCTGCCCGACGGCGCGGACGGGCCCGTCTACCCCTCCGAGGTGGTGGTCTCGCACGACGGCCGCCATCTGTGGGCCGCGAACCGCGGACACGACAGCATCGCCGTCCTCGCGCTCGACGAGAGCGGTGAACGGCCGGAGCTGATCACGACCGTCCCGTGCGGCGGCCACTGGCCGCGCGACCTGGTCCTGGACCCGACCGGCCGCAGGCTCTACGCGGCCAACGAGCGCTCCGGCAACGTCACCTGGTTCGACATCGACCCCGACACCGGAGTGCCGCACCGGGCGGGCTCCCTGGACGCCCCCGCGGCCTCCTGCGTGGTCTTCGCCTGACGCACCCCCGGGGCTCCCCGGCCCGCGGGAAGGGCCCGCACCGAGCTGACGGTGCGGGCCCGACGCGTCGTGCGGTGTCCGTCAGTGAGCGGGCGAGCCCTGCGGCTGCGGGCTGATGCCCAGCGCGGCCGCGTACTGGGACAGCACCAGCTTGCCGATCGCCGGGTAGGCGCCCAGCGGCTCGGACGCAGCGCAGCCGGCCTCCTTCACGGCGGCGTCGAGCAGACCCTCGGGCAGCTCGGGGCCGACGAGGTACGGCGCCAAGGCCAGCTGCGTCGAACCGGAACCGCGCAGCTGGTCACCGATCGCGGCGACGGCGCCCTCCTGGTCGAGGGCCGCGGCCATGACCGGCACCGCGAGCCGTGCGGCGAGCAGCATGCCGGTGATGCCGGCGGCCTGGACGGCCTCGTCACCGCCCACCGTGGCCAGGATGATGCCGTCGGCGGCCGTGGCGACGGTGAACAGCCGTGCGCGGTCGGCGCGGGCGAGCCCCGCCTCGGAGAGCCGCACGTGCATCGCCTCGGCGAGCAGCGGGTGCGGGCCGAGGACGTCCGTCAGCTCGGCGGCGGCGCGGCTGTCCATGACGGCCTGGCGGATGCGCCGCATCAGGACGTTGTCCGGCCCCGCGAGCAGCGGCACCACGACGGCGGCGGGGCCCTCGGGCTCCGCCACTTCACGGCCGGCCGCTCTGGCGATCTCGTACCGCTCGGTCCGGCGCGCGGCGGTGTGGGCGAGCACGGTCGCGAGGGTGGGGTACTCGGAGTCGTCGCCGTCGAGGTAGCCGATGCCGGCCTCGAGGCCGGGAAGCTCGGACCGGGCGATGCTTATGACCTCTTCGGCCAGGCTCCGGGTGGAGGGCCCGGGAGCGCCGGGCACGGCGAGCACAAGCGCGGGCGCGCCCTCGGGAGCGGCCACGGGTTCCGGGCGGCGGTGCCGTCCGGACTGACGCGGTCGCGGGCTTCGTACAGGCAGGCCGGATGCCGGCCCAGTGGGGGAGCTCATGGCGCCGCATGCTACTGGTTTTGTGGGTGCGGCTGTTCGGGGAGGGGGCGGTCCCGCGTCGTCTGTCCGTATTTATCCGATGAGTTCGCGGTGTCTCATCTGCCCTGCTCTGCCGGGACGTACAGCAGCGTCGGATGGCGGGGCAGCCGCAGCGCGTCCTGTGCCAGCGCGGCGGCGATGAGGAGCGCCCCGTCGAGCGGATCCCCGGCCGCGGCGACCTGCCCGGCGGACGGCAGTTGGGAGGCGAGCTCGGCCCTCAGCGGTACGAGCAGGGGGTCGCCCATCTTCAACAGACCGCCCGTCAGCGCCACTTGAGGCGCCTCGGCCCCTACGCCGGCCGGCGGGCACACGGCCGACGCCGACTCCGCGATGTGCCCGGCGGCACGGGCGAGGATGTCCGCCGCCACAGCGTCGCCGCCCGCGGCGCAGCGCCCCACCTCCGGCGCGAAGGAAGCCAGCACGGCGGGCCGGTCGGTACGCGGGTACAGCTGGGCCGGCAGTTCCTGCGCCGGACCGAACGCCGACTCCATGGCGGCGAGCAGAGCGACGGAACCGCCGCGCCTCCCGTCGTGCGCCCGCAGCGCCGCGTCCAGCCCGGCGCGTCCGATCCAGGCTCCGCCGCCGCTGTCCCCGAGCAGATGACCCCAGCCGTCGGCGCGCTGCCAGGCCGACAGATCGGTGCCCAGCGCGATCAGACCGGTGCCCGCGGCGACCACCGCGCCGGGACGCTGCCCCAGCGCCCCCGCATAGGCCGTGACGGCGTCCGCGGCGAGCGCGAGGCGATCGACACCCAGCGTCTCGCCCAGCGCGGCCGGAAGCTCCGCGCGCAATTGCCCGCCGAGGGTCCCCATCCCGGCGGCACCGATCGCGACCGCGGACACCTCGCCGCCGCCGGCCCGGTCCAGCAGGGCACGCGCCATCGGCAGCACCTGCTCCAGCAGGTGCCCGGCGTCGATGCCCGAGCCGCCGGTACGTACCGGTTCCCGTGAGGCGAGCGTCTCGGCACGCCGGGGCGCCGAGACATCGGCGAGGGCCACGCGCAGCCCGGAACCGCCGGAGTCCACACCGAGGACCCGGCTCGCGGTCACGGAAGCTGCCAGTCGACGGGCTCGGCGCCCTGGCGTCGCAGGAGGTCGTTGGCCCGGCTGAACGGGCGCGAGCCGAAGAAGCCCCGGTCCGCCGACATGGGGGAGGGGTGCGCGGACTCGATCGCCGGAAGATCACCGAGCAGCGGGCGCAGATTGCGGGCGTCACGCCCCCAGAGCACGGAGACCAGTGGCTTGCCACGCGCCACGAGCGCACGGATCGCCTGTTCGGTCACCTCTTCCCAGCCCTTGCCGCGGTGGGCCGCCGTCTTGCGGGGTGCGGTGGTCAGCGCCCTGTTCAGCAGCAGCACACCCTGGCGGGCCCAGGGCGTCAGATCGCCGTTGGAGGGCCGGGGATGCCCGAGGTCCGCGTGCATCTCCCGGAAGATGTTGTCCAGACTGCCCGGCACCGGCCGCACCTCGGGCGCGACGGAGAAGCTCAGCCCCACCGCGTGCCCGGGTGTCGGATACGGGTCCTGACCGACGATCAGCACCCGGACGTCCTCGAACGGCTGCTGGAAAGCGCGCAGCACATTCGGTCCGGCCGGCAGATAGGTGCGTCCGGCGGCGATCTCCGCGCGCAGGAAGTCGCCCATCGCGGCGATGCGTTCGGCCACCGGTTCGAGGGCGTCGGCCCATCCCGGCTCCACAATGTCCTTCAACGGTCGTGCTGCCACGGGGCGTCACTCTACTGGTGGAGTGACCTTGACCCTCAACCCATGGCCGCAGCCCGTACGCAGAGCACGTCAGGCAGATGCGAGGCCAGCTGCTGCCAGCTGTCTCCGTCGTCCGCGCTGGCGTACACCTCGCCGTTGCGGTTGCCGAAGTAGATCCCGGCGGGATCGGCGTCGTCGGTGCACAGGGCGTCCCGGAGGACCGTGCCGTAGTGATCACCCTCGGGCAGTCCGGCGGACAGCGCCTCCCAGCTGCCGCCCGCGTCGGTGGTGCGGTACACCCGGCACCGGCGGCCGGCGGGCACCCGGTCGGCGTCCGCGGTGATCGGGAAGACATAGGCGGTGTCGCGGCGGTGCGGGTGCGCGGCCACGGCGAAGCCGAAGTCCGAGGGCAGGCCCGCTCCGATGTCCGTCCACTTCGCGCCGGCGTCGTCGCTGCGGAAGACACCCCAGTGGTTCTGGAGATACAGCCGGTCCAGATCCCCGGCGTCCTGGGCGATCTTGTGGACGCACTGGCCGAACTCCGGGTCGGGGTCCGGCAGGAAGACCGCGGACACCCCCTTGTTGGACGGCGCCCAGCTCTCGCCGCCGTCCCGGGAGCGGAACACGCCCGCGGTCGACACGGCGACCATCACCGACTGCGGGTCGCGCCGGTCCGTCACCACGGTGTGCACGGCCTCACCGCCGCCGCCCGGGACCCACTGCGAACGGGTCGGGTGCTCCCACAGCGGCCGTACGAGGTCGAACGTCTCGCCGCCGTCCTCCGAGCGGAACAGCGCGGCCGGCTCGGTGCCCGCGTAGACCACGTCCGGGGTTTCGGGGCCCGCGGGATGCAGCTGCCAGACCCGCTCCAGCGAGGCCCCGGTGTCCTTGGGGAACTTCACCGCCGGCTTGGCGGGCTCCACCCAGGTCTTCCCGAGGTCGTCGGAGTGGAAGACCGACGGTCCCCAGTGCGCGCTGTCGCCGCCGACGAGCAGCCGGGGCACGGCTCTGCGGGTGTCGATGCCGATCGAGTACACGGCCTGCGCGTTGAAGTGCGGGCCGTCGAAGTCCCATGAGCCGCCGCTTCTGCGGCCGATGAAGAGTCCTTTGCGGGTACCTACGGTGAGCAGTACGTCGGACATGGTCGTGTGCCTCCAGGACGCCGTTGTCGCGGATAAGGGCCAGTCTGCACCCGGCCACCGACAGTGGCCCGTAGGTCGCGGTCGGCCCGGGCGGACGTCATGGAGAGCAGACCGTTCCGGAAGGTGAAACTCATCGGTGCGCGGCCACGGCACGGAAGGCGTGCGGACACGACGGAGGCGCGGGACACGACGGAGGCGTGGGACATGACGAAGGAGCGGCACCCTGGTCGGGGCGCCGCTCCTTCGTGTTCGCTGTTGGTCGTACCGCCGGTTCAGACGGAGCGGAGATACTGCTCCGGGACACGGATCTCTCCGCTGAGCTCGCGCGCGGCATGCCGGGCCCAGGACGGGTTGCGCAGCAGTTCACGGCCGAGCAGGACGGCGTCCGCCTCCCCGTTCGCGATGATCTTCTCCGCCTGTTCGGCGTCGGTGATCATGCCGACGGCGGCAACCGGGAGTCCGGTCTCGGCCCGCACCCGTGCGGCGAACGGCACCTGGTAGCCGGGGCCGGTCGGGATGGTCACGCGCGGGGCGTTGCCGCCGGAGGAGACGTCCAGCAGGTCGATGCCGTGGTCCTTGAGCAGCGCCGCGAAGCGGACGGTGTCGTCGGCCGTCCAGCCGCCTTCGTCCAGCCAGTCGGTGGCGGAGATGCGGAAGAAGAGCGGCAGTTCGTCGGGCCACACGGCCCGTACCGCGTCGACGACAGCGAGCGGGAACCGGGCGCGGTTCTCGAAGGAGCCGCCGTACTCGTCCGTGCGGTGGTTGGTGTGCGGCGAGAGGAATTCGCCGATCAGATAGCCGTGTGCGCCGTGGATCTCGGCGATCTCGAAGCCGGCGTCCAGCGCTCGGCGGGCCGCGGCGGCGAACTGTCCGACGATCTCCTCGATCTCCGCCGTCGTCAGCTCGTCGGGGACCGGGTGGCCCTCGTCGAAGGGGAGCGGGCTGGGCGCGAGGGGCTGCCAGCCGTGGTCGCCCGCGCCCACCGGCCCGCCGCCCTTCCAGGGGCGGTCCGTCGATGCCTTGCGCCCGGCGTGCGCCAGCTGGATGCCGATGGTGGTGCCCTGGCTCTTCACGAAACGGGTGATCCGGCGGAAGGACTCGACCTGGGTGTCGTTCCAGATCCCGACGTCCGCGGGGCTGATCCGCCCCTCGGGGGCGACCGCCGTGGCCTCGACGAGGATCAGGCCGGTGCCGCCCGTGGCACGGGCCGCGTAGTGCGCGAAGTGCCAGTCGGTCGGGGCGCCGGCGTCCGGTCCGCTCGCCTCTGCCGAGTACTGGCACATCGGCGCCATCCAGGCGCGGTTGGGGATGGTCAGCGATCGCAGGGTGTAAGGCTGGAACAGCGCGCTCACGACGGACTCCATTCGGGCGGGGCCGGTGTACGGCGGGTGGCAGGGCGAGGACCGGGTACGGGTGCGACCGGGCACGGGCGCTCGGCCGTGCTGGTCCCGCGACTCGTACGATACGCATCGTAGTACGGCGAGTGTCAAACTACGAGGGTTCTCGTACAATGAGAGCCCCGGACGAAGTGGAGCAGCCGTGACCACCGCGACAAGCCCCCGCGAGCTCGCTCACCCCACGCGTGACGAGATCCGGCTGGAAGGCGTGCTCCATGCGTTCTCCGACCCGATGCGGCTGCTCGTGCTGAGGGAGCTCGCGGCCACCGGCGAGGCGCTCTCCTGCTCCCATTTCGACCTGCCCGTCACCAAGTCGACGACCACCCACCACTTCCGCGTGCTCCGGGAGAGCGGTGTGATCCGGCAGATGTACCAGGGCACGGCGAAGCTGAACGGACTGCGCCGTGACGACCTCGACGCCCTGTTCCCCGGGCTGCTCGACAGCGTCCTCGCCGCGGCGGCCCGGCAGGCGGACCGCCTCGGCGAGGCATAGCCTCAGCGCGCTGTGTCGCCGGTCGCGGCGCCCAGAAGCCCGTCCCAGTCGGGGATCTTGACGGACCGTCGGCCGAGCGTCCGGCCGAGCGCGGCCTCGGCAGCCTCGATCGCCTGCCAGCCCGTCCACTCGACCGGGTGGTGGCCCGCCGCCCGCAGTTCCGCCACCGGATCGGCCGCCACGGAGCGCAGTGCCAGTGCGGCACCGTCCTCCAGCAGCGAGGCCACCGTCTCCTTGGCGCACGGCCGGTTGGTGCCGATCACTCCGGTCGGTCCGCGCTTGATCCAGCCCGCCACGTACTCCCCGGGCGACGGGACCCCGTCCCGCAGGACCCGCCCGGCCGTGTGCGGCACGGTCCCGAGCGCCGCGTCGAACGGCAGGCCGGGCAGCGGCACGCCCCGGTAGCCGACCGCCCGCAGCACCAGCTGTGCCTCGATCTCCTCGTACGTCCCGGTGCCCCGCACCGACCCTCCGGCGTCCGGTACGGTCCGCTCGAACCGTACGGCCGCGACGTGGCCGTCCTGCTCGACGAACTCCACCGGGCGCAGGAAGAACCGCAGATGGATCCGGCGGTCCAGGCCGCGCGGAGGCTGGGCCGCCCAGCCGCGCACGACATCGACGTTGCGGCGGCCGACCGCGGGCAGTGCGGCCGCGAGGGTGCCCGAGGTGTCCGCGTACACGGGGTCCAGTGCGAGGTCGGCCGGTTCGACGACGACCTCCGCCGAGGGCAGCGAGGCGAGTTCGCGCAGTTCCTTGGTGGTGAACTTGGCCTGGGAGGGACCGCGTCTGCCGACCATGTGAACATCGCGCACCCGGCTGAGCGCCAGTGCGCCGAGTGCGTCCTCCGGCACGTCGGTGGGCCGCAGTTCGTCGGCTCCGCGCGCCAGGATGCGGGCCACGTCGACGGCGACGTTGCCGACGCCGATCACGACGGCCGAGCGGGCGCCGAGCGCGAAGCTGTTGCGCGCGGCGTCGGGGTGCGCGCTGTACCAGGAGACGAAGTCGGTGGCCGAGTAGCTGCCGGGCAGATCCTCGCCTGGAATGTCGAGTCTGCGGTCCCGGGCGGCTCCCACGCAGTACACGACCGCGTGATAGAGCTCCAGCAGCCGCCCGGGAGTCAGCCCGTGCGCTCCCACCTCGATGTTCCCGACGAAGTCGATCCGCTCCTGTTCCAGCACACCGCGGAGGTTGTTCTGCAGGGACTTGATCTTCTCGTGGTCGGGCGCGACCCCGTAACGCACGAGTCCGTAGGGGCAGGGAAGCCGGTCCAGGACATGCACCCGCACATCCGGAACCTGGCTCTGCTGGACGAGATCCTGAGCGGCGTAGACCCCGCTGGGTCCCGATCCCACAACGGCGACGCGAAGCACAGCTGCGCTCCTTCCCGCAGGGAAACTCCAGCATCGCACCGGGGTACCGCGCTGGGGAGGTGTGACTCGGCGGCCGTTCGGTGGACGGGGCCCCCAACGGGGTGCTCTGCGCCGGCCCGACGTGCGTGCCGTCGCAGATCGACCGGAATTGACTGGTTACGTGCTAATTGTGCAAGAAACTACGTTTCTTAACGCTAATGATCAGTATGACCTGCTTCAGGTCCTGCCCTTTCCACCGGTCTGGGAGATGGAGGGCCACGGCACCGTCACCACCGTCGAATCCCTCCCCGCGCGCGAGCTCACGCAGCCCTGGTTCAACGTCCGGCTGACGTTCGCCGACGGAGCGCGCATCGACGTGCTGGCCGTCGTCGACCAGGGGCGGATCGCCATCGAGGACATGCACGCCGACCCGCCGCTGCCGCTGCGGACCTTCACCGTGCTCGCCGACCGGATCGAGGACCCTCTCGAGGACGCCTGCCGTACGGCCGCAGGCCAGCCGCCGCGCGCGGTGACCATGCCCGGCGCACCCGGCGCCACCGATGGCATGGGCCGGGAGAACGCGCCACCGCCGTCCCGTCGCCGGGCGCGTACCGCTCCGCCGCGGGGCGCGGCGGGCCGCCGGCTGGCCGCCGAGGTCTACCGGGGCGCCCAGCGGGACGGCCGCGACCCCGTGCTCGCCGTGATGGGCGCGACCGGCCACGGCCGCCGCAAGGCCCTCCGGCTCATCGCCGGCGCCCGCGACGAAGGGCATCTGCCGCCGCGCCACAACCGCCGCTGACGCATCGCGGCGGAGGCGCCGGCCGGCGTCACATCTTCCGCATCCGGCCGATCTCGCTCGTCTGCTGCGAGATCACGTCCGTCGCCATCTCCTCGATCAGCACGTTGTTGCCCTCCGTCAGGGCCTCCGTGGCCATCGTGATGGCTCCCTGATGGTGCGTCATCATCAGCTTCAGGAAGAGTTCGTCGAACGCCTTGCCCTTCGCTGCCCGCAACTGGGTCAGCTGCGCGGCGGTCGCCATGCCCGGCATCGGGGCGGCGCCGTGGTCGTGTCCGCTGTCGCCCTTCTTCCCGCCGTTGACTTTCAGCCAGCCCTGCATCGCTGCGATCTCGGGCTTCTGGGACGCCGAAATGCGCTCCGCCAACCGCTTGACCTGCGTCGATTCCGCCCGGGTCGGTACCAGCGCGGTCATCGTCACCGCCTGGCCGTGGTGCGTGATCATCATGTGGGCGTAGGAGAAGTCGGCGGAGTTCGGCGAGTCGTCCGGGGCGGCCTTCCTGGCCTCCTCGGGGGAGAGCGTCTTCGCCGGTTCACCCGGCTTCCCCGGCGCGACCACCGAGGGACCGCTGTCCCCCTTGGCCTTGGCCGGAGCGTCGCTGTCCGACTCGCAGGCGCCCAGGGCGAGTACGGCGGCGGCCACGGCCACCGCGACCACCGGTCTGCGGGAGCGTGAGGCCGGGCGGCGGTTCAACACGGAGACCTCCTGAGGCACTTGGGGTGTTCTATGACCGTCCTAGCACGCTTCGGAACCCTGTTGATCAGAAACTTTCATTACGTCTCTGTTGCCATCTGTTGAGATGTCCATGCAAGGGAAGATACTGCGGTGGTCCGTGAACCGTTCAACTAGGAACGGATACAAGGGAGGACGCAGTGACCCTGTTGCACACCACCCGAGTGCGGCGCAGACGTCTGGGCGTGGCGGCAGCCGCGGCCGGGCTCCTCGCCACGCTGCTGACGGCCGGACCCGCGGCCGCCACACCAGACCCCGGGGACAAGGCCGCCCAGAAGGAGATCTCCTCGGGCCAGGCGGCGCAGGACCGCTCCGCCATCGCGAGTGGTGAGATACCCGGCGTGGACGAGATCGTCCACAGCGACAACATCGAGCACCTCGCCAACGTCCCCAAGGACGCGCTCAAGGGCACCAATACGGACATCGCCTTCCAGGGCAAGTACGCCTACTCGGGCAACTACGACGGCTTCCGGATCTTCGACATCAGCAACCCGAAGGCGCCGAAGACGGTCGCCCAGGTGCTGTGTCCCGGCAGCCAGAACGACATCTCGGTCTCCGGGGACCTGCTGTTCCTCTCCACCGACTCCTCGCGCAGCGACAACTCGTGCAACAGCACGACGCAGCCCGCGACCGAGAAGTCGTCGTGGGAGGGCATGAAGATCTTCGACATCAGCGACAAGCGCAACCCGAAGTACATCGCCGCTGTCGAGACCGCGTGCGGCTCGCACACGCACACGCTGGTGCCCGAGCGCCGCGACGTCTACATCTACGTCTCGTCGTACTCGCCGAGCGCGGCCTTCCCGGACTGCCAGCCGCCGCACGACGGCATCTCCGTCATCAAGGTGCCGCGCAAGGCCCCGCAGCAGGCCCGGATCGTGAACTTCCCGGTGCTCTTCCCCGGTGAGGGTCCGGACGGCGGAGGCAACCCCGGTTCGCCCACCAACCCGGGCGTCTCCAAGACCACCGGCTGCCACGACATCACCGTGCTCCCCTCGAAGGACCTGGCCGCCGGCGCCTGCATGGGTGACGGCATCCTGTTCTCGATCAAGGACCCGGAGCGCCCGAAGGTCATCGACCGCGTCCAGGACAACGTGAACTTCGCGTTCTGGCACTCGGCGACCTTCAACCAGGACGCCGACAAGGTCGTCTTCACCGACGAGCTCGGCGGCGGCGGAGCGGCCACCTGCAACGAGGAGATCGGCCCGAACCGCGGCGCGGACGGCGTCTACGACCTCGTGGGCCGCGGCGACAAGCGCAAGCTCGTCTTCCGCAGCTACTTCAAGATCGACCGGCACCAGGCGGACGCCGAGGTCTGCGTGGCGCACAACGGCTCGATCATCCCGGTGAAGGGCCGCGACATCATGGTCCAGGCCTGGTACCAGGGCGGTATCTCGGTCTGGGACTTCACCAACTCGAGCAGGCCCAAGGAGATCGCCTTCTTCGAGCGTGGTCCCGTCACCCTCGACCAGGTCACCACGGCCGGTCCCTGGTCGGCGTACTACTACAACGGTTACATCTACTCGAACGACATCGCGAAGGGTCTCGACGTCCTGAAGCTCAACGACAGGCGTACGGACCCGGCGAAGCGGGTGCGGCTGCACGAGCTCAACGTGCAGACCCAGCCCGACTACTTCGACCGCGACTGACCCAGGACCTCCCTGGTGTCGTACGTCGTCCCGCCGGGCGGACATCCGCCCGGCGGGACGCCGAGCTCCCAGTCCAGCCCGTAGCGCTGGAAGAGCTCAGCCCGCAGACGCGCGAGCGGCATCGGTGCGCCGGGCAGGAGGATCGCGAAGACCGCGCCCATCAGCAGGGCCCGCAGCAGCGGATAGTCCACCTCGGCCTGCTGGGAGCCGTACCGCTCCACGGTGGTCCGCAGCTGCATCGCCAGCTCTTGCTGCTCGGGGCACTGCACAAAGCCCTCGGCCTGGAGCACGCCCGACATATGGGTCCGCATCAGGACCGGATGGTCGACGGCGAGCCCGAGCACGGCGTCGATCGCCCGCGCCAGCAGTTCGCGTCCGTCCTCGGTCCGCGGCTCCCGCTCCAGCGCCTCCCGGAGTGTGAGATGCATCAAACGGTGCACGGCCGACTGCAGAAGCTGCCGTTTTCCCGGAAAGTAGTACGAGATCAGACCGCGAGCGGAACCCGCCCGGTCGGCTATGTCGGACAGGGTCGTGGCCTCGTAGCCGCGCTCGTCGACCAGCTCCACGGTCGCCTGGAGGAGCCGCTCGCGGGAACGCCGACGAAGCTCTTCATTGACCGATGCGCTCCGCGGGGACATGCTGGACTCCTGCGTTGACTGGCTCTCAGCCAATATACTCAGCGTGTTCCGCTGTGCGGGCTTCAGGGCCTGGTCAGCGGGGTGCTGCCCGAACCGGGCGACGCGGGGGATCGTCCGGTTCGGGTGGCTTCGTCATGCCTTCAGTGTCTCTCCCCGGGCCGTTGTGCGGACGAATCGGGGCCCCGGGGTCCGCACGGTTCGTACCGGTCCGCCCGGTCCGCCCGGTCCGCTCGGTCCACGAGATCCAGCACTTTCCGCGGGGCGGGGCGTTCCTCCGCCGGCAGCGGATCCACGAAGTGGACGGCACATCCGAGATCCGCGGCGCCCCCGTCCGCGTGCCGGTCGTCCCCGACCATGAGTACGTCGGCCGGATGCAGCCCCAGCGCCTCGCAGGCCGCACGGAACAGCCGTACGTCGGGTTTCTGCACGCCGTGCTCGTAGGACAGCGTGTACGCGTCCACGAAGGCGTCCAGGCCGTGGGCCCGCACGACCGGTCGCAGGTCCCAGCCGATGTTGCTCACCACCGCGATGCCGAGCCCCCGCTCACGCAGTGCGCCCAGTACCTCGGCGGCGTCGGGATAGGGGCGCCAGGCCGCGGGCTCCATGTGCCGTTCGTACAGCGCGTCGCACAGGCGGGGATCCGGCAGGTGGACGCCGCGCGCGAGACCGGTGTACGCGGCGCGGTGGTGCTCCATGGACGCGTCGCGGGCCGCCCACACCTCCACGAGATGCGGCGGGATCACGGCCGGCTTCGGACCGCCCGGCAGGGCGCCGGCCGCCGCCAGCTCGTCGGCGAGGCGGGACAACCCGGGCTCGGGGAGTTCGACGCCGCATGCGGCCAGGCTCGCCCGGAGCCAGTCGGACACCGACTCGCTGCGCAGCAGCGTTCCCGAGAAGTCGAACAGCACACCCTTGACCGGCATGACGACGATCCTCTCCGGCTCAGTGCTGCCGGGACAAGACCGTCCGTTCGTACGCCACGACGGAAAACGTCACCCAGCCCGCCCCGAGCAGCCAGCCGCCGATGACGTCGGTGGGCCAGTGGACGCCGAGATAGAGCCGGGTCAGGCCCACCCCCACCACGGAGACCACGGCCACGACCACGGCCCACAGCCACCACTGCCCCTCCAGCCCGTGGCGCCGCAGCAGCCAGAGCACCGTCACGCAGGTGACCATGGCCGTCATCGCGTGGCCCGAAGGGAAGGCCGAGAAGTGCGCCGAGTCGACCGGATCGGGCCACTCCGGGCGCTCGCGGCCCACCGCGGATTTCAGACCCTGCTGGAGGAGCGTGCCGAGCGCGCTCGTCGCCGCCACCCACACGGCGAGCAGGCGTTCGCTCCGCCACCACAGCCACACGACAGCCACAGCGATCAGCGCACGCATCGTCCAGGGGTCCCACACCCAGTCGCTCAGGACGCGATTCACCCGGACGAGCCCCGGATCCTCGACGGCCCACGCGTGCAGTCCGTCGGCGACGGAGCGGTCGAAGGAGATGAGCGGTGACCAGGCGATCGTGACCAGGAACAGCAGGACGGCGAAGAGCACGACCAGCAGCGATCCGGTGCGCACCGGTCCGGCCGGCGGTCCGGCCTCCGGGGGAGTGGTCGGAGCGGGATGTGGCGAATGCATGAGAGGGATCTTCCCCGTGAAAGGAGATCTACGGCTGACCCAGCGCGCGAAGTGCGGGGACGAAGGCCACCAGCAGCGGGACCACCGGCACCAGTGCGGCCGCGGCGGTCAGCCGCAGACGACGGCCCGCGGTGAGCCGCGGAACGGGCGTCAGCAGCCGGTTGACGCGCTGCGGCAGCTGGGCGTCCGGCGTGGGGCACGGACCGAACACCCCGCGGTCCTCGTTCAGTTCCACCAGCGCGAGGGCGATCGTGAGCCGCCCGAACCTGCGCGAGGCGACATCGTCGGCGGCAAGCTCCACCAGCCGGTGCATCTCGTCGCGGAACGCGGCGAACACCGGGATCTGCGGGAACCCGTTGGCGAGTGCCGAGGAGCAGTGCAGCAGCCAGTCGTGGCGCGCCTGGGCGTGACCCTGCTCGTGCGCCAGGACCGCGTCGAGCTGACGGCCCTTCAGCCGTCGCAACGCCGCGGTGGTGATGACCAGTTGAGGCGCGGCACCGGGCAGCCACCACGCGTCGGGGCGTGCCCCCTCCAGGACCACCAGCGGCTCACTGCCCGGCTGCTCGCCCGGCATGAGGGGGGAGCGCACCAGCAGCTCGCTACGCCGCTGCCTGCGGCGCAGCCGGGCCCGGAGGATCTCCCGGGTGAGCATGGCGGCGGTCCACAGGCCGCCGCAGGCCAGCACGACCGCGAGGACGGCCGACCACGGCCCGTTCGCCCCGAGGGCATAGGCCTCCACGACCCCGTGCGGCGCCGGTGCGAAGACATGGCCGCGGACGAGCTGCCAGGCCGCCGCCGCGCTGAAGGTCATCGACAGCGCGAACGACAGCAGCACCGCCGCCACCACGCACTGCCACACCCACAGGGCCACCACCGGCTCGCGCTCCGGCCAGTCGGCACGCGACAGCAGTCGCGGAGCCGCCACGGCGGCCAGTGCGCCGAGCGTCAGCAGCACGAGGGAGACCAACATGCCGTCAGCCTATGAGCGCGCGACTACTTGCGGGTATGACCCTGCGCGCCAAGTGATGTACGACACGGTCTCTCAACCCGCCTCCCGGCGGGCCGTCGAGGGGGCGTCAGAGGGTGAGCAGCATGGCGAGCATCGCGAGGCCCATCGCCAGTCTGCAGGCCGGAGCGAGTTCGGGCCGGGTGCCGAAGGAGAGGGGCCCCGAGACGCCCGCGGCAGCCGGGACGGGCACCAGCCGCACCCCCGAGCGCAGGACGTACGCCGCGTAGTACACCAGCAGCGCGCCGGTCAGCAGGGGTACGCCGGCCGGGGCGTGACCGGTGTGGGCGCCGCCTCCGGGGGCCATCGCCAACGCCATGTAGACCATCGCGAGCGAACCGACCGCGTGGTGCAGATGATGCAGACCACGGCGGGCCGGCCACAGGGCCGCGAGCGCCGCGGCCCCGAAGACGGCCGCGTACACCGTCCAGGCCCACCCCGGCAGCACGACCACGGCCGCCGGCAGCGCCATCGCCGCCATGCCGAAACCCATCAGCGCCTCGCCGCCGGCCGCCCTGCGTGCCTCGCCGGAGGTGCCGCGCATCCGCACCAGGCAGTACAGCCCGGTCGCTCCGCACAGCGCCATGAGCAGCCAGCCGGACATCGCGGGTCCGTGCACGGCGAACCTCCCCCATCGACGGATGTCGAGAGGTCGATGCCCGGCCACCACCGGGGGTACGCGAGCGCACGGGGGTGCACAGGGAGCACTGAGCGGTGTCCGGGCCCGCGCTCTGTGCCCGCGCGCCCCGCCCGCTCCCCGGCGTCCGGCTCAGGGACGGTGACGCAGCGGATGATCGGCGGGCACCTCGACGACGGCGATCCGATGGCCGTCCGGGTCCGCGATCCACATCTCGATCAGCCCCCACGGCTCCTGCACGGGCGGCCGCAGCACCTCGACACCCTGCTCCGCCAGTTCCGCGTGGACGGCCGCGACGTCCTCGACCTGGAGCCACAGTCGGGGCCCGTTCGCGGCGGGAGGCTCGGAGCGGCCCGAGATCTCGAGGAACCCGCCACCGAGGAAGTAGACCGTGCCCCGTTCCGGACCGGTCCCGAACTCCCGGTGGACGGCCAGTCCGAGTTTCTGCCCGTAGAACTGCCGG
Organism: Streptomyces sp. NBC_00306; assembly: GCF_036169555.1. GTDB lineage: Bacteria > Actinomycetota > Actinomycetes > Streptomycetales > Streptomycetaceae > Streptomyces > Streptomyces achmelvichensis. The sequence goes on along the minus strand of NZ_CP108032.1, from coordinate 996,140 downwards.
GAGCGCTCGGGGTCGGTGGGACGCAGGAGGATCCGACTGCTCAGCACATGCACCATGCCCGAACCCTAGATCGTGTCCGCAAAGTCTCGTCCGGTTCGCGACGCCCTCCGGGCGGACGACGACACTGTGCGGACACTTCCTGGATCGTGTCCGCAGGTACTCTCGTGGCACGCGCACGCTGTTGAGAACGGAGAGCGATCCATGGACACCGCACCGCCCCGGGACTCCGGCGAGCTGACGTACCGCGATGCCGTCGCCGCCGACACACCGGCGCTGGTCGGGCTGATCGAGTCGGCCTACCGCGGTGACGCGAGCCGGACCGGCTGGACGACCGAGGCGGACATCCTCGGCGGCCAGCGCACCGACCCCGAGGGTGTGCGCGAGGTCATCGAATCCCCCGGAAGCCGCCTCCTCGTCGTGGAGCGCGACGGTGAGCTGATCGCCTGCTGCCAGCTCGAACACCGCGGCGAGGCCGCCTACTTCGGCATGTTCGCCGTCCGCCCGAAGCTCCAGGGCGAGGGGCTGGGACGTCTGGTCATCGCCCAGGCGGAACGCAGCGCACGCGAGACGTGGGGCGTGCGCGAGATGCACATGACGGTGATCTCGGTGCGGAACGAACTGATCGCCTGGTACGAGCGGCGCGGCTACCGCCGTACGGGAGAGCTGACACCCTTCCCGTACGGCGACGAACGCTTCGGCATCCCGCAGCGCAAGGACCTGGTCTTCGAGCTGCTGGTGAAGGATCTGACGGTGTGATCCCCCAACCGCCCCGCACCGCGGCGGGGTCCTGACCGGCCGCCACGCCCTACGCGGTGAACCGCCCGGTGCGCCGGATCTCCGGGAAGTCGGTGGTCGCGCCGTCCAGTTCGAGGGCGCGCACCAGCCGCAGCTGGTCCTGGGTGTTGACCACCCAGCCGATCACCTGAAGCGCCTCGCCGTGGGCGTGCTCGACGGTCTCCAGGGTCAGCCGGCGGATGTTCAGGGCGAGGGCTCCCGCGCCCACGGCCTTGGCGCGGTCGACGATGTCGGCACCCCAGCGGCTCGCGATCAGCACCGTGCGGACGCCCGGCACCAGCGAGGCGATCTCGGCCACCGCGTCGTCGTGGAAGGACGAGACGGTGACCCGGTGGACGAGGTCGCGCTTCCTCATCACCTCCGCGAGGGCACGCGCCGCGGCGATGTCCTTGATCTCGGCCTGCAGCGGTGCGTGCACCGCGTCGAGGACCTCTTCGAAGACCGGCACCCGCTCGCCCTGGCCCGCGTCGAGCTCGCGCAGTTCCGCCAGGGTCTTGTCGGCGATGGGTCCCTTGCCGTCCGTCGTACGGTCCACGTCGGCGTCGTGCATGACGACGAGCGCGCCGTCCTTGCTCAGATGCAGATCCAGTTCGATGGCGTCCATCCCGGCCCGCTCGGCCCGGACGAAGGAACGCAGGGTGTTCTCCGGCTCGACGCCCATGACCCCGCGATGACCGATGGTGAGGAAAGTCAAGATTCTCTCGCTTCCGTCGACGGCGGCTCCCGCGCGGCGTGGCCTGACGACGCGGCGCGGCAAGGACGCAGCCTAATGGCCGGACCCCCGGATGAAACCGCTCTCGCACGCGGTAACAGGGGTGATTGGCGCCGACTTCCGGCCACTCGGGCGCCTGTCGTGTCCCCCGCTCGTGGGCGCGTCCTGTAGGGCTTGACGTCATGTCAGCCCTGCGCAAAATCCTGCGCGCCGCCGCGCCGGGAAGGAACGCTGGGGCCGACACACTGTTCGCACGGACGAGGGAGACCCGGATGACCGTCGGGAGAGACCGGCTGAGGCCCGAGGTGAGGGAGTTCGTCGACATTCTCGCCGCGGTCTTCCCCGACGTCGGGGTGTCGGTGACCGATGCCGTGGAGGCGCGGCGGATCATGGACGCCTCCCTGTCACCCTTCGGCAGGCAGAAGGTGGGCGAGGTGGCCGACCGCACGATCCCCGGCCCGCCCGGCGCCCCCGAGCTTCCGGTGCGCGTCTACCGTCCCCTTCCCGAAGCCGGACCCGGGCCCTGGCCGACGGTGGTCTTCTTCCACGGCGGCGGCTGGGTGCTCGGCGGGCTGAACAGCCACGACCGGCTGTGCCGTCAGCTCTGCCGGGACGCGGGCGCCGTCGTCGTCGCCGTCGACTACCGCCTCGCTCCCGAGGTGCGCTTCCCGGTCCCCATCGAGGACGCGTACGCGGCCGTGTGCTGGGCCGCGGACCACATCGGCGAGCTGGGAGGCGACCCGCGCGCCCTGGTCGTCGCGGGGGACAGCGCCGGGGGCAACCTCGCCACCTGCGCCATGCTCGTCGGTCGCGAGCGCGGCGGTCCGGACGTCGCCCTGCAGGTGCTGATCTATCCGGCGACCGACGCGGCTCTCGACACGGAGTCGCACCGCACCAACGCGGAGGGTTACTACCTCACCGCCGAGCACGTCCGCTGGTTCCGCGATCTGTACCTCGGACCGGACGGTGACATCCATCACCCGCTGGCCTCCCCGCTGCGCGCCGAGCTCGCCGGACTGCCTGCGGCGCACATCGTCACGGCCGGCTGCGACCCCGTGTGCGACGAGGGGCGGGCATACGCGAAGAGGCTCGTCGAGGCGGGCGTACCGGTCACGGAAGCCCACTATCCGGGGATGTTCCACGGCTTCCTCGCGCTGAGCAATGTGGTGGACGAGGCGAAGGATGCGATGGCCGGTGTGGCAGAAGTCATTGCCGCGACCATGATCGACCGCAAACCTTCCGGTGATCATGAAGGTGGGGAAGAATAATTTCGCTTCTGGCTACTTGTACCGGAGAACCGGGCATAGATACGGTGTCTTGACGCGAGGTTCTCCTGTGGAGGAAGTGACATGACGGAAATTCTTGTGCAGGACGCCGCACCTGCGCCCATATCCCCCGCCGACCGGGTCGTCGAGCACCCGGCCTGGACGAGGCTCAAGAATGCCGTCGAGGAGATCCGTCCCTGGCAGTCCAAGGACGGCTCCATCGACTTCGACGCCGAGGGCGCCCCCGCGCGTGTCGACGCCGAAGCAGTACTGGACCGCGTCATCGACGCGATCGGCGAGCTCTCCCCGCTCCTGCCGCACGACGCCGAGTACCACCGCGCGCTCGTCGCCGACCTGCGCAAGTGGGCCGACGATGCCTTCGGCATACCCGACTTCCTTGACGCGCTGCTGGCCTTCCAGCCCGCCCGGGGCCGCGCCGACGGGCTCCAGCACCTGGTCGTCTTCCCGATGTACACGCAGAACGGCAACCCGGACCGCAACCTCGAAGCGGTCGTGCTGCGCATGGTGTGGCCCGAGTGGCTCGCCGAGCTCGAGCGCACCCGCTACGACAACCCCCTCTTCTGCGGCATCACCTTCGAGGACTTCACCGCGGGCTACGACACCAACTCCGCGGTGCTCTTCCCGGAGACGATCGCCGTGCGCGAGGCCCCCGAGCGCTTCACCTGGGGCGGCATCTTCTGCGACCGCGAGGCCGCGCGCTTCCGCGCCGTGACGAGTGAGGCCGTGCAGGTCCTCGGTCTCCAGCTCCCGGAGGACATCCAGGAGATGATCGGTGACCAGGAGCGCTGCGAGCAGGCCTTCGTGCTCTGGGACATGGTCCACGACCGCACCCACAGCCACGGCGACCTGCCCTTCGACCCCTTCATGATCAAGCAGCGCCAGCCGTTCTGGATGTACGGCCTCGAGGAGCTGCGCTGCGACCTCACCGCCTTCAAGGAGGCCGTGAAGCTCGACGCCGAGGGCAACTCCCACGGCCGCGACGTCCAGTACGCCGTGCTCTTCGACCGCATGTTCCGCTTCCCGGTCACCGGCGAGCGCGTGCGCAACTATGACGGCCTCGGCGGCCAGCTGCTCTTCTCCTACCTGCACAAGCACGACGTGCTGCGGTGGACCGACAACACCCTGAAGATCGACTGGGAGCGGGCGCCGCAGGTCACGAACCAGCTGTGCGCCGAGATCGAGAAGCTGTACCGCGACGGCATCGACCGCCCCAAGCTGGTCCACTGGTTCGCCGCGTACGACCTGGTCTCCACCTACCTGGCCCCGCACCCCGGCTCACGCTGGGCCAAGGGCCCGGACGCCCTCGATCTGTCACAGCCTCCCCGGAAACTCGTAGACGACGTGCTTCCCGACGAGTTTCCGCTCAGCATGTTCTTCGAGGCGCTCTCCAAGAAGCTGAAGACGGTGATCGCCTCCACGAAGGGCATCACCGCGGCGGGTACGGCAGCGGCCGAGAGCACGGCGCCCTCCGGGGCAGCCGCATGAGCACGCGCACGAAGGAGACCACGACCATGAACTCAGGCTCGAACGCGCCGCTGGACGGCGCCGTGGTCGCGGTGGCGGGAGCGGCGGGCCCGGCGGGCCGCGCCACCCTGCTGCGTCTCGCCGAGGCGGGCGCGACGGTCGTCGCCTCGGACGCCGATCCGGAACGGCTCGCCGAGGCGGTCGACGCCGCCCGGTACGCGCACGGCGGGGCGACCGTCACGGGGGACACGGTCGACCTGCTCGACCTGGACGCCGCACGGGAGTGGGCCGACAAGACGGAGAAGGAGTTCGGCCGCATCGACGGGCTCGTCCACCTCGTCGGAGGCTGGCGCGGAAGCCCGTCCTTCGCGGAGACGAAGCTCGCGGACTGGGCCCTGCTGGAGAAGCTGCTGATCCGCACGGTGCAGCACACCTCGCTCGCCTTCCACGACGGGCTGCTGCGCAGCGACCGCGGGCGCTTTCTGCTGATCAGCGCGGCCGGCGCGTCCAACCCGACCGCCGGCAACGCCGCGTACGCCGCCTCGAAGGCCGCGGCCGAGGCCTGGACGCTCGCGCTCGCCGACGCCTTCCGCAAGGCGGGGGGCGACGAGGGCCCGAAGGCCGCGGCTGCGATTCTGGTCGTCAAGGCACTGGTGCACGACGCCATGCGCGCCGAGCGCCCGAATGCGAAGTTCGCGGGCTTCACGGACGTGACGGAACTGGCGGAAGCCATCGCCGGGGTCTGGGACCGGCCCGCCAGGGAAGCGAATGGACAGCGTCTGTGGCTGACCCCCAAACCGTGAAGGCCGCACCGACGGCGGCCCGCCGCCACCACGACCCCGAGGTGCGCGGCTTCGCGAGCGACAACTACGCGGGCGCCCACCCCGAGGTCCTGGCGGCGCTCGCCCTCGCCAACGGCGGTCATCAGGTCGCCTACGGCGAGGACGAGTACACCGACCACCTCCAGCGCGTCATGCACAGCCACTTCGGGCCGACGGCCGAGGCCTTCCCGGTGTTCAACGGCACCGGCGCCAACGTCACGGCGCTCCAGGCGCTCACCGACCGGTGGGGCGCGGTGATCTGCGCCGAGTCCGCCCACATCAACGTGGACGAGGGCGGCGCACCGGAGCGGATGGGCGGCCTCAAGCTGCTCACCGTGCCGACCCCGGACGGCAAGCTCACCCCCGAGCTCATCGACCGGCAGGCGTGGGGCTGGGAGGACGAGCACCGGGCGATGCCGCAGGTCGTCTCGATCACCCAGAACACCGAGCTGGGTACGGTCTACACCCCGGCCGAGATCCGCGCGATCGTCGAGCACGCCCACGGGCACGGGATGAAGGTCCACCTCGACGGTGCCCGGATAGCCAACGCGGCGGCGTCCCTGGACGTCCCGATGCGCACGTTCACCAATGCCGTCGGCGTCGATGTGCTGTCCTACGGCGGCACGAAGAACGGCATGCTGTTCGGCGAGGCCGTCGTCGTGCTCAACCCGGACGCCGTCAGTCACATGAAGCATCTGCGCAAGATGTCCATGCAGCTCGCCTCCAAGATGCGGTTCGTCTCCGTACAGCTCGAGGCGCTGCTCGCGCGCGATCTGTGGCTGCGCAACGCCCGGCACTCGAATGCCATGGCGAAGCGGCTGGCCGACGGCGTACGCGGTGTCGACGGCGTCGAGATCCTGTACCCCGTCCAGGCCAACGCGGTCTTCGCGCGGCTGCCCAACGCGGTGACGGAGCGGCTGCAGAAGCGGTTCCGCTTCTACTTCTGGGACGAGGCCGCCGGCGATGTGCGCTGGATGTGTGCCTTCGACACCACGGAGCAGGACGTCGACGCCTTCGTCCAGGCGCTCAAGGAGGAGATGGCGGCGTAGCGCCGCGGGGGAGCAGCCAGGCAGACGGGCCGGCCGGACAGTGTCCGGCCGGCCCGTGCGCTGTTGTGCCGTACGCCCGTCGGGCAGTCCAATGGGATGGACCGTTCGGTACGGTACGCTGTACCACGTCCCGCGGTGTCCGATGCGCGCCACCGGTCCGCAGCGACCGGTCGAGCGCTCCGGCGCCGCCTTCCCAGCGCACTGTGAGGCAGTCCGGTATGACGCTCTCGCTCACCGTCTCCGACGAGGTCAGGGATCTGGTCCCCGGCTTCGTCCACCTGGCCGTCGAGGCGCACGGCCTGGTCAACGGGCCCAGTACCGCCGAGAGTTCGGCCCTGCTGGACGCCGCCGCCGCACGGCTCGCCGAGCGGCTGGACGGACGCGCCCCGCACGAGGACCCGCACATGGCCGCCTGGCGCGCGGCGTACACCGCCTTCGGCTCCAAGCCGTCCCGCACCCGCAACTCCGCCGAGGCGCTGGCCAGGAGGGCGCTCGCGGACGGCGGACTGCCGCGGATCAATGTGCTGGTCGACCTCTACAACGCCATCAGCGTGGCCCATCTGATCCCGGTCGGCGGCGAGGACCTGGACCGCATCCGGGGCGGGATGCACCTGGTGCGCGCCACCGGCAGCGAACCCTTCGTCACCGTCGCCGGCGGCGAGGAGACGGTGGAGCACCCGGACGCGGGCGAGGTCGTCTGGCGCGACGACGAGGGCGTCACCTGCCGGCGCTGGAACTGGCGTCAGGGGCCCCGCACCCGGCTCACCGAGGAGTCGGTGAACGCGATCTTCCTGCTGGAGTCGCTGGGGCCGATGACGACCGGCGAGCTGGAGGCCGCGGGCAATGAACTCGCCGAGTCGCTGGAGAAGCTGAGCCCGGGCGCGCGCATCACGATCCGTCCGCCGCACTGACGAGCGGGCGCACGGACGGCGGTGCCGCGCTTGGCGGGTGTACGCGCCGACGGACCCGCCCGCCGGGGGACGAGCCCGCCGACGGGCGTGACGTTTCAGCCGGCTTCGCGGACCTCGGCCGGAGTCGGCGCCGTGCCCCCGAGGTGCGCGGGCACCCACCAGGTGTCGGACGCGTCCTTGGGGCGCACGGGATAGGCGCGCTGAGCCGCTTCGAGGAGCTCCTGCACGCGCTCGCGCAGCCGGCGGGTGATCGCACCCGCGTACTGGTCGGTGGGCGCCTCGACCGGCTCGCCCACCCGGATCGTGACCGGGATGTGGCTGCGGCGGAAGTTGCGCGGGCGGCCCTTGGTCCACACCCGCTGCGTGCCCCACAGCGCCATGGGGATGAGCGGTACGCCCGCCTCCTGCGCCAGCCGGGCGGCACCGGACTTGAACGACTTCAGCGTGAACGACTGCGAGATGGTGGCCTCGGGGAAGACGCCGATGATCTCGCCCGACCGCAGTGAGTCGAGGGCGTGCGCGTAGGCGGCCTCACCCTGCGTGCGGTCCACCGGGATGTGCTTCATGCCGCGCATCAGCGGGCCGGAGATCTTGTGCCGGAAGACGGAGTCCTTCGCCATGAAGCGCACGAGCCGCTTCTGCGGCAGCGCGGCGAGGCCGGTGAAGATGAAGTCCAGGTAGCTGATGTGGTTGCTGACGAGCACAGCACCGCCGGTACGCGGGATGTTCTCCGAACCCTGAGTGTCGATCTTCAGGTCCAGCGCCTTGAACATGGTGCGAGCGGCGCCGATGACCGGCCGATAGACGAGCTCTGCCATCTGGAGAGGGCCCTTCTGTTGTGCCCGGGGAGGGTTCTCCCGGCGGAAGTTACGCAGCCGTAGGTTTTCGGCATTGCGCCGATCGTGCCCCATGGGCGGCGTGCTGGCCAGTCCTGGTGGCGGAGGTCGGCGAGATTCTTGTCACGTCCTTCCCGTCACATTATGGACGCCTCGGCGTCACCCGCCGGAGAAGCAGGTACATCTCGCAGCCGAGGCAGTAGCCGAAGGCGGCGTTGAGGAAGGCGGCGGCGAGAGCGCAGGCGGTCGCCGCGACGCCCAGCCACGCGGGTCCGGCGAAGTAGCCGATCAGCCCGAGGAGCGCGAAGGCGAGCCCGACCCCCTGGGCGAACTGCGGGGCCGCCGACGGCTCCAGCTCCGCCGGCGGACCGAGCCTCGGCCTGACGGCGGTGCGGAAGAGCCATCCGTACGGCGAGCGCTGCACTCCCAGCAGCGCGCCCGCCGCGAAGCACAGGGCCTGCCAGGCGAGCAGGCCGCCGCTTCCGGTGATCAGTACGACGGCGAGTACGGCCGTGGTGACGGCGGCCCCGAAGCGCGGGCCCCTGACGTCGATGTCCATGCTGTTCAGGATCACGCACCGCGCGGGCCCTGGAGCGGTGGGAATCTTTGCAGTCCTGTGAACGCTGGAGTTGAGGATGAGCGGACTTGTGGTGTGCGCGCTGGTGCTCGCGGCGGCGAGCGTGTTCGGGGTGTGGCACAGGAAGAACGGCGGGAGGCTGAAGGTGCGCGGTCGGGATGCGGGGAAGAGGCTGAGCCCGGCCGATCTGGGGGCGGAGCTGGGGCGACGGGCGACGCTCGTGCAGTTCTCCAGTGCCTTCTGCCAGCCGTGCCGGGCCACGCGGCGCACCCTCGCGGATGTGGCGGGCATGATCGACGGCGTGACCCATGTCGAGATCGACGCGGAGGAACGGCTGACGCTCGTCCGCGAACTCGGCATCCTCAAGACACCGACCGTCCTGGTGCTCGACTCCACCGGACACATCGTCACCCGCGCCGCCGGTCAGCCCCGTAAGGCGGATGTGATCAACGCGCTCGGCCGGGCGGTGTGACGCACCGTGATCCGTCTCGCACCTTCTGGGCAGCACTTGACTGCACGTGCCACGCATCGCCAGGCTGACGCTGTGTCCGAAGAAGCTTCCCTCCGTGGGCCGGCCCGCACTCCATGACCGCTACGCCTGAACTCGGTACTCCCCGAGTGGCCTCGCCCGAGCTGCTGCGCGCCGTCTTCCGCCGGCACGCCGCCGGTGTGTCGGTGATCACCGCGCAGGACGAGAAGCCCGTCGGTTTCACCGCCACCTCCCTCAGCTCGGTCTCCGCCGACCCGCCGCTGATCTCCTTCGGGGTCGGGACGGCGTCCTCCAGCTGGCCCGTGATAGCCCGGGCGGAGCACGTCGGTGTCCACATCCTCGGCGAGCACCAGCAGGAGCTGGCCGCCACCTTCGCCCGCAGCGGAGCGGACCGCTTCGCCGCGCCCACCCGTTGGCGCAACGGCCCGGAGAACGTGCCCATCATCGGCGACGTGCCCGCCTGGATGGTCTGCCGGGTCGTCGCGCGCGTCCCGGCCGCGGACCACCACCTCGTCATCGCCCAGGTGGTGGCGGGGGATTCGACGGGAACGGCCGGCCCTCTCGTCTATCACCAAGGCCGCTTCAACGCCCTGCGGGACTGAGAGTTCCCGGTTACGCAGCGTTGGCAACGTCACAGTTCCAAGCGCTTGCTCACGGGGTACATGAGGGATGTACTGGTGAGTAATATTTCGCTCAGGGCACCGGTCGCCCCGACCGGAAACCCCGCCTTCAGGCGCCTATGCTGCCTGCATAAGGCAGGCCCCTGGCCCACGGCGCCGGGGACCCCACAGAAATGACCGATGTAGTAGGAGAGCCGGCGTGAGCTTGAGGATCGTTGTCTGTGTGAAGTACGTGCCCGACGCCACCGGCGACCGGCACTTCGCCGATGACCTGACCGTCGACCGTGACGACGTGGACGGTCTGCTGTCGGAGCTGGACGAGTACGCGGTCGAGCAGGCGCTGCAGATCGCCGACGAGGCGGACGACGCGGAGATCACCGTGCTGACCGTCGGCCCCGATGACGCCAAGGACGCGCTGCGCAAGGCGCTGTCGATGGGCGCCGACAAGGCCGTTCACGTCGAGGACGACGATCTGCACGGTTCCGACGTCGTGGGCACCTCGCTGGTGCTGGCGAAGGCGATCGAGAAGACCGGTTACGACCTGGTCATCTGCGGCATGGCGTCCACGGACGGCACCATGGGCGTGCTCCCGGCGATCCTCGCCGAGCGTCTGGGCGTTCCCCAGGTCACGCTGCTCTCCGAGGTCTCGGTCGAGGACGGCACCGTCAAGGGCCGCCGTGACGGCGACTCGGCGTCCGAGCAGCTGGAGGCCTCCCTCCCGGCGCTGGTGTCGGTCACCGACCAGTCGGGCGAGGCGCGTTACCCGTCGTTCAAGGGCATCATGGCGGCGAAGAAGAAGCCGGTGGAGTCCCTGGACCTCGAGGACCTGGAGATCGACGCCGCCGAGGTCGGTCTCGAAGGCTCCTGGACCAAGGTCGACTCGGCCACGGAGCGCCCGGCGCGCACCGCGGGCACGATCGTCAAGGACGAGGGCGAGGGCGGCAAGCAGCTCGCGGAGTTCCTCGCGAGCCAGAAGTTCATCTGAGGCCGAGCGCCTCTCCGCCCCCAGCTCTTTCGCATTCGCAGGAGATTGAAGTCCCATGACTGAAGTTCTCGTCTATGTCGACCACCTGGACGGTGCCGTCCGCAAGCCCACCCTGGAGCTGCTGACGCTGGCCCGCCGCATCGGCGACCCGGTCGCCGTCGCGCTCGGCGCGGGTGCCGAGTCCACCGCCGCCGCGCTGGCCGAGCACGGCGCGGTCAAGGTGCTGACCGCCGACGCTCCCGAGTTCGCCGACTACCTCGTCGTGCCGAAGGTGGACGCGCTCCAGGCCGCGTACGAGGCGGCGTCCGCCGGGGGCTCCCTGGCCGCCGTGCTCGTACCGTCCTCCGCCGAGGGCAAGGAGATCGCGGCCCGTCTCGCGGTCCGTATCGGCTCCGGCATCATCACCGACGCCGTCGACCTGGAGGCCGGCGACGACGGCCCCGTCGCCACGCAGTCCGCGTTCGCGGCGTCCTACACGACCAAGTCCCGGATCAGCAAGGGCACCCCGGTCATCACGGTCAAGCCGAACTCGGCCCCCGTCGAGGCCGCGCCCGCCGCCGGCAGGGTCGAGGCCCTCACGGTCTCCTTCTCCGAGGCCGCGACCGGCACCAAGGTCGTCTCGCGCACCCCGCGTGAGTCCACCGGCCGCCCCGAGCTGACCGAGGCCGCGATCGTGGTCTCCGGCGGCCGCGGCGTCAACGGCGCCGAGAACTTCGCCGTCATCGAGGCGCTCGCCGACTCGCTCGGCGCGGCCGTCGGCGCCTCCCGCGCCGCCGTCGACGCCGGCTGGTACCCGCACTCCAACCAGGTCGGCCAGACCGGCAAGTCCGTCTCGCCGCAGCTGTACATCGCCTCCGGCATCTCCGGTGCGATCCAGCACCGCGCCGGTATGCAGACGTCGAAGACCATCGTCGCCGTCAACAAGGACGCCGAGGCCCCGATCTTCGACCTCGTCGACTACGGCGTGGTCGGCGACCTCTTCGAGGTCGTCCCCCAGCTGACCGAACAGGTCAAGACCCGCAAGGGCTGACCCGCACCGCTCTGAACGGCCGGGGCCGCACGGTGATTGCCACCGTGCGGCCCCGGCCGCGTTCGGGGGACCATTGACGCAGGTCGCGACCGCCTATTAACTTCACTATGCGGATTGTTGATTCCGTGCAGCGGAAAACAGGAGGGTGTGGGATGGGTCAGCAGGAGAAGGTGGCAACGAGCCTCGCCGGCGCGGTCAGCGAGGGCATCAGCGCCTCCCTCGCACCGGTGGACGCGGAGCTCGCCCGCCGATACCCGGGAGACCCCGGCACCCGCCAGCCCGTCCACACCGTCTACGTACCGGGTGACGTCTTCGCCGCCGGCACCATCCGCTCCTGGGGCGACCAGGCGCTCGCCGCACTCGACGAGCACGCACCCGACGCCGCCTCCCTCGCCGCCGTCCTCGGACTCTCGGACGAACTGGCCGAGCCCGTGTACCAGCGTGTACGGGCCAAGCTGGAGCGCGAGCCCATCGAGGACCTGCGCATCGACTTCGAGGACGGCTACAGCGGACAGGGCGAGGACGCCGACGCGGCGAGGGCCGCCCGTCTGGTGACCGAGGCCTACGAGCAGGGAACGGCCGCGCCGTACATGGGCATCCGTATGAAGTGCATGGAGGCGCCCGTACGCGACCGGGGCATCCGCACGCTCGACATCTTCCTCACCGGCCTGATGGAGCACGGCGGCCTGCCCGACGGGCTCGTCCTGACCCTTCCCAAGGTCACCTACGCCGAGCAGGTCACCGCGATGGTCCGGCTGCTGGAGGAGTTCGAGAAGGCGCGCGGACTCGACGCCGGCCGGATCGGCTTCGAGATCCAGATCGAGACCAGCCAGTCCATCCTCGCCGCCGACGGCACCGCCGCGGTCGCCCGCATGATCGACGCCGCCGAGGGCCGCGCCACCGGGCTGCACTACGGCACCTTCGACTACAGCGCCTGCCTGGGCGTCAGCGCCGCCTACCAGGCGAGCGACCACCCCGCCGCCGACCACGCCAAGGCCGTCATGCAGGTCGCGGCCGCCGGCACCGGGGTACGCGTCTCGGACGGCTCCACCAATGTGCTCCCCGTCGGTCCCACCGGGCAGGTGCACGACGCCTGGCGGCTGCACTACGGACTGACCCGACGGGCCCTGGCGCGCGCCTACTACCAGGGCTGGGACATGCATCCCGGCCATCTTCCGACCCGCTACGCCGCGGTGTTCGCCTTCTACCGCGAGGGCTTCGAGCAGGCGGCCGCCCGCCTCGCCGCCTACGCCAACCACGCGGGCGGCGATGTCATGGACGAGCCGGCCACCGCCAAGGCGCTCAGCTCCTACCTGCTGCGCGGCATCGACTGCGGGGCGCTGGACACCGCCGAGGTGGCCGGCCTCACCGGTCTGACCCGTGCGGGTCTCGACAGCTTCGCGGCTCCGCGGCGAGGGGATCTCACCGCCACAGCCCAGTAACGGTGGCCAACTCCCGTCACTGCTGCCCCTGCTGCTCCGCCTAGTCTGTACCTGGAACGCGCGCGCACGCGCAGGCGGAATGCGCACACACACGCAACAGGAACGGGGCAGCGGTGACGTCGGGGGAGAACGAGCGGCTGGCCGGCCGCTACCGGGTGATCGAACAACTGGGCCGCGGTGGCATGGGAGTTGTCTGGCGCGCCGTCGACGAGGTGCTCGGCCGCGAGGTCGCCGTCAAGGAACTGCGGACGTACTCCGACTCGTCCGGTCCCGAACTGGACGACCTGCGGATCAGGATGCAGCGCGAAGCGCGGGCCGCCGCCCGCGTACGCCATCCCTCCGTCATCGCCGTGCACGACGTCACCGAGCACGACGGGCGCCCGGTCATCGTCATGGAGCTCATCGACGGCCCGTCCCTCGACGACGTGCTGCGCGGCGAGGGCGTGCTGGACCCGCGCGAGGCCGCCCGTATCGGGGCCAAGGTCATGGAGGCCCTCGGCGCCGCCCACCGTGTCGGCGTGCTCCACCGGGACGTCAAACCCGGCAACGTCCTGCTGGACCGGGGCGGGTCCGCCGGGGGCGACAGCCGCGTCGTGCTCACCGACTTCGGCATAGCCGCGATGGACGACCCCGGCGACGGCTCCACCACCCATCTGACCCGCAGTGGCGAACTGGTCGGTTCGCTCGACTACTTGGCGCCCGAGCGGGCCCAGGGTCAGGCGCCCGGGCCCGCCTCCGACATCTGGGCACTGGGCGCCACGCTGTACGCGGCGGTCGAGGGCGCGGCCCCGTTCCGGCGCACCTCCACCTGGTCGACGCTCAACGCCATCGTGGTGGAACCGCTGCCAGAGCCGAAGCGGGCCGGCGCGCTGGGCCCCGTGCTCCGGCAACTGCTGCACAAGGACCCCGCTCAGCGCCCCGACGCGGAGACCGCGGCCCGGCTGCTGGCCGGGGCCGCCGCCGACACCGCTGCCGCCTCCACCGCCCCGCTGGGACCTCCGGCGCCCGGCCCGCAGGAGCCGGCCACCCGGGTGCCGACCGTGCTCAACGCGGCACCTCACCGTCCCGAGGGATTCGGCCCGGCAGCCGCCGAACCGGCAGCACCGGAACCGGCACCGGCCGCCCCCGCCGTCACGTCGCCGGTCGCCTCGCAGGGTTCCCGGCCGGCACGGACGTCCCGCGGCCGCGGCCGGATGATGCTCATCGCCGCGGGTGTCGTCGCCGTCCTGCTCGCGGGCGGAGGCGTGACGTACGCCCTCGTCGACCGCGACGGCTCCTCGACCGGCGAACGGGCGGGCGGCGAAGGCACGTCACCGTCCAAGAGCGCGGGCGGTGCGTCGGAAGCGGGCAACGAGGTCGCACCCGGGAAGAAGAGCCCGAGCCCCGGGACCTCCGAGCCGGACGCCGGCATCTCTCCGTCGAAGTCCGCCAAGCCGCCGGCCGCCGGAACGAACGGTGCGGGCGAGTCCACGGGCGGCTCGTCCGGCAAGGGCGGCGGCGCGGGAGCCGGCGACACCACCGGCGGTGGATCGGACACCTCAGGCGGCGGCGGATCCGGCAGCGCGACCGATGGCGGTGCGACGACGGGCGGCGGCTCCGACCCCGACCCCGCGCCCGTCTGCCATGCGATCGGCGGCGGCAAGTACAACTGCAAGGTGTGGCGCACGGCCACCTCGTACACGGCGTCCGGCACCGAGAAGGGGGTGCTGAAGGCGGGCACCAACTACTTCTACTGCCAGCAGAACCTGGGCCGTCGTGAGTCCCACGGGCAGTGGACCAACGTCTGGTGGGCCAGGACCGACGACGACAGCGGCAACACCGGAGTCTTCGTCAACGACGTCAACATCCAGGGCGGCCACAACGACGAGCCGGTGCCCGGCCTGCCGGTCTGCTGACGCCGGGCGAGCGGCTCGGGCAGGGCGGGACGGCGGACGGCGGTCCCTAGCGGTCGCCCGCGGGCGGCGGGATCTCGCCGGACCCGCGCGGGATGAGCACCGTCTCCAGGGCGACCTGGGTCGGCTCGTCGTCCGCGCCGTCGAGGCGGCGGAACAGCCGCTCCGCGGCGGTGCGTCCCAGTGACGCCGCGTTCTGGGCTATCACCGTGATCCCGAGCAGATCCGCCAGCTCGATGTCGTCGAAGCCCACCAGGGCCACCTGCTGCTCCCGCTCCGCCAGCACCCGTACGGCGGTGACGGTCACCCGGTTGTTGCCCGCGAACAGCGCGGTGACCGGCTCCGGCCCGGACAGCATCCCGGTGACGGCCGAGCGGACCCGCTCGGGAGCCGTGGAACCGAGCGACACCCACGAGTCGTCGACGTCGAGCCCGGCGTCCTCCATCGCCGCGCGGTAGCCGCGCAGTCGCTCGACAGCGGTGTGGATCCGCGGCTGGTCGCCGATGAAGCCGATACGGCGGTGGCCGTGCGCGATCAGATGGGCGACGCCGGCCCGGGAGCCGCCGAAGCTGTCGGAGAGCACCACGTCCGCGTCGATCTGACCGGCCGGCCGGTCCACGAACACCGTGGCGATACCGGCCTTGATCTCCGGCTCCAGATAGCGGTGGTCGTGCCCGGCGGGGATCACGATCAGACCGTCGACCCGGCGCGCGCACAGCGCGAGCACCAGCTCCTGCTCGCGGTCGGGGTCCTCGGCGCTGGAGCCGTTGATGAGCAGCGCGCCATGGGCGCGGGCGACCTCCTCGACCGCGCGGCTCAGCGGACCGTAGAAGGGGTCGGCCAGATCCTCCAGCACCAGCCCGATCGAGGCGGTGCGCCCCTTGCGCAGCACCCGCGCGCTGTCGTTGCGGCGGAAGCCGAGGAACTCGATCGCCTCCTGCACCCGGCGTTCCGTGTCGGGTGTCACACCGGCCTCGCCGTTGACCACGCGGGAGACCGTCTTCAGACCGACTCCGGCACGTGCGGCGACGTCCTTCATGGTGGGACGATTCCCGTAGCGGGGCTCGGGACCTCGCGTGCGCACGGGCGTGTGCGAGGGGCGGTCGGTATCGGCCACAGTGCGTAGTCCTGTCGTTGTGCGGCGTATGCGAAGCTGTACCGTCGAGCATAGGGCCTGGACAACGTTGTCAGGGGAATGGAGACTGGTTACCCAACCGCAGGTCCGACCAGTTTCCCGGGGGATCCCACACCAATGCATACCGACCTCGTCGCCGCGCTGGACATCGGCGGCACCAAGATCGCCGGCGCGTTGGTGGACGGTAGCGGCCGCATCGTTCAGCGGGCGCAGCGACCTACACCGGCCACCGAGGGCGCCGAGACGGTGATGCACGCGGTCGAGGCGGTGCTCGCCGACCTGTCCGCCTCACCCCTGTGGGCGGATGCGTCGGCCGTCGGTATCGGCAGCGCGGGCCCGGTGGACGCGTCCGCGGGCACGGTCAGCCCGGTCAACGTCCCCGGCTGGCGCGACTTCCCCCTGGTCTCCCGCGTCCGGCAGGCATCCGGCGGACTGTCCGTCGAACTCGTCGGCGACGGGGTCGCGATGACCGCCGCCGAACACTGGCAGGGCGCGGCCCGCGGCTACGACAACGCCCTGTGCATGGTCGTGTCGACCGGCGTCGGCGGCGGACTCGTTCTCGGCGGCAAGCTGCATCCCGGCCCCACCGGCAACGCCGGTCACATCGGCCACATCAGCGTCGATCTCGACGGGGACCGGTGCCCCTGCGGCGCCCGCGGCTGTGTGGAGCGGATCGCCAGCGGCCCGAACATCGCCCGGCGCGCGCTGGACGGCGGCTGGCGGCCCGGACCCGACGGTGACACTTCGGCCGCCGCCGTGGCCGCCGCGGCCCGGGCCGGACATCCGGTCGCCGCCGCCTCCTTCGACCGCGCCGCCCAGGCCCTCGCCGCAGGTATCGCCGCGACCGCGACGCTCGTGGAGATCGAGATAGCCGTGATCGGCGGGGGAGTGGCGGGCGCGGGGGACGTCCTGTTCACGCCGCTGCGCCGGGCCCTGCACGACTACGCCACGCTCTCCTTCGTCCAACGCCTCCGTGTCGTCCCCGCCCTGACGGGTACGGACGCCGGCCTCGTGGGCGCCGCCGCTGCCGCCTCGCTCGCCCGGCACGGCGAGGCGGCGGCGGTCGTCAGCAGCCGATCCTGAGATCGCCCCAGTCGGCATGGTCGTAGCTGATGCCGTCCCCGCCGTCGGTGACCACCAGCCGGACGACCTCGGCGCCGCTCACGTCGGCCGAGAGCGGCTGAGCGGGCATCGCATTGGTCAGGACGCCGGTCGAGGCGGCCTTCTCGCCGTCGGCCCAGATCTCGAACGTCACCGTGCCGCGTGTTCCCGTCTCGTCGTCGAGCCCGACCTGCGCGGTGAGCGTGGAGCACTTCCCGCCCGTGTAGTACTCCACGGCACTCGCGGCGTGGACTCCGAGGCCCTTGGCGAAGACCTGCCCGCCGATCGTGATCGGCCCGCCGTCGCCCGCCTCGCCCTCGCCGTTGCTCCGGTCGCGCTCCACCGGACCCCAGTCATTGGTGGCGCTCAGCGGGCCCAGATCGCTCGGATACGACTCGCCGGCCGGCGGTGCCACCACGACCTGGATCCGCAGCGGCACGGTGGAGGTCAGCCGCTGCCCGGTCGGCGAGCGGTAGGAGGCCGTGAGCGTCAGGTCGTACGCACCGGGGGCCGCGCCCGCGGGGATCGCCGCGTCCCAGGCGGTGGTGAGCTTCCTGCCGCTCGGGAGCGCGGCCGCGGTGGCCGGGGACGTGGGCCTGAGCTTCCAGCCGGCCGGGCCGGTCAGGGAGACGGACACCGCCAGTGCCGGGGTGCGGCCGAGATCGGTGACGGTGGTGGTGAGCGTGCCCGTGCGCCCGGCCTCCCTCATCAGACCCTCGTCGGCGCTCACGTCGACGGCCGGGGGCAGCAGTGCCCACTTCCGGTCGACGGAGACACGCACCAGCACGGTGCCGTGCGCCGGAACCGTCGCGGCGATCGTGCCCGCGGTGTTGGTGTCGGAGTGCTTCCACAGATCGCGCATCCGGTACGCGGGCGCGCTCGGGAGGCCGACGGCCTTCGCGGTGGTGGCGATCCGCTGCGGAGCGCCGCTCTCGTTGAACAGGGCGACCGTACGGCTGCCGTCCTGCATCTCCTTGGCCACGACCCACCGGCCGCCCTCGGAGGAGACCACGGTGCCCTGCTTGCCCAGCGGGTCCTGGTCGACGGCGATCACCTCACGGTTGCCGAGGATCTCGAAGGCGGAGGCGGGTGCCTTGCGCAGATCGGATCCGATGAGCAACGGGGCCGCCATGACCGACCACATGGAGAAGTGCGAGCGGTACTCGGTGTCCGTCATCCCGCCGTTGCCGACCTCGAGCATGTCGGGGTCGTTCCAGTGGCCGGGACCCGCGTACGGCGCGAGCGGCAGGTTCTGCTTCATGATGGACAGCATCGAGCCCCAGTGATCGCTGATGTCACCGGTGGTGCGCCAGAGTTGGCCGACGCCCTTGGCCCACTCCCAGGGCTTGTTCTCGCCCCACTCGCAGATGCTGTAGAGGATGGGGCGACCGGTCGCCCGCAGGGCGTCGCGCATGGTGGTGTAGCGGAGCTCGGCGTCCACGCCCTGGTTGTTGCAGTTGTCGTACTTGAGGTAGTCGACGCCCCAGTCGGCGAACTGCCGGGCGTCGCTGTACTCGTGCCCGAGCGCCCCCGGGAATCCGGCCTCGTTGCAGGTCTTGGTCCCCGCGCTGGTGTAGATGCCGAACTTCAGTCCTTTGGAGTGGACGTAGTCGGCGACGGCCTTGATGCCGTTCGGGAAGCGCACGGGGTCGGGAACGAGTTCGCCCTCGGCGTTGCGCTCCGGCAGGGCCCAGCAGTCGTCGAGGTTGACGTACTCGTAGCCGACGGCCTTGAGCCCCTTCTCGATGAAGAGGTCGGCGATCCCTTGACCATCGACTCGTTGAACTCCGCCCGGCAGTGGGTGGAGTTCCAGTTGTTGAAGCCCATCGGCGGGGTGAGAGCCTGTGCGTCGTCGACCTGTGGAGCGGCGGGAGCGGGTTCCGCCGCCGTGACCGGGGCGGCGGCGACAGCCGGGGCGCCTAAGCCTCCGGCGCTGAGCAGCAGGGTGGCCAGCGCTCCGACGACTCGATGGCGGGTAGTGCGGGTGGGAAGGTATCGCATCGTGACTTTCCTCCGTACTCGCGCCTGTTTGAGGCGGCGTCATGTACGCGTCAGTGACGAGCGTTTACGGTAGGGCCTGTTGGAGTCTGTTGGAAGAGATGCGGTAACGGTTGCACGATCTCGCGTCAAAACCCTTGACGACACCCTTTTCTGGGAGTGAGATCCAATCCTCGCGTTGAGTTGTGTTGGGTTGCACCCCGAAGGAGGGGACATGGCGCAGTCATCGTTCAACAGTTCAGCGGCACCCGGGAGCGTGGCAGGACATCGGATGTCCCGACGGAACCTGCTGCGCGGCGCCGCGGCGGGTGCGGGTGCGATCGCGCTGCCCTCACTGCTCGCCGCGTGCGGCAGTGGTCCGGGCGGGGACGGCAAGACCGTCACCATGGGATCCAATTCGTCCGACCCCGTGCCGAAGAAGGCCTT
Organism: Streptomyces sp. NBC_00306; assembly: GCF_036169555.1. GTDB lineage: Bacteria > Actinomycetota > Actinomycetes > Streptomycetales > Streptomycetaceae > Streptomyces > Streptomyces achmelvichensis. The sequence goes on along the minus strand of NZ_CP108032.1, from coordinate 976,570 downwards.
CGCGGACGCGTTCGCCGCGTACGAGAAGCAGTCCAAGGAGAAGCGGAAGATCAAGGTCAACACCGTTGACCACAACACCTTCCAGGAGAACATCAACCGCTATCTGCAGGGCAAGCCGGACGATGTCTTCATGTGGTTCGCGGGCTACCGCATGCAGTTCTTCGCGAAGAAGGGCCTCCTGCACGACATCAGCGACAACTGGGAGGGCTACCAGGGCTTCTCGGCGGCGCTGAAGGCCCAGTCGACGGGCGAGGACGGCAAGCAGTACCTCACGCCGTACTACTACTACCCGTGGGCGGTCTTCCACCGGAAGAGCGTCTTCCAGCAGTTCGGCTACACGGCGCCAAAGACGCTCGACGAGTACATAGCCCTCGCCAAGCAGATGCAGAAGGACAAGCTCGTTCCCATCGCCTTCTGCGACAAGGACGGCTGGCCGGCGATGGGCACGTTCGACTACATCAACATGCGGACCAACGGCTACGAGTTCCACAAGAGCCTGATGGCCGGCAAGGAGGCGTGGACCGACAAGCGCGTCAAGGACGTCTTCGACACCTGGCGCAGCCTTCTTCCGTACTGCCAGCCCGCGGCCAACGGCCGTACCTGGCAGGAAGCCGCCACCAGCCTCCAGAAGAAGGAGACGGGCATGGCGGTGTTCGGACTCCCGCACCCCGGCGCCCAGTTCCCGAAGGCGGAGCAGGCCGACATCGACTTCTTCCCGTTCCCGGAGATCAACCCGGAGCACGGTCAGGACGCGGTCGAGGCCCCCATCGACGGCTTCCTGCTGGCGAAGAAGTCCAAGAACCTCAAGAACGACCAGACCATGGAGAGCGCGAAGGACCTGCTGAAGTGGCTGGCCACGGGCAAGGCCGAGGACATCTACCTCGCCAGTGACCCCAACAACATCGCGGTCAACGACCAGGCCGACATCTCCCGGTACACCGACATCCAGAAGAAGGCCGTCGAACTCGTCTCCGGCGCCAAGCAGATCTCGCAGTTCCTGGACCGCGACACCCGGCCCGACTTCTCCTCGACGGTGATGATCCCGGCCATCCAGACCTTCATCAACAAGCCGAAGGACGTGGACGGGTTGGTCAACAGCATCGAGCGGCAGAAGAAGAGCATTTTCGCCTCCGAAGGCTGACCCCCCACCATCTCTACTTGGAGCCATCACCCGTGCCGCTGAACACTCCGCGGCGCGCCGTACGACGAGGGCCGCGGCGCTTCACCCGCCGCGACCTCGCCGTGATGGGCGTGCTACTGGGCATACCGATCCTGCTCGACGTGGCCATTGTCTGGGGGCCGACGCTGGCCTCCGTCGTGCTGTCCTTCACCAGCTGGGACGGCATCGGGGACATCTCGTGGGCCGGCACGAAGAACTACGAGAACCTGTTCACGAACTACCCCGCCTTCTGGCCGGCCGCGCGCCACAATCTGCTCTGGCTGGCCTTCCTCGGGCTGGTCGCCACCCCGTTCGGACTGCTGCTGGCCGTCCTCATCGACCGGGGGGTGCGGTTCAGCAGGTTCTACCAGTCCACGCTGTACATGCCGGTGGTGCTCTCGCTCGCCGTCGTCGGATTCATCGCCCAACTGGTCTTCTCCCGCGACCAGGGCGCACTCAACGCGATCCTCGCGAACACCGACAACCCGACGGACTGGCTCGGCGACCCGGACCTGAACATCTGGATGATCCTGCTGGCGGCGGCCTGGCGGCACATCGGCTACGTGATGATCCTGTACCTGGCCGGCTTGAAGGCGGTCGATCCCTCGCTCAAGGAGGCGGCGTCGATCGACGGTGCCGGTGAGGCGCAGACGTTCTTCCGCGTCGTCTTCCCGACGCTCCGACCCGTCAACGTGATCGTCGGCGTGATCACCGTGATCGAGGCCCTGCGCGCCTTCGACATCGTCTACGCCGTCAACAAGGGCCGCAACGGCCTGGAGCTGCTGTCCGTACTCGTCACCGACAACATCATCGGCGAGGCCAGCCGGATCGGGTTCGGCTCCGCCATCGCCGTGGTGCTGCTGCTGTTCTCCATGGGATTCGTCGTGACGTTCCTGGTCCAGGAGATCCGTGGGGAGAAGAACCGATGATCGACACCGCCCCTGCGCCCGTCACCGCCCGGACCGAGAGCGCCGCGCCCCGCAGGCGCCGGATCCGTCCCGGCCGGTTCGGCGTGCACGCGTTCCTGATGACGGTCTCGCTGGCCTTCCTCGCACCGCTGCTGCTCGCGGTCTACGCCTCACTGAGGCCGTACGACGAGACCTCGCAGCACGGGTACTTCTCGCTGCCGAAGAAGCTCTCGTTCGACTACTACCAACAGGCCTTCAGCGACTCGGGGATGACGAAGTACTTCATCAACACCCTGATCATCGCGGTGCCCGGAGTGATCGTCACCCTCTTCTTCGCCTCCTTCGTGGCCTTCGCCGTGGCGCGCCTGAACATGCGCGGCTCAATCGTGCTGCTGATGCTGTTCACCGCGGGCAACCTGCTGCCGCAGCAGGTCATCGTCACGCCGCTGTACGTGATGTTCAACCGCATCCCGCTGCCCTACTGGATGTCGGACTCGATGACGATGTTCGACTCGTACTGGGCCGTCGTCTCCGTCCAGGTCGGATTCCAGATCGGCTTCTGCGTCTTCGTCCTCGCGAACTTCATGCGCACGCTGCCGAAGGAGATCCTCGAAGCGGCGATCGTGGACGGGGCGAGTGTGTGGACGCAGTACTGGCGCGTCACACTCCCGCTGTGCAGGCCGGCCCTCGCGGCCCTCGGCACACTCCAGTTCACCTGGATGTACAACGACTTCCTGTGGGCGCTGGTCTTCATCTCCGACGGCGACAAGCTCCCGATCACCTCGGCGCTGAACAACCTGCGCGGGCAGTTCTTCACGGACTACAACCTGCTGGCCGCGGGTTCGGTGATCGTGGCGCTGCCCACGCTGATCGTCTTCCTGCTGCTCCAGCGGCACTTCATCGCGGGACTGACACTCGGGTCCAGCAAGGGCTGACCCGCCCGTCGGCCGACCCGCAGCCCGACGCCCCCGCCGGTGACCGGCGGGGGCGTCCGCGTCCGTCCGCGTCAGGGGCAGGACTCGCTCAACTTGACCGTGCCGAAGTCCAGTTCGGTACCGACGTCGACGGTCCTGCCCGCCGCGACGCTCTGCGAGCACACCTTCCAGTTCCGGTCGAAGACCTGCATCCGGCCGGCCCCGGTGCTGTCGTGGGACGTCAGGATGAAGAAGCCCTCCGCCTGGGCGGAGTCCTGGGCCTCCTGGAGGCCCATGCCGACGAAGTCCAGGACCTTGGCCCGCTCGTCGGCGGGCGCCTTGGCGTCCGGGGGAGCGACGGCGGGCTTCGGTGCCGTCGTCTTCGGCGCCGCGGTCTTCGCGGCGGGCGCCTCCGGCTCGGCGACCGCCGGTTCCGCGGCCTTCGCCGTCACGGTGGCGGTCACCGTCGGCGCGGGATTCGCGGCCGTGGTGGTCGTCCTGGTCTCGCCGCCCGCCGAGCCGACGACGACGCCGAAGAAGAACAGCCCGACGGCGGACGGAATGACGACGCGTTTACGTGCCCAACCGGGCTTGGGCGCCGGCGCCACCGCCTGATACGGGGCGGTCGGCTGCTGGTTCCAGGTCATTGATCCCCCCAAGGATGCTTCGTGGAGACTTGACCGTAGCGGTCCGGTTCCGGCCGATGTGAAGCAGGGGTTCCGTTAGTGACGAACCTGTGACCGATCGTCATAGGGGAGGGGTGGGTGCGGGCTTCGGGGCTGCTCGGGTTCGCGAAGACTCAGGCCTCGGGTCGGCTGTGCACACCGGCTACGAGGGCGTCCCCGACGAGGCCGGCTGCCGAATCCCCCAGTGCAACCGCCGGTTCGGCCGGAGCGTCCCTCGCATTCAGTTGAAAAGCCGACGCAGCCCTCATCCTTGCCGATAGATTCGCTCACCCCCACAATCCGCCGCAGAACCATGTTGAGGGGACATCATGAGCGAGACCTACCCACCGCCGCCCTCGCAGCCGCCCACGGCGCCGGCGGCCCGCTCCCGCTGGAGCCACACCCTCACCGTCGCCCTCATCGGCTTTTCTGCCGGTGCCGGGATCGTCGGCGCTGCCTGGTGGGCCACAAGCGCCACCAGCGACAGCAAGGAGACGACGACAGTCTCAGCGGCGGCCAGCGCGACCACGGCAGCAGTCGGCAGCGAACCGTTCGACCTGACCGGCACGTTCGTCCTGACCGATGGCGTGATCAGCGACGGCGCCACGAGCTGCAAGGGGTCCGGCGGCTACGACGACATCGGCATGGGGACGTCCGTCACCGTGTACGACGCCGCCGGTGCCGTCATCGGGTCCAGCGGGCTGTTCATCTCCACGCACGACAAGACGGCCGGCACCTGCACCTACCAGATCGCGGTCGAGGCCGTGCCGGGTGGCCACGACTTCTATCAGGTCGAGATCTCACACCGAGGGAAGATCCAGCTCTCTGCGGCTGACGCCCGCGCCGGCAGCTTTGCCGGCTCCCTCGGCTAGCCCCGCACCCGTTCTGCACCACCTTCCGGTCACCAGAAAAGGAACCAACCGTGTCCCAGCAGTACCCGTACAACTCCCAGCCCCATCAGGCGTACCAGGGCGGCCCGGCGCCGTACCAGCCGCCACCCCCGCCGAAGAAGGGCATGTCCGCCTGGGCGATCGTCGGCATCGTCATCGGCGGACTGTTCGTCTTCCTCATCGCCCTCGGCGCCCTTGTGGGCGGTGGGGAGGACAAGGCGGACGCGGGGAAGACGTCCGACAGGACGGCGGTCGCCCCGGCCGAGGACGCGGACGCCAAGCCGGCCGACGAGCCCGCTCAGAAGCCCGCGGAGAAGAAGGCACCGGCCGAGCCGGAGAAGAAGAAGCTCACTTCGGCTGAGGAGTTCAAGGCGTTCGTCGCCAAGAACGGCACCCCGACCGAGCAGGCCGCCGTCAAACACGTGACCAAGGTGCAGGGCGCCGAGGAGCAGAACGACATCCTCGACTCGGTCGACGTGTACACCGACTTCACCGGCGGATTCATGAGCAAGGACCAGAACCAGGCCAAGCTGATCGCCTCGGCGTTCGCCGACTGGAAGGACTCCGAGAACGGGTTGGTGACCGTGTACGGCTCCGACGGAGACATGATCTCCAACGGCAACTTCTGATCTCACCGCGCATCGCGGCCCCGGCTTGCGGCTGGGGCCGCGTCTGCGTGTCCCGCTGAGCGGTCGGCACGGCTGACTGCCGGGCGAAGAGGCCACCCTGGGCATCGGCTCGCGCGGCAGGCGCGATGCAGAGCGCGCCCCGCCGCCGCAGCGACAGGGTCACGACCACCCGTCAGGTCACCGCGTCCGCGGAGTGCTGGGTCACGATCACCAGGAACGCGTCCGACTCGAGGTCCATCACGACCTCGGCCGGCTGGCCCTCGTCACGGCGCTGGCGGGCGAACTCCTCCGCGGGCCAGCTGCCTCGCGGGCCCCCGGCGGGGAACCACTCCAGTACCGTACGGCGCATCGCGCACCCCCTCTGTCTCTGCAGCTCCAACGACGCTCCGCCGCCCCATGTCACGGCCGGGCGCAGCTTTCGCTTCGTAGGGTGAGACGCGGCCCGCCGTCGTGCGGTGGCCGCGAATGGGCAACAGCACGGACACAGTTGCGTCCGCGATCAGGCTCCCGGTTCCCCCCACGCGTTTCCGTGGCAGGGTGTTGCGGGCAATCCACAGTGGGCTACGGAAGAGGGGGAACCGTGATCGTCTGGGTCAACGGTGCGTTCGGAGCGGGCAAGACCACCACCGCGCGCGAACTGATCGACCTGATCCCGAACAGCACGCTGTACGACCCCGAACTCACCGGCGGCGGACTCCGCCGGCTGCTGCCGCCGAAGCGGCTCGCCGAGGTGAGCGACTACCAGGACCTGCCGATCTGGCGGCGGCTCGTCGTGGACACCGCGGCGGCCGTGCTCGCCGAGCTCGGCGGTGTTCTCGTGGTGCCCATGACGCTCCTGCGACAGGAGTACCGCGACGAGATCTTCGGCGGCCTCGCGTCCCGTCGGATCCCGGTCCGGCATGTGCTTCTCCGCCCGGATGAAACGATCCTGCGCGAGCGGATAGCCACCCGCGAAGAGCCGGACATACCGGATGCCGAGCAGCGGGTCCGGCAGTGGGCCCTCGACCACATCGAGCCGTACCTCGCGGCCCTCGACTGGATCCGCGAGGACGCGCTGGTCGTCGACAACGGCAGCCTGGACCCCCGCAGCACGGCGCAGCGGATCGCCGACGCGGTCAGCAGTGGTGAGGCCCCGGTCTGCGAGATCGTGCAGACCCCGGAACCGACAGCCGAGACGCTGGCCGCCGGTGTGCTGCTCTTCGACGAGGAGGACCGGGTGCTCCTCGTCGACCCCACCTACAAGCCGGGCTGGGAGTTCCCCGGCGGTGTCGTGGAGCGCGGCGAGGCTCCCGCGCAGGCCGGGATGCGCGAGGTCGAGGAAGAGCTCGGCATCCAACTCGACCGGGTGCCCAGCCTGCTGGTGGTCGACTGGGAGCCGCCGAGGCCGCCCGGGTACGGCGGGCTGCGGCTGCTCTTCGACGGCGGACGGCTGCAGGGCCGGGTGGCCGGACGGGTCCTGCTGCCCGGGTCCGAGCTGCGCGGCTGGCGCTTCGTGGGCGAACAGGAGGCCGCCCACCTGCTGCCGCCCACTCGTTACGAGCGGCTGCGCTGGGCCCTGCGGGCGCGCGAGCGGGGGACGGTGCTGAACCTGGAAGCGGGCGTTCCCGTCGGCTGATCTTCCGCACGGCGCCTGTGGCGCGGCACAGGAGTGCGGCACGGGAGTGCGGCACCGGGGACCCGGCGGCTTCGCTGCGTGCGGAAGCCGCCGGATCCCACCGGCTCAGCCCTGCTTGGACGCCGCGTAGTTGACGAGGAAGTGCGCCTCGGCGACGGACAGCCGCTCCAGTTCCTCGGGCGACACGGACTCGTTCACCGCGTGGATCTGCGCCTCCGGCTCGCTCAGCCCGATCAGCAGGATCTCCGACTCCGGGTACAGCGCGGCGAGCGTGTTGCAGAGCGGGATGGAGCCGCCCATGCCGGCGGTCTGCATCTCCTCACCCGGGTAGGCGAGCCGCATCGCGTCGGCCATCGCCGCGTACGCCGGGCTGGAGACGTCCGCCTGGAAGGCCTGGCCCTGACCGGTCTGCTCCACGACGACCCGAGCACCCCACGGTGTGTGCGCCTCCAGATGCGCGGCCAGCAGCTTCGTCGCCTGCGCCGCGTCCTGGCCAGGCGGCACCCGCAGACTGATCAGCGCGCGAGCGCCCGCCTGCACGGACGGCGTCGCGCCCACGACGGGCGGGCAGTCGATGCCGAGGACGGTGACGGCCGGGCGCGCCCAGATACGGTCCGCGACCGATCCGGAACCGATCAGCCCGACGCCGTCCAGCACCTTGGCGTCCCGGCGGAAGTCGGCCTCCGGATACTGAAGCCCCTCCCACGTCGCCTCGCCGGCCAGACCGTCCACTGTCGTCGAGCCGTCCTCGGCGCGCAGCGAGTCCAGCACGCGGATGAGCGCGGCCAGGGCGTCCGGGGCGGCGCCGCCGAACTGGCCGGAGTGCAGATTGCCTTCGAGGGTGTCGACCTGGACACGCACCAGGGTCATGCCGCGCAGGGTGGCGGTCACCGTCGGCAGCCCCAGACGGAAGTTGCCGGCGTCGCCGATGACGATGGTGTCGGCGCTCAGCAGCTCGGGGTGAGCCTCGGCGTACTGCTCCAGCCCGCCCGTGCCCTGCTCCTCCGAACCCTCGACGATCACCTTGATGTTCACCGGCACCCCGCCGTTCGCCTTGAGGGCGCGCAGGGCGAGGAGATGCATGATGAAGCCGCCCTTGCAGTCGGCGGCACCGCGGCCGAACCAGCGGCCGTCGCGCTCGGTCAGCTCGAAGGGCGGGGTCACCCAGGCGTCGAGGTCCAGCGGCGGCTGGACGTCGTAGTGCGCGTACAGCAGGACGGTGGGCGCACCGGCCGGGCCGGGCAGGTACCCGTACACCGACTGGGTGCCGTCGGGGGTGTCGAGCACGGCGACGTCCTGGAAACCCTCGGACCGCAGGGCGTCGGCGCACCAGTTCGCCGCGGCCTCGCACCCGCTCCGGGGGAACTGCGCGGGATCCGCCACCGACGGGAAGGCCACCAGCTCCGTGAGCTCCGCCTTGGCGCGGGGCAGCAGGGATGCGACGGTCTCGGCTATCGGATCGGCGGTCATGGGCACGCTCCTCGTGGGTGCGACGTTGTGTGCTGTGTGTACGGCAAATGCGTGGCCGATCCTCCCACAGCGGTGGTGGGGTGACCGCGCCGTAGGATGCCGTCGAGAGCATGGGGCACGCGTCGGATCGGGAGCAGAACCACATCGTGAGCAGCGAGAACGGTGTCACCGGGGCAGGGGAAGCACAGGAGCACGACGAGACGGTGTGGGACGTGGTCGTCGTCGGCGCCGGGCCCGCGGGGGCATCGGCGGCATACGCGGCGGCGGTGGCCGGCCGTCAGGTGCTGCTGCTGGAGAAGGCCGAACTGCCGCGCTACAAGACCTGCGGCGGCGGCATCATCGGCCCCTCGCGCGACAGCCTGCCGCCCGGCTTCGAGCTGCCTCTGCTCGACCGGGTGCACGCGGTCACCTTCTCGATGAACGGCAAGCTGGCGCGTACGCGCCGGTCCCGGAGGATGCTCTTCGGGCTGATCAACCGGCCGGAGTTCGACGCCGGACTGGTCGAGCAGGCGCAGAAGGCGGGCGCGATTCTGCGCACGGGCGTCACCGTCTCCCGCGTCGAGCAGCACGGGCCCGCGGTCCCCGACCGGCGCACGGTCGCCGTGGTCACGTCGGACGGCGAGACCGTCCTGACCCGCGCGGTCGTGGGAGCCGACGGCAGCGCCAGCCGCATAGGGGCGCATGTCGGTGTGAAGCTCGACCAGGTGGATCTCGGCCTGGAGGCGGAGATCCCGGTGCCCGCGTCGGTGGCGGAGGACTGGGCGGGCCGGGTGCTCATCGACTGGGGCCCGATGCCGGGGAGCTACGGCTGGGTGTTCCCCAAGGGGGAGACGCTCACCGTCGGCGTGATCTCGGCCCGCGGAGAGGGCGCGGCGACCAAGCGCTATCTGGAGGACTTCATCGCCCGGCTGGGACTCGCCGGCTTCGAACCCTCGATCTCCTCCGGACACCTCACCCGGTGCCGCAGCGACGACTCACCGCTGTCCCGGGGCCGGGTGCTGGTGTGCGGCGACGCGGCAGGGCTGCTGGAGCCGTGGACCCGCGAGGGGATCTCCTTCGCGCTGCGCTCGGGCCGGCTCGCGGGGGAGTGGGCGGTACGGATCTCGGAGGCCCACGACGCCGTGGACGCCCGCCGCCAGGCGCTGAACTACGCCTTCGCGATCAAGGCCGGTCTCGGTGTCGAGATGGGCGTCGGACGGCTGATGCTGAAGATCTTCGAGCGCCGTCCCGGGCTGCTGCACGCGGCCATCAGCGGCTTCCGTCCGGCGTGGAAGGCGTTCGCGGACATCACCCGCGGTTCGACGACGCTCGCCGGCATCGTGCGGACGAACGGGATGGCCCGGCGGGCGCTGGAGGCGCTGGACCGGCGCGGGGGCTGACGGCTCCGGCGTTGGTGGGCTGCGGCGGTACGGCGGCCGAATTCCGGCATGGGTGGGCTCTGGCGGTACGGCGGCCGAGTTCGGCGGTGCCGCGCTTGGGGTTCCGGCGGTGGCGCGCTGGGGGTTCCGGCGGTGGCGCGGTTCCGGCGGTGCCGCGCCCGGGTTCTGACGGTGTTCGGGCCGGCGCCGGTGGTGCGCCGGAGCGCCGGTTCTGTGGATGTCCTAGCGCGGGCGGACGCGGCACGCGAACTCCGGTCCCGACGGGGGCGCCCCGGCTCAGTCGGTCACGGTGAGCCGGAAGACCGGGTGCTTGTGGGCCGCGGCGAGCAGCTCCTCGTCCGTGGACTTGGCGTTCACGTCGCCGAAGAAGCGTCCGACCTCCCAGCCCCAGCGCTCGAGGTACGTACGGAGCAGGGTGGGCTTCTCCTCGTCGGCGAGCTCGACGGCGGTGAAGTGCTGGGTCTTGCGGCCGAGCTGCAGGCGGCCACCGCCGGCGGCCCGCAGATTGCGCACCCACTGCGAGTGGCCGCGGGCGGAGATCAGATAGGGCCCGCCCTCGTAGGGGAGGGGGTTGACCGGGATGCTTCTCCATTCACCGCTCGTACGGCCGCGGACGGAGAGCTCCGCGGTGCCCATGAGGCTGATGCCCCGGCGGGCGAGCCAGGCGATCGAGCCGTTGATGATGGTGTCGAGGCGGCCGGGCTTGATGTAGTGCGTCTGCGACATGACGGTCCTCGGGTTCGCATGGTGTGGTGCTCGGTATCGAGAGCACTGCTCTCGCTTAAGAGCAGTGTGCACCCGTGGGGCGATCCAAAGCAAGAGCAGTGCTCTCGAAAGTGGCGACGACCCGCCATTCAGATCAGCGCTCTCGGAATAGTGCAGTGCTCCAAATCATGAGAGACTGCGCCCCATGACCACGATCCGTGGGGCCAGGGAACGAGCCCGTATCGAAGTGACCGCCGCCATCAAGGACGAGGCGCGCAAGCAGCTCGCGGCCGAGGGCGCCTCGAAGCTGTCGCTGCGCGCCGTCGCCCGTGAGCTGGGCATGGTCTCCTCCGCCCTCTACCGGTACTTCCCGAGCCGCGACGATCTCCTGACCGCCCTGATCGTGGACGCCTACGACGCGGTGGGTGCAGCCGCCGAGGCTGCGCTCGCCGGTGCGTCCGCCGCCGGACCGGCCGACCCCGTCGCCCGCTGGACCGCGGTCTGTTCCGCCATCCGTACGTGGGCGCTCGACCACCCCCATGAGTACGCCCTGATCTACGGCTCGCCGGTGCCCGGCTACAGCGCGCCCATGGACACCGTCGGACCCGCGTCCCGTGTCGGCCTCGCCCTGATCTCGGTCGCCCGTGACGCCCACCGCGCCGACGGTCTGGCGCTCCCGCCGCTGGGGGAGGCGCTGCGCGCCGAGGCCGACCGGCTCACCGCCGACATCGCCCCCGATCTGCCGGCGCCCGTCGTCGTGGCCCTCGTCGCCTCCTGGTCCCAGCTGTTCGGGCTCATCTCCTTCGAGCTCTTCGGCCAGTTCAACCGTGTCGTCGAGGAACGCGACGTCTTCTTCGCCCACACGGCGGCCCGCCTCGCGCACGAAGTCGGACTGCGGAGCCCGCGGGTCGCCGGAGCCTGATCCTGACGCGGACGGGCCGACGTCGGCCTCGGCGCGGCCCGCGGGGAGCGCGCGCCCGGCGCCGCCGCCCGCGCCCCCGCCCCACGAACCACCCCCACCCCACCCACAAGCCCCGCCCCCGCCTCCCGTACTCCCCAGGGAGTACTCCTGATCGCCACGCCCGGCTGACGCCCCGCGGCCCGGTGCGCGTCTAGCGTGGCCGTATGGATGAGCAGCACACGCGTGCCCGGGGCGGCGGTCCCCCCTGGGTGCGGCGTCCGGGGGGAGAACCGCCACCACCGTTGCGTCTGTGGGAGGCGCGCCGCAACGCTCAGGTGATTCCCTGGCCTTCGACCCTGGCCCTCGCCGTCTTCGTGTTCGTCGGCTCGCGCTACGCCGCGATGGGCCAGCCGGACCGGGTGAGTCTCGACGCGCTCGCACGCGTCCTCCTGCTCGCGGGCCCGGCCGTCCTGCTGCTCCGCAACCGGTGGCCCGTCGTCTCCGTCTTCGGCGTCTGCGCCGTCACCCTCGTCTACTTCGCTTTGGGCTACCCGTACGGACCGGTCTTCATCTCCGTCGCGGTCGGCGCCTTCGCCGCGGTGACCTCCGGCCACCGGCGTGCGGCCTGGTGGGCCGTCGGAGGGCTGTGGGCCGGGCATCTGCTCGTCGCGCACTGGCTCTACCGGTATCTGCCCCCGGGCAAGGACGACGCGGCGCCGTGGGGGCAGGAACTGGTGATCGCCGCCTGGGTGGTGGCTATCCTCGCCGCCTCGGAGCTCGTCCGCGTCCGGCGCGAGGTCTGGGCACGCGAGCGCGTGGAGCGGGCGGCCGCCGAGAAGCGCCGCGCCGACGAGGAGCGGCTGCGCATCGCGCGCGAACTGCACGACGTGCTCGCGCACTCGATCTCGGTCATCAACGTCCAGGCGGGTGTCGGTCTCGCGCTCCTCGACTCCGACCCCGAGCAGGCACGGACCGCACTCACCACCATCAAGGCGGCCAGCAAGGAGGCGTTGGGCGAGGTCCGTCAGGTGCTGGACACGCTGCGTACGCCCGGAGACGCCCCGCGTGCACCGGCTCCGGGACTCGACCGGCTCCCCGAACTCGTCGACCAGGCCGCGAGCGCCGGCCTCACCGTGGAGATCGAGACGGAGGGGACGCCGATCCCGCTGTCGCCCGGTACCGATCTCGCGGCCTTCCGGATCGTGCAGGAAGGCCTCACCAACGTGGTGCGGCACTCGGGTTCGCGCGCCGCGCGGGTGCGGATCGCCTACGCGCCCGGCCGGCTCGACCTCCGCATCGACGACGACGGACCGGCCACCGGCTCCGAGGCAGGCGGGAGCGGCAACGGGCTGGCGGGAATGCGGGAGCGGGCCGCCGCGCTGGGTGGCACGATCGAGGCGGGTCCGCGCGCCGACGGCGGGTTCCGCGTCCGGGCCGTCCTTCCCGTGCAGCCGAAGGAGACGATGTGATCCGCGTACTGCTCGCCGATGACCAGCTGTTGGTCCGAGCCGGGTTCAGGGCCCTGCTGGACGCCCAGCAGGACATCGAGGTGGCCGGTGAGGCCGCCGACGGCGAGGAGGCGGTGCGGCTGGTGCGCGAACTGACCCCGGACGTCGTGCTGATGGACATCCGGATGCCCCTGCTCGACGGGCTCGCGGCCACCCGCAGGATCACCGGCGACGAGCGGCTCCACGACGTGAAGGTCGTCATGCTGACCACCTTCGAGCTCGACGAGTACGTCTTCGAGGCGATCCGCGCCGGCGCCTCGGGCTTTCTGGTGAAGGACACCGAACCGGAGGAACTGCTGCGCGCGGTACGGGCGGTGGTGGCCGGCGACGCCCTGCTGTCGCCCGGGGTGACGCGGCGTCTGATCGCGGAGTTCGCGGCCCGTTCCAAGGAGCCGAAGGACGCGGAGGGCCTCGGTGAACTCACCGAGCGCGAACGCGAGGTGATGGCCCTGGTCGGTATCGGCCTGTCGAACGAGGAGATCGCGCGCCGGCTGGTCGTCAGTCCTCTGACGGCCAAGACGCACGTCAGCCGCACGATGGTGAAACTGGGGGCCCGCGACCGGGCCCAACTCGTCGTCCTGGCCTATGAGTCGGGGTTGGTGCGGCCCGGCTGGCTGGGCTGAGCAGGCGCGGTCGAGAACCGCCACAGCACGGTCACCAGCCGCAGGACGAAGGCGATGGCGGCTGCGGCGGCGCCGGCGAGGAGCAGACCGTGTTCGACGGCGTACGGCATCGTGAACATGGCCTTGGGTCCGGCGATCACGCCGAAGACCACCGCGGCGACGAGCACCGCACTCAACAGCGCATAGCCGATCTCGACCGTGATCGCGTCACGGTCCGCCTGTGTCCGCCGTCTCTTGTTCGGCACGCCCGCCCCCTCCGGCTCCATGTCCGAAGTGTCACAGGACGGTGGCCGGCGGGCAAGGAGCCCACCGGCCACCGTCTCCCCCGTGGGAAGGGCGGCGTCGGTCGCCGCCGCCCCGGAAGCGTCCGCCGGTCCTCGCCGGACACTCCCTGCGAGCGGGGTGCCGGTCAGTCGCCGACCGTCACCCGCTCGGGCTCGGGTTGGGGCACCGACACCGACGTGGCGACCAGTACGCCGCCGCCGGTGCGCCGGGTGCGCAGACCGGTCAGGGTGATGAGCAGCCCCGCCGCCGCGACGACGGTCACCACCGCGAGGCCCGGGCGGAAGCTGTCCAGCACCTGCTGGGGAGAGCCGCCGGTGTCGCCGGCGGTGATCACCGCGGTCACGATGGCGAGGAAGATCGCACCGCCGACCTGGATCGACGTGTTGAGCAGACCGGAGACCATGCCCTGTTCGTGGTCCTCGACGCCGTTGGTGGCCTGGATGTTGAGCGAGGGGAAGACCAGCGCGCACGCCGCGCCGAGCAGCAGCATCGACGGCAGGATGACCGCCGCGTAGCTCGGTGCGAGGTCGATCCTCAGGAACAGGGCGTACGCGACGACGAGGAATCCGAAGCCGAGGGCGATCACGCGCGGCGTGCCGAAGCGGTCCACGACGGAGCCGATCTTCGTCGACGAGAGCGCCACGAGTGCCCCCGCGGGCAGGAAGGCCAGCGCCGTCTCCAGGGCGGACCAGCCGAGCAGGGACTGCATGTACTGGGTGACGAGGAACTGGAAACCGACGTACGAGCCGAAGAAGAAGGCCGCGCCGAGGTTCGCTCGGATCTGGCTGCCGGAGCGCAGTACGCCCAGCCGGATCAGGGGGTGGGAGCTGCGGCGCTCGATGGTGACGAACGCGGTGAGCAGGGCGGCCACGGCGAGGAAGGACAGCAGCGTACGGGCGGATGCCCAGCCGACCTCCGGTGCCTGGACGACGGTGAAGACGAGCAGGAGCATCGAGGCCGTGCCGGTGACGGCTCCGGGCAGGTCGTACCCCTTTCCGGAATCCTCGCGGCTGCTGCGCGGGATGAGCTTGATGCCGGCGACCAGGGCGATCAGGGCGATGGGCGCGGGAAGCAGCATGGTGAGGCGCCAGCTGACCTCGGTGAGCAAGCCCGACAGCACGAGGCCCATGGAGAAGCCGGTGGCGGCGCAGGTGGTGTAGATGGCCAGCGCGCGGTTGCGCTGCGGGCCTTCCTTGAAGGTCGTAGTGATGATCGACAGTCCGGCGGGCGCCGTGAACGCGGCGCTCAGGCCCTTGATGAAACGGCTGGCGATCAGCAGCGGTCCGGAGTCGACGAGCCCGCCGAGCAGGGAGGCGACGGCGAAGACGGCGAGTGCGATGAGGAAGACCCGGCGGCGGCCGAGGAGGTCGGCGGCGCGGCCGCCGAGGAGCAACAGGCCGCCGTAGCCGAGGATGTAGCCGCTGACGATCCACTGCAGGGTCGAGGTGGACAGATCGAGATCGGTGGCGATCGACGGCAGGGCGACGCCGACCATCGAGACATCGAGCGCGTCGAGGAACATCGCGGCGCAGAGCACGAGCAGCGTGCCCCACAGCCGAGGGCTCCAGCGCTCCTGCGCCAAGGGGACGTTGGGCGGAGAGATCATGCGCAGCACAGTACATGCACATGCATTCAATGCAAGTGCATTTAATTCCGATGCAACAAAGTGGGGTTTTCTGCTAGCGTGCGCCCATGGCAGCGAACAAGTCCGAGCGCGCACTCGTCGACGAGTGGCGCGATGTGCTGGCGCTGCACGCCCGGACGATGTGCGAGCTCGACCGCGAGCTCCATCACCACGGGCTCGGCGCCAGCGACTTCGAGGTCCTCGACGTACTCGCCGAGGAGTCGGCCGCCGACGGCGACTGTTCGTTCCGGGTGCAGGAACTCGCGGCCCGCGTCCACCTCAGCCAGAGCGCGCTGTCGCGTCTGGTGGCCCGCCTGGAGAAGGACGGGCTGGTCACCCGCGGTATGTGCAGCGAGGACCGCCGGGGTGTGCGGGTCGCGCTGACCGACGCGGGGCGAGCACGCCATGCCGAGGTCCAGCCGCTCCAGCGCGCCGTGCTCTCCCGCATGCTGCCGGGCGCCACGGCCTGAACGACGCTGTCCGAAACGGGGCGCCACGGCCGGAACGCCGCTGTCCGGACCGGGCGCCACGGCCTGAACCCGGCCGCGCGTGCCCGGGCTGCCGTCCGCTTGGGCCCGCGGCGCCCCGGACCTGCGCTACGACCAGGTGACGGAGGACTTCTCCCGCCACTCCCGGGCGAGTTCCGTGTCGCCCGTGACGGTGACGGCGCTCAGGGGCAGCCGGTTCCACAGCGTGAGGTAGAGCTGCTCGGCGGTGCCGATGAGCTCGCAGTCCGCGGCCACCTCCGCGATCGGTTCCGTACGCGGCGCGTCCGTCGAGATCCACATGGTCCACACGTCGTCCGTGTCGAGCGGCCGTACACGCAGGGCGCGGGGCACCTCGGAACGCAGCCGGCTCCGGGTGCGGCCGTGGAAGCCGCAGAGCAGTTCGGCGATGCCGTCGACGGCGAAGTCGGCAGGCACCGGGCCGGGTTTGCCGCTCAGGGCGGACTCGGCGTCGGCGCGGTGGATCGCCGTCTCGTGCGCCTGTCGCCGGGCCCAGAACGCGAGCGGAGACGGGGCCGGAAGGAAGGTCCAGCACCGCACATCGGCCGGTGACTCGGTCAGTGCCCCGACGAGGAGGCCGTGGCCCTCGCGGAACCACTCGATCAGTTCGTCGCCGTCGAGGTCGTTCTCGGGTACGGCGGGACGGAACTCCTCATGGCCTTCCGCCACGAACGCGGTGGCCCAGCGGTGCACCATGCCGATGTGACGCAGCAGGTCACGCATCTGCCAGCCCGGGCATGTGGGCACCGGCGTCGCCGGGTCCGTCCGGGTGGCCGCGGCGGCCAGCAACTGGCCCTCCCGTACGAGTGATGTGATCAGCTCGGCGGTCTCCATGCCGCAGATTGTGCCACTCGGTTCATGTCCGGTGGGGCCGTCGCGTCAGGCGACCGGCGTGAATGCGCCCCCCTGTGCGCCCCCTCTGGCAGGGCCCCGGTGGTGTGCGCCGACGAGCGGTCAGGCGTCCTGCGGCGCGGTCGCGTTCCGGGCCGCCCATCCGATCAGTGCCGCACCCGCGGCCAGTGCCGCGACCGTGGTGAGCGCGACGGGCAGCGAGAACCAGTCGGCGAGGAACCCGATCGCGGGCGGTCCCAGCAGCATGCCGCCGTATCCGAGCGTGGAAGCGGCGGCGACCCCGCCGGGGCCGGCGAGTGCGCCCGCCCGGGCCACGGCCACCGGGAAGATGTTGGCCAGGCCGAGGCCCGCCACCGCGAAGCCGAGCAGCGCGAGCCACACGGTCGGGGCGAGCGAGCCCAGCAGCATGCCGGCCGCAGCCGTCGTGCCGCCCGCGACCAGCGTGCGGGTCTGTCCGAGCCGCTCCAGCAGGGTCGTCCCGGTGAGACGGCCGGCCGTCATCGCGAGGGCGAACAGGGAGTATCCGAGGGCGGCCACGCCCGGGTGGGCGTCCAGGTCCTGCTCCAGGTGGAGCGCGCCCCAGTCGGCCATCGCGCCCTCGCCGTACGCCGTGCAGAGCGCGATCACGCCGAAGACCGTGACGAGCCTGCGGGTTCGGCCCGTGAGCCGGCGCGGCACCGGGTCCTCCTGGGCGCGCTCGGTGACCGGAGCCGTCCGGCCGAGCAGCACCCGGCCGACGACCGCCGTGACCAGCAGGCCGATGACGGCGAGGAGCAGCAGATGCACGGTGGGGGACAGGCCGCCGGCCACCAGGGCTCCCAGCCCCGCACCGACCATGCCGCCGAGGCTGAACGCCGCGTGGAAGCTCGGCATCACCGGGCGACGGAGCGCGGCGACCAGGTCGACCGCGGCGCTGTTCATCGCCACGTTGATCCCGCCGTACGCGGCGCCGAAGACGAGCAGGACGAGACCGAGGGCGAGCGTCGAGTGCGTCAGCGCGGGCAGCGCGATGCTGAGCGACATCAGTACGGCACTGGCGACGGTGACCGGATGGCTGCCGAAGCGGCGGCACAGCCGGCCCGTGAGGGTCATCGTCACGACCGCGCCCGCCGAGACGCCGAGCAGCGCGAGCCCGAGGTCGCTCGCGGATGCTCCGGTCTGCTGCTTGATCGCGGGAATGCGGACCACCCAGCCGGCGAAGAGAAAGCCGTCCAGGGCGAAGAACACGGTGAGGGCGGTGCGGAGGCGGGACAGGGGGAGTGCAGCGGTGTTTCCGCTCGGGCCCCCCGGTGCGGCCGTCCGTAGTTTGTTTAGGTGCGGCACAAACTCAGCATAGGGGTGGGGGCCCGATCCGGACAAGGCGGCTGCGCAACGGCTGGATCATGGGAGACTCGCCACCATGAACGGCAAGGCGACGAGCACCAGATCAAGGCTGGAGAGGGGCCGCAGCGCGCTCGGCCCCGCGCTGGAACTGGTTCACACCGGACGCGCGCCCACCCGCGCCGTGCTCACCGCCGAACTCGGGGTCACCCGTGCCACGGCCGGAGCGGTCGCCGCCGAGCTGGAGGCGCTGGGCCTGATCCGGGTGGACTCCCGCCCCGGCGCGGCCGCCGGATCGCAGGGCCGTCCCTCCCACCGGCTCTCCGTCGACGACACGGGCCCGGTCGTCCTCGCCGCCCAGGTGCACGCCGACGGTTTCCGCGCGGCCCTCGTGGCACTCGGCGGCCGGACCGTCGCCACCGCCCCCGGCTGTGTCACCGTCTCCGCCGACCCCGCCCAGGTGCTCGGCGAGGTCGTGGCCGCGGGCGCCGCGCTGCTGCGCGAGAGCGGCCGACGGTGCGTGGGCGCCGGCCTCGCCGTGCCGTCCGCCGTCGCCGAACCCGAGGGCACCGCCCTCAATCCGCTCCACCTCGCCTGGCCCGCGGGCGCTCCGGTACGCGACATCTTCGCCGAGCGGGTACGGGCCGCGGGCATCGAGGGACCTGCCTTCACCGGCAACGACGTCAACCTCGCCGCCCTCGCCGAGCATCGGCACGGCGCGGGCCGCGGCGCGCAGCACCTGCTCTGCGTCGCCACCGGCCACCGCGGCGTCGGCGGCGCGCTCGTCCTCGACGGACGGCTGCACACCGGCAGCGCGGGCCTCGCGCTGGAGGTCGGCCATCTGACGGTCAACCCCGAGGGCCGCGCCTGCCACTGCGGAAGCCGCGGCTGCCTCGACGTCGAGGCCGACCCCCTCGCCTTCCTCACCGCCGCGGGCCGCGACCCCGGCCCCGAGGTCTCCCTGCTGGAGCAGTCGAGGGAACTACTGCGCACGGAGTATGCCGATCCCGGCGTCCGAGCCGCCTGCGAGGAGCTGATCGACCGTCTGGGCCTCGGGCTCGCCGGGCTCGTCAACATCCTCAACCCCGACCGCATCATCCTCGGCGGACTCCACCGCGAGCTGCTGGGCGCGGACCCCGAGCGGTTGCGGGCCGTCGTCGCCGACCGCAGTCTGTGGGGGCGCAGCGGCGGTGTGCCGATCCTCCCCTGCACGCTCGACCACAACAGCCTGGTCGGGGCGGCCGAACTGGCGTGGCAGCCGGTCCTGGACGACCCGCTCGGCGCACTGCTCTGACCTCGCCGTCCCCTGCCGGCAGGACGGGGACGCACGGGTACTCGTCCGGGGCATCGGCGGCACTTCTCCGGGGCATGCGCCGGCACTCGTCCGGGGGCATGATGGACGCTTCGCGACGTATGAGCGGGTAGTCGACGACCTATGACCCACAAGCCCGCCGGTGCACAGCCCCCTGCGCACCGGTTCCAGCACCTGCGCGACAGGTTCATGGCCTCCTGGGCCGGCCTCGTGTGGTCGCGCGGTCGCGAGCTGGAGCTGATGCACCGGGCCATGGGATTCGCCGCGCTCGGCTTCCTCACCCTCGTGCCGCTGCTGATCGTGGTCGCGGCGGCCGACCCGGCGAGCGGCCAGGGATTCGCCCGGTGGCTCGGGCAGGCGCTGGGCGTCTCCCCGGCCTCCGAGGACGAGGTCGGGCGGCTCTTCGGAGTGCCGGGTGCCGCCTTGCAGCGCACCACCGCTTTCGGTCTCGCAGCGCTCACCGTCTTCGGTCTGACCTTCGGCTCCGTGGTGCAGACCGGCTACGAGAAGGTGTGGGACCTGCCGACGGCCCGCTGGCACACCATGTGGCGGCACGTCGTCTTCCTCGCCCTGCTGATCTGCTTCCTGCTGGCCTTCGTCAACACGCCCAACCCGCTGGACTCCGCCCTCGGCGCCGCGATCGGTGTCCTGGCGGACCTGATCGGCACCTGCGCCTTCTTCTGGGTCGCCCAACGTGTGCTCCTCGGCGGCCGGGTCCGCTGGTGCGCCCTGTTCCCCGGGGCGGCCGCCACGGCCCTCGGTCTGCTCGGGCTGCGGATCTTCTCGCAGCTCGTCTTCTCCCCGCTGATCGCGTCGAACACCGTGGTCTACGGCCCGATCGGGACCGTCCTCGTCATCCAGTCCTGGCTCGTCGGAGTCGGCGTGGTGGTCTACGGCGGCGCGATCATCGGGCGCATCATCCACGAACGCCGCGTCCACCGCCGGATGGCGGAGGCGGACGAGGAGTGACACGGCCCCGGGCCGGGTGCGGCACGGATCTGCGCCACCGGGCCCCTCGCCCCTGACCCACGGCCGTAGGGACAGGGCTGAGCCCTCACCCCCGCCGGAGCGGGGAGCAGCCGTGAAAGCCCTGCGTACTCCCCGGGTGGTACGCGCACTGCCGCTGGCCGTACGACGACGTCGGCCCCCTGCGGCGGGAGCCTCGGTAGCGACAAGGAATCACGCACCACCATCGCCACCGAGGAGTTGACCGAGATGAACACCCTGGCGCACACAGGCGGGCCCGGCCCGTGGATGCTCTTCTTCCCGCTGGTCTGGGCGGCCGTCGTCGTCGGCGTCGTCACACTGGCGCGCCGCACCGGCTTCCGGCGCGGACGCCGCGGCCCCGGCCCCTGGAACCAGCGCCCCGCACACGGCGAGAACTCGCCGATCGCCCTGCTCGGCCGCCGGTTCGCCGCCGGTGAGATCGACGAGGACGAGTACTGGCGCCGGCTGTCCGTCCTCGACGAGCAGTTCGGCCGCGTCGGCAAGGACGGTGCGGTGTGAACACCACGACCGCGACCACCCCCCCTGTCCGCGACCCGGACGCGGGCCGCGGCGCGCGTCGTCGACGCCGTGAAGGTCTACGGCAGGGGCGACACCGAGGTGAGGGCTCTGGACGGGGTGAGCGTCGACTTCCCGGCCGGCCGTTTCACCGCGATCATGGGGCCCTCGGGCTCCGGCAAGTCCACGCTGATGCACTGCGCTGCCGGGCTCGACACCCTGACATCGGGCTCGGCCCTCATCGGCGACACCGACCTCAGCTCACTCGACGACCGCAGGCTCACCCTGTTGCGCCGCGAGCGCATCGGCTTCGTCTTCCAGGCCTTCAACCTCATCCCCACGCTCACCGTCACCGAGAACATCACCCTCCCCATGGACCTCGCCGGCGACCGGCCTGACCAGGAGTGGCTCGACGCGCTCATCGACACCGTGGGACTGCGTGACCGCCTCGGCCACCGGCCGGCCGAACTCTCCGGCGGCCAGCAGCAACGGGTCGCCGTGGCACGCGCCTTCGCCGGCCGGCCCGACGTCGTCTTCGCCGACGAGCCCACCGGCAACCTCGACTCCCGTTCGGGCGAAGAGGTACTGCGCCTGCTGGGCCGTGCGGTGCGCCGGACCGAGCGGACGGTGGTGATGGTCACCCATGATCCCGTCGCCGCCGCCCACGCCGACGAGGTCGTCTTCCTGGCCGACGGACGGCTCGTCGACCGGATGGAAGCCCCGACCGCCGAGCGCGTCCTGGACCGTCTGAAGGCGTTCGACATGCGCGACCGCGACACCTCTGCGGAGGCGACAGCATGAGCAGCAGCCGCGCGTCCCTGCGCCTCAGCATCGGCTCACTGCGGGCCCACAAGCGGCGCTTCGCGGGAACGTTCACCGCCGTCCTCCTCGGGGTGGCCTTCCTCACCGGCACCCTCGTCATGGGCGACACACTGCGCGGCAGCTTCGACACGATGTTCGCCAGCGCCAATGGCGGCACCGACGCCGTCGTCCGCAGCTCCAACGTCGTCACGGTCCCCGGTGACGCCCAGGGGACCCGGCAGAACGTGCCTACCGACCTCGCCGCCCGTATCAAGGGGGTCGAGGGCGTCGCCGCCGCGGAGCCAAGCATCCAGGGCGCGGGACAGCTCGTGGGAGCTAACGGCAAGCCGATCGGCGGGCAGGGCCCTCCGACGGTCGCCGGCAACTGGATTGCCGACACCGAACTCAACCCGTATCAGCTCGCCGAGGGCCGCGCCCCCGCCCGTACCGGCGAAGTCGTCGTCAACCGCGGCGCCGCCGAGACGGGCGGGCTGGAGATCGGCGACCGCACCGTCCTGCGCACCCCCGACCCGGTACGGGTCACGGTCGTGGGGCTGGCCACCTTCGGCGGCGAGGACGGCATGGGGCAGGTGACCTTCACCGGTATGACCCGGGCCGACGCCGAGAAGTACCTCACCCCGAAGCCCGGTGAGGCAGCGTCCGTCCAGGTGCGGGCCGGGCCCGGCACCGGTCAGCAGGAACTGGTCGACGCGCTCCGCCCCGTGCTCCCCGCAGGCGTCGAGGCCATCACCGGACAGGCGTCCACCGAAGAGAACCAGGACATGATCTCCGGTCAGTTCCTGAGCCTGTTCACCACCTTGCTCCTGGTCTTCTCCGGCATCGTCCTGCTGGTCGCCACCTTCTCCATCTACAACACCTTCGCCATCGTCATCGCCCAGCGGACCCGCGAGAACGCGCTGCTGCGCGCCCTCGGAGCCTCCCGCCGCCAGATCGTCGGCTCGACTCTCGCCGAGGCGAGCGCCGTCGCGCTCGTCGCCTCCGGTGCCGGGCTGCTCGGCGGTATCGGTATCGCGGCAGGACTGCGGGCGCTGTTCCCGGTCATCGGATTCCCCTTCCCCGAGGGCGGCCTGGTGATCAGCGCTCTCTCCCTGCTGCTGCCGCTCGCCGTCGGGGTGCTCGTCTGCCTCGGCTCGGCATTGATGCCGGCAGTGCGCGCCGGACGTACCGCCCCGCTGGCGGCCCTGCGCGAGACGGCGGTCGACCGGTCGGCCGCCTCGGTGAAGCGTGCCCGCACCGGCGGGGCCGTGGCGCTCGCCGCCCTCGCCGTCATCCTCGTCGGCGTCCTCGCGACCCCGTCCATCTGGCTTGCCGCCACCGGCGCGATCCTCGCCCTCGCCGCCTTCGTGGTGCTGGGCCCGGTCGCGTCCCCGTACGCCGTACGGATCCTGGGCGCACCGCTCGACCGGCTGCGCGGTGTCTCCGGCAGGCTGGCCCAGCGCAACGCCCTGCGTAGCCCGGGGCGCACGGCGGCGACCGCCACCGCCCTGATGATCGGCGTCGCGGTCGTCTCGCTCTTCACCGTCTTCGGCGCCTCGCTCAAGGCCACCATGGACCAGACGGTCTCCCGCTCCTTCGCGGGTGATGTCGCGGTCAGCGCACCCTCGTTCGGCGCGGGCGGCAGCGGGCTCAGCCCGAAGCTCGCCCCGGTCATCGCGGCGCTGCCCGAGGTGGAGACCGCCGTCGGTCTCGGCCAGGGCGTCGCCGAGGTCGACGGCGCGGGCCGTCAGCTGACGGTCACCGATCCGGTCGCCCTCGGCAGGGCGTTCGACCTCGGCACGGTCCGGGGCTCGCTCGACGGGCTCGGCAGCGACGGCATGGCCGTGGCGGCCACCGAGGCCGGGAAGCGGGGCTGGAAGCCGGGCTCGACGGCCGACGTCACCTTCACGGACGGCACGTCAAAGACCTTCACCGTGCGCGCCGTGTACGAACAGGCGGAACTCGCGGGCGACTACGTCATCACCCGCGGGGCCTGGGCCCCGCACCGCGGCCAGGACTCCGACACGCTGATCGCCGTCGGCTTCAAGGACGGTGTGCCGACCGCGGACGGCACGGCAGCCGTCGAGAAGACCGCGTCCGCCTACGGAAACCCCGAGGTGCAGACCCGCGAGGAGTACGCGCAGTCCGCGGCGGGCGCCATCGACATGATGCTCACGCTGGTCTACGCACTGCTCGCGCTGGCCGTCGTGATCGCGCTGCTGGGCATCGCCAACACGCTCACCCTCGCGATCCACGAACGCACCAGGGAACTGGGCCTGTTGCGGGCCGTCGGCCAGACGAGGACCCAGCTGCGCGCCATGGTGCGCTACGAGTCCGTGCTGGTCGCCGCGTTCGGCACGGCCGGCGGACTCGCACTCGGCGGACTGCTCGGCTGGGTGCTGGTCAAGGCGTCCGAAGGCACGGGCGACACGTCCTTCGCCTTCGCGGTGCCGCCCGTGCAACTGCTGGTGGTGGCACTCGTCGGCCTGGTCGCCGGAGCGGTCGCGGGCTGGCGGCCCGCGCGCCGCGCCGCGCGCCTGGACGTGCTGCGGGCCATCGCGACGGAGTAGGGCCTTTCTCGGAAGTCTCGCCCGCCCCGCGCCGCCCGGCACGCACCCGCGCGATGTTGGCGAAGTCGCTCAAGTACGTCCCGTACAAGGGCGATCTCCCCCGCCCTCCGGCGGGGGCGCCCCCACCGCCTGCGATGGCATGCACCGGACGCCGCAGGGCCCGCCCTGCGGGCGGACGGCGCTCCTTCTGAATCACGCCCTGGCACCGGACGTCGCCGTCGCCGCGGCCGCTGGTCCCCGGCGGGCTCACACGCCCGCCGGGACCGGGGCTGCCGCGACACCGGCAAGGCCCGGTCAGCTGGACACCGTCGACGGCATCGCGGTGTGCTCGGGCGCGACCGGCGGAGCCGCGGTGAACGGCCCTTCCGTGGTGGCCCCGTGCACGATCGGATGCACGGGCA
This sequence comes from Streptomyces sp. NBC_00306, assembly GCF_036169555.1. Taxonomy (GTDB): domain Bacteria; phylum Actinomycetota; class Actinomycetes; order Streptomycetales; family Streptomycetaceae; genus Streptomyces; species Streptomyces achmelvichensis. The sequence goes on along the minus strand of NZ_CP108032.1, from coordinate 952,033 downwards.
GCGCAACGGCCGCCGACGGCGCCGAGAGCGTGAACCAGACGGCCTTGCCCAGGTCGCCCCGGGGATGCACACCCCAGCAGTCGCTCACGGCGGCTATCAGTCCGAGACCGCGCCCCGACGTGTCGAGAGCATCGCTGTCCCGCACGGTCGGCAGCCGCGGGTCGTTGTCCTGTACGGACACCGTGAGGCGGTCGAGCAGCAGCTCGATGTCCACGGTGCACATCTTGTCCGGCTCGGCATGCCGGTGGACGTTGGTCAGCAGTTCAGTGACGCCGAGCGCCGCCTGGTCGATCAGAGGATCGAGATGCCAGTAGCGCAGTTGCGCCGAAATGATTCTGCGGACCTGTCCGATCCGCGACGGCAGGGCTTGGAGCTCCACCGTGCAGTGCCTGCTTGGCTGGCTGATCACGGCTGCGACTCCCCGAATGAGGTCCGGAAGAGAACGGAGGATCGGATCCAGCAGTTGGCTGGCTGCTGATTTGTCCGGCGGGCTGGATCACAGCGTTACCGCCGGTGCACCCTGAGTGATGTGAGACCAGCGTGAACCAATGACGACGGTCCCGCAACCTGGCAGCACCCGGGTGGGGAATCTCAGTCCCTGCGGCCGCCCGCGCCGCGCACCGCGTCCAGGAAACGCCCGGCCAGTGCCCGGGCTTCGGGCCGGTGATTGCGCTGACCCATGGTCAGCCGGTACCGCTTGCCGTTCACCGTGACCGCCGTGCTCGCCTCGTCGGCGAACCAGGGCCGGCCCGCGCTGACCGCGCGGACGGGGGCGCTGTCGATCACCCGGCCGTAACTCGTCAGCAAGGCCACCTTGCCGTCCTTGATCAATACCTGTCCGGCCTTGGTGAGCGAGCGCGGCCATCGTTCGATCCGTACGCCCGTGGCCCGGAACTCGGGCTCCGCCATCGCCATCGGCCCACCGCCCCCTTCGTCAGGTCATCTCCTGGCAGTCTGCACAACTCCGGCCGCGTGCACCAGTACGTGTCCGCAGGTAGCGCACGTCCCGGCCCACAAGCGACTCCTATGGATGCCCAAAGTCAACGTTTGTGCAGGTGAGGGGCTTACTGTGGCAGGAGGGATGCAGTACTGGCCAAGGCGAGGGGCGACGCTCATGAGCACGGACGAGAAGCGTGTGACGGACGGGGCGACGGCGACCGCCGACGTCGACCGAAGCGACCCGCAGTACCGGGCCTGGCTGAAGGAGGCGGTCCGCAAGGTCCAGGCGGACGCCAACCGTTCGGCGGACACGCATCTGCTCAGATTCCCGTTGCCCGAGGAGTGGGGCATCGACCTCTACCTCAAGGACGAGTCCACCCACCCCACCGGCAGCCTCAAGCACCGGCTGGCCCGTTCCCTCTTCCTCTACGGCCTCTGCAATGGCTGGATCCGGCCTGGCAAACCCGTCATCGAGGCGTCCAGCGGCTCCACGGCCGTCTCCGAGGCGTACTTCGCCAAGCTGATCGGCGTCCCCTTCGTCGCGGTGATGCCGCGCACCACCAGTACCGAAAAGATCCGGCTGATCGAGTTCCACGGCGGCCGGTGCCACTTCGTGGACGACTCCCGCAGGATGTACGAGGAGTCGGCGGCACTCGCCGAGCGGACCGGCGGCCACTACATGGACCAGTTCACCTACGCCGAGCGGGCCACCGACTGGCGCGGCAACAACAACATCGCCGAGTCGATCTACCAGCAACTGCGGCTGGAGCGGTACCCCTGCCCCACGTGGATCGTCGCCACGGCCGGCACGGGCGGCACCTCCGCGACCGTGGCCCGCTATGTGCACTACATGCAGTACGACACCCGCATCTGTGTGCCCGACCCGGAGAACTCCTGTTTCTTCGAGGGGTGGACCCAGAGCGACCCGCAGGCCAGCACCGACTGCGGCTCCCGTATCGAAGGCATCGGCCGGCCGCGCATGGAGCCGAGCTTCGTGCCCGGAGCCATCGACCGGATGATGAAGGTGCCCGACGCGGCCAGCGTCGCGGCCGTACGGGCACTGGACGCGGCCATCGGGCGCAAGGCGGGCGGCTCCACCGGCACCGGTCTGTGGAGCGCGCTGAGGATCATCGCGGAGATGGTGGCGGACGGGCAGCGGGGGAGTGTCGTCACCCTGCTCTGCGACCCGGGTGACCGCTATCTGGACAAGTACTACTCCGACGCGTGGCTGGCCGGACAGGGTCTGGACATCGCTCCGTACACCGCGACCCTGGAGCGCTTCCTGTCGACGGGCGTCTGGCCCGACTGACGCGGCCCCGGGCGGGCGGTCAGGATGTGGCGGACCGGGCGAGCCTGCGGTCCAGCCGGCGTATCGCACGCCGGAAGGACGTGCCGAGGCCCGCTCGGCTCAGCCGCAGCAAAGCGCGCACCGGCGCCGGACCGTCCACGGCGAAGGTCCACCGCACGCGGCTGCCCTGTGCCGTCGGAGTGATCACCCATTCTTCCAACAGGGCCCGCAGACCGGGTGCGTTGGTCGAATCCACCCGGTACGCGTAACGCTCATGGGGGTCCGTCGCCATGACCGTCTCGCTGAAGAAGACGCCGCCCTTGAGCTTCACGTCCCGGCCCGCGCCGTCGCGGGTGGGGACGGCCGAGGACACCGCGTCGAACCAGGCCGGCCAGTCCGTCACGTCCTCGGCGAGCGCACGGTACACCGCCTCCGGGGAGGCGGAGACGTCGCCGGTGAAGACCAGACGTACGGGGGCGGACTCGGCGAAGTCGAGTTCCACGGGGTGGAGTCGGCGGGGCATGGACCGTACCTCCGGTGCAGGGAGCGGGGCCCACACCGTAACTGACAACTTGTCAATTGTCCGCCCCCGCAGAGCGGTCGGCGTCAGCCCCCGAGCGCGGAGAGGCCCTCCCCGCCCCGCATCCGGCCCGACAGCGTCACCCGAGCGTCCCGGGGCGCGGGCACGGCCATCGTCGGACCCGCGGCTCCGGCCGTCACTGCTCCGGACGCGGAGATCCGCGTGACCGCCCGACTGCCGGCCGCCAGCAGGAACCATCTGCCCGACGGCGACCGCCAGTGCGTGCCCGCCAGCACATGCTGCCCGAACCTGCTGCAGGCCGCCGAGTCCTTCGCCTCGGCCACCACGACCCCCGGCGCGGTCGCCGACCCGGCCGGTGGCTGGAACTGCACCAGCACCCTGCCGCGCCCGCGCCAGGTGTCGGCGCGGGTGCACACCCAGGCCGCCCGTCCGCCCTTGTCGGGCAACTCCTGCTCTGCGTACGTCCAGTTGTTGACGGCCCGCACGCCGGACCCGCGCAGCGTGGCGAGCAGACAGGCGCCACGCGCCCAGCCGGTCAGCGCGGGACCACCGGTCGCCTCGCGCGGCTGCCGCGCCGGAGCGCCGGACGACGGCGGCGGGGTGTGGGTGAGATGGACCGGAGCGAGATCCCCGAGGTCGGTCACCAGGAACGCGTGGTTCTCCACGATCCGCTCCGACGACCGCAGTTGCAGCACGGGCCACGAGGAACACGAGCCGCCGGGCGCCGGGCTCGGCACCATCGCGGTGACCCCGTCGGCGGAGACGCCGAGATCCCGTGCGGGGCTGTCGGGCGCCAGCAGATCACGCGTGGTGGTCTGCGCGATCCACGGCGCCAGCAGATAGCGGGCACCGGACGCGGTACGGCTCACGACCAAGGCCGCGGCGGTCGTCACATCGGCGTTGTCCGTACGGGCGAAGTCGAGCGCCGCGGGGCCGTCGCCGGACTCCGGCTCGGCATAGCGCACGACCCGCTCGCCCTCGTGGAGCAGCACCACGGCCGCTCCGTCCCAGTCGCCCGCGAACAGCAGCCGGGGCGGTTTCGCCGGAGGGACCTTGGCCGTGTCCGCGGTGGCCGAGACCTTCAGCTCCGTGTCCGGCCGGGCCCACGCGCGCAGTGCCCGTTCCAGCAGCGCCGTGTCGTTCACCCGATCCCCGCGGGCCGGCCAGACCGAGAAGTCGATCCGGGAGGTGTCGGCCCACTCGTCGCGCGGGGCGTGTTCGAGCAACTCCGGGTCAAGCGCCCGGGCCAGGGCCACCTCCCCCGCGTCCATGGCCGTCACCGGGCCGGCCTCGCGGTTCGCCTCGTCGGACACCGCCACCACCGCGGCGGCGATCACGACGAACGCCGCGCCGGCGGCGATCGAACGGGCACGCTGCCGGCGGCGGAGCAGATCCGTGGGGCGCGTCTGGACGGCGCAGGGATCGAACTCCGCGCTGCGCAGGAGCGATTCGGTACGGCCGTTGCCGGCACGCCGCAGCCGTGCTGCGGACCACAGCGCCTCCTCCGGATCGGCCGCCCCCGCCTCCTTCAGCAGTGCCAGGACCTCCTGCTCGGACAGGCCCTCCAGCACGGTCAGCGCGAACGCCGCGCGCGCGGGTGCGGCCAGCGCCGACAGCGCCTGGTCGAGGGCGAGTTCCTCGGCCCCGCCGGCGCTCGGAAACAGGCGCAGACCCACCACGAGGGGCAGTCCGGGCCACCGCAGCGTGGAACCCGCGGCGCGGGCGGGCCACCAGCGCGGCCGCCGCTCGTGGCGCAGGGCGGCCCGCAGCACCCGGGTACGCACCCAGAGATAGGTGGACGCCTCCGTGCCGCGCTGAGCGGGGAGCCGCGGCGTGCGCTGCGAGCGGTGTGCCCGGGGGAGTGCCCGCTGGACCGTGGAGTGCGCGGCGAGAACCCGCCGGTGGCGGCCCAGCGACGCGGGCAGTGTCAGATAGGCGAGACGGACGAGCCGGGGATAGTGCTCGACGAGGGTTGCTTCCGCCTCGTCGATCCCGGGAAGCCCGGCAGCTACGGCGCCTGCGGGCGGCTGTTGGCGTGTCGGCATCGGTGCTGGGCCTTCCGGATGTGCGGTGCGCTCTCATTCGCCACGTCAAACGACAAAATCGTGCGACGGTCACACAGGCGGCGTGTCGCGAGGGCACGCACGGGCCCGTTCGGGACTCCCGGTGGGGGTGCGCTCGGGATGCGCTCGCCCGGGCGCGTTCGAGGCGGCCGGCTCGGTGTGGTGGAGACGCCGCCCCGGTCCCGGCGCGGCAATCGCTCAGTGGCCTCGACCCGCAACTGCCCGTCCGGCGCTCGTTCCTTCGGGGCCGGTCCCGCTCAGTTGCCGCGACCCGCAACTGCCCGTCCGGTGCCTGCTCCTGCGGGCCGGGCCTCGCTCAGTGCCCGTGCCTCCGCAACAGTCCGTCCAGCGCGCTCGTTCCTACGAGCCCGGTCCCGCGCAGTGGCCGCGACTGCTGCCCGTCAGGTGCCCGCTCCTGCGGGCCCGGCTCCGCTCAGTGCCCGTGCCCTCGCAACTGCCCGTCCGGCGCCCGCTCCCGCGGGCCCGGCTCCGCTCAGCGCCCGCGTCCCCGCAACAGTCCGTCCAGCGCCCGGCCGAACACCACCCGCCCCACCCGGACGACCAGCGGATCCAGGACCCGCGGCAGCAGCCGGATCCGCAGCTCCTCGGTCCACACCACCACCGCACCCGCGCCCTGCGGTTCCACCTCGATCTCCGCCCAACCGGTGATCACCCGGCCCCGCTTCTCCAGCCGGCAGCGGGCCGTACCACCTCCATCCGGCGGGACCCAGCGCACGACCTCCATCGGATCGTCGAAGCCGACCCGTCCCACCCCTGAGCGCACGACGAACAGCGTGCCCTCGCCGGTGGGCACCCCGGAGACCGAGGACAGCCGGGTGAGCGGCACCTGCGCCGCATGGGAGCGCCAGTCGGTGACCCGGCTCCACGCCTCGTCCGCGGTCAGTGTCACCGCTCGCGTCAGCCGGAACGCCGTCACCGGGGTCAGCCCTCCTGTCCGTCCTGCCCGGAACTCTCCGGACCGCCCGCCACCACCAGACCCGGCAGATGCTCCGCGATCTCCTCGCGCGCCTCCGCGGACAGCCCGGCGTCCGTGACCAGCGTGTCGATCTCCGCAAGGGCGGCGAACGAACTCAGGCCCACCGTCCCCCACTTGGTGTGGTCGGCGACCACCACCACCCGCCGCGCGGCCTGTACGAAGCGGCGGTTCGTCTCCGCCTCCGCCAGGTTCGGCGTGGACAGCCCCGCTTCCACCGAGATCCCGTGCACCCCGAGGAACAGCACATCGAAGTGGAGCGAGCGGATCGCCTGGTCGGCGACCGGACCCACCAGCGAGTCCGACGGCGTACGCACACCACCGGTGAGGACCACCGTCGCGCCGCCCGGCCGCGGACCGGCGGTCGCTCCCGCGCGCTGCGCGGCGTGGAACACGTCCGCCACCCGCACCGAGTTGGTCACCACCGTCAGATCCGGCACATCCAGCAGATGATGGGCGAGCGCGTACGTGGTGGTCCCGCCGGACAGGGCGATCGCACTGCCGGGCACCGCCATCTGCGCCGCAGCCCGCGCGATGTCCTCCTTGGCGCTCAGCTCCAGCGCCGACTTGGCCTCGAACCCCGGCTCGTGGGTGCTCGCCTCGACCACCGGCACAGCACCGCCGTGGACCTTCTCCACGACTCCCTGGCGGGCCAGCGCATCCAGGTCCCGGCGCACGGTCATGTCGGAGACATTGAGCTTGCGGGTGAGTTCGTTGACCCGAACCCCGCCGCGCCTGCGTACCTCGTCGAGGATCAGAGCACGCCGCTGCTCCGCGAGCAGGTTCTGGTTGTCCGTCACTGCCGGGGCCGGTCCTTTCACGTCGTCGTGAGCGTCCGAGGTCAAGGTTTCTCATCCTCGCACGGCCCGCACGCCCCGGGCTCGCGGAGATTCGGTGAGAGCGGTGCGGTGAACAGCTGAGATCCCGGATTCTGGGGCATGAACACTGCGCGGTCGCGCACGGATCGATCCTCCCACCGAGAGAGCGAGTCACAGAAGTGTCCCCTGCCACTCCGGTACCGCAGCACGGAGGGCCCGCGCTCGAACTGCTGGTCCACGGCGTCGGCGGTGCGACCCCGCAGGACATGCTCGGCGACCCCCGCACGGTGCGGGTCTCCGGCGACGAGAAGGCCGCCGTCTTCCGCCGTACCGAGGACGAGGAGGCGGAACACCGGCCCGAGCTGTACGCCGACCGGCCCATCCCCGAGGCGTACTGCTGGTCCAACCTCACCTCGGGCAACAGCGCGCGGGCCCTGTGGCTCCTCCTGCTGCCGTTCATGGTCGTCAACCTCGCGCACTGGATGCGGCCGCGCGCCCGGGGCCGCCGGCGGACGACCCGGACCTACGGGGTCCTGGTGCGGCTCCTCGCCCTCAGCCTCACCGTGCTGCTCACCGCCGCCGCCTGCGAGGTGGCACTCGACCTCGTCGCCTGGCAGTGCGCGGGCTCGGCCGCCTGCGCAGCCGACCGGTCGTGGCTCGGATTCATCTCGAGCGCCCAGGGCGGCTGGTGGTCGCAGCCCGGCCGCCGGCTCGCGCTCGCCTCCCTGCTCCCGGCCGCGCTGGTGGGCCTGCTCTGGTATCTGTCCAACCGCACCTGGAGCGCGTACGAGTCGCAGCGGCCGCCGAGCGGCCAGGACGTGCCGGAGGGCGAGGCCGGGCCGAAGGACGACGAGGGACACACCAAAGGCCCGGCCCTGCGTCCCGCGCTCGGCAGGCCCGGCTTCTGGTACGGCCGACGGCTCGTCGCCCGGCTGCGTGCCGCGCACACCGCGGCCGGTTTCCTCACCGTCTCCGCCGCCGTCGCCGGAGCCGCCGCCCGGCACGACCGGGGAGCCGGCAGCACCCCGCTCGCGGTCTGCGGATGGCTGATCGAGGCCGCACTCGCCGTCGGGCTCCTGGCCGTGCTGCGGGTCGTCTTCCGCCGGGGCCGCAGCGAGCGCCGGATGGACGCCCGGCTGGACCGCGTCACCGTCAGCGTGCTGCCCGGCGCCGCACTCGCCCTGTTCGCGCTATCCCTGCTGTACGCCTGCTGGTCCCGGCCCGGGTGGAGGTCGAGCGGCACCCTCCCCGGCGATGTCACCTTCGGGGTCATCACCGTCGCCCAGGGCGCACTGGTCGTCGCCCTCGCCGTCGCGGCCCGGGCGCTCCACCGGCACGCGCGCGACGCCCGGACCGTCCTGCACGGTCTCGGCGGCCCCGCCGTCGCGATGCTCGCCTGCGCGCTCGGCGGGGTGATGACCGGAGGCGTCGCCCAGCGGGTCGCCGACTGGCTGGACGGCCCGGGCACCCCCGGCATGGACGGCGAGGGCACCATCCCCGGACCGCCCGTGCTGCTCAGCTGGCAGGCGTCCGTCATCCCCGTGCTGCTGGTGCTCCTCCTCGTCCCGGCGGCCGTCCTCGGCGTCCGGACCTGGCTGACCGGCCGCCGCATCGCCGAGGGCGTCGAGTCGGAGTACGACGCGGAGCGCCCCGACGCCGTACGGACGCGGCGGATCGCCGGCACCCGGGCCCGGGCGGGCCTGACCGACGACGCCCCCTGGCTCGTCGGCATCGTCTCCGGCGCCACCCTGCTGCTCGGTGCCGGGGCCGTCGCCGGAGCGTGGGCCGGGGGAGCCGTGCCGGGAGAGGCGTTCGCCGGCAGCGGCGGGTTCGTCGAGTCCGTCGCCGACACCGCGCAGTCCCTGGGCTCCTGGCTGATCGGCTTCGGTTTCATACTGTTCGTGACCTGGGGCCGCCGTGCCTACCGCGACGCCTCCGCCCGGCGCACCATCGGCATCCTGTGGGACGTCGGCACCTTCTGGCCGCGCGCCGCACACCCCTTCGCGCCACCGTGCTACGCGGAGCGAGCCGTTCCCGACCTCACCTGGCGCATGTGCACCTGGACCGAACGGACCGGCGGACGGCTCGTCATCTCCGGCCACTCCCAGGGCAGTGTGCTGGCGGCCTCGGCCGTCTGGCAGCTTCCGCCGGAGACCCGCCGCCGGGTCGCCCTGCTGACGTACGGATCCCCGCTGGAGAGGCTCTACGGCCGCTGGTTCCCCGCCTACTTCGGACCCGCGGCGCTGCGCGAGCTGCGCGGCGAACTGGACTGCTGGCGCAACCTCTGGCGGGTCACCGACCCGATCGGCGGGCCCGTCCGGGTGCCGGCCGAGGGCGACCACCCCGATGTCGACCGGGCGGCGCTCAAGGACCCGCTGATATACGGCCGTTCACGCCGGCACCCGTTGCCCGAACCGATTCTGGGCCACTCCGACTACCAGGCCGATCCGGCCTTCCGTACCGAGCGCCAGGAACTGCTCGACCGGATCGGCGCGGCCGTCCCCCGCCAGGCTCAGGGCAGTTCGGGCAGGTCGTCCGGGTAGAGCAGGGTCAGGTCGTCGGTGTTCATCTCGGTGAGCTCGGCGACCCGGCCCGCGTGCCGCTCCACCATCGACTCGAACGTCTGCCGCGCGGTACGGCCGTTGCCGAACGCGGGCCCCTTGGGCAGCGCCGTGAAGTACTTCAGCAGCGCGTCGTCCGTGCCCTCCGCGAGCCGGTACTCATGGTCCTCGGCCTGCTGCTCCACGATCCGCAGGAGCTCGTCGGCCTCGTAGTCCTGGAAGGTGATGGTCCGTGAGAACCGGGACGCCACACCGGGGTTGACCGACAAGAAGCGTTCCATCTCCGCGGTGTAGCCCGCGACGATGACCACCACCGCCTCCCGGTGGTCCTCCATCAGCTTCACCAGGGTGTCGATGGCCTCCTTGCCGAAGTCACGCCCCGAGTCCTCGGGGGACAGGGCGTAGGCCTCGTCGATGAACAGCACCCCGCCGCGCGCCCGGTCGAATGCCTCCTGCGTACGGATCGCCGTGGAGCCGATGTGCTCACCGACCAGGTCCACCCGGGACACCTCGACGAGATGACCGCGTTCCAGTACACCCAGCGAGGCCAGGATCTCCCCGTACAGCCGCGCCACGGTCGTCTTGCCGGTGCCGGGGGAGCCGGTGAACACCAGATGCCGGCGCACCGAGGCGGCCTTCAGCCCCGCCTCCTGGCGGCGCCTGCCCACCTCGATCATGTTGGTGAGCGTGCGGACCTCGCGCTTGACGCTGTCCAGGCCGACCAGCCCGTCCAGTTCGCCGAGCACGGCACCCGAGGTGCGCACCGGCTCGGCCGGCGGCGCGGGCTCCGTCGGCTGGGCGGGCTGTGCGGGGACCGCCCCGAGCAGACCGGCCGTCTGGGTCGCCGTCACCACGGTGGGAGTCGGCTCCGTCTGCGGCCGCACCGCGCTCTCGTCGCTCGTGCAGTCCTCGACGACCGGACCGTCCGGCTCCGCGAACTCGTAGCCTCCGCGGGCACACCGCTCCGTGCGGCAGCGGTTCAGCGCCGTGCGGCAGCCGTCCATCACATGGAAGCCGTACCCTCCGCTGCCTGTCACCCGGCAGCCGCGGAAAGTGCCCCGGCCCTCCGCCGAGACATAGAACCCCGCCTCGGCGGGAGAGGTGACCGTGCACCGCTCGATCAGCGGATCGGCGCCCTTGGTGACGATCACCCCGGTCTGCGCGGCGTCGATGGTGCAGCCGCTGAGCGTGCCCCCGCTGCCGTGGTCGCGGAACCACGCCCCGGTCGACACCTCGCGGATCCGGCAGTCGTCGAGCTGCGCGCTCGCCCCGTCGCTCACCGACACCGCGGTGTTCCGCACCTGTGTGAGATCGCTGTCGACGACGTCCACCCGCGAACCGCGGTCCAGGACGAACAGAGCGTCCGGCACGTCGTGGACGCGGCACGATTCGAGGACGGCCGTGGCCCCGTCGCTGACCCACACGGCCGGATAGTCGCCCGTACTGTCGTGTATCTCGCACTGGTTGGCGTCCACCCGGGTGCCCGGGTCCCAGACCGACAACCCGTTGCGCCCGAAGCGGCGCACCGTGGAACGGGTCAGGGTCAGCACCGAGCGGGACCGCAGATCGACCGCGTTCTCCGGGATGTCGTGGATGTCGCAGTCGGAGAGCGTGAGCACGGCGTCGGTGTCCAGCGTGATCCCGTCGGCCGAGGTGCGGTGCACGCTGGAGTCCGTGAGATGGGCCGTGGCGCGTGAGGCGACCTGCACACCGCTGCCCTTGATCTCGTAGATCTCGCAGCCGAGTGCCTCCAGACCGGTGCCCTCGCCGGTGACGCTCAGGCCCGCGCCCGAGGCGTGATGGATGCGGCAGCGCTCCAGGCGCGGATGCGCGCCGCCACGGACGGAGACGCCCGACTGCCCGGCCGCCACCACCTCGCACTCCTCGAACACCCCGCCCGCGCCCTCCAGTACGGCGATACCGATACCGGCCGGATTGTCCACCGTGCACCGGCGGACCGTGGGACGGGCCGCGCCGCGCACCTCCAGGCCCGCCGCCGAGCGTGTGACGATCCGCAGATCGATCAGCTCGGGTGTGCCGTCCTCCACCAGCAGCGCGGGCGCAGCCGAATCCTGCCCCTCGACGTGCAGATCCTGGACGGTCGCCGAGGCGCGCACGGTCAGCGGCACTCCGTCGGCGGGCGCGATGCGCACCGAGCCGACCGCTCCTTCGGCACCGCGCAGGGTGACCGCCCGCTGGAGCACGAGATTCTCGCGGTACGTCCCCGGGGCCACGGTGAGGATGTCGCCGTCCCCCGCGGCCTCCAGGGCCGCGGCGAGAGAGGCGTACTCACCCGTGCGGCGCCGCCACCGTGATGTGCCGGTGTGCGTCACCTGGACCGTGCCCTGTGCCATGGTGCTGCTCTGCCCCCACCTCGTGACATTGCTCCGCCGCGCCCTGAAGAGGGGGGCGCCCCCCGGACCTCGCGAGGGGGTCGCACCACCGTAGCGCGCGGGACGGGCCGGAGTTGACGAGTCGGGAGGTCAGCTGCCCGCTCCGGCGCGGCCCCAGTCGGGACCGACGACGGCCCAGGCCCGGTCGAGCCGGTCGTACCGGCGCCGCAGGAGCCGCCAGGTGATCAGTCGTCTGACGGATTCGATCACTCCCGCGCAGGCGAACGCCCCGACCACGCCCGCCAGTACGGCGTGCACCTGGGCCGTCTCCGCGTCCAGGGGACGGCCGGCCGGCTGACCCCGCTCGTCGGTCCAGATGGTGAGCGCGTCGCCCGGCCTCGGGTCGGGGAGCACGGTGGATATCCGGCCCGTGTGCTTGGTGCCGTCCGCCGCGGTCCAGCGGGCCACGACCGCCCGGCCCTTGTCGCGGGCGGCGGACTCGGGGTCGTAGGCCGACGCCCTGGCCGGCGGGGCGTCACGGAGCACCGTCGCGGTGACCTGGTGGCGGTTCTCGAGCTGCGTGCGCGCCGACTGCCTCAACGACGCGTCGGCGAGGGACCCCGCGATCCAGCCGGCCACCGGGGCCGCGGTGACGAGAAGGAGGGCGGCGATCAGCGCCACCCATGCCTCGGCGAGGTCGGTCGCCCGGCGCAGGGGATTGCGCCGCCAACGCCAGACTCCCGTGGCTGATCGCATGACCTGCACCCCCTTCCGCGTCCGTGATAGCCACCAACGGCACGGCATACGCACGGGATGCGCGAAGAGAGAGGAACATCACCCCTTCGCCGCGGCGCTCCCGTCGACTGCTCAACGCGCGTGCCACGGCACAGGGTTCCCGCAGAACGGCTCTTCAGTACAGAAGAGCCGAGGACCGGACAGGGTGGTGCATCCACCGACGGTCCCCGGCGAGCCCCTGCGGCGCGATGGCCGCCTCGCCGGGTGTGGACCCCGCCACCGATGTGACCGGGGTGGACGTGAGGACTACGGCGCGATCAGTACCCGCCGCCCTGGTACGGGCGGTTGTACGGGTCGTTGTAGACCGGCTGGGCCTGCACGGGCCTGGCCGCCGCCGGGCGCATCGCCTCGTACCCGCTCGGCACCGGACGCTGCTGCTGGGGCTGCTGCGGTCCCGGGTAGCCGCGCGGCACGGACGGCTGCTGGGGGATGTACGCGGTCGCCTGCTGCAGAGGCATCGGCTGCTGCATCTGCTGCGGATAACCGTAGGACGGAGACGGGGACGGAGCCGCCGGGAGGGCGGGCAGCGCCGAGGGGAGGGCCGGCAGATAGCTGCTCGGACCGTCGTACGCGGAGGGCACTCGGATCGGGGCGATCTGAGGCGTGCCCCGCTCTGCGACGAGGGAGTCGTAGATGGGGGTGTCGGGGAACGACGGAGCGGAGTAGTAACCGCCGCCGTAGGTGGAGCGGGGGGAGGTCATGGCCATAAGTTAAGCCCACGATGTGCTGGTTGGGGAGTCCGATAAGAGGGTTGTTTCGGGAGATGCGAGTGGCCACGGATCCCCAATGCGAGCGAACCCGGGAAAATCGGTCGCGCGGCAGAGCATCGGCCTTGTAAAGGGCAAGCTGAGAGCGGGTTACCCACGGGTCGGCACGGGCGCTGGAGGCCCTGTGAGGATTAGGTTGGCGCCCAGTGAACTTTTCCGGACACTCCGACTCGCGATGGGGGCGAGCATGTCCATGCTTAAAGGAGCCAATACTCCGGTGGCGGCGCAGCAGGTGCGCGTCGAATTGGGTTGGCGTTCAAGTCCTGGCGTACCGGATGTCGACGCCTCGGCGCTGCTTCTTGCCACCGGCTCGGGCAAGGTCCGCTCCGACGCGGACTTCGTCTTCTACAACCAGGCCTCGCACGCCTCGGGGGCGGTACGCCACGAAGGGAAGCAGAACGGGTCCGGCGGTGTGACGGACCTGATGTGGGTGGACCTGGGGCAGGTGGAGGGGGCGATCGAGAAGATCGTGCTGGCGGCCTCCGCGGACGGCGGCAGCTTCGGCCAGGTCCCCGGGCTCTACATCCGGGTGGTGGACGCGTCCAGCGGCGCGGAGATCGCGCGCTACGACAGCGAGGACGCGTCCGTGGAGACGGCCTTCGTGCTCGGTGAGTTCTACCGGCGTCAAGGGGCGTGGAAGTTCCGCGCGGTCGGTCAGGGCTACAGCACCGGACTCGCGGGTCTGGCCACGGACTTCGGCATCTCGGTCGACGAGCCGCAGGCGGCACCGGTCCCGCCGGCTCCCGCCCCACTCACGCCTCCTCCCGCTCCTGTCGCACCCGCGCCCGTCGCGCCGCCCACCCCGCCGGCCGCACCGCAGGCCCCGGCTCCCGTACGGCTGACCAAGGTCACGCTGACGAAGGACGCTCCGTCCGTCTCGCTCACCAAGCAGGGCGGCACATCGGGCGCCATGCGGGTCAACCTCAGCTGGCAGGTGCGCAAGCAGTTCAAGGGGTGGGGAGCCAAGCTCGGCCGTGCCGTCGCCATGCACGGAGACCTCGACCTCGACCTGTGCGCGCTCTACGAACTCACCGACGGGCGCAAGGGAGTCGTACAGGCCCTCGGCAACGCCTTCGGCGCGCTGCACCAGCCTCCGTTCATCCACCTCGACGGCGACGACCGCACCGGCGGCACGTCCGGCGAGAACCTCACCATCAACCTGGACCACAAGGACCAGATCCGCCGCGTCGTCATCTTCGTGACCATCTACGAAGGCGCCCGCAGCTTCGCCGACCTCGACGCGACGGTCACGCTCCAGCCGCAGCACGGAGCACCCATCGACTTCTCGCTCGGTGAGTGCACCGTTCCCTCCACCGTCTGCTCGCTCGCGCTGATCACCAACACGGGCTCGGACCTCGTCGTCCAGCGCGAGGCCCGCTTCCTCGTCCCGGAGCGCGGCGTCAGCCCGCAGCGCACCGTCGACTACACCTACGGGTGGGGCATGAACTGGACGCCCGGCCGGAAGTGACGGGCGCCGGCCGGTTCGGCGGTCAGGACTCCGGTGTGGCACTGGGGCGAGCGTAGGTACGCCCCTTCCACGCCGCACCCCGGCCACGGTAGTGCTGCACCGCCGAATCGACCGTCATCAGCAGATAGAGCAGCGCGGTGAAGGGCAGCGCCGCGGCGAGCAGCGGCGTCTGCCGGTAGTAGCGCAGCATCGGCAGATACGTCGCCGCCATCACCGCCCAGGCCAGACCCCCGGCATAGCAGGCCGCGGGGTCGTGCCGGAGGATCCCGGCGCACAGCGCGACCGGCGGCACGAGGTACACCAGCGTGAGCCCGACGACCGTGCCCGCCAGCAGCAGGGGACTGTGCAGGAGTTGGGCGTACGCGCTGCGCGACACCATCCGCCACAGATCCGCCAGGCGCGGATAGGGCCGCACACTGTCCACCTTCTCGGCGAGCCCCAGCCAGATGCGCCCGCCGGACCGCTGCACCGCGCGCGCCAGGGACACGTCGTCGATCACCGCATGCCGGATCGTGACCGGTACGCCCGCGCGCTCGGCGGCCTCGGTGCGCAGGAGCACACAGCCGCCGGCCGCTGCCGCGGTGCGCGCACCGGGCCGGTTGACCCACCGGAACGGATAGAGCTGGGAGAAGAAGTAGACGAAGGCGGGGACCACGAGGCGTTCCCAGCCGGTCGCGATCCGCAGACGTGCCATCTGGGAGACGAGATCGAGTCCGCCGGTGCGGGCCGCGGCCACCAACTCCCGCAGACTGTCCGGCGCGTGGGCGATGTCGGCGTCGGTGAGCAGCAGATACTCCGGCTCGCGCTCCCTCGCCAGGGCGATGCCGTGCCGCAGGGCCCACAGCTTCCCCGTCCAGCCGGGCTCCGGTTCGCCGGGGGTCACGACGCGCAGCGGCAGCCCGCCGTACCGCTCGGCAAGAGCGAGCGCCACCTCTCCGGTGCCGTCCGTGCTTCCGTCGTCGACCAGAACGATCTCCGCCCGTCCCGGGTAGTCCTGGGCCAGCAGGGAGGGCAGGCTCGCGGGAAGGGACCCCGCCTCGTCGCGCGCGGGCACGACGACGGCGACATCCGGCCAGGCCGCGAGGTCCTCGCGGCGCGGCAACCGCTGGTCCGTGACCCAGAAGAAGCCCTGGCCCAGCAGGAGCCATCCCCAGGCGGCCAGCGATCCGAGGGCGATCCAGGCAACGGCGCTCATGTGCCGCAGTCTGCCCCACCGGACCGGCCCCGCAAGGGTGGTCGACTATGGTGACCGGGTGAAGATCGCGCTCATGGACTCCGGAATCGGCCTCCTCCCGGCGGCCGCCGCGGTGCGCCGGCTGAGGCCGGACGCGGATCTCGTCCTCTCCTCGGACCCCGACAACATGCCATGGGGGCCGCGCACACCGGACGATGTGACCCAACGGGCGCTCACGGTCGCCCGGGCGGCCGTCGCCCATGCACCGGACGCCCTGATCATCGCCTGCAACACCGCGTCCGTGCACGCACTCCCGGCGCTGCGCGCCGAGCTGGAGCCGGCGATCCCCGTCATCGGTACGGTCCCGGCCATCAAGCCCGCGTCGGCGGGCGGGGGACCGGTCGCGATCTGGGCCACGCCGGCCACCACCGGCAGCCCCTACCAGCGCGCGCTCATCCGTGACTTCGCCGACTCCGTCGCGGTCACGGAGGTCCCGTGTCCCGGACTCGCCGACGCGGTGCAGCAGGCCGACGAGGATGCCATCGACCGGGCGGTGGCCGCGGCGGCCGCTCTCACGCCACGCGATGTCCGCGCCGTCGTCCTCGGCTGCACGCACTACGAACTGGTCGCCGAGCGCATCCGCGCAGCCGTGGGACGGCCCGTGACCCTGCACGGCTCGGCCGACGCGGTCGCCGCGCAGGCGCTCCGGCGCCTCGGCGAGCTCCCGGCCCCCGACGCCGCCCCGAGCAGCCGGCTGACGGTGCTGCTCAGCGGCCGCGACGAGGTCCTGCCGGCCCAGGCGGCGCACTACGCGGAGGGCCGGCTGCTGCGGACAGTGAGCTCCGCGCACTGAACGTGAGATCCGCGTACCGACGGTGAGCCCCGCCTGCTGGTGCGGCACGTCGGCGTGATCCTCGTGACGGACCCCATGCTGCGGCGGCAGTTGCTGGGTACTCTCCTTCCATGAAGGACCTCGCCCGAGATTCTTATGCGTCCGCGGAGCCCGTCCCCGCCGTGTGGACCGGCCGAGCGACGAACCG
Source organism: Streptomyces sp. NBC_00306 (assembly GCF_036169555.1). Lineage (GTDB taxonomy): Bacteria > Actinomycetota > Actinomycetes > Streptomycetales > Streptomycetaceae > Streptomyces > Streptomyces achmelvichensis. The sequence goes on along the minus strand of NZ_CP108032.1, from coordinate 935,252 downwards.
TATGCAGTGGCTGCTCGCCGCGGCGGGTGCCGCCTTTGTCGCACTGGGTGTGGAGCTGGCGGTTGCCTCCCAGTGGACCTCCGGTATCGCCCCTCTGCTGATGTCGGTGATCGGCTGTGTCGCCGCCGGTCTGCTGATCCTGTACGGCACCCTCGCGTTCGTCCATGTGGCGGTGAAGGTGGACAGCGACGCCGTCGAGGTGCGCTGCGGTCACATGGGCCTGCCGCGCCGGCGGATTCCGCTGTCGCACGTCGTCGGCGCGGAAGTCGCCGCCAAGGTCACCCCGAGGCAGTGGGGCGGCTGGGGTTACCGCTGGCGCCCGGAGAAGGGCACCGCGGTCGTCGTACGGCGCGGTGAGGGCATCGTCGTCACTCTGGGCGACGGCAGAGTGTTCACGGTGACGGTCGATGATGCGGAAGCCGCCGTCCTGGCCATTCGCGACGGGCTGCGCAGGGGCACGGGCACGGCGGCCAAGGCCTGACGCTCCGCCCGTCGCTCGGCCGAGGTGCGCGTGATGTGCGGATGTCGTCCCGCGCCGACCGGCCTCCTACATGCCTCGACCGTCAGCGCGCGTCCGTCAGCGTGCGCGGACAGCCGCCGGGGCCGGGTCGTCGCCCGTCTCCGCCGCATCACCGCCGGCCACCCGCGCGGTCGCCAGGCCCGCCAGCAGCCCCGCACCTACCGTGACCGGCGCGAAACTCAGTGCGTTGCCCAGGCTCGCCAGCGCCGCGAGCGCCGTGAGCGCCGCACCCGCGCTCAGGACCACCGGGGTGGAGCGGGGGGAACGCCACAGCCCGTACAGCATCCAGCCGAAGGCCGCGCCCAGCAGCACCACGCCCACCACGCCCTGCTCGGCGGCCTGTTGCAGCGAGGCGGAGTGCGGTTTGCCGTCCGAGCCCGCCACCTGCTGGGCCGTGGGACTGAGCAGTCCGAAGCGGTCCGGTCCGACTCCGCGCAAGGGATCGTCCTCGGCGAGCTCGACCGCGTCGTGCCAGAGCGCGACCCGGTTCTGCGTCAGCTGCCCCTCCAGGGACACCGTGAGCCCGTCCGGCAGGGCGTCCTCGGCGACTCCCCACGATGTGGCGACCAACAGGCCCGTCACCAGGGCAAGCGCTCCGAGAGGTGCTGTCCGGCGGTGCATACGCGCGGCCGCCAGCGAGCAGAGCAGCACAGCGGTCGCGGCAGCGAATCCGGCCACCGATCCGAGCCACAGCGCGGTGCACGCGACCGCCAGCGCCAGTCCCCGCAGCGCCAGCCGCAGCACCGGAGGCCGGGCTGCGCAGGCTCCGCAGGAGGCGGCGCCCGCGGCCAGGACCAGCAGGCCGGCGGCCGCTCCGGTGTGCCCGGGCTGAAGGGGGTCGCCCGCGCCCGCGCCGGGCACGCCCTCCGGTGAGGCCATCGCCAGTCCGAGGGCGGCGAGGGAGACGGCCGAAGCCGCGGCGACCGGCAGCAGCGTGCCGCAGATGCGGCCGAAGGCGTATCCGGCGGCGACGGCGAACACCGCCAGCAGCACGCCCTCCGGTCTGGCCTCCCGGCCGGTCGCGCTGATCAGCGACCAGGCCGCGCACGCGCCGAGGACGACGACACCGGCGACATCGGTCGCGACGCCGCGTTCGCGCGTCGCCGACCGGTCGTACGGTGCAAGCATTCCGCCGACCCCCCGGACCCGTGGCAGCCCCCGCCGCAGCAGCCGACCGCGTCCGGCGGCACGGCTGGCGCACACGGTAACGGCAGAGACACGGTTTTGTGGATGCCTTGCGCAGGAACGTTGCTTCCGCTGCCACGGGCGGTCGCCGGACCGGAATGCCGCCCGCACCGCCTGCCGCCGTAGACTCCGCCAGGTGAGCGCCACCGTCACCGCCCTCGACACTCCACCGTCCGCCCCCTCCGGGCTCCGGCCGCTGCTGCGCCGGTTCGTCCGGCCCGGGGCCGCGGCTCTGGCCGGAGTGCTGCTCTTCCTGAGCTTCCCGCCCAGGCCTCTGTGGTGGCTGGCGCTTCCCGCCTTCGCCCTGCTCGGCTGGTCCCTGTACGGGCGCCGGCTGCGGCCCGCGTTCGGTCTCGGCTATCTGACCGGTCTCGGCTTCCTGCTGCCGTTGCTCAGCTGGACCGGCGAAGAGGTGGGCCCCCTTCCATGGATCGCGCTGGCGGCGATCGAGGCGGTCTTCGTCGCGGTCGCCTGTATGGGCATGGCCGCGGTCAGCCGGCTTCCGGCCTGGCCCGTGTGGGGCGCGGCGGTGTGGATCGCCGGTGAGGCGGCTCGCGCCAGGGTGCCGTTCGGCGGCTTCCCCTGGGGCAAGATCGCGTTCGGCCAGGCGGACAGCGTCTTCCTGCCGCTCGCCGCGGTGGGCGGCACACCGCTGCTCGGCTTCGCGGTGGCGCTGTGCGGCCTCGGGCTGTACGAGACGGTCGGGCGGGTGATCGACTTCCGGCGTACCGGAGCGCTGCCGCGCGGTCCCCTGGCCGCCGCACTGCTCACCGTGCTCGTCCCGGTGACGGCGGCGCTCGCGGCGCTGCCGCTCGTCGACGACACGGCCGAGGACGGCACCGCCACCGTGGCCGCGATCCAGGGCAATGTGCCCCGCCTCGGACTCGACTTCAACTCCCAGCGGCGCGCGGTGCTCGACAACCATGTGCGCCGTACCGAGGAGCTCGCCGCAGAGGTCAAGGCAGGGAAGGTGGCCAAGCCGGACTTCGTGCTGTGGCCCGAGAACTCCTCGGATCTCGACCCGTACCGCAACGCCGACGCACGTCTCGTCATCGACGAGGCCGTGAAGGCCATCGGGGTGCCGACGGTCGTCGGAGCGGTGGTCACCCCGGACACCGGAAAGCTCCGTAACACCCTGATCGAGTGGGATCCCGTCCGCGGTCCGGTGAACACCTACGACAAGCGCCATGTGCAGCCGTTCGGCGAGTACATCCCGATGCGCTCCGTCGTGCGGCTGTTCAGTTCGGACGTGGACCGGGTCCGCCGCGACTTCGGCCCCGGCGACAAGGTCGGTGTCTTCGACCTGGCGGGCACGAAGGTCGGTCTCGTCACCTGCTTCGAGGCCGCGTTCGACGACGCGGCACGGGACACCGTCACGCACGGCGCCCAGCTCATCTCCGTGCCCAGCAACAACGCGACCTTCGGCCGCAGCGAGATGACGTATCAGCAGCTGGCCATGTCGCGCGTGCGGGCCGTCGAGCACGGTCGCTCCGTCGTCGTCCCCGTGACCAGCGGCGTCAGCGCCGTCATCATGCCGGACGGAAAGATCGTCCAGCGGACGGAGATGTTCACACCGGACGCTCTGGTCGCGGAGGTGCCGCTGCGTTCCTCGCTCACCCCGGCGACGCGTCTCGGGACCTGGCCCGAGATCGCGCTGCTGCTGATCGCGGCAGGCGGCGTCGGCGTGGTGTCCGTGCGGGGCGTACGGCGGCGGCGTGAGCGGGCGACGGCGGGCGAGCCGGTCGCACCGGGCACCGGCGACGCCGGATAGACCGAGCTGCGGCCCGGCGGGCCGTAAGGTCGAAGCCATGGCTACCCCCGACTTCATCCGCGACATCCGGGCCACCGCCGGGAACCAGCTGCTCCTTCTGCCCGGCGTCAGCGCGATCGTCTTCGACGACGAGGGGCGTGTGCTGCTGGGACGGCGCGCGGACAACGGCCGGTGGTCCGTGATCGGCGGGATCCCCGAGCCCGGCGAGGAGCCGGCCGCGACCGCCGTGCGCGAGGTGTACGAGGAGACCGCGGTGCGCTGTGTCGCCGAACGGGTCGTGCTCGTCCAGGCGCTGCCGGAGCCGGTCACCTATCCCAACGGGGACCGGTGCCAGTTCATGGACATCACCTTCCGCTGCCGGGCGGTGGGCGGCGTGGCCTGTGTCAACGACGACGAGTCGCTCGAGGTCGGCTGGTTCACCGTGGATGCGCTGCCGGAGCTCAAGGAATTCGCGCACTTCCGGATCAAGCAGGCCCTGGCCGAGGGACCGGCATGGTTCCAGCCTATGCACGAGCAGTGAAGTATGGGTGGTGACCACATCGGTCGGGGAATGATCGCTGCCTAGGGTTCGCAGCATGACGTCCCCCACCACACCTGGCGTTCCTCCTACCGTGGTCGACCTCGATCTCGGCGGCCGCACCGCACTTGTCACCGGGGCAGCGAGCGGCATCGGCCGCGCCTGCGCGCTGCGGCTCGCGGCCGCGGGGGCGAAGGTCAGGGCCGTCGACCGGGACGCCGACGGGCTGGAGACGCTCGCCGCGCTCGGCACGGAAGCCGGCGGAGCCGTGGAGCCCCAGGTCCTGGATCTCACCGACCTCGACGCGGCGGAGGCGGCGGCCGCGGGCGCCGACATCCTGGTCAACAACGCCGGTCTCCAGCTGGTCCGGCCCATCGAGGCCTTTCCGCCGGACGTCTTCCACACGGTGCTCACCGTGATGCTGGAGGCGCCGTTCCGCCTGATCAGGGGCGCCCTGCCGCACATGTACGCGCAGGGCTGGGGGCGCATCGTCAACATCTCCTCCGTGCACGGGCTGCGCGCCTCCGCCTTCAAGTCCGCGTATGTGGCCGCGAAACACGGTCTCGAAGGGCTCTCCAAAACGGCGGCCCTGGAAGGCGCCCCCCATGGTGTGACATCGGTCTGTGTGAACCCCGGCTATGTGCGCACCCCGCTCGTCGAGCGGCAGATCGCCGATCAGGCGGCGGCCCACTCCCTGCCCGAGGACCAGGTGCTCGCCGACGTCCTGCTCAAGGACTCCGCCGTCAAGCGCCTGGTGGAGCCCGAGGAAGTGGCCGAGGCGGTGCTGTATCTCTGCACGCCGCAGGCCGCGTTCATCACCGGCACCTCGATCGCCCTCGACGGCGGCTGGACCGCGCACTGACGGGTGACCCGGTTGTCCCCAACGGCCCGCTCGTCCACAGGGCTGGTGCCACCTCCCGTACGGCAGGTAATCCTGTGTCCATGTCCCACGATCAAGCCGACTACCTGGAGCTCCTCGCACGCGGCGCCGCCGCGGAGGCGTACGACCGGCCGGCACTGCTCGCCCGTGCGAGCGGCGCCGGACCGGAGAAGCTCGCCGCCCTCGAACACGCCAAGCAGCTCGCGCTGCGGGTGCGCGCCGAGCTGGAGGGCCGGCGCCGACGCGAGGCCGAGCTCTCGGCGCTGTTCGAAACCGCGCACGACCTCGCCGGACTGCGCGACCTCGACGCCGTGCTCCGCGCGATCGTGCAGCGGGCCCGCTCGCTGCTCGGCACGGAAGTGGCCTATCTCAGTCTCAACGACCCGTCGGCCGGAGACACCTATATGCGGGTCACCGAGGGGTCGGTCTCGGCCCGCTTCCAGCAGGTGCGGCTCGGTATGGGAGAGGGGCTCGGCGGTCTCGTCGCCCAGACCGCCCGCCCCTATGTCACCGACAGCTACTTCGACGACGCCCGCTTCGAGCACACACCGTCCATCGACACGGCCGTACGGGACGAAGGCCTCGTCGCGATCCTCGGTGTGCCGCTGATGCTCGGCAGCCAGGTCATCGGCGTGCTGTTCGCCGCCGACCGCCGGGCGCGAGTCTTCGAGCGGGAACAGGTCGCGCTGCTGGCCTCCTTCGCCGCCCATGCGGCCGTCGCCATCGACACCGCGAACCTGCTCGCCGAGACCCGCTCGGCTCTCGCCGAACTGGAGAAGGCCAACGAGATCATCCGGGACCACAGCGGCGTCATCGAGCGCGCGTCCGAGGTGCATGACCGGCTGACCGAGGTGGTGCTGCGCGGCGGCGGCGTCGACGATGTGGCCGCCGCCCTCTCCGAAGTCCTCGACGGCACCGTCCGGTTCACCGACAGCCACCCCGACGCACCCGGCGCGGACGGGCGCGCGATACGACGGGAGCAGGAGTGGGTGGCGGCCGTCTCGGCCGGCGGTGAGGACCTCGGCGCCCTGGTGCTGGCCGGCCATGCCGACCTCGATCCCGTCGACCGGCGCACCCTGGAGCGCGGTGCGATGGTGACCTCCCTCCTGCTGCTCGCCCGCCGCTCGGCCCACGAGGCCGAACAGCGCGTACGGGGCGAACTGCTCGACGACCTCCTCGATGCCCCGGACCGCGACCCCCGACTGCTGCGGGAGCGTGCGGCCCGGCTGGGGGCGGATCTCGACGTTCCCCATGTGGTGCTGGCCGCGCGGATGGAGGGGCCGGACTCCGGCGTGCCCGAACAGGAGAGCGCGGGCCGCGGCGCGAGTGCCCGGGGCGCCGGCGGACGGGGTGCGGGCACCGCGGTGGAGCGCGAGAGCGCCGACCGCCAGCGGTTGTGGGCAGCCGCCTCGCATCTGGCGGCGACCCGCTCGGGCCTGGCCGCTGCGCGGGACGGGGGCGCGGTCCTGCTCCTGCCGCTCGGCCCCGACGACGACGCCTCCGAGCTGGCCTGCCGCACCGCACGTCAACTGGGCGGCGCACTGCGGGAGTCGGTCACGGTCGGGGCGTCCGCTCCGGTCGCCGTGCCGGCGGGCGACCCGAGTCCGATAGCCGGGGCGTACGACCAGGCGCGGCGCTGCCTGGACGCACTGCGGCTGCTCGGCCGGGCCGGCCAGGGTGCCGCGGCGCAGGACCTCGGCTTCCTCGGACTGCTCCTCGCCGATCCCGGGGACATCGACGGCTTCGTCGGGCGCACGATGGGCGAGGTCGTCGCCTACGATCGCCGGCGCGGCACCGATCTGGTGCGGACCATGGACGCGTACTTCGCGAGCGGGATGAGCCCGGCCCGGACGAAGGACGAGCTGCATGTCCATGTGAACACGGTGGCCCAGCGCCTGGAGCGCATCGGCCGGCTCCTCGGTCCCGACTGGCAGTCGCCCGGCAGAGCGCTGGAGATCCAACTGGCGCTGCGGCTGCACGCGATGTCGGAGGCGGTGGCGCGCTAGACGCGCTGCCGCGCGGACTTCGTCGTCCTGGTCGGGGCGGAGGCGGGGGGCCGGGCCCTGCGGCATGGCTGAGGCGGTTGCCTGCCGGCGGCGCCCGCGGGACGGTCTCGGCGCCGTGCCCTGCTGCCCGCTGGGTGCGTCCGGAGCGTGATCCGGAGGCCGTTGCCTGCCGCGTGCGCCTACGGCGGGGGCTCCGAGGCCGCTGCCTGCCGGCGGCGCCCGCGGGACGGTCTCGGCGCCGTGCGCCGCTGCCCGCTGGGTGCGTCCGGCGCGTGATCCGCAGGCCGTTGCCTGTGCTGCATGCGTCTACCGCGGGGGCTCCGAGGCCGCTGCCTGCCGGAGGCGCCCGCGGGACGGTCTCGGCGCCGTGCGCTGCTGCCCGCTGGGTGCGTCCGGAGCGTGATCCGGAGGCCGTTGCCTGCCGCGTGCGCATAGGGCGGGGGCTCCGAGTCCGCTGCCTGCCGGAGGCGCCCGCGAAACGGTCTCGGCGCCGTGCGCTGCTGCCCGCTGGGTGCGCCCGGCGCGTGATCCGCAGGCCGTTGCCTGCTGCATGCGCCTACCGCGGGGGCTCCGAGGCCGCTGCCTGCCGGCGGCGCCTGCGGGACGGGAGCGGGCGCGGTTGCCTGCTGTCCGCCGGGTGCGTCCCTCGTACTCCGGCACCGCTGCCGGGTGAACACGCGACCACCCGTACTCCGGCACTGTCGCCCGGCAAAAGCGCCACCAACCCGTACCGCACCACCGCTGCCCGCCGAACGCGCCGCCGCGCGGGCTCCGGGGAGGGAGCCCGCGCGGCGGCGCAGGGCCGGAGTTGCCGGCCTGCGGATGCGTGTCAGGCAGTGGTCCGCGCATCCGCCGGGGTGCCATCGGCGGGAGCCTCGACCGCCCCGCCCGACTCCTTGATGCCGGTGCCGCTGCCCCCGGGCCGCGCCGCGTCGACGTCCGCCAGGTCCCGGTGCCGGGTCTCCTGGGCGCAGGCGATGGCCACGACAGTGATCAGCGCGGCGGCGATCACATACAGGGCGATCGGTGTCGACGAGTCGAAGTCGGCGAGCAGCGCGGTCGCGATGAGCGGGGCAGGCGCTCCGGCGGCCACCGAGGAGAACTGCGCGCCGATCGAGGCCCCGGAGTAGCGCATACGTGTCGCGAACATCTCGGAGAAGAAGGCCGCCTGGGGTGCGTACATCGCGCCGTGGAACACCAGCCCCACGGTGACGGCGAGCAGCAGGGCCCCGAAGCTCGCCGTGTCGATGAGCGCGAAGAACGGGAACATCCACGCCCCGACCCCGATCGCGCCGATCAGATAGACGGGCCTGCGCCCGATGCGGTCCGACAGCGCGCCCCACAGGGGGATCACCGCGAAGTGCACGGCGGAGGCGATGAGTACGGCGTTGAGCGCGGTCTGTTTGCTCAGGTCCACCGCTGTCGTGGCGTACACCAGGATGAAGGCGGTGATCACGTAGTAGCTGATGTTCTCGGCCATGCGCGCGCCCATCGCCACCAGCACGTCCCGCCAGTGGTGCCGCAGCACGGCGACGAGCGGCATCTTCTCGGCCCCCGCGGCACTCGCCTTGCGCTGCTCGGCATGGGCCAACGCGGCCTTGAACACCGGGGATTCATCGACAGAGAGACGAATCCACAAGCCGACGATCACCAGGACCCCGGAGAGCAGGAAGGGAATGCGCCAGCCCCACGACGTGAACGCCGCGTCCGACAGCAGCGCCGTGAGCGCGGACAGCACACCGGTGGCCAGCAACTGGCCCGCGGGCGCGCCCGTTTGCGGCCAGGACGCCCAGAAACCGCGGCGTCGGGCGTCGCCGTGTTCGGAGACCAGCAGCACGGCCCCGCCCCACTCACCGCCGAGCGCGAAGCCCTGCACCAGCCTCAGCACGGTGAGCAGTACGGGCGCCGCCGTGCCGATGGTGGCGTGCGTCGGCAGCAGTCCGATCGCGAAGGTCGCACCGCCCATCAGCAGCAGGCTCAGCACCAGCAGCTTCTTGCGGCCGAGCCGGTCACCGTAGTGGCCGAAGACCAGCGCCCCGAGAGGACGGGCAGCGAAGCCGACGGCGTAGGTGAGGAAGGAGAGCAGGGTGCCGACGAGCGGGTCGGAGCCCGGGAAGAACAGCTTGTTGAAGACGAGCGCGGCGGCGGATCCGTAGAGGAAGAAGTCGTACCACTCGATGGTGGTGCCGATGAGGCTCGCGGCGACGATGCGGCGCAGACGGGCTGGAGCTGGGGGAGCGGTTGCCGAGGCAGCCATGGTCACCACTTCCGGGCGGGGGACGGGGACGTTGCGATGTCGCCACACCGTAGAAACACGCAGGTCACCGGCACATGTGGTGGGACACCATACTTCAGTCGCCGGTGGTGAGTGGACCCCCCATGCGCCAGCGCTCGACCGTCGCCGAAGCCCGCGTTTCCGCAGAGTCGCGGTCCATCTTCTGCCGGTCGCTGCAAACGGACATATGGTTCATCTGTTGATGTGGCGACAAGCCTGGAAAGGGTTCACATGCGCCCCGCACTCAGCTCTGCTGCCCTGGCCCAGCTGCGTCAGCAGCGTCCCTATCCGGCAGTTACGGTCCTGATGCCCACGCACCGTCGCGAACCGGACAACGCGCAGGATCCCGTCCGGCTGCGCAATCTCATGGCCGCGGCGAAGGAACAGCTCCAGGCCGATCCCGCTGTCACCCGGGAGACCCGCAGCGAGGTCACCGAACAGCTGGACCGCGCACTGGCCGAAGTCGACCTGGCACATGCCGAGGACGGGCTCGTGGTCTTCGCCGCGCCGGGGGAGCACCAGGTCTGGTCGCTCGGCCGGACCGTTCCCGAACGCGTGGTGCTCTCGGACACCTTCCTGACCCGCAATCTCGTCTCGGCGCATGCTGCCGAGCGGCCGTTCTGGGTGCTGGCCGTCTCTGCCGACCGCGCCAGTCTGTGGAGCGGCACGACGGACCGCGTCACCGAGGAGGAGGCCGGGTCGTTCCCGCTGACTCGCAGCCTCGAGGACCCTGACGCAGAGCGCAAGGAGCGGATCGGCGATCTGCCCAGCACCTTCAGCGACGAACTCACCCGTCAGTTCCTGCGCGACGCCGACTCCGCGATGAACGCCGTCCTGGCGTCCCACCCCCGGCCGCTGTACGTGGCCGGGGAAGCGGCGGCGCTCGCCCTTCTCGGCGACGTCGGCAGCGTGGCCGCCAAGGCCGCGGCCCGCATTCCGCACGGAGGCCTCGCCAGGGGACCCGCCGACGCGGTGTGGCAGGCCGTGCGGCCGTTCGCCGAGGCCAGTGCCGAGCAGGACGTCGCCGATGTGCTGGCGGAGCTGGACCGGGCCCGCGGGCGCCGGGCGTTCGCCGCCGGCGTGGACGAGATCCGGCAGAACGTCGCGACGGGCCGAGTGGCACTCCTCGCGGTCGAGGAGAACTACCGGGAGACCGTGCGGGACACCGGAGAGCACCTCAATCCCGCGGAACCGGGCGATCTGGACGCCCTCGACGACATTGTCGACGACATCGTCGAACGGTCGCTGGACACCGGCGCCGAGGTGCGGTTCGTGCCCGACGGCACGCTGGCCGACGTCGGCGGAATCGCGAGTTCCCTGCGCTACTGAGCGCGGTGAGCAGGAAAGGATCTCCGATGAGCGCAGCATCCCCACGCCGGTCGAGTATGCGGCGGCCCGTTGCCGCGGCGGCGACCGTGGTCATGGTGGCGGTGGGCGTCACCGGGCTCGTCTCGTGCGGCGGCGACTACAACGGCTCCACGAGCAGTTCGTATCCCAGTCCCCGCCCCACACCCCCGGAGACCGCCTCCTTCTCCGGTGACGTGCCGTCCGCCCTGGCCTCCGACGCGGCCTCGGCCCGTGCGGCCGCCTCGGCCGCCGCCTCGTCGGCGTCCGCCGCGGCCTCCGCCCTCGAGTCGTCGATCTCGGCCGAGGTGGGGCGGGCGAACCAGGAAGCCGCCGAGGAGCTGAAGGACGTGAAGGGGGGCGGCAACGCCCGGGCCGACGTCACGCTCCGGGGCAAGCCCGTGGCCGAGACCGGTGGTCTGCGGGCCGTCATCGTGAACATCACCAACAGCACGGACGAAGAGGCTTCGTACGCCGTGCAGGTCGACTTCAGGGACTCCTCCGGCAAGGTCGTGGAGAGCCGCGTGGTCGGCGCCCAGGACCTCGCGCCGGGCAAGAGCGCCCAGCCGCTGGCCATCAGCAGGAAGCCCGCCGATCTGAACCTCACGCCCACGGTGGCCAAGGCCCAGCGGTACTGAACACCCTTGCGGAGGCGACGGCAACCCCGACAGCCCGTAGCTGCCGGGAGCGGCGTCAGCCCCAGCTCTGCGTGTAGTGGCTGCGGAAGTCCCGGCGGTCCTGCGCCGACCAGATCGACCGGGTGGCGATCAGCCCGAGCAGACTCACCGTGATGACGATCAGCCCCGGAGCGACAGCCTCGGGTCCGAGGATGTTGGTGACCGTCCGTCCCTCGCCCCCGCCCGGGTTGAGGGGGGCGTTGCCGCCCGCGGTGTTCGGCGGCGGGAGGTCGGGGTTGAGCGGTGCCTGGGCCGCGCCGTTCGCGGCGGCGCCGCCACCGGTGAGACGTACGCCAAGGGCCGCCATCGCCTTGGTCGCCGGCTGGAAGTAGGTGACGCCGCCCCTGGTGCAGTCGCCGTTGCCGCCCGACGTCACGCCGAGCGCCAGACCCTCCGCGAACAACGGGCCCCCGCTGTCACCGGGTTCGGCGCACACCGTCGTCTTGATGAGGCCGACGACCGTGCCCTCGGGGTAGTTCACGGTCGCGTTCAGTCCGGTGACCTGTCCGGTGCGCAGCCCGGTCGTACTGCCGCTGCGGAACACCTGCTGGCCGACGAAGGGTTCGGCGGCCCCGTTGATCTGGACGGCCTGGCCTCCGCCGATGTTCACCACATTGGGCCCACCGGGGATCTCGCCGTTCTGGTACTGCACGAGCGCGAAGTCGTTGCCGGGGAACCTGCTCACTGTCATGTTGCCCACCGGCTTGCTGCCGCTGTTGTCCTGGAACCAGGTGGTGCCCGCGGGACCGCAATGGCCCGCCGTGAGGACGAAGTTGGCCCGGCCGTCGGTGACGTTGAAGCCGGCGGAACAGCGGCCCTCGCCGGCGAGAATCGGCTCGGCGCCGTTGATCCTGGTGGTGAACGACCCGGCGGTGCGCTCCATCCGTACGGACGCGCCGATCTTCTCGGCGACGGCGGACAGCCGGTCCCAGTCGGCCGCCGACACCGTGCTGTCGGCCTGCACCGACACCGTGTTGGTCGCATAGTCCAGTGACCACGCGGTGCCCGGCACCCGCGGAGCCTGGCCCAACGCATCGGTGGCCGACCGCAGTTGGCTCATGTTGTACCGCACGACCTTGGCGCGCGCGCCCGCACGCTCGACCTCCTCGGCCGCCTGCTCGTCGGTCACCGCCACGACCTCGCGCCCGTCGTCGCCCATCCAGGTGCCCGCGGTGCGCGACGTGCCGAGCTCCGACACGAGCCGGGTGCCCACGTCATTGGCCGGTGTCCCGCCCGCTCCGGGGGTCTCACCGGCCACGGCGTCCGTGACCATCAGCCCTCCGCAGAGCAGTCCTCCCACGGCGGCCAGCCGTGCGATCCGCTGCAGTCTGCGTCGTGCGTGCGTCATCCCTGGCCCCTTGGTCGTTGCGCGACGCCGCTCCGAACGCCGAGGGCACCCGGACACCAGGAGCCCTCCTTCCATACGTGGGAGGGCGGCCCACGGTTCACCGCGCCGCCGGTCGGCGTGGACCGAGTCCGACGGAGGCCGGGCCGGCAGGGCAGTGACAACCCAAGGTTGACACCCTCCGTGTGTCAACCTACGGTTGACGCATGGAGAATCCCGGCCGCATGACCCATCCCGTACGGCTCGACGACCTCATCGAGGCCATCAAGAGGGTCCATTCCAACGAACTCGACCAGCTGTCGGACGCGGTCATCGCCGCCGATCACCTCGGGGACGTGGCCGACCATCTGATCGGTCACTTCGTGGACCAGGCCCGGCGTTCCGGTGCCTCGTGGACGGAGATCGGCAAGAGCATGGGCGTCACCCGCCAGGCCGCTCAGAAGCGATTCGTCCCCAAGGGCAGCGCCGAGTCGGATCTCGCCCCCAGCCAGGGTTTCAGCAGGTTCACCGAGCGGGCCAGGAACTGCCTGATGGCGGCGCACAACGAGGCCCACACCGCACGGAACACCACGATCGGGCCGGCGCATCTAGTCCTCGGGCTGCTCGCCGAGCCGGACGCGCTCGCCGCCCGTGCGATCGTCGCGCAGGGTGTGCCGCTGGACACCGTCCGCCGGGCCGCGACCGCGGCATTGCCGCCCGCGGCCGACGAGGTGCCCGACCTGGTCCCGTACGACGCGTCGTCGCGCAAGGTCCTGGAACTGACCTTCCGTGAGGCGCTGCGCCTGGGCCACAACTACATCGGCACCGAGCACATGGTGCTTGCCCTGCTGGAGTTCGAGGACGGCGCGGGCGTGCTCACCACGGCCGGCGTCGACAAGGCCGCGGCAGAGGGCCATATCGCCGACGCCGTGGCGGCGATCATCGCCGCCCGCCGGCAGGATTGAGACGCGCGCCTGAGAGCCGGCGCATGGCGCGCACCACGACGTCCTACACGGCGGAGCGCCTGCGCTGGGCGTGACTGCCCGCGAGAAGCGCCTCCGTGATGAGCCGCACGCCCCGCGCCAGCCGGTTCAGCTGCTCCAACTCGACGGCGTAGAGCCGGATCGTGCTCTCGATGATCTGGTCGGAGACGCCCAGCGTGGGGAGTTCGGCCCGGCAGGTCTGCAGGGCGACGCGTACGGTCCGCATTTCGTGCTGGAGCTGCAACTGCGCATGGCGGGCCAGCAGGATGTGATGACGGGTCAGCGTCGAGTAGCCGGCGTAGCGGGCCGGCAGGAGATCGCGCAACCAGCGCGCCGCCGTGCGCTCCCAGTCGTGGCTGCCGGGGGTCTTGACCTGTACCGGCCAGTCCGAGTCGATCGGGGTGAAGGTCTGGGACATCGTCGTCGCTTCCGGATGGGGCGGATCGGCACAGGGTCGCTGGCCTGGGGAGTCTCTGGCGGCCCCGGCCCAGGGGTTGACCGGGGCCGCCGGGTGGGCACATCCGCAGGGGGCGGAAGGTGCCCGGACGGAACACCGAGGGGCGGGACGCGAGGAGGAGAGCGTCATACCTCGGTGTCCGTGCTAGGGGGCTCGTACCGGATCGCCGTGGTCGCCCGCACCGATGACACCCGTGAGCCGTTTCGGCCCCGGCGGATCTCTGCGGAGTGCGCCGTGTGCGGCGGGGCGTGGCGAGGTGTGCATGGGGCGGTGCCGACTTTCCTGGGCGACGGTGCGGGCCGGCCTGGGATCCGGAGGAACCGGGGCCACCAGGGCAGTAAATATATATACCGTTGAGTACGCAAGGGTATGAAAAATTTCATGCACGATGAGGCATGAAACGTCCCGATCGATTCCACCGGTGATGCGCCCGCGGATCAGTCCTCGAGGAAGAAATCGTGCTGTTCGGCGGCCTGCTCGTAGCTTTCGAGCCGGCTCTGCGTGCGCTGCGGATCGGCGTCGGCCATCGCCTGGAGCAGGGCGGCGGACAGGACGCCCGGCGCCGCGTAGGAGTCGAAGACGAGCCGTGACCCGGTGGCGGCGGTCAGGGCCACATCGGCCTCGTCCACGATGGGGCCGAGTGACAGGTCGGTGATCAGCGCGACGCGCAGCCCCGTGCTGCGGGCCGCGCGCATCGCCGCGAGGGTCTCGTTCGCATGCCGTGGCATCGCGAACGCCAGCACCCAGGTGCCGCCGGCGGCCCGTGACTGAAGGAGTGCGTCGTACGCGACGCTGCCGCCGCGGGTCACCGTGCGCACATCGGGATGGATCCGGCGCGCGGCATAGGCGAAGTACTCCGCGAGCGAGACGGAGATCCGCAGTCCGAGAACGGTGAGCGGAACCGACCGGGCGAGTTCACGGCCGACGTCCAGCACCTGGTCGGTGTCGGCCAGTACCCGGCGCAGATTCTCGAGGTTCTCGATCTCGGCGTCCACGGCGGCCTGCAGTTCGTTGCGGCGGATCTGTTCGCGCGAGTCGGGCGAGCCCGCGACGGCGCTGAGCGCGATGGGCTGAAGCGCCTCGCGGAGCGCGGGATAGCCGCTGAAGCCGACCGACGAGGCGAACCGGGTCACCGAGGGCTGGCTGACCCCCACCCGCTCCGCGAGATCCGTGATCGACAGGAACGCCGCCTCGGTGAGGTGGTCGGTGATGTACTGCGCGATCCGCCGCTGTCCCGGCGAGAGCCGATGGCCGCCGAAAAGGGCGAGAACCCTGTCTGTTGGGGCCGGCTCCGCGTCGGGAGAAAGTCTCCCCGGCGTGATCGCAGACGCCTGTGCGCGTGCCTGCTGCCCTGATGGCACCGGTGTCACTCCTTCTCGTCCCACTTTCGCTCAAGATAGCTCAGTCGCCCGGGTCGGCAGGGAGACTTCCGGCAGGTGTGGGACCCGTCGTCTCATATTCCGGATGCTCGCGTGGACGCCGGCTCCGTTGCCCGCAGCAGCATCGAGGCGCCCTGCCGTGCCTGCCCGGCCGCGTCGGCGGAGCGGGTGATGGCCGCCGTGGCCATCGCGCCCTCGGCGAGCAGGACGAGCGGGCCGGCGAGTTCCGCGGGGCGGCCCGCGTCCTTCACCAGGCTCGCCACGTAGGCCCCGAAGGCGCTCTTGTGGTGGCGGGCCGCCTCGGCGACTGCCGGGTCGACGGCGCCGAGCTCGCCGTAGGAGTTGATGAAGGCGCAGCCCCGGAAGTCCGGCTGCGCGAACCAGTCCCGGAGCCAGTCGTAGACGGCGAGGATGCGTTCCTCCCCGTCCGCCCGGCTGTCGGCGTACTCCATGACCTGTGTGCGCCAGCGGATGTCGCGCCGTTCGAGGTAGGCCCGCAGCAGCTCCGCCTTGGAGGGGAAGACCTGGTAGAGGCGCTTGAGGGAGACGCCGGACGCGGAACGGATCTCGTCCATGCCGACGGCCTGGACGCCTCGTTCGTAGAACAGCTCCTCGGCCGCGTCGAGCAGTTTCATACGCGCTTCCGTCAGGTCCACCGGTGCTCCAGTTGCGCGAGAATCATCGTTCTCCTAACCTACATCGCCATGCGGAGAACGCACGTTCTCTGCTGGTGGAGCCCGCAAGGGGAGTCACCTCCGGCACCGAAGGAGACGTCATGTCGCTCCGTCCTCCCGTCCCGCCCTTCACCCGCGAGAGCGCCGTCGACAAGGTCCGCCTCGCCGAGGACGGCTGGAACAGCCGCACCCCCGAAAAGGTCGCCCTCGCCTATACGGAGGACTCCCGCTGGCGCAACCGCGCCGAACGGTTCGCCGGACGCGACCGGATCGTCGCCTTCCTGACCCGCAAGTGGGCCAGGGAGCTGGACTACCGCCTGATCAAGGAGCTGTGGGCGTACGGCGGTGACCGTATCGCCGTGCGCTTCGCCTACGAATGGCACGACGACTCCGGCCAGTGGTACCGCTCGTACGGCAACGAGAACTGGGAGTTCGACGAGAGCGGTCTGATGCGGGTGCGGCACGCGAGCATCAACGACGCACCGATCCAGGAGTCCGACCGCGCCTACCACTGGCCGCTCGGCCGCCGCCCCGACGACCATCCCGGACTCTCGGAGCTCGGATTCTGAGACGCGCGCCGGGACGCCCGGCAGTCACCGGGGCGCACGATCTGTGTCGACAGAGATGCGCGATACGGCTGGGGGAGGGCATTCTTACTGTGTGACCTGGTACGCCGCGGCCGGGCACACTCCGCAGGATCGACGCGGGGTCACGGCCGGGACAGGGAAGAGCGACGGCCGAGTTCCCGACGAACTGGAGCTCGTACTCGCTCAAGCCTCCGTGAGCGCCATCGAAGCGGTCGGGGGGTTCGCCGGTGGCGTCTATCTGCGGTCCGAATCCGAGGGACTCCTGAGGCTGGCCGTGCTCGCCGGGCTGCCGCAGCGCCTGTTCCGGCCCTGGTGGCG
The DNA here is from genome assembly GCF_036169555.1 of Streptomyces sp. NBC_00306. GTDB lineage: Bacteria > Actinomycetota > Actinomycetes > Streptomycetales > Streptomycetaceae > Streptomyces > Streptomyces achmelvichensis. The sequence goes on along the minus strand of NZ_CP108032.1, from coordinate 918,355 downwards.
CATGCATGTGAACAGGCCGTTCCCCGTCGCCGAGGCCTACAGATCGGGACGTGCCGTCCACCTGGCGGACGCCGAAGAAGCGATGCGCCGCTTCCCGCAGCTCATGGCGGGCCTGCCCTTCCCCTTCGGATCGCTCTACGTTCCCGTCGTCGCCGACAGCGAAAGATTCGGTGTTCTGGTGGTCCTGCGGCGGGCCACCGTCGGGCAGCCCGTCGACAACAGCGACCGCCACCGGATCCACAACGCCGCCCGGCGGCTCGGAGCCGCGCTCGCCGCACTGAGCGCCCGGGGCTCGCCCGTCGCCTGGGAGGGCGAGCCCGTCCCCGTCCAGCTGCCTGCCCTCACCACACCCCCCGTACGCATCGGCCACTTCGAGTGGGAGCTGAGCAGCGGCACCGTCACGGCGGACGAGGACATGTGCACGATCCTCGGCGCTGATCCGAAGGGGTTCCCGGGCACGATCGAGGCGCTGACCGAACGGCTGTCGCCGGAGGACATGTTCGGCCTGTGGGCCGTCGCGCGGCAGGCGCTCGACTCCAGCCGGCCGGTGGCCCGGCGAATGCGGCTGCGCGGATCCGACGGCCGGCCGCACCTGCTCGAGCTCACGGGCCGCCGCGCCGACCCGCCGGAAGCCGGACAGGGGGACCGTCTGACCGGATTCCTGGTGGACCTCGGCACCGGGCCGATCATCTCCGAGGCGACGGAGCGGCTGCCCCGCGGGATCTTCTCGCTCGACCGGCTCGGCCGGATCACCTACCTCAACCAGCGCGCCGAGAGGATGTTCGAGCGCGGCGCGCCCGAACTGACCGGGCGCATCCTGTGGGATGTGGTGCCCTGGCTCGGCAACCCCGCCTACGAGGACCACTACCGGGCCGCGATGATGTCCCACACCGCCGTGCACTTCATGGCCCGGCGGACCGAGGACGAGTGGCTGTCCGTCTCCCTCTTCCCCGGCCATGACGGTCTGACCGCGAGCCTCATGCCCGCGGACGAGCCGTCGTACGCCCCGGGTTCGGTGATCACCCCCGGCACCGGCCTCGGCTCACCGGCCGACCGCGCCTCGGCGCTCTACCGTCCGGTCGCGCTGGCCATCGCCCTGACCGAGGCCGTCACGGCACGTCAGGTATCCGCCGTCGTCACCGAGGAACTGCTCCCGGCCTTCGGTGGCAGGCAGCTGGCGATCTATCTGCTCAACGAAAGACACCTCTACCTGGCCTGGGAGACCGGCTTCCCGCAGGGGTTCCTGGACCGCTTCGACGGCGTGGCGCTCGACGCGCGGCTGCCCGGAGTCGAAACCCTGACCTCCGGCCGCCCGATCTTCTTCGAGTCGATGGAGCATCTGGCGACCGCCTATCCCGGCATTCCGCTCGACGCCCACGTGGGCGCGCGGGCCTTCCTGCCGCTGATCGCCTCCGGCCGGCCGGTGGGCTCCTGCATTCTCGGCTTCGACCAGCCGCGCGGATTCAGCCCGGAGGAACGTACGGTCCTGACCGCGCTCGCCGGACTCATCGCGCAGGCGCTGGAGCGCGCCCAGCGCTACGACAGTGAGGCGGCGCTCGCCCGCGGACTGCAGGACGCCCTGCTGCCGCACCGGCTGCCCGTCCTGAGCAATGCCGCGACCGTGGGCCGCTATCTCCCCGGCACTCAGGGCATGGAGGTCGGCGGGGACTGGTACGACGTCGTCGAGCAAGGTGACAAGATCGCCCTGGTCATCGGCGACGTCCAGGGGCACGGGGTGTCCGCGGCGGCCACGATGGGTCAACTGCGCACCGCGCTGCGGGCGTTCGCGCTGGCGGGCCACGATCCGCAGGAAGTGGTGACCGGTACCAACCGGCTGCTCATCGACCTCGACCCGGGCCAGTTCGCCAGTTGCTGCTACATCGTCGTCGACCCGGCGACCGGCATCACGCGAGCCGTAAGGGCCGGTCATCCGCAGCCGCTGCTGCGGCACCCCGACGGACGGACCGACGTGCTCAACCTGGCGGGCGGAGTCGTGCTCGGCGTCGACCCCGCTGCCACCTATCCGGTCACCGAACTGCGTCTGGAACCCGGCGCGGTGCTGGCGTTGTTCACCGACGGTCTGGTCGAGGAGCCGGGGCGCGACATCGACGTCGGTATCGACCGGCTGTGCGCCACGTTCGCCGAATGCGGATCGCTGACCCTGGCCGAGACGGCGGACCGGCTGATCCGGGAGGCCGGTCAGGCGGCGGACCGGCCCGACGACATCGCGCTGCTGCTCGCCACCCGCTGGGTGTAGCGACCCGCCGGCCGGGTCACCTTCCGCGCTAGAGGTCTCAGCCCGCGCCCGGCGCGGTCGCCGTGCTCTCCCGTTCGAGGAGCCGGGGGAGCGGTACCCCCACCGTCCGTGCCGCGCCACCGTCCAGCAGGGCCGTCAGTTCCTCGGCGGCGAGCCGTCCGAAGGCGACCGTGTCCCGGGACAGCGCGGTCAGCCAGGGATGGGCCATCCGGCACAGCACGGAGTCCTCCCACGAGACGATCGAGACGTCGCCGGGGACGTTGAGTCCGAGGCCGATCGTCACGGCGGCGCCCGCGGCGGCCATCACGTCGTTGTCGTAGACGAGGGCGGTGGGCGGCGCCTCGCCCGTCAGCACCCGCCGGGTCACCGCGGCACCTTCGGTGTCGGAGTAGTCGGTGGTCACCGAACGGGCCTCGGCGAGATGGCGCCGCTCGGCCTCCACACGCAGCGAGCGGATGCGCCGGTCGGTGTGGGCGAGCGAGGACAGACCCGCGATGTGCACGATCCGCCGGTGGCCGAGCTCGTGCAGCCGGCCGACGATCACCGCCATGGCGCCGGTGTCGTCGGCCCGCACCTGGGAGAGATTCGGGTGTCCGTCGGGCAGCCCGCCGATGACGACCCCGGGCAGTCCCAGTTCGTCCAGCAGCGCCGGACGCGGGTCGTCCGTCCGCGGATCCACCACCAGCACACCGTCCACGCGGTGCTCGGCCCACCAGCGGCGATAGACGGCGCACTCGTCCGCCACGTCCTCCACCACCTGGAACAGCAGGCCGAGGTGACGCTCCGCCAGCACTTCCTGGATGCCGGAGATCAACTGGAGGAAGAAGGAGTCCACGCCGAGCGTCGTCGCGGGCCGTGCCACGACGAGCCCGACCGTCGCCGCACCTTCGCCGGACAGGGCACGGGCGGCCGTGCTCGGTCGCCAGCCCAGCTGCTCGGCGACCCGGCGCACCCGGTCGCGGGTGATCTCCGAGACCCCCGGCCGGTCGTTCAGCGCGAAGGACACGGCGCTCTCCGACACACCGGCACGGCGGGCGATGTCCTTCATCGTGGGGCGGCGTACCGGTGCCCGCCTGGAGGGTGGACCCGCCGCCCCCGGCGGTGTTTCCGCTGCCACTGGGGCCCCTTTCACCCTGCGTACTAAAGCGCTTGAGCACGCATACCCTAAAGCGCTTTAGTTGATCCGCGCAAGTGCTTGCTCACCCGGCTCTGACCTGGACTAATGCAGAGTGAAACGCATTAGTTGGCGCGAATGTCTTGACTTCACGACCAGTTCACTTGCAGGGTCTGGTCGCAGTGAAACAGCCGGTGGCCGCAGCTCCGGCATCCGCACGTCTGGTCCGAGCAAAGGAGCCGTTCACCGTGCGCATCAACCGCAGGGCATTCGCCGCTGCCGCCGCCGTCATCGCCGTCGTCCTGCCGCTGAGTGCCTGCGGCGGCGCATCGGACACCGGTTCGTCCGACGCCTCCGGCAAGGTCGAGGGCCGGATCACCTTCCAGACCTGGAACCTCCAGGCCAACTTCAAGGACTACTTCAACGGCCTGATCGCCGACTTCGAGAAGCAGCACCCCGGTACCGACGTGAAGTGGGTCGACCGGCCGGCCGAGGGCTACGCCGACAAGATCAGCGCGGATGCGGCCGGAGGCACCCTGCCCGACGTCGTCAACGTCTCGCCGGACCTGGTCGCCCCGCTCGCCAAGGCCGGGCTCGCCCTCGATCTGGACAAGGCCGCCTCCCAGTACCGCAAGGAGTATCTGGAAGGCGCCTGGCAGAGCCATCGGATACCCGGCATGGAGGGCACCTTCGCCTTCCCCTGGTACCTCAACACCGGCCCGCTCTTCTACAACAAGCGGCTCCTCACCGAGGCGGGGCTCGACGCCGCGCAGCCGCCGAAGACGTACGACCAGGTCTTCGCCGCCGGGCTCCAGCTGGCCCAGAAGAGCAAGGGGAAGATCGCCACCCTGGCCAATGTGCCCACCATCGAGGACTTCGGCCGCTATGACGTCCCGCTGATGAACAAGGAGGGCACCGGCTTCGCCTTCAACGACGCGAAGGGCGTCGAACTCCTCACCAAGTACAAGGAGTTGTACGACGCCAAGGCGCTGGATCCGCAGGCACTCACGGCCACGCCCGAGTCCGCGGGCCACAAGTTCCTGACCGAGTCGGTGGCCATGAACCCGGGCAGCGCACTGGACCTCGGGAACTTCAAGAAGCAGGCGCCCGGCCTGTACAAGAACATCGGGATCACCGACCAGGTCAGCAGCACCGGACACGCCAACATGTACGTCATGGGCGTGATGGTGAACTCCCGGTCGCAGCAGAAGCCCGCCGCCGTCGCCTTCGCGCACTTCGTGACCGACGCGACCCGCCAGATGGAGTTCGCCAAGAAGGTCGCCATCTTCCCGAGCACCGCGGGCTCCCTGGACGACCCGTACTTCACCAAGGAGGACGGCAGCGACGAGACCCGCGTCCGGGTCGCGGCCGCCAAGTCCCTGAAGACGGCCGTCAATTACACACCGGTGCTGTTCAGCGAGCAGATGAAGACCGAGCTGCGCAACGCGGTGGCGCGGGCGCTCCAGGGCAAGGAGAGCCCCGAGGAAGCGCTTGACAACGCTGTCAAGGCCTGCGACCGGCTGCTCAAGCAGAGCTGAGCCGGAACCGCGATGACCACCTCCACCGTTTCCTCCGCCGCGGCGAGCCCGCCGGAGCGCGTCGAGCCGAAGAGGGCGGCCCGCTCCGGCGGCCGCCGCCCCGGCAGCCCGATCAGGCGCCAACTGCCGACCAGCCCCTGGCTGTTCGCCCTACCCGGTCTGCTGATCGTCGGGGCCTTCAGCCTGTATCCCTTCATCAGCACGCTGGTGAACGCCTTCACCGACCGCCGCACCCTGATCCCCGGACAGTTCGTGGGCCTCGCCAACTTCGAGGAACTCCTCCACGACGACATGTTCTGGATCGGACTGCGCAACAGCACCCTGTACGTCCTCGGCGTGGTGCCCGCGCTGGTGATCCTGCCTCTGCTGCTCGCGATGCTTGTGCAGCGCCACATCCCCGGTATCACCTTCTTCCGGTCGGCCTTCTACACACCGGTGGTCGCCTCCATCGTGGTCGTCGGTCTGATCTGGGTGTGGATGCTGGACGACCGCGGGCTGATCAACGCCGTCCTGGAGGCGGTGGGCGTCGGCAAGGTCGGCTTCCTCAGCGACCAGTGGCTGCTGCTCGGCAGCGCCATGGCGGTGACGGTCTGGAAGGGCCTCGGCTACTACATGATCATTTATCTGGCCGCGCTGGCGAACGTGCCCCGCGAACTCCACGAGGCCGCGGCGGTCGACGGGGCGGGCCCCGTCCGGCGCTTCGTCACCGTCACCGTCCCCGCCGTCCGCTCCACCATGGTCCTCGTCGGAGCCCTCTCCTCGGTCGCCGCCTTCAAGGTCTTCTCCGAGGTCTATCTGATGGCCGGCCCCAGCGGAGGGCCCGCGGGCGAGGACACCACACTCGTGATGCTCGTCCAGCGCGTCGGCACCGGACTGTCCGGACGCGTCGGCTACGCCTCCGCCATCTCGGTGGTCGTCTTCGTCGTCACCGTCGCCCTGATGCTGCTCGTGCTCCGCGCCGACCGCCGGGAGGACGCGTGAAAGCGATCAGCGTGACGGACGCCGAAGGCCGGCGGATCCCGGGCTGGCAGCTCGTGCTGCGCTACCTCCTGCTGCTCGCCGTACTGGCCCTGACCGTCGGGCCCTTCCTGTGGCAGTTGTCCACCTCGCTCAAGGGACCGCACGAGGACATCTTCAGTTCCCCGCCGAAGTTCTTCCCCAGCGACCCGACCCTCGACAACTACACACGCGTCGCCAACACCATCCCGGTGTGGGACTACGCGCTCAACTCCCTGAAGGTCGCAGCGACCAACGTGGTCACCAACTGCGTCGGCGCGGCACTCGCGGGCTACGCGCTCGCCCGGATGCGCTACCGCGGACGCCGGGCCGCGACGCTCGCCTTCGTCCTCGCGATGCTCGTCCCCGTCGAGGGCATCATCATCGCCCAGTTCACCACCATGCGGGACCTCGGGCTGAACAACACCCTGGTCGCCGTCCTGTTGCCGGGCTGCATCGGAGCGCTCAACGTCCTGCTGATGCGCAACGCCTTCCTGGGCCTCCCGCAGGAGGTGGAGGAGGCGGCCTACGTCGACGGCGCGAACGTGTGGCAGCGATTCCTGCGTATCGCCCTGCCCTCGGTCAAGGGCACCCTCGCCGTGGTCGCGATCTTCTCCTTCATGGGCGCCTGGGACGACTTCCTGTGGCCGCTCATCGTCCTGAGCGATCCGCAGAACTTCACGCTCACCATCGGCCTGAACTATCTGCACGGCACCTTCGCCAACGACGAACGCCTCGTCGCCGCCGGAACGATCATCGCCGTGCTGCCCCTGATCATCCTTTTCGCCTGTCTGCAGCGCTTCTTCTTCCGCGGTGTCGGTGAGGGGGCCGTCAAGGGCTGACCGCCCGGCCCCCCATCGCCGTCGCACCACAGAACGAGGACACCTCTCCCGTATGAGCTCTTCCGTGCCGCGCTTCGGCGCCAACTACACGCCCAGCCAGGGCTGGTTCCACCACTGGCTGGACTTCGACCTCGACGCCGTGCGCGCCGATCTCGACTCCATCGCCGGCCTCGGCCTGGACCACATCCGCGTCTTCCCGCTCTGGCCGCTGTTCCAGCCCAACCGCACGCTGATCCGCCCGCGCGCCGTCGAGCAGCTCGTCCAGCTCGCCGACGCGGCGGCCGAGCGCGGGCTCGACGTCAACGTGGACGGACTCCAGGGCCATCTGTCGAGCTTCGACTTCCTGCCCGCCTGGACCCAGACCTGGCACCGGCGCAACATCTTCACCGATCCGGACGTCGTCTCGGGGCAGGCGGAGTACCTGCGCACCCTCGCGGCCGCACTCGCCGACCGGCCGAACTTCATCGGCATGACCATCGGCAACGAGATCAACCAGTTCTCCGGCGGGCCGCACCCCGACCCCGACCGCATCTCATCGGCGGAGGCGGGCAGTTGGCTCGCCCGGCTGCTGGACGCGTGCGAGGCGGGCGCACCCGGCAGGCTCCATCTGCACGCCGAGTACGACGCGGCCTGGTACCGCGACGACCACCCGTTCACCCCCGCACACTCCGCCCGCCTCGGCGCCATGACCGCCGTGCACTCCTGGGTCTTCAACGGCACGGCACAGCGCCACGGCCCCACCGGCACCGCCACCGAGCACCACGCCGCCTACATGATCGAACTCTCCAAGGCGTGGGCACCGTCCCCGGACCGCCCCGTCTGGCTCCAGGAGGTCGGCGCGCCCGCCCCCCTCGTCCCCGCCGCCGACGCCGCCGCCTTCACGGAGGCCACCGTGGCGAACGCGCTGGACTGCCCGGACGTCTGGGGCGTGACCTGGTGGTGCTCCCACGACGTGTCGCGTTCGCTCGCCGACTTCCCCGAACTCGAGTACAGCCTCGGTTTGTTGACCAACGACCGGGAGGTCAAGCCCGCCGGACAGGCCATCGCGCGGATCGTCGAGGAACGACGCGACCGGAAGAAGCCGCCCGAGCCGCGGACCCTCGCCCTCGTCGTCGACGCGGGTGACGACGAGACCGCGCCCCGGCGCTCCGTCTGCGCACCCGGCGGCGCCGTGTTCGAGGCGTTCGCCCGGCTGACCGCCCAGGGTGCGCGCCCCACCACCGTTCTCGCGAGCCGCAGCGACGACAGGGACCATCTCGCCGCGCGCGGCATCACCGAAGTCGTCACCCCCGAACAGGCCGGCTCATGACCCGGTCCGCCACCACCACAGCACCGTAAGCCGTCCCCCAACGACACGGAGCACACCATGACCCCCCACCTCAGCAGACGAACCCTCCTCCTGGCCTCCGCCGCCGCGGCCGTGGCGCCGGCGGTCCTGCCCGGTGCGGCCTCCGCCGCGACCAGGGCCGCCTCCGGCGCGCCGTACGCCGCCTACTGGTACCCGGACTCCTTTCCCGCCGGGACCCCCGGCCCCGGCATCACCTGGCGCAGCCTCAAGGCCTGGCGCGCCGAGGACGACGCGGATCTGGCGTTCAACTCCGCGACCGTGCCCCTGGCGAGGCGCTTCACGCCGGTCCCGGTGAACACCACGGCCCGCGCCGGCCAGGCGCGCATCCAGTCCCTGGTCTCCTTCGCCCCCACCGCCGGCAACCCCTCCCAGGGCTCCGCCACCGCCGACCACTACGCCCTGACCCACTGGTCCTACCTCGACGAACTCGTCTTCTGGGGCGGCTCGTCCGGCGAGGGCCTGGTCCTCGCGCCCAACGCGCCCGTCGTGGACGCCGCACACCGCCACGGTGTCCCCGTGCTCGGCAGCGTGTTCCTCCCGCCCGTCGCCTACGGCGGGGATCTGCGCTGGACCCGGGACCTGGTCCAGAAGGACTCCTTCGGCCGCTTCCCGCTCGCGGAGCGCCTCGTCGCGGTCGCGGCGGCGTACGGCTTCGACGGCTGGTTCATCAACGCCGAGACCGGTGGCGGGGACGCGGAGCTCGCCGCCGACATGACCGGCTTCCTGAAGGAACTCACCGCGCTCGGCAGGCCGAAGGGCCTGCGGGTGTGCTGGTACGACTCGATGACCGTGAGCGGATCGGTCAGCTGGCAGGGGGCGCTGAACGACCGCAACAGGCCCTTCTTCCAGGCGGCCGACTCCATGTTCGTGGACTTCCGCTGGTCGCGCTCCACGCTGGCCGCCTCGGGTCGCACCGCCGAACAACTGGGCCGCAGCCGCTACGCGTTGTGGGCCGGTGTCGACGTCGAGGCGAACGGCTGGAACCGGTCCGTCGACTGGGACGCCATCATCCCGGTGAACACACCGGACGTCGTCTCGCTGGGCTTCTACCGGCCGGAGTGGACCCGCAACCACCTGCCCGCGGGCCGCACCCCCGCACAGTTCCACGCCGCCGACGACCGGTTCTGGAGCGGGCAGTCCCTCGACCCGTCGCGGCCGGCACCCGGGGACCCCTGGCGGGCCCCGGCGCTCGCCGTCGCCGACCGCTCCACCGTCGACACCCTGCCGTTCGCGACCGTCTTCAACACCGGCCACGGACTGCGCTGGTACGAGAGGGGCAAGGTGACGTCCGACGCGCCGTGGAACCACCTCGGAGTCCAGGACCGCATGCCCTCGCGCCAGTGGGTCGTGCGCACCACAGGTCAACGGCCCACGGTGGCCTACGACTTCGGCGACGCCTGGCACGGCGGCAGCAGCCTCCTCGTCGGCGGCACCCTCACCGCTCCCACCACCCTCGACCTGTACGCGTGCCGGCTGCCACTCACCGCCGACACCGTCGTCGAACTCGTCCACCGCAGCGAGAGCGCCGGGGTCACCGTCGAACTGGCCCTCGCCACGGCCGAGCCCGCCGGACCCGGACAGCCGCATCCGTACACCTATGTGCCGCTCGCCGCCCCGGGCCGCGGCTGGACGACCACCACCGTGCGGCTGACCGGTCTGTCCGGGACGGTCCGCGCGCTGGGTGTCCGGCTGACCGGCACCGGAGGCCCGGTGACCTGGCGCCTCGGCTCCCTGGCCGTACGCGACAAGGCGGCACAGAACCCGTCCGCCCCCGCCGGTCTGCGGATCACCGCAGCGGCGGGTGGCGATCTGCGCTTCGCCTGGCAGCCCGCCCCCGGCGCCGTACGCCACCACACCCTCCACCGGGTACTGCCGGACGGGACACGGCGCTTCCTCGGCGCCACCTGTCAGCGGGCCTACTTCGTCCCGGGCCTGCGGCCCGAACAGGGCGAGAGTGCGGCGCGGTTCGAACTGCGCGCCGTGGGGGAGCTCTACACCGCGTCGACTCCCGTGACCGCCACCCACCCCTGGTAACCACCACCGCAACCCTCGGAGCCACCCCACATGCATGACGACCGCAGCCTCGTCGAATCCCGCCTCAGGAGGGTCCTCGACGAACGCATACGCCCTGCCGTCCACCCCCGGTCCGTTCCGCTGGACATCGCGGTGTGGAACGCACCCGGCGAGCCCGTCCCGGTCGCCGAAGGACTCGCGGCCGAACCCGTGCCGATCAAGGCCGGCGACATGTGGGGTGCTCCCTGGGGGACCAGCTGGTTCCGGGTGACCGGCACCGTGCCCCAGGAGTGGGCAGGACGGACCGTCGAGGCACTGCTCGACCTCGGATTCGACGAGAACATGCCGGGCTTCCAGTGCGAGGGCCTGGTCTACCGGGCCGACGGCACTCCCGTGAAGGGCCTCAACCCGCGCAACCAGTGGGTCCGTATCGGCGCTCCGGTCCAGGGCGGTGAGGAGGTGCTGCTGCACATCGAGGCCGCGTCCAACCCCGTGATCCTCGACTACCACCCCTTCCTGCCGACGCAGCTCGGCGACAAGGAGACCGCGGGCAGCGAGCCGCAGTACCGGCTCGCGCGCATGGACCTCGCCGTCTTCGACGAGACCGTGTGGAACCTCGTCCTGGACCTGGAGGTCCTCGGTGAGCTGATGCAGGAACTGTCCGCCGACAGCCAGCGCCGGCACGCGATCCTGCGCGCGGTCGGCCGGGCCCTGGACGCCGTCGACCTCCAGGACGTCAACGGCACGGCGGCAGAGGCACGGGCCTGCCTCGAAGAGGTCCTGTCCACGCCCGCCGAGCCGTCCGCCCACCGCATCAGCGCGGTCGGGCACGCCCACATCGACTCGGCCTGGCTGTGGCCGCTGCGCGAGACCGTGCGCAAGGTCGCCCGGACGACGTCCAACATGACGGCACTGCTGGAGGACGAGCCCGACTTCGTCTTCGCGATGTCCCAGGCACAGCAGTTCGCCTGGATCAAGGAACACCGCCCCGAGGTCTACGCCAAGGTCAAGGCGGCCGTCGCCGACGGGCGCTTCGTGCCCGCCGGCGGTATGTGGGTGGAGTCCGACACCAACATGCCCGGCTCGGAGGCGATGGCCCGGCAGTTCGTGCACGGAAAGCGCTTCTTCCTCGACGAGTTCGGCATCGAGAACGACGAGGCGTGGCTCCCCGACACGTTCGGCTTCGCCGCCGGACTGCCGCAGATCATCAAGGCCGCCGGTTCCAAGTGGCTGCTCACCCAGAAGATCTCGTGGTCGCAGACGAACAAGTTCCCCCACCACACCTTCCAGTGGGAGGGCATCGACGGCACCCGCATCTTCACGCACTTCCCGCCGGTCGACACCTACAACTGCTCCATGAAGGGCAGCGAGATCGCCCACGCGGCGCGCAACTTCAAGGACAAGGGAGTCGCACACCACTCGCTCGCCCCGACAGGATGGGGCGACGGAGGCGGCGGTACCACCCGCGAGATGGTCGCCAAGGCCGCCCGGCTGCGCAGTCTCGAAGGGTCGGCGACCGTGAGCTGGGAAAGGCCGGCCGAGTTCTTCGCCAAGGCCGAGGCGGAGTATCCGCAGGCGCCGGTCTGGGTCGGCGAGCTCTATCTGGAGCTCCACCGGGCCACCCTGACCAGCCAGGCGAAGACCAAGCAGGGCAACCGCCGCAGTGAGCACCTGCTGCGGGAGGCCGAGCTGTGGGCCGCGACCGCTGCCGTACGGACCGGCTTCCCCTACCCCTACGAGGAGTTGGACCGGCTGTGGAAGACGGTGCTGCTGCACCAGTTCCACGACATCCTGCCCGGCTCCTCCATCGCCTGGGTGCACCGCGAGGCCGCCCGGACGTACGCCACCGTCGCGGATGAGCTGAACGGCATCATCGACGCGGCGCAGCGTGCGCTCGCCGGCGATCCCGCCTCCGGCACCCGGCTGGTCTTCAACGGCGCACCGCACGAGCGGCACGGCGTGCCCGCGGGAGGCGCGTCCGCCCCCACCGACGGCGGCGGCGCCTCGCTCACCCCGCGCGAGGACGGCGGCTTCGTCCTCCACAACGGCCTGCTGGAAGTGGAGATCGACGGCCGCGGCCTGGTGGTCTCCGCCTACGACAGCGGGGCCGAGCGCGAGACGGTCGCACCGGGCACCGCCGCCGGCCTCCTGCAGATCCACCCCGACTTCCCGAACATGTGGGACGCGTGGGACGTCGACGAGTTCTACCGCAACACCGTCACCGATCTCACGGGCGCCGACGAGGTCACGGCCGTGACCTCCGAGAACGCGGCCGCCGTACGCGTCGTCCGCAGCTTCGGCGACTCGAAGGTCACCCAGGTGCTGACGCTCCCCGCCGGAGCCAAGCGCCTGGACATCGAGACCGAGGTCGACTGGCACGAGACGGAGAAGTTCCTCAAGATGTCCTTCCCGCTCGACATCCATGCCGAGCGCTACGCCTCCGAGACGCAGTTCGGGCACTTCCACCGGGCCACCCACACCAACACCAGCTGGGAGGCGGCCAAGTTCGAGGCGTGCAACCACCGTTTCGTGCATCTGGAAGAGCCCGGCTGGGGTGTCGCGGTCGTCAACGACTCGACGTACGGCCACGACGTCACCCGCACCGTGCGCGACACAGACACCGACACCGACAGCGGCACGACGACCACGCTCCGGGTCTCCCTGCTCCGGGCACCGCGCTTCCCCGACCCCGAGACCGACCAGGGCGTCCACCGGTTCCGGCACGCACTCGTGCCCGGTGCGCAGATCGCTGACGCGGTCCGCGAAGGCTTCCGTATCAACCTCCCCGAGCGCACGGTCACCGGTGAGGGTGCGGTGGCCCCGTTGGTGACGGTCGATCAGGACGGGGTGGTCGTCAGTGCGGTGAAGCTGGCCGACGACGGCAGCGGCGATGTGATCGTGCGGCTCTACGAATCGCGCGGCGGTCGCGTCCGCGTGCGCCTCGCGACGGAGTTCGAGGCACTCGGCGCGGTCACGACCGATCTGCTGGAGCGGCCTCTGGCCGGCGTTCCGCAGCCCGAACTCACCGATGGAGCAGTCCGGTTGAGCCTGCGCCCCTTCGAGCTCGTCACCCTCCGGCTGGCCCGCCCGCAGGACTGACCCGCGACAGATGCGGCAGCACGCCCCACGCCGCGAGCGCGGGGCGTGCTGCCGCATGGGGTTACAGCGGTAGCGCGCAGACCGCTACCGGAAAGCGAAAGGGGCCCCCCGCAGGCCGCAGTTCTCCGGTCGTCCGATCGACGTGGAACACGGACACCGTGCTGGAGCGCTGGTTGGCGGCGAACAACAGATTCTGCGACGGCGACAGGGCGATGTGCCGGGGGTGGTCGCCGCCGACCGGGACGGTGCCGAGCAGCCGCAGCCGCGCTCCGCCGTCCTCCACGGCATAGCGCGTCAGGCTGTTGTGCCCACGGTTGGCGAGAAACGCGAACCGGCCGTCGCGGGTCACCGCGAGCTGCGCCGGATAGCTCGTTCCCGGGCCCGCCCCGGTGGGTTGCGGCGCGCCCGGGGTCAGCCTGCCCGTGGCCGGGTCGTAGCCGCAGACCGCCACCGTGTTGTCCAGCTCGTTGGCCAGGAACGCGTAGCGGCCCGAGGGATGGAAGGTGAGGTGACGCGGCCCGGCGCCCGGTCGGACCGTCGCCCGCGACACCGCGGTGAGCGTGCCGCGCGCGGTGTCGAGCCGATAGGTGTAGACGGTGTCGGTGCCCAGATCGACGGCGAGGACATGACCGCCGTCCGGGCTGGTGATGATCTGGTGCGCGTGCGGTCCCCCCTGGCCGGGGCCGGGCGGCGGTGCGGAATGCGTCACGAGGGCCGTGCGTGCCCCCAGCGCGCCGGACGCCTCGATCGGATGCACGGCGACGCTGCCGGACGTGTAGTTGGCGCTCAGCAGCCAGTTGCCGCCCGGATGCACGGACAGATGGCACGGGCCTGCGCCGCCCGTGGCGCGGCTGCCGAGGACCTGGTGCCGGCCGTCCGAGGAGAGCCGGACCGCGGTCACCGCGCCGTCCTGCCGCTCGTTCACCGTGTAGAGCGTGCTGCCGGAGGGGTGGAGTGCCAGGAACGACGGGTCGCCGACGCCGGTGACGGTGCCGGTGGCGGTGATGTGCCCGGTCGTGTCGTCGTACGCCGCCAGACCGATGCCGGCGCCACCACCGGCGACGGAGGTGTAGGTGCCCAGAAAGAGACGGCGCGGCCCGCGGGGTGCGGCGTGAGCGGTCGCCGGTAAGGCAGTGGTGACCGCCGCGGCCACCACGGTCCCGAGGAACCTGCGCCTGCCCGGCGCTTCAACCGGGGGCACGGGACGGCCGGTGTCCGCCGCTGCTGCTCTGCTGCTCATGTGCTCTACCTCGGAAGTCGGTCCGGGTGGTGCGAGGTGGGGGGCGACGCCGGTGGTGCGGGGTCGGGGGCGGGAGGACAGGGCAGGGGCGCGGCTCACGTCAAGGTGATCGCGTACACCTCGACCCGCGCATCGTCGGGGAGCGTCACCGAGCGCGGCGACCTGGTGCTGTCGAGCGCCGCCGAGTCGCCGAACAGCCGTACCGGCGGCCCGTCGACGCCCTGTCCCGCCTTGATCCGGTGCGGCATGTCGAGGACCACGGTGCTGCCGGCCGGCGCGGAACCCGCCCAGTCGCCGATCGTCACCGGCAGTTGTGCCGCAGTGCCGTCGGTGTAGCGCACGGTCAGCGAGGTGGTGACCGGACCGTTGTGGGAGGCGGCCACCAGCCGCAGAGACGACCGGGCACCGGAGGGCAGCAACAGCGTCTGGCCACGGGCCTCGACGAAGTTCGGCGCGGTCCCCGACGGGTCGGGCGCCCGATAGGTCGTGCCGCTCCAGGTGACCGGCCCGGCAGGGGGCAGCAGCCCGGCGTCGTAGCTCCAGCCGCCCCCGTCGAAGTCACCCTGGCCGGACTGGTCCGTCGTCGCCGTGCCGTCGTGGTTCAGCGCCCCCGTCAGATCCACCGCGCAGGTGGACCCGCCCTCAGCCGCGCAGGACGCGGCCGGACGCACCTCGACCGTGGCGCTGCGGACGACCGCGGCCATGCCCGGCGCGGTGACCGTGATCCGTACGGGATACGAGCCCGTCGCCGTTCCGGCGGGTACGCCGACCGCGATGGGGACCGTCTTCTGCACCGGCAGATGACGCGAGTTCAGCGTGAGGCGAGATGCCCCCTTCACGGACCACCCGGCGGGAGCCCGGACACCGACGGTCGCCCGGACCTCGCCCGGGGACTGTGCGAGGACGTCCACCGCCAGATGCGCCGTCTGCCCGCTGCCGCCGGCCGGTACGACATCGGCGGCGGTGGGCAGCGAGGCGTCCAGTTGGCGGCGTCGGTCCGCGCCGCCCCCGGCGTTGACGGACGGCGGTTCGGCGCCCGGGGTGGTGCCCCACGCGGACGGTGTCGTGCCGAGCCGGTGGTCGAGACGGCCGCCGTCCGCGACGGCGTCCCAGTCCAGCCAGGTCCGGTTGACCGGCGCGCCGTCGAGAGTCACGGTCTGCACATACCGGCGTTCGTCGCTCGCGCCCGGAGCGGTGATCTTCAGCGTGCCGCCCTGACGCCGGCCGTGCCGGCCGACCGTCACCACCGCCGACTCGAACTGCGGGCTGGACAGGGCCAGATGATCGGCGCCGCTCATCACCGGATACAGCCCGAGCGACGAGAACACGTACCAGGCCGACATGGTGCCCAGGTCGTCGTTGCCCGTCATACCGTCGGGCCCGGTCGTGAACAGCGTCATCGCCGCCCGGGTGACGGTCGCCGTCTTCGCGGGCGCGCCCGCCCACAGATACATGTACGGGGCGTGCAGATCCGGCTCGTTGTTGGGGTTGTAGGTCGGCTTGCCGTAGTAGTCGTACGGCTGCGAGATCCAGTCCCTGCGGGCGGTCCCGGCCGGGTCGGTCAGCAGCTTGTCATGGACGAAGAAGGCGTCCAGACGCTTCTCCGTGGCCTTCCTGCCGCCCATGAGCCCGATCAGCCCGGCCGGGTCCTGGGGCACCAGCCACTGGTACTGATAGGCACCGCCCTCGTGGAACTGATGGCCCGCTTCCACCGGATCGTAGGGGGTCACCCAGGTGCCCTGCGAAGTCCGGGGGCGGAACTGGCCGATGGAGGAGTCCCACAGATTGCGGTACCACTGCCCCCGCCCGGCGAACATCCGCGCGTCGGCGGCGTGTCCGAGACCCTTCGCCATCAGGGCCAGTGAGGCGTCCGCCGCCGCGTATTCGAGCGTGGCCGACGCGGGGTGGTTGCAGTCGTTGTCGCCGCCCTTGTCCGCGCAGTCCTTGCCGAGTCCGAGGCCGGACGGGATGTAGCCGCGTTCGCCGTAGAAGTCCACGCCCGAGCGGCCGTTGTAGGGGGAACCGGCGGGCGGGGTGGTGGTGGCGTTCTTCCGCAACAGCGCGTACGCCTCCTTCTCGTGGCCGGCGAGGAGCCCCTTGGACCAGGCCTCGACGAGGAACGGTGTCACCGGATCGCCGGTCATGATGTTGGTCTCGCTGTTGGCGAGCGCCCACCGCGGGAGCCAGCCGCCGTCCCTGCCGATCGCGACGACGGACAGGGCGACATCGCGGGCCACCCCGGGTTGGAGCAGCTCCAGCAGCTGGTTCTGCGGCCGGTAGGTGTCCCACAGGGAGAAGTTCTGATAAGGCGTGTAGCCCTCCGCCGTATGGGCCTTGCGGTCGAAGCCCACATACCGGCCGTCCACGTCGCCGGCCACGTTCGGGTGCAACTGCGCGTGGTAGAGCGCGGTGTAGAAGGCGCTCTGCCGCTCGCGCGAGCCGCCACCGATCCGGACAGACCCCAGCTGCTTCTGCCAGGTGCTGTGCAGGGCGGCGCGCGTGGCGTCGAAGTCGTACGAGTCCTTCGTCTCCGCGGCCAGGTTCTTCCGGGCACCCTCGATTCCGGTGTACGACAGGCCGACCTTCACCACGACGTCCTTGTCGGCGCTCGCATCGAAGGTCACCCAGGCGCCGTTGCCCCCCTCGCCCGCGGCATCCCTGCCGCCCGGCGTGGGGGTCGACCCGCGCCAGGTGCCCTGCGCCCTGAACGGGCGGTCGAAGGTGGCGGTGAAGTAGACGGTGTGACGGTCCTTGCCCGCGCAGAAGTTGCCCGCGTCGACGCGGCCCTCGACCGTCCGGTCGCCGATCACATGGACCTCGGAGTCGTACACCTTCTGGTTGGCCCTGCCGGTGTTGAACAGCACGTTGGCATCGCCCGTGGACGGGAACGTATAACGCTGCCAGCCGGTCCGCTGTGTGGCGGTGAGCTCCGCGTCGATCCCGTACGACGTGAGGTTCACCCGGTAGTAGCCAGGCTCCGCCTGCTCGTCGTCGTGCGAGTACTCCGAGCGGTACTCATCGGGGTTCACGCTGCCGACAGCGCCCGTGGTCGGCATGATCGGCAGCTCACCCGCCACCCCGCAGCCCACGCCCGACAGATGGGTCTGGCTGAACCCGTGGATCTTGTTCTGCTGGTAGTCGTAGCCGCCCTGGCCGCCGGTGTCCGGACTGACCTGCACCATGCCGAACGGCGCGCTCGCGCCGGGAAAGGTGTTGCCGAAGTTCTGGGTGCCCACGAAGGGGTTGACGAGCGCGGCCGGGTCGTCCGCGACGGCCGGTGCCCCGGCGGCCACGGCCGAGCCCGCCGGACCGGACAGCCCACCGGCCAGCAGGACGGCCGCCAGCAACCGGGCGGTTCTCGTGCGCATCCGAACGGCCGACTCTCGCATCTGGGCGCCCCTTGCTGACAACGTTGTCCGATTCGGGTCCGGGAAAGCTTTCATGGTCGTCCGAAACCTGTCAATGGCCCGTTCACACCCCGCCGTCGGTGAGCGGCCGGGTCTCGCCGGTCCGGCCCGGACGCGGGCGGCGGGCCTCGGTGGAGGTGCGGCCGGGGGCCGGACGGTGGGCGGTCCTCTCCAGCGCGGCGAGCACGAACTCCGCGAGGACCGGGCCGCATTCGGCCGGCACAGCGCCGGGCGAATCCGGCTCGGTGGAGGACCGGGCACGGTCGACGAGCGGGACGGGTGAAGGGTGCGGCTCTCCGGCGCCGGCACGGCGGTGGGTGCTGTGCGCTGTCGTCGACTCCAGTGCCGCGAGAGCGGCTTCGCCGCAGGCCTCGGCGGCGTCGAGCCACGGGCCGGTGTCGGCGAGGAAGGCGGGGTCCCGCAGGCGGCCGCGGAGCACCGCGGGCGCTTCGTGGACCGCGCGGAGCGCTTTGCGCAGCGGAGCCGCGTGGCCGTCGCGGCGGAACTCCGAGACAAGGGCGGCGAGTTCACCGCCCTGACGACCGGCCGTCCCCCCGGTGCGGTGGACGTCGGCGAAGGCGCGCAGGGCGTCGGTGGCGGCCTCGTCCCCGCCGGTCAGTTCGTCGAGCGCGGCCGACCAGGACCGTTCGGGGTCGTAGTCGCCGTCGTTCCAGGCGTAGTCGGCGAATCCGGACAGGGCGATCCGCGAGGCCCGGGGCGGCGGGACGGTGACCAGTCCGAGCACCTCCTCGGCGAGCCCCGGGCCGTGTCCGGCGTAGGGCCCGAGCGACAGTCTGCCCGGTGTGCCGCCCTCCGGTCCGGGGTCCCGTACCAGCAGTCGGCGGCCGAAGGCCCGGCGTGCGGTGGCCCGTTGGCCTCGGGACGCCGGGCTCCCGGCACTCCACTGGACGGCGATGCCGGGATCGAGCTCCTGCGCGAGCCGTCGTAGGTAGTCGTTCTGCCCCGGGCCTGCGCACGCGGTGGGCGCGATCTGCAGGGGTGCCACTCCGGGGTGCCCTGGGCATTCCGCGTGGAGGGCATTGGCCAGACGCGCCTGAGCGTGCGCCAGGGCCCTGGGCTCCGTGCCCGCCGCGCCGTCGCGCCGACCGCCACCGAGGTCCTCGAAGGCGACGACAAAGCTGCGGACACCGATGTTCCTCAGGGCCGCGACCTTCGCGGTCAGCTCACCCAGGGCGTACTGCCCCGGCCGGCCGGGGGAGAGGACGTAACCGAACTCCACGTGGTGGGCGCAGGCGTGCCCCACCAGCTCCGCGATACGGGCGAGTTCACCCGGTGGAAACAGCGAGCGCCCCTCGGGTCCCCGGCAGGGGGCGTCCGCGGGCGCGTAGTAGTACGCGTTCACCTTGTGCCCGCCCAGCCACTCCAGGTCGGCGAGGCGGCGCTGATGCGACCACGGTGAGCTCCGCGAGACGTCGACGACTCCGCGCCGCGCTAACGAGGGCCAGTCGCGGATCACCGTCCCCCGCAGCTTCGGCCCGTGCACCAGCCGGCGCAGCGTCCGGGCCGCGTAGTACGTGCCCGTGGGGTCCGCGCCGCTCAGCACGATATGACGGCGACCGTCCCGGCCCGCGCCGACGGCGAGGACGTACCCCTCGGCGGCCATGGTCTCGGCACCCTGGATCCCGAGCGCGCTCAGCGCATCGGCCGTCGCCCCGTTCTCCCGGTGGCCGCCGACGTGGACGACGAACCGGTCGCGTACGGGCGCGTGGTCGTCCGACCGGCCGATGGCGCGGACGCCCGCGTCGTGGAGCACCTCCTCGACGAGGGCCAGGGCGCCGGCATCGGTCGACGCCCCGCGGACGACGGTCACCGCCGCCGGAAGGCGGACGGACTCGGGACGCTTCTGCACCGAACGGGGCCGCGGGAACAGCCGCGGCGCGAGGTCGTCGCGACCGGCCGCGGCTCGGCCAGGGCTGCCGGCGACTGCCGGGGCACCTTCGAGGAGCGAGAGCATCAGGGCGACGGCATGTGCGCCCCGGGAGCGCCGGTGGGGTGGGAGCGCCGCGGATGTGGTTCCGACTGCCATCGCTGTGCCGCCTCCTCGTCAATGCCTTGATGCTGGAGGACTGGACCACTGGCTGACATCGTTGTCAAGAGGGTGGGGCGTTCTGATCTGTCCGCTCTTCGGCGACGCTCCGGAATGCCCTGGTCACACGGCGAAGGCCCCGCGTCCGCTGTCACCGCGATACGCGGGGCGCCGGGGAATTGACCGGATGTCAGCCCTGCTGGAGGGTCAGATCGCCGCGCTGGGTGGTGAGGACGACGGGGATCGGGATGAAGCCGCGCGAGGTGTCCAGTTCGATGAGCGACGCCTCGCCCTGTGCGGCCCCGGGCGCCAGCAGGCCCATGTGGTTGCCGGTGTTGCGCCACTCGCGCTCCTGGCCGTCGCAGATCGCCGTGGTGCTCCCGATGCCGACCTGGGTGTCGCCCTGGGTGGCCTTGGAGCTGATGACGATCGGGCTGGTGCGCAGTGACGAACAGCGGTAGGTGCCGCTCAGCGTGAGCGTTCCGTCCTCCGCGATCAGGCCGACCCCGTCCACGGTGACGGTGTCGGGAGCGAATTGAGCACTCGCGCTGCCGGGCGTCAGGCCGGTCGCGAGGGCGGCAGCGATACAGACCGATGAAATGAGCGTTGCGCGTCGAGCAGTGATCATGCAGAACAGAACGACCGTCCGCGGCCGAGGTGTCGCACCATCGCACGGACGAGCGAGTCCGTGCGGTCCTGACGAGGGCGTACCGGTCATTCGGCTGAGCGCGGAAGGCGTACGGGGAATGCATCCGACATCCCATGAATGATGGAGGGTTCAACAAGTTCGGCCCTCGGGTCACCCGTCGAGTGCGTTTCGCATATGCCAGCCGTCGGGCCTTCGGGGCGCGGTGGGAATGGCGACACGCCAGTTCCTCCGAACGAGTGTTTTCCCCGTCACTTGATGGTGAGTAGGGTGTGGCCCGCTGTCGGTGATCTATCGCGTCGTACACCGGCGCAATTCCGCCTGGCCGGAATGTGTATGAGGGTACGTCTGTGTCGTCTGCGGGGGACGGAGGGGGATCGTGGCCGCTGGTTCGTTCGAGGGGCAGTACGTCTGGCATCCGGCGGCCGACGACCGTCAACTGGCCCGTGCGTGCGTCGACGTGAAAGCCGGCCGCTATCTCAGCGCCCACGAGGTGCTCAAGGACGCTCGCGACGATTTCGATGTACGCGCCCACCGTTCGCTGGTGCTGGCGTCCGAGGCGGCCGACTCGGACCTCGCCGAGCGCTGGCTCGCCGAGGAGCCGGGCCCCGAGTCGGCGCTGCTGTGGGCGCGTGTGGCGATGCTTCGCGCGCTGCGCTCGGCCGACGCGCAGGACCGGCGCACCGGAACCCTGGCGGGCATCGCGAACGGCGCCTGCGAGCGGGCTGCGCAGTTGCTGCCCGAGGACCCCACGCCCTGGGTGGCGCAGCTGGCCCTGGCCCGTATCCGCCGGCCCCTCGACCCGGCCCCGCAGGGCCTGTTGACCGCACCGCCCGGTCCCTGGCAGCTGTTCTCACGGGTACTGCGGCTCGATCCCTGGAACCGCGAGGCCCATCACCGCTTCCTGTCCTTCTTCTTCACCCGGCACGGCGGCACGGCCAGCGCGCGCTGGGACGTCGCCTCGTTCCTCAGCCACCGCGCCCCGGCCGCATCCCCGCTGCGGCTGCTGCCGCTGGTCGCTCTGGTCGAGGAGTACGACCCCGCCGCCCTGCTCGCCGACCGCACCTGGCGTCAACCCCAGTGGCTGGCCACCTCGATGGGGCTCTACCACCACTGGTTCCCCCGCACGTCCGACTACCGCTTCACGCCGGTCCTGGACCTGTCGTATCTGGCGCACGCCCTCTACATGGCGCAGCGTGAATTCGAGGCGCGGGAAGTCCTCACCGCGATGGGGCCCTATGCGTCGCGGATGCCATGGAGCGTTTTCGGAGCGCCGGGCGAGCAATTGACCCGCGCGAGACGCACCTGCGGGCTCCCCGTCCCGAGCGCCGCCTGAATCCTCCCGGCCGATCCCGCCTTTTCGACTCCTTCTTCCAATCCCTCAGGGAAAGGACGCAGTTGTGTCCGAGCGTATGTCCGCACCCCGATTGAAGAACCGTCATCGCCACGACGGCGCCGTCGCTCTGGATGACGACGCGACCCTGCATGCGATGGGTTATCCGCGAAAGCTCACGCGGCGATTCCGCGCATTCGACAATTTCGCCATTTCCTTCACCATCATCAACATCATCTCCGGAATCTTCTCGGCCTTCGGATTCGGCATGGGCGCCGGCGGCCCGCGGATTCTGGTCCTGGGGTGGATAGGCGTGTCCGTCATGGTGCTGTTCGTCGGCGCCGCGATGGGCGAGATCGCGTCCGCGTATCCGACGAGCGGGGCGCTGTACTTCTCGGCCGGCAAGCTCGCCAAACGGAACCGCGGTGCCTGGTCCTGGTACACCGGCTGGCTGAACTTCGTCGGGCAGGTCGGCGGCACGGCCGCCACGGGGTACGCGGCCGCCACCTTCATCCAGGCATTCGTCGTCATGCAGTGGCCGGGCTACGAGATCACCGGCCAGCGGACGGTGCTCATCACCACCCTGATCGTGCTGCTCCAGGCGCTGGCGAACACCTACACCGTGCAACTCGTCGCCGCCCTGAACCGGATCTCCGTGTGGTGGCTGCTGATCGGCATGGTGGTCATCGTGGTGTGTCTCGCCTTCATACCGACGCACCATCAGTCGCCGTCGTTCGTCACTCATTTCGTGAACAACACCGGCTTCAGCAACGGTCTGTACGCCGCAATGCTCGGTCTCCTGGTGACCAGTTGGACGTTCACCGGCTTCGACGGCAGTTTCCACATGTCGGAAGAGACAGTGAAGGCGACCGTCAACACCCCCAGGGGCATCATGCGGGCGATCGGGTGCTCGGCGGTCGCCGGCCTCGTCCTCATGCTCGCCCTGGTGTACGCGATCCGCGATTATGCGGCTACAGCGAGTGCTTCCGCGCCACCGGTGCAGATTCTCATCGACGGACTCGGCGCGAGCACGGCGAAGCTGCTCCTGCTCATCGTGATCGGCGCCATGCTGTTCTGCGGGCTCGCCAACATGACCAGCAATACGCGGCAGATTTTCGCCTTCTCCCGGGACGGCGCGATGCCCGGCTCGCAGCTGTGGCATTCGGTGTCCCTGCGGACCCGCACGCCCGTCAAGGCGGTTTGGCTGGCGGCCGCGTGTTCGCTCGTCCTGATCATTCCGGCGTGGTGGTCGCACACCGCGTTCACCGCGATTGTGAGTGTCAATGTGGTCGGGCTGTATCTCGCCTACGGCGTGCCCATCTTCCTGCGGCTGCGTCTGGGCGACGCGTTCGAGGCCGGCCCCTGGAGCCTCGGGCGCTGGGGCAAGCCGGTCGCGCGGGTGGCCGTGACCTGGATCGTGTTCAGCAGCGTGCTGTTCATGCTCCCGCAGGTCTCCCCGATCACGGGGACGACCTTCAACTACGCCCCGATCGCCCTCGGGGTCGTCCTCCTCATCGCCACGGTCTGGTGGTTCGCCACCGCACGGCGCCGTTTCCAGGGCCCGGTCAGCTACGGCAGCCCGGACGAGGTGGCCGCCATGGACCTGATCTGACCCGGCCCCGATCCGCCGCCGGGCCGCACGGCCCACCCGTTCGCCCGGCCCACCGTCGGCACGATCCGCAGAAGTACGGCACGAAAGGTGCGCAACCCCATGAACACTCGCGACGAATCCACCCAGCCGTCCTCGGCGGGCCCGGGCAGCACACGCGGCGCGGTACCCGGCATCGGTGAACTCGCCATCAGCGGCGCGTCGTTGGAGGACTGGCACCTGGTGGCCCGCTGGGCCGCCGACGAAGGGTGGAACCCGGGCAACGACGACGTCGCCTGCTACCACCCCACCGACCCGGCGGGCTTCTTCGTCGGCCGGATCGGCGACACGATCGTCTCCGCGGTCTCGATCGTCACCTACTCGGACCGCTACGCCTTCCTCGGCTACTACCTCGTGCACCCGCTGCACCGCCGGAAGGGCCTCGGCCTCGCGACCTGGCGGGCCGCCTTCCCGCACGCCGGCGACCGCGTCGTCGGCCTGGACGCGGTACCCGCCCAGCAAGCCACCTACGGACGCGTCGGCTTCACCGCGGTGGGCGAGAACATCCGGTACGGCGGCCGCCCCGCCCGGTCGGGCACGCCCGCACCCGGAGTGGTCTCCGTGGCCCCGGAGCACCTGGACGCGATCGCCGCGTACGACAGGGAGTGCTTCCCCGCCGACCGGCGGGACTTCGTCTCCCGCTGGCTGACCGCGGCCGGCCACCGGGCGTACGCGCGGCTGCGGGACGGCCGCGTCACGGGCTACGGGGTGATCCGTCCCGCGCTCGAAGGCCACCGCATCGGCCCGCTGTTCGCCGACACCACCGAGGACGCCGGCGCACTCTTCGACGCCCTCACCGCACACCTCGGCCCGGACGAGGTGGTCGCCCTCGACGTACCCGAAGCCCGGAAGGATGCCGTCGCGCTCGCCGCGGCACGGGGCCTCGAACCCCGGTCGGTCACCGTCCGGATGTACAACGGGCCGGCGCCGGAGGTGGGGGCGGAGCGCATGTTCGGGGTCACCTCACTCGAACTCGGCTAGCCGTCCGTCGCCGAGGGCCCCCGGCCTCACCGCTAACCGGCCGGGGCCGGCGGCGGTGAGTCCGGTGCCGATGCGGTGTTGCCCGTGTCCGCCGAGTCGGACTGCGGCGGCGGTGGAGGTGGCGGCGGTGGCTCCGGGGACTGGGTGGGCGGGGGTTCCGGGCTCTGCGGTTGCGAGGGCGGGGGCTCAGAAGGTGAGTCCGGCGGGTTCGAGGGCGGTGAACTGGGTGACGGCGGCGGGCATTTCCCGCCCGGCGACGGACACGCGGACCCGGACGAGCCCGAGGGGGAGGTGCCCGGTGTGGGCGCCGAGGGGAGCGGCTTCTTCGGGGGTGCCGTCTTCTTGTCGCTGCCGCCGGTGCCGCCCGCGGGGCGTTCGAACCAGTCGTCGTTCTCGCCGTCGAAGACCACGAACTCCTTGACCGGCTGCGGCGCGGGCGCGACGATCACTTCCTTTTCCGGACGGTAGCCGGGCCAGGCGTCGCCCGTGCGCTTCGGTGTGCCCTTCAGCTCCTTGGGCTCCTGGAGCGGGTTGCCGCAGGCACAGCGCACCGTCGGGACGCCGCGGTCGTCGATGAGGACGGCCGTGCCGGTCTGGAGCACCGCCTGGTAGCTGGTCGGCTTGCCGTCCCGGTAGCCGTGGTTGGTGACGCGGGTGTCCAGTCGCAGCTGGACGGGCGTCAACGAGCGCAGATACGCGGGTACGGCGCCGGGCTCGACATCCACGACCGAGGCGAAGGCCGTGTTCTTGGCCGGATTGTCGGTGAGGTAGGTGACCTGCTGCTCGACATTGCAGCTGGCGACCTTGCGGGTTCCCCCGTACAGACCGGGTGTTGAGCCCACCACGCTCTGCGTCTGATTCGCGGCCTTCGCGGTCGCGGTCGGCTGCGCCGACTCGTCGGTGGGCGCGTCCTCGCGTGCGGTGGAGGGGGTGTAGGGATCGGGGCCGGCCGTACCCGCGGCCTGGAGGAACACCTCGCTGCCGGAGCCGGAGCCTCCGTCGGGGCGGGTGAAGACGACGATCAGCGCCACGGCGGCCACCAGCGCGACGGCGATCGTGGCCACCTTGGGTACGGAGCGCCACCACGGGCGCTGCCCTCCGTCGCCGGGCCCTCCCGTGGGAGTGCCGGAGCCGCCCGTTCCGCCGGAGCCGCCCGTACCGCCGGGTCCGCCCGGTCCGCTCGGGCCACCGCCGCTCGACGGGCCGGGCGGCGGGCCGGGTGGTGGCGTCGGTCCTCCCCGCGACGGTCCGGACAAGGGGCCTGACGGTGGACCTGTGGGGCGTTCGGACGGTGGCTGTTCGGCGCTCACGGGCTCTTCTTCCCACGATGAGGACGTCAAGCGGAGTGGAAATGCACCGCATATTCCGTTGAAGACGTTTCATGGCACTGCACGACCATTGTGTGCTCCGTATCCGCACGGCCCGCAAGCTGACGCGGTCGGCCCTCCCGGCGGGCGGAGCGACGCTCGGCTGCTTAGCGTGGCAGCGTGAGCCACGAGGAGATCCGCGACCGCGACCGGCCCGCCCGTGCCTCGCACGGCTGGCTCCAAGCACTGGTGGCAGTGCTCGCCGGCGTGGTGGCCCTCCTCGTCACGGCAGCCCTCGGTCTGTGGGCCGCCGGGGCCGCCGAACTGCCCGGAGGCGCCTTTCCCTCCGTCGTCGCGGCGGTCGTCGTGATGGCGGTCGGCGGCTCCGTCGAGCTCTCCGGGGACGCCGGGCTCATCGCCGAGACGAGCGCGGGACTCACCGTGCTGCCCCTCTCGGTGACACTGGCCGGCGCCGTGGTCATCGCCGAGGGCTTTCTGCGCCCTCTGCGGCACCGCGCCGTCGCGAGCGCCCGCGAGCTGGCCGGCTGGGCCGGCCGGCTCGCCGTGCTGTGGGCGATCGCCCTCATCGCCCTGGCTGCCGTCGCCCGGCACTCCTTCGCCGTCCCACTGGGCGAAGGGACCGTCTCCGACATCGGTGACCTGCTCGACTCCGCCCCACAGGTCGGCTTCCGCGCTAACATCCCCGTCACCGTCGTCCTGGGACTGGTGTGGCTCGCGGGCCTCCTCCTGCTGGCCGTACTCGTCTCGCGCAAGACCCCGCTGCCCGGCCGTCTGCTGCGTTTCCAGGAGTCGGTGCGCCCGGCGGCATTCGCCATGGTCGTCCTGCTGCTCGCCTACGTCGTCCTGGGCATCGTCGTGGGACTCGTCGTCGCGGCGACCCGCGGGCACACCGCCGAGACGCTCGCGGTGATCCTGCTCGGGCTGCCCAACCTCGCCTGGATCGCCTTCACCGTCGGACTCGGCGCCACCTGGGACGGCAAGGTCGAGGGCCCCTTCGGGCTGCCCGTGCCGCAGATTCTCGACGAAGTCCTTCGCACACCGGGCGGGTCCACGGTCAACCTGAGTTCGCTCACCGAGCGGGACAGCCGCGCCTGGTGGCTGCTCGTCGTGGCCGCGGTACTCCTGCTGGGCGCGGCCTTCCTGATGGCCGTGCGCTCACCCGCCCGCGTCCGGCCGTGGCAGCACGCCGTGCACATGGCCGTCGCACTCGTCCTCACGGTGCTGACCGTCTGCCTCGTCGCCCGGCTGACCGCGCACTACGGACTGTCGCTGCTGGGCATCGGGGACATCGACGGAGGTCTCGGCGGTGATGTGTTCCTGCGGCCGCGGCTGTGGTCCGCCCTGGGGCTCGCCGCCCTGTGGGGACTGGTCACCGGCTTCCTCGGCAGCCTGCCGGCACTGCGTGTCCACCGGCGCGGCGAGGTCGGGACCACCGACGTCTGAGAACGGGACAACAGGCCGTGCCCAGCCCTCACGGATCCGTCCTCAGGCCGGCAGCCCGGGGAACACCGGCATGGCCCAGCTCGGCGGCGGTGGTGGCGGGCCCGGGTCCACGGCCCCCGCTACCGCGGCCAGATCCCCATGGGCCGGCGGGTGCCCTGCCTCGGTCCCGCTCCTCGCCGCCGCTCGCAGCGACGCCACGAACTGCAGACAGGAGCCGTAACGGTCGTCCGGGCTCTTGGCCAGCGCCTTCGCCAGGACGCCGTCCACCGCGGCCGGCAGGTCGGCGCGCTTCGACGTCAGCGGCGGCGGCGGATCGAACTGATGGGCCCACAGCAGCGCCATGTCGTCGTCCCGCTGGAAGGGGGGCGTCCCGGCGAGGGTCTCGTAGACGACGCAGGCGAAGCTGTAGACGTCGCACCGGCCGTCGACGGGACGGCCGGAGATCTGCTCGGGCGCCACGTAGTCGAGCGTGCCCACGAACTGCCCGACCGAGGTGAACCCCGTCAGCGACAGCGACTTCTTCGTCAGCCCGAAGTCGGTGAGATAGACGTGCTCGGGGTGCTCGCTGTCCGTGCCCTCGGCGACCAGGATGTTGCCGGGCTTCACGTCCCGGTGCACCAGGTCGTGGGTGTGTGCGGCGTCCAGGGCCGAGGCGACCTGCGCGGCGATCCGGCCCGCCGTGGCGATCGGCAGCGGCCCCTTGCGGTCGAGCAGGGCCCGCAGATCCTGCCCCGCCACATAGCGCATCGCGATGTAGAGAATGCCTTCCGTCTCGCCCGCCTCGAAGACCGGGACGATGTGCGGATGATCGATGGCCGCGGCCACCCGGGACTCATGGGTGAACCTCTGACGGAAGGTGTCGTTGCGGGCGAGCTCGGGCGCGAGCAGTTTCAGCGCGACCGTACGGTCCAGCCGCAGATCCTTGGCGCGGTACACCACCGCCATCCCGCCGCGCCCGATCTCGTTCTCCACGCGGTAGCCCGCGATCTGCTGTCCGACCAGGTCGGAGGGCCTTCCGGTCGGCAGACCGGTGTCGTGCGGACTTCTCGCCATCATGTGTCACCCGGCCGGGCGGGCGGATCCGGATCGGCGTCGGCAGGGGGTACGCGGCGGGTCTCCTGCGCGTTCTCCGGGACCTGGTCCTGGGGGGCCTGCGGCTGTGCCTGCGCGGGATCGACGGACCGGGTGGCTTCCGGGGGCGGGGGCGCCGGGGTCACGACACGTGTGGGCTCCGGAGGAGCCGGGGCCCGAGCGGGGGCCGGTTCGGCAGGCCCGGCCGCTTCCGGTCGAGCCTGAGCGGGGGCGGGTCCGGCCGGTTCCGCGGCTTCCGGGCGGCCCTGTGCCGGAGCCGGTCCCGGGCCTTCCGGTTGAGCCTGAGCGGGGGCGGGTCCGGCAGGCCCCGCCGCTTCCGGCCGAGCCTGTGCCGGAGCCGGTCCCGCGCCTTCCGGGCGTGCCTGCACCGGTGCCGGCCCCGCCGCCTCCGCCTGGTCCACCACCCGGGTGGGCTCCGGCGGTGCGGCCGCCCGAGCTGCCGGGCCGGCCGACTCCTCCGGCCCGGCAGCGGTCGCGAACGTGCTCAGCCGCGCACCGTCGCAGTACACCCAGCGCTCGTGCTCGGAGTCGTACAACCACACCGACTCCCCGTCCACCACCATGCCGACCCGCAGTCCCCGCGTCCGGCGGCGGAACGTCTCCCGGTCGGTCCGGCCCGTCGCCAGCTCCTCGGCCGCGCGCCGGTACGTCCCGAGTGACTCCCCGGCCCGGGTCAGCAGCGGCCGCGGATCGGCCGTGCGGGTGAGGGGCTGACCGGTGGCCGGGGGCTCCTGCGGCACGGAGACCAGCAGCCGGCCGTCCACCCAGGCCGACCAGCCGTTGGCGCACTCGATACGGCCCCAGTCGCCCCGCCGGTCGACCAGTCGCACCGGCAGCAGCGCGTCCAGCGGCGCCGTCGGCCGGGACACGTCCGGCTCCTCCCAGGCGGGCAGACCGTCGCGGGGGACGACATGTGTCGGACGGAAGTCCTCGATGGTCATGGTGGCTTCGCCCTACTTCCGCATGACGGCGGGCTCGTGGCGGCGCAGCAGCCGCAGGACGGCGTAGCCGAAGATCACCGAGAGCACCAGCAGCATTCCCATGTTCAGCAGCCACACGCCCGCGGAGTGCTCGAACAGTGGGTCCGCCGTGAGATCGCCGGGCACGATCCGGGACAGGCCGACGGTGCCCGCCATCGCTCCCAGCGCCCAGCGCGAGGGGATGAACCAGGCCAGCTGCTCGATGACCGGCAGCCCGCTCAGCCTGAGCAGGGCTCCGCAGAACACGACCTGCACGATGGCGAGGAGCACCAGCAGAGGCATGGTCACCTCTTCCTTGCGGACCACGGCGGAGACGAGCAGGCCGAGCATCATGGCCGTGAAGGACAGCACCGCGACCGCAAGGGTGATCTCCACGAGGGGTGGCAGCAGCACCCCTTTGCCACCGGGCGCGTTGGGGGCGACGCCGACCAGGCCGACCAGGGTCAGGACCACGGCCTGGAGCACCGTGACCGTGCCCAGCACGACGACCTTGGACATCAGATAGGCGGATCTGGACAGTCCGACGGCTCGTTCCCGCCGGTAGATCACCCGTTCCTTGACCAGCTCGCGCACCGCGTTGGCGGCACCGATCAGGACACCGCCCACACACAGGATGAGCAGTGCGTTCATCGCCGTCTCCTGGGTGAGACGGCTCCCGGCGAGCGCACGGGCCATCGCGCCCATCACGAACGGCAGCGCGATCATGATCACCAGGAAGGTGCGGTCGGCGGAGAGCGCCGCCGCGTACCGGCGCACCAGGGTGTTCAGCTGCGATCCCCAGCTCTGGGCCTTGGGCGGCGCCACGAAGGCGGCCGCCGACTCCTGCGGCTGGTGGGGCTGCGGGGAGGCGTTCGCGATGTACCGCCGCTGAAGCGGCGAGTCCCGGTACGCACCGGCCCAGTCGCGGTCCCGGTCGTTCTCGAACGCCTCGAAGGCCTCCGGCCACTGCTCGAAGCCGAAGAACGGCAGTGCCTCATCGGGCGGCCCGTAGTAGGCGATCCTGCCGCCGGGCGCGAGGACGAGCAGCCGGTCGCACACATCCAGGCTGAGCACGCTGTGCGTGACCACGACGACCGTGCGTCCGTCGTCGGCCAGGCCGCGCAGCATGTGCATCACCGAACGGTCCATACCGGGGTCCAGTCCGGACGTCGGTTCGTCGAGGAAGAGCAGCGAGGGTTTGGTCATCAGCTCCAGCGCCACGCTCACCCGCTTGCGCTGGCCGCCGGACAGACTGTGGATCGGCTGGTCCGCACGCTCCTCCAGGCCCAGCTCGCGCACCACTTCCTCCACCCGCGCCAGGCGCTCGGCCTTGCCGGTGTCCTGGGGGAAGCGCAGTTCGGCGGCGTAGCCGAGGGCCCGGCGCACGGTCAGCTGGGTGTGCAGGATGTCGTCCTGCGGCACGAGGCCGATGCGCTGGCGCAGCTCGGCGAAGTCCCGGTACAGATCGCGCCCGTCGTACAGGACGGTCCCCTCGTCGGCGGGTCGCAGGCCGGTGAGAGCGTTGAGCAGGGTGGACTTGCCGGCCCCACTCGGGCCGACCACGCCGAGCAGGCACTTCTCGCCGACCGGGAACGAGACATGGTCGAGGAGAGTCTTGCGTCCGTGGTCCACGGTGACCGCGAGGTCCTGCACATCGAGGGAGACCTCGCCGGTGTCGACGTACTCCTGGAGCTGGTCACCCACCAGGCAGAACGCGGAGTGGCCGATACCGACGATGTCTCCGGAGCCGATCCGGGCGCTCTCGACCGGCTGGCCGTTGAGGAAGGTGCCGTTGTGGGAGCCGATGTCGACGATCTCGTAGGTGCCGTCGGAGTGCGCCCGCAGCTCGGCGTGGTGGCGTGAGACCACCAGATCATCGATGACCAGGTCGTTGTCGTCGCCCCGGCCGATACGGACGGTGCGGGCCGGGAGCGGACGCACACTGGTCGGCTGCCGGAAGGTGCCGGTCGCCCGGGGCATCGAGACCGCCGAGGGCCTGTCCCGCCCGCCGGACACGGGCTCGGGCGCCGGCTCGGACACGGGCGCGGGCGCCGGCTCGGACACGGACACGGGCGCAGGCGCCGGCTCCGGAGGGGCCTGCCCGGTCAGCACGGCACGTGCACCGTCGACGGCATGGCCGAACCGCAGGACGCTGCCGGGTCCGACGTCGCCCTGCTCGTCGATGCGCCGGCCGTCGGCGTAGGTCCCGTTGGTGCTGCCCTCGTCCGCGACGGTCCAGTGGCCGTCGTCGGCGTGCAGCACCGCGTGGTGCCAGGACACCCGGTCGTCGTCCAGCACGATGTCGCTCGAGGGGTCGCGCCCGATGTGGTAGTCCCGGCTCGGACTCATCACCGTGGAGCCCGCGTCTGTTTCGAGGACAAGTTCGGGCGCAGTCGGTGCTACAGGCCGCTCTCCCATGCTCGAATTCTAACTTTTCGTACCGATATGCGCCCAGGCAGTGGCCGGGCGGGACTGGTGCAGATGCGTGTGGCAGCGGCCGCGCGTCTCCAGCCCGGAGGGATCGTGACCGCCGCGCAGGGCCCGCTCGATTGCCCGGCGCTGTTCCGCCGGCCCGGTGAACAGGCGCCGCGGGTAGGTCCGCCCGGGATCCGCCCGGGTGACCAGGCCGTGCCGGGCCAGCCGGTCGGCCACCGGCCGGTACGCGACGGTGCGCGGCACGAACGCGCTCACCCACACCGGGATGTCCGCACAGCGCAGCAGTGTCTCGAAGCTGCGCCAGGTGACATGACCGATGCCTGCGGTGACGGTGATCAGCCCGGTGGCGGCCATCGCTCGCCGCAGATGTCTGCTGGGCGGACAGCACTCCAGATTCTCGGTGTACGTCTCGTCCAGCAGACCCACGGCCTGGGCGTACCGGACCGCGTTGCCCGCGATGTCGACCCCCACCACCGGAACCGCGTCCGATCTGCGCCGCAGGGCGAAGAACTCCCGGTCGTGCCGGACGAGTTCGGCGGGGGTCAGTGTCTGTGCGTCCGGGCGGGTCCAGTGCTCGTACAACTCGGCAAGCGTCACATGGTGGTTGAGCAGTGCCGCGTTGATGCCGTACGAGCAGCACAGGTCGAGAACGGTGAACGGCCCTCCGCCGTGGACCGACGCGCGCTCGGTGATCGTGGCGCGGACGGCCCGCTGGGCGTGATGCGGTGTCTCGTACGACACCTGGACCAGCCGGTGGACGTACGCGCGCGGATCGGGCCGGTCGTGGAGGTCGTCGAACCGGCTCCGGTCCAGGTCGATACTGCTCCGTCCTCGGATCATGGCAGGCCTCCACAGCTCTCACGGACTGTCGGGTGCAGCGCGGAGGAACCTCTATCGGAGACGGGCCGCGGACCGGTAGACCGCACCGGCAGAACCGGCCACGCTGAGCGCACTGCTGACGCGTCGTCACCGCCGCACCGGTGGTTCCTTGGTTACCCTCGCACCGTCGAATCCCCCGACGACGGAAGGCGATGTGCGTGACCATGCCCTCAGCTCAAGGCGACCCGCACGCAGCTCAAGGCGACCCGCACGGCGACGGCGCACCCACGACGGTCGCGGTGCTCGGCACCGGGATCATGGGTGCCGCCATGGCGCGGAACCTGCTCCGCGGCGGGCTGGCCGTCCGTGCCTGGAACCGCACCCGGGCGAAGGCGGAGGCCCTCGTCGCCGACGGGGCGTACTGCGCCGACTCGCCGGCCGACGCCGTCCGGGGCGCGGATGTGGTGCTCACCGTGCTCAACGACGGCCCGCGGGTGCTCGCGGCCATGCGGGAGGCGGCCGACGGCTTCACCCCGGGCGCGGTGTGGGCCCAGTCGGCCACCGTCGGGGATGCCGCCACGGCGGAGCTGGCCGACTTCGCACGCGAGCACGGACTGACCTTCGTCGACGCCCCCGTACTCGGCACCAAGCAGCCTGCGGAAGCGGGCGAACTCATCGTGCTGGCGGCCGGTCCGGACCGTGCTCGGGCGGCGCTCGCTCCCGTCTTCGACGCCGTCGGGCGGCGCACCACCTGGGTCGGCGACGACGGCTCCGACGGCGGTGCCAGCAAGCTCAAGCTGGTCCTGAACAGCTGGGTCGCCGCTCTCAACCACGCCGCCGCCGAGGCGATCGCCCTGGCCGACGGCCTCGGTGTCGATCCCCGGGCCTTCCTCGACAGCGTGTCCGGCGGGCCGCTGGACAACGGCTATCTGCGTCTGAAGACCGAGGCGATCCTGGCCGGCGACTTCACCCCCAGCTTCAGTGTCGACAACGCCCTGAAGGACGCGCGCCTCATCGTCGAGGCGGGGGAGCGGCGCGGAGTCGCGATGGATGTCGCCCGCGCCGGGGCGGAGCGCTTCGAGCGGCTGGTCGACCGGGGGCTGGGGGAGAAGGACATGGCCGCCAGCTACCTCGCTTCCTTCGACGACCCGGAGAAGGCCCCGGAGCCGCGCGCCGAGTGAGGCCCGCGGCAGCCGGGCCCGTCCTCGTCCGCACCTTCCCGGGTGGGGAAGGTGCGGACGAGTCCGGTTCCCCTCAGGCGCGGGCGAGCCGCAGCGTCAGGATCTGGAACGGGCGCAGGGTCAGCGTCACCGTGTCCCCGTCGCAGGACACCGCCTCGTCGGCCAACGGCCGCTCCAGCAGGTCGTTCACCTGCGCCCCGGCGAGGGCGAATCCGGTGCGCAGCGTCGCGTGGGCCCGCCCGCCGAGACTCTCGTAGAGCCGCACCACGACATCGCCCGAGCGGTCGTCGGCGAGTTTGACCGCCTCCACCGTGACGGCCGGGTTGTCACTGGTCACCAGCGGAGCGACCGGCCCGGCCTCGGCCACCCGCAGCGGCAGATTGAGCGCGTATCCCTCCGCGATCGCGTCCTGCACCGTCGCCCCGGGCAGCAGGGCGTAGGTGAAGCGGTGGCGTCCCTGATCGGCCTCGGGGTCCGGGACGCGCGGCGCGCGGACCAGGCTGAGGCGGACCGTGGTCGTCGTGCCGCCGTCCTCGCGGGTGGTCCGTGAGACGTCGTGCCCGTACGTCGAGTCGTTGATGACGGCGACGCCGTAGCCGGGCTCCGCGACATGCACCCAGCGGTGCCCGTAGACCTCGAAACGGGCCGCCTCCCAGCTGGTGTTGGTGTGCGTGGGCCGGTGCACGTGCCCGAACTGGATCTCC
This sequence comes from Streptomyces sp. NBC_00306, assembly GCF_036169555.1. GTDB lineage: Bacteria > Actinomycetota > Actinomycetes > Streptomycetales > Streptomycetaceae > Streptomyces > Streptomyces achmelvichensis. The sequence continues at coordinate 883,884 of NZ_CP108032.1, read as the reverse complement.
GCCGTGGACCGGTCGGCCCGGACGTCGACGGGGAAGGCCGCCTTGAGGATCTTCTCGGCCTCGTGCCAGTCGATGTCGGTCTCCACGTCGATCCGCCGGCTACCCGCCCGGACCGTCACCGTCTGGGTGATCCGGGAACCCTTGCCGAAGGCCCGCTCGATCCGCACCGCGCCGAGCAGCGGCCCCGACTCCACGACCGTGACCGACTCGGCGTCGAGCAGATCGGTGAAGCGGTTCCTGTAGTGCTTGTCGATGTCCCAGGCGTCCCAGTAGTTGGGCAGGTCGCTGTGCAGCCGCAGCAGATTGCCGGGCCCGGCCAGCACCTCGCGGCCCGCCACCAGGTCACGTACGGAGGCGAGTGTGCCGTCGGGCGCGAACTCGACGCGCACCAGGCCGTTGTCGAGCACCCGGTCCGTCGTCGTGACCTGCCGGGGAGCCGTGCCCGTCCCGAGCGCGGCACTGCCGCTGCCGGGCACCTCGGTGTACGTCAGGCCGCCGTCCGGGGTCCGCACCACTTCGGCGCGGTCCAGCGGGCTCGTGTTGAACACCTGCGGCGCGCCCTCGCCCAGCGCGGCCAGCGCCTGGGACGTCAGCGCCTCCAGCTCCCCGGCGACCCGCGCGTACTCCGCTTCCGCCTCGCGGTGCACCCAGGCGATCGACGAGCCGGGCAGGATGTCGTGGAACTGGTGCAGCAGGACCGTCTTCCACAGCCGGTCCAGCCACTCGTGGGGATAGTCGTAGCCGGGGACCCGCAGGGCGGCGGCCGTCGCCCACAGCTCCGCCTCGCGCAGCCGGTGTTCACTGCGCCGGTTGCCCTGCTTGGTGCGGGCCTGCGAGGTGTACGTGGCGCGGTGCAGCTCCAGATAGAGCTCGCCCGACCACACCGGCGCGTCGGGGTACTCGGCCCGGGCCGCCTCGAAGAAGGCGTCCGGGTGCTCGACGCGCACCTTGGCCGAACCCTCGAGGTCGGCGAGCCGCCGGGCGCGCTCCATCATCTCCCGGGTGGGGCCGCCACCGCCGTCGCCGTGCCCGAACGGCGCGAGCGAGCGTGTACCGCCGCCCTTGTCCTGGTAGTTGCGGACAGCGTGGGCCATCTCCTTGCCGGAGAACTCGGCGTTGTAGGTGTCCACCGGCGGGAAGTGCGTGAAGATCCGCGAACCGTCGATGCCCTCCCACCAGAAGGTGTGGTGGGGCAGCTTGTTGGTCTGGTTCCACGACAGCTTCTGGGTGAGGAACCACTCGTTGCCGGCGAGCTTCGCGAGCTGGGGATAGGCCGCGTTGTAGCCGAACGAGTCCGGCAGCCACACGCCCTTGGTCTCGATGCCGAAGTGCTCCATGAAGAACCGCTTGCCGTGCACGAGTTGGCGTGCGATGGCCTCACCGCCGGGCAGATTGCCGTCCGACTCCACCCACATGCCGCCGACCGGAGCCCACTGCCCGTCGGCGACGGCCTTCTTGATGCGCTCCCACACTCGCGGGTAGTTCTCGCGCACCCAGGCGTACTGCTGTGCCTGGGAGCAGGCGAAGACGAACTCCTCGTACTCCTCCGCCAGCGCCGTCACATTGGAGAACGTGCGCGACGCCTTGCGCTTGGTCTCGCGGATCGGCCACAGCCAGGCGCTGTCGATATGGGCGTGACCGACCGCCGACATCGTGTGCGCGCTCGCGTGTGCCGGTCGCGCGAGGACCGGCCGCAACAGCTCCCGTACGTCCGCCGACGAGCCCGGGATGTCGTCCAGGTCCAGTGCGTCGAGCGCGCGGTCGAGGGCGTGCATGATCTCGTGGCGACGTGGTTCGTGGTCGCCGAGCTCCAGCATCAGCTCGCGCAGCACCTGGAGATCGAGGGAGAGGTGCCAGACGTTCTCGTCGAGTACGGCGAGGTCCGCGCGGGCGAAGGTGTAGAGCGGCGCACGGCCCGCGGTGGCCGGATCGCCGAGCGGGGTCGGGCCGCGGAAGTCGTTCGCCAGGATGTCAGGGTTGGAGGCGGCCTCGATGAGGTAGTCGACCCGTTCGCCGCCGGCGGCCGGGTGCGCGACCGGGACGTACTGGTTCTGCGGGTTGACCGCCTTCAGCGGGGTGCCGTCCACCGTGTGCACCAGCGCTTCCGCCTGGTTGCCCGGCCAGTCGCCGACGAAGCCCAGGTCGAAGACGGACTCGACCCGGCGGCCGGCCCACCGGGCCGGGACCTCGCCGCGCACCCGGAACCACGTGGTGCCCCAGGGCGGACCCCACGGTGTGCCCGTCACGAACGGTTCGTACGACTGGGCCGCGGCCTCCTCGAACGGCACCGGCTCGCCCGGCGCCTCCCAGGCCTCGATCACGAAGGGCACCGCGTCGGTATGGACGGCGGGCCGGATGCGCTGCTCCAGGATCCGCTCGACACGTTCCTCGATACGGCGGCGTTCGTCGTGCATGTACGGCTCCTACGTCAGATACGCGAGTGCGGGATGGGCGCCGGTGTATCCGTCGACGAGACGGCGGGCGACGGTCACGGAGTCGACCAGGGGATGGAGGGCGAACGCCTTGACGGCGGCCGCCCGTGATCCGCTGCCGGCCGCGGCCAGCACTTCACGTTCCACGGCCTTGACGGCGAGGACAAGACCCGTGGCGTGGGCGGGCAGTGGACTGACCGAGACCGGATGCGCACCGTTCGCGTCGACGAAGCAGGGGACTTCGACGACGGCGTCCGCGTCCAGCACCGACAGGGTCGTCCGGTTGCGCACGTTGAGGATCAGCGTGGTGCGCTGGTTGTGCGCGATGGCCCGCATCAGGGCGAGCGCCACCTGCTCGTAGCCGCCCGACTCGAGATCGCTCGCGTCCCGCTCACCGGCCCCGGCGGCCTCGCGGTTGTGCGCCATGTACGTGGCCTCGCGTTCGGCGCGCGTACGGTCCCAGGTCTCCAGCGCCGGGGCGTCCGGGCGCTCCATCTCCGCGTAGAAACGGGCCTGTTGCTCGTGCAGGAACGCACCGCGGGTCTGCTTCGCCTCCTGGTAGGCGCGCACCGCCTCACGGTTGAAGTAGTAGTAGTGCAGATACTCGTTGGGGATCGCGCCGAGGGACTGGAGCCAGTCGGGGCCGAAGAGCTTGCCCTCCTCGAAGGAGCCGAGCAGTTCGGTGTCGGCGAGCAGCCGGGGCAGCTCGTCGCGGCCCTCGACGCGCAGCCCGCGCAGCCACCCGAGGTGGTTGAGGCCCACGTAGTCGATCCAGGCGCTGTCCGGGTCGGCGCCCAGGACGCGCGCCACCCGTCGGCCGAGGCCCACCGGTGAGTCGCAGATGCCGATGACTCGGTCGCCCAGATGACGGGCCATGGCCTCGGTGACCAGCCCCGCCGGGTTGGTGAAGTTGATGACCCAGGCGTCCGGCGCGAGTCTCGCGACCCGGCGGGCGATGTCGACGGCGACGGGAACCGTCCGCAGTCCGTACGCGATGCCGCCGGCGCCGACGGTCTCCTGGCCGAGCACTCCCTCGGCGAGGGCGATGCGCTCATCGGCGGCGCGGCCCTCCAGCCCGCCCACGCGGATGGCGGAGAAGACGAAGTCGGCCCCGCGCAGGGCCTCGTCGAGGTCCGTGGTGACGGTGACGCGTGGCGCGTCCGGCACCCCGGCCGCTTGGTCGGCCAGCACCCGCGCGATGGCGTTGAGTCTGGCGGAGTCCAGGTCGTGCAGGACGACGTCGGTGACCCGGCCCGCGGCGTGGTCGCCGAGCAGGGCGCCGTAGACGAGCGGCAGCCGGAAGCCCCCACCGCCGAGGATCGTGAGCCTCATACCTCCATCACCTTCACTCCTGCCTCGTCGAAGGCGGCGCCGGTCGCCGGATCCGCGGGGGCGTTGGTCACCACGGTGTCGAGTGCGTCCGGGCCGCACACCCTGGCCATGCCGGTGCCGGGGAACTTGCCCGCGTCGGCGAGCAGGACCACCGCGTCGGCGGCCGCGATCATCGCCCGCTTGACCGGGACCTCGACGACGGTGGTGTCCATGACGTGGCCGTTCGGGCGGATGCCGCTCGTGCCGAGGAAGAGCCAGTCCGCGTGCAGCTGGCGGAGATTGTCCTCGGTGAGGAAGCCGACCAGGGAGCGGTACTCCCGGCGGACCATGCCGCCGAGCAGGATCAGCTCGATGCCGGTGTCGTCGGCCAGCTCCTCGTACACCACCAGATTGCTGGTGATCACGGTGAGCCGGCGGCCGCGCAGCTGCCGGGCCAGCCGGTAGGCCGTGGTGCCGATGTCGAGGAGCACGGACTGTCCGTCCTCGACCATCGCGGCGGCGCGGACCGCTATGGCGTCCTTCTCGGGCACCCGGATCTCGGCGACCTCGGCGAAGGGCTGATCGCCCTCGTCCACGGCGGCCCCGCCGTGGACCCGGGTGAGCAGACCCTCCTCCTCCAGCTTGACCAGGTCCCGCCGGACGGTGGCGGCGCTCACACCCAGCTGCTCGGACAGGTCGGTTACGGCTGCGGGGCCGCCTGATCTCAGGGCCCGCAGGATGAGTTGATGTCGTCGCTCAGCCAGCACACCGGGCACGCTACTCGTCAATCTCAAGCATTTCCATGCATCTTCGTGCTCAACTCTTGCCAATTCTGTTCGTCGGGCGCACGATCCTGTGCACAGCTTGCAGGTCTTTGACGAGAGGGCGGGCGCGTGGACGAGGAGCCGAGGGCCGATGTCCTCCTGACCGGCCTGCTCTTCCACGACATCGTCCTCACCGGCCTCGGCAAGCCGCCCACGCCGGGGGAGGAGATCTGGACCCGCGGGATGGGCTGCGGCCCGGGCGGGATCGCCAACCTCGCCGTGGCGGCCGCCCGCCACGGACTCACCACCTCGCTCGCCACCGTCTTCGGCGACGACCTGTACGGCAGACAGCTCAAGGAGATCCTCGCCGGGCAGGAGGGCATCGACCTCAGGTGCTCCCGCACGGCCGAGGGTTGGGACACCCCGGTCACCGTCTCCCTCGCCCACGGCCACGACCGCGCCCTGGTCACCCACGGCACACCGCCCCCGTATACACAGGACCAGCTGCTGCCCGACCCGCCGCCCGCCCGCACCGCACTCGTGCATCTCGGCGCCGAACGCCAGGAGTGGCTCGGCAAGGCCGCCGCCTCCGGCACCCTGATCTTCGCCGACGTCGGCTGGGACCCCAGCGAACAGTGGTCCGGCGAGCTGCTGGAACAGCTCTCCCTCTGCCACGCCTTCCTGCCCAACGACACCGAGGCCATGCGCTACACCCGCACCGACAGCCCGGCCGCCGCGCTCGGTGCGCTCGCCGACCTGACCCCCGTCGCCGTGATCACCCGCGGACGCGAGGGCGCGCTCGCCGTCGACCAGCTCACCGGGGAGTACGCCGAGGTCCCGGCCCTTGACATCGTTGCCATCGACGCCACCGGGGCCGGTGACGTGTTCGGGGCGAGCTTCGTCGCCGCGAGCCTCGGCGGCTGGCCCCTCGCCGACCGGCTGCGCTTCGCCACCCTCGCCGCCGGCCTCTCCGTCCGGCGCCACACCGGCGCGCTCGCCGCACCCGGCCTGCACGGCATCACCCACTGGTGGCACACCACCGGCTCACGCACCCCCGGGCTCTTTCGCGACTACGCCTTCCTGGCCGACCGGCTGCCCGCCGACCCCGGCCCGGCCCCGCACGAGGCGCCCGTCACCCCCCGCTGACCATCCGTCCGGACACACCGACCCCGAAAGGCGGTAGGAGCAGTGCACCTCTCCCGAAGAGGACTGCTGCGCGCAGGGCTGGCCACCACGGCCGCCGCGCTCGGCTCCACCGCGGCAGGCTGCGCCGTCCCCCGCGGCTCCACCGGCCGCACCATGACCCTCTGGTACTGGTCCGGGGGGCTGAGCGAGAAGGTCGTCGCCGACGCCGAGCGCCGCTTCACCGACGTGTCGCTGCGGCCCGTCCAGATCGGCGGCTACTACCGCTCCAAGCTGATGACCACGATGACCGGGCAGGCGTACATCCCCGACATCGCGGGCCTGCGGGGCGAGGACATGGCGTCCTACCTCCCGAACGCCGACCAGTTCGTGGACCTGCGCACCCTCGGCGCCGAGAAGTTCAAGGACCAGTACCTGCCCTGGAAATGGGACGCCGGCACCGCGCCCGACGGCCGTCTGATCGGCTTCCCGATCGATGCCGGACCCGTCGGCCAGTTCTACCGCGCCGACACCTTCGAGGCGGCCGGACTGCCCACCGACCCCGCCGAGGTGTCCGCCCGGACCTCGACCTGGGAGGCGTACTTCGCGACGGGCGAGACGCTGCAGAAGAAGATCAAGGGCGCGTACTGGGTCGTCGACATCATCGCCGTCTACAACTACGCGATCGGCCAGGGCACCCGGCGCTTCGTCGACGAGAACCGCCACTTCATCGGCGACGGGGAGCATGTCCGCCGCGCCTGGGACCTGGCGCTCGAAGCGCGCCGCCGGGGCCTCGTCTCCCCGATGCTCTCCGGCACCCCCGACGCGATCGCCGCCACCGAGAAGGGACTGCTGCCCGACCAGCTCGGCGCCTCCTGGATCGGCGGCGACCTGAAGCTCAACCTGCCGAAGACCGAGGGGACATGGCGCGTGGCGCAGATGCCCGGCGGGCCCGCCAACGACGGCGGCTCGTTCCTGTCGATCACCCAGGCGTGCCGCGAGCGCGAGCAGGCCTTCGAGATCATCACCTGGCTCCTCGGGGCCGACAATCAGACGCGGGGCTTCGTCGACGCGGGCCTCTTCCCCTCGACCCCGGCGTCGTACCGGCAGAAGGCGATGCTCGACCCCGACCCCTTCTTCGGCGGCCAGCGCACGGTCGACGTCTTCGGGCCGGCCGCCGAGAAGATCCCCGTCGCCTACAACAGCCCGTACGACGTGGCCCTCGGTCAGCCCATCAGGGACGAACTGACCCGTGTCTCGCAGGCGGGCAAGGACCCGAAGCGCGCCTGGAGGGACGCCATGAAGACCTGCCGCCGCATAGCCGACCACCTGGGGGTGAGCGTGTGACCACCGCACCCGCCCTCGACCGGACGGCCGCGAGCCGGCGTACCCCGCCCGAGCCGCCGCCGCGCTCCAAGGCCCGCTCGGTGCTCCGGCACTGGCGGCTGTACGCAGCGATATCGCCGTTCTACCTGATCTTCCTGGCGTTCGGCCTGATCCCCGTCGGGTTCTCGCTGTACCTCTCGTTCCACCGCTGGGACGGCCTCGGCTCCATGGAGTTCGCCGGCCTCGCCCAGTACCGCTATCTGCTCTCCGACACGCAGTTCTGGAACGCGCTGGGCAACACCCTCGTGATCTGGGCGATGGCGACCTTCCCCATGCTCTTCCTGGCGCTGCTCGTCGCGGTGATGATCAACTCCGCGAAGCGGCTGACGAGTTTCTACCGCTTCGCCTTCTTCGTGCCGAACGTCACCTCCGTCGTGGCCGTCGCCATCGTCTTCGGCTCGGTCTTCTCCACCAACTTCGGCCTCGTCAACGCCGTACTCCAGGGACTGGGCCTTGACCCGGTCGCCTGGCTCCAGACACCGTGGAGCATCAAGGTCTCCATCGCCGCATTGATGAGCTGGCAGTGGGTCGGCTACAACGCGATCATCTTCCTCGCGGGCCTGCAGACCATCCCCGGCGAGCTGTACGAGGCGGCCCGGGTCGACGGCGCGAACCCCGTGCAGACCTTCTTCCGGATCACCGTCCCGCTGATGCGCCCCGTCATCCTCTTCACCCTCGTCGTCTCCACCGTCACCGGGCTCCAGTCCTTCTCCGAGCCGCAGGTGCTGCTGTCCACGACGTCCAACACCTCGACGTTCGCGGGCGGTCCCGACAACGCGGGCCAGACGATGGTCCTCTACTTCTTCCAGCAGAGCTTCGACAACAACGACTTCGGCTACGGGGCCGCCGTCGCCTGGGGCATCTTCCTCGTCGTCGTCATCTTCTCGATCGTCAACTGGCGCCTGGTCGCGCGCAGGGAAAAGTAGGAGGGGCCCGCCGTGCACCGTGACAAGGCCGTCAAGGGCGCCCGTGCCTCGGGAGTCGCCCTCCACGGATCGCTCCTCATCGGCGTGATCCTCTCGCTGCTGCCGTTCTACTGGGCGATCGTCATGTCGACGCACACGTCCAGCGAGATCTTCCAGTACCCGCCGAAACTGCTGCCCGGTTCGCACTTCGGCGAGAACGTCCGCAACCTCTTCGACACCGTCGACTTCTTCGGCTCGATGCTCAACTCGCTGATCGTCGCCGGGTCCGTGACCGTGCTGGTGCTGTTCTTCGACTCGCTGGCCGCCTTCGTCTTCGCGAAGTTCGCCTTCCCCGGCCGCCGGGTGCTGTTCGTGCTGATGATGGGCATCTTCATGGTGCCGGCCCAGCTCCAGGCCATCCCGCAGTTCGTCATCATGGCGAAGCTGGGCTGGATCGGGTCCCTGACCGCACTCGTCGTCCCCGCCGCGGCCAACGCCTTCGGCATCTTCTGGATGCGCCAGTACATGAAGGGGGCGATCCACGACGAACTGATGGACGCCTCCCGGCTCGACGGCTGCGGATTCCTGCGCCAGTACTGGCACGTGGCACTGCCGGTGGTGCGGCCCGGACTCGCCTTCCTCGGCATCTTCACCTTCATGTCACAGTGGAACGACTACGCGTGGCCGCTGATCTCCCTCATCAACCCCGACAACGTGACCCTCCAGGTCGCCCTGTCGCAGCTCAACAGCGTGCACGGCAACACCGACTACGGCATGGTCATGGCCGGTGCGGTCCTCGCGCTGATCCCGCTTCTCATCATCTTCCTGATCGGTGCCCGACAGATGATCGCCGACCTGGCCAAGGGAGCCATCCGCTGATGCTGCCGCTCCGTCCGTGGGAATCGCCCGAGATCACCTCCTGGCGCCGGCTGCCGATGCACGCCGTGGACCGCCGCCCCGGCAGCATCTGCCTCGACGGCATCTGGCGCTTCCAACTGCTGCCCGCCCCCGACGCCCCGCTCGCCGACCACTGGTCGGCCCTGGAGGTCCCCGGCGTCTGGACCATGCAGGACGCGGGGGCGCCCGATCTGCCCCACTACACCAATGTGACGATGCCCTGGCCGCACCATCCGCCCGCATCGCCCGCGGCCAACCCCACCGGCGTCCACGAGCGCGACATCGACATTCCCGCCGACTGGGCGGGCCGCAGGATCGTCCTCCAGGTCGGTGCCGCCGAGAGCGTGCTGATCGTCGAGGTCGACGGGCAGGCCGTCGGCATCGGCAAGGACTCCCATCTGGCGAGCGAGTTCGACCTCACCGACGTGGTGCGGCCCGGAGAGCGCAGCACCCTGCGCCTCACCGTCGTGAAGTGGTCCGACAGCTCCCACATCGAGGACCAGGACCAGTGGTGGCACGGCGGCATCACCCGCTCCGTCCTGCTCTACGCCACCGATCCGCTGCACCTCGCCGATGTCGCCGTACGGGCCGGCCGCGACGGTGCGCTGCGGATCGACTGCCGGGTGCGCCTGGCCGGCGGAGCGCTCCCGCCGGGCTGGTTCGTCAGTGGCGAGCTGGAGGGCTGGGGCGAACTCGCCCAGGACACCGCCTTCGACGCGGCGATGCGGGACGACGAGCGCGTCTCGGAGTTCCTCGGAGAGGCACGGCTGAGCGCCACGGTCACCGGCGTACGGCCGTGGTCGGCCGAGACGCCCGCGCTCCACCGGCTGACCGTGCGGCTCCACCGGGCCGACGGCACCGTCGCCGACCGCTCGCGGCACCGCATCGGTTTCCGTGACATCGAGATCCGCGGCCGGGACCTGCTCGTCAACGGCGAGCGCGTGTTCATCCGCGGAGTCAACCGGCACGACTTCCATCCGCTCACCGGACGCACCCTCACCGTGGAGGAGATGCGCGCCGACCTGGCGACGGTGAAGCGCTTCGGCTTCAACGCCGTACGCACCTCCCACTACCCGAACGACCCCGCGCTGCTCGACCTCGCCGACGAACTCGGCCTGTACGTCGTGGACGAGGCCGACATCGAGAGCCACGACCATGCCCACGAGATCGCCGACGACCCGCGCTATCTGCCCGCCTTCGTCGACCGTGTCTCCCGCATGGTGCTGCGCGACAGGAACCACCCGAGTGTCGTCGTCTGGTCGCTCGGCAACGAGAGCGACTACGGCGCGAACCACGACGCCGCCGCCGGCTGGCTGCGCCGCCACGACCCGACGCGCCCCCTCCAGTACGAGGGAGCCGCGAAGACGGACTGGTCGTCCACGCGGATCGCGAGCGACATCGTCTGTCCCATGTACGCCTCGCTCGACGAGATCGTCGCGCACGCCCGCTCCGGCACCCAGACCAAGCCACTGATCCTGTGCGAGTACTCGCACGCCATGGGCAACAGCAACGGCACCCTCGCCGACCACTGGGCCGCGATCGAGTCCACGCCCGGCCTCCAGGGCGGTTTCATCTGGGAACTGTGGGACCACGGCATCCTCCAGCGGCTGTCCGACGGCCGCCCCGCCGGACGGGCCGGGGCCGGCGCCTACGCGGACGGCGTGGCGGGGGAGGGCCACCGCTGGGCGTACGGCGGCGACTTCGGCGACACCCCCAACGATGGCGCGTTCTGCGCGGACGGGCTGCTCTTCCCCGACCGCACGCCGAAGCCGGCGATGTACGAGCACCGCGAACTGGCCGCGCCCCTGCGGCTGTCGTACGACGGCCGCACGGTCACCGTCCACAACCACCAGCACTTCCGGGATCTTTCCTGGCTGACCGCGGAGTGGCTGCTGTCCTGCGAGGACGGGGGAGAGGCCACCGCCCCGGCCGCGCTGCCGGCCCTGCCGCCCGGCGGCTGTGCCGAACTCCCCGTGCCGGCCGAACTGACGACCGCGCTGCCCGCCGACGGCGGGGAGACCTGGCTGACGCTGCGGGTCACCACGGCCGCGCACGAGACCTGGGCGGCGCGCGGCACCGAGATCTGCACACCGCAGATCCGGCTCCGTGAGCGCGGGACCGTACCGTTCGACACCACGCCCGCCCCGGGCCGTATCGAGGTCGACGACGACGGACTACTTCTGCACCCGCTGCTCACCGCACCGCCCGTCCTGAACCTGTGGCGCGCGCCGACCGACAACGATCTGCTCGGCGGAGCCGCGGACCTGTGGCGCGAACTCGGCCTGGACGCCCCGGTCCGCAAGCCGCTGTCGGTGAGCCGTGAGGGCGCCAAGGTGTCGGTGCGCTCGGCGTACGACACCGGCGCCGGGACCGTCGTGCACGAGCAGGTCCTCACGCCGGTCCAGGACGGGCTGCTCATCGAGGAGAGGGCGGTGCTTCCGGACGGCCTGTCGGACGTCGCCCGCGTCGGATCGGTCTTCGAGACGGTCGCGAGCCTGGACCGGATCGAGTGGTACGGGCAGGGCCCCTGGGAGTCCTACCCTGACCGCCGCTCGGCTCCCGTCGGGCGGTACGGCGCGGACGTCGACTCGCTGTTCACCCCGTATCTGCGGCCCCAGGAGAGCGGCGGCCGCCATGGCGTCCGCGGCTTCGCCCTGCGGCCCGCCGACGGCGGACCGGGCCTCGCGGTCCGGCTGGACAGCCCACGGCAGGTGGGAGTGGGGCGCTACCGGGACAAGGACCTCGCCGACGCGGCCCACCACGACGAGCTCGTGCCGCGCCCGTGCCCCGTGGTCCGCATCGACGCGGCCCACCGCGGCCTGGGCACGGCCTCCTGCGGGCCCGACACCCTGCCGCCGTATCTCGTGGGGGCCGGCACCTACACCTGGTCGTGGGTACTGCGGTCGCTCTGACGCGCGCTCGTGCGGCGCGCCAGTCCGGGGTAGTCCACGACGAATCCGTCCGCGTCGAACTCCACGTCGCGGCGGAAGTCCTCCGAGACGAACCGGACGCGCGCGCCGTGCTCCGAGGCGCCGAGGTGCGTGTAGGTCTGCGGCGAGGCGTGCACGGTGAGATCGGGCACCGACACCCACGCCATCACCAGGCTCTGCTCACCCGCGGCGGTGTGCAGCCCATGACGCAGCACCGGCATGGTGTTGGTGAGCGGGCACAGCGCCAGATCACAGTCGAGCGCGCCGTCGAGCCCGGGTACCGGCTCCCCGTCCGCCCGCCACACGCCGTCGTCGTCCCGCCGCAGCCGCAGCGCGCGCACCCCGTCGGCGGACTCGACACTCACCCGCAGTTCGCGGGTCACGAGGCCGGCGTCGGTCTCCAGCTCGTACGAGACCCAGTACGGCTCGGGCGCCATGCCGACGGCGCGGCCCCGCGCCCGCAGACCCGCATGCCCGAGATCCACCCACGCCGTCTCGTATCCCCGGCTCTGGGTGACTTCCCATGTGAGAACGTGCGACGTGACCATGGACACAGATTAGGCGCGTCGTGGGAGGTCCGGGCGCCGCGGCTGCGCCGATCTTTGTCTCAAACCCTCACGTAAAGGCGGTTGGACTTGCGTTCGAGGGTGGCCCGCATGGTGGGATGAGCTGATGCGCCCCCCCACACGCATATCGACGCATTCGCGAAATCCGTACGAGGAACTCGCTCAACTGGCAGATCCGGAGCCCGACTACACCGACTACGTTCCGAGGGATCCGCTGGAGCTCGGACTACGGTCCGACACCGACGACGAGGACGACTGGCAGCCGCCCAACCACCGCGGCAGGAGCCGCTTCGCGGCGCTGCCCGCCCTGGTGAAGCTGGTCCTGGTCACGGGCCTGTTCGCCGTCTGCCTGCTGCTCGCCGACCGGCTCGCCGAGGCGTACGCGCAGACCAAGGCCGCCGACAAGCTGCAGAATTCGCTCGGTCTCGCCACGCGGCCGGACGTGGACATCCACGGCTTCCCGTTCCTTACCCAGGTGCTCGGCGACCGGATCGACCGCGTCGACGTCACCGTGCCGGACGTCTCCGCGGACCGTGTCTCGCTCGCCGAGGTGCGGGCCAGTGTGCGAGACGTCCGCATCGTCGGCGACGCCCCCACCTCCATCCAGGGTGCGGTCATCGGCCGCCTCGACGGCGAGGTCCTGCTCTCCTTCGACGATCTCAATCGCGAACTCGGCGCCTCCCAGCTGACGTTCACCGGGAGCGGCGACGACGCCGTCCGCGTCAACGGTGAACTCGCCGTCGCCGGACAGGATCTGAGCGTCCGTGCCCATGCCCGGCTCACCCGCGACAACGGCCGTGCCCTCACCACGACCATCGACGGCATGCAGCTCGACATCCCGGGCGTCGCCGTCTACCGGCCGGGCAAGGACCCCGAACACTCCGGCCTGCGGCTGCACCGGGAGACGGCCGACCTCATCAGCCGCGAGGCCGCACGCGCCAAGGCGCTGCTCTCCGTGCCGGCGATCGTCGAACGGCTCGGCGTCAGCGACGCGCAGGTGCGCCGGGCGCTGGCGAGCGAGAAGGAACTGAACCGGCTGACGGGCGCCCCGAAGTTCGCCGAGCAGCTGATGAAGGTCAACCTCGTCGATGTGGTGGTCGCACACCCCGAGCTCCTGGAAAAGGTCGGCATCGACCCCGCACTGATCAAGGGCCTGCTCGCGCTGAGGCCCCCGGAGCTGTCGGAGCGGCTGTCCCTGTCCTTCGAACTGCCTGCGTCGCTGCGTGAGCTGAGTCTTCAGGACATCAGGGTGGAGAAGGAGGGCATCAAGGCCCGGGTGGTCGGCTCGGGCATCAAGGTGGGAGAAGCGGGCGGCGCGGAGGCGTCGGGTCGGTGAGGTGAGGTGAGGTGAGGGGGCGGGGGCGTGAGCCTTCCGCCGCGCGGCGCTCTTGCTGCGTGCTCGCGGCTGCATCCGGGTCGGTGCCCGCGCCCGGGACAGGTGCCTGCGCGCGACTACCTCTCCGGGCCGGTGCACGGGACCACTCTTCAGGGGCCGCCCGCCGGGACCACGGCTCCTGGGTTGTTGCTCCGGCGGGTGCCCGTATCTGCCGCTCCGGGCGGGCGCCCACGCCCGCGACTCCGGCTTGGACTCCGGGACCACTCTTCCGGCCGCGTGCCGGGGCCACCACGCCGGCCCGCGCCCGCGGCCGGTGCTGCGGGCACGCGCTCGGGGCCACCGCATCCGCCGGTGCTCGCCGCTCCCGGGAGGGCGGGCGCCCGCGCCGGACGACGCCGTTCTGAGCCCGCGCGCGAGAGCAAGTCCTCGGCTCTGTACGGGGACTACTGCTCCGAGGCCGCACTGGGAACCGCCCAGGGCTCGCGCCCGGGACCGACGCCCAGGGGCGTTGCTACGACTTGCCCTCAGGCAGGGCGCCCGCGCCGGCGCCTGTGGCCGCGTCCACCGCGGGCGCGGGGACCACAACCGGGAGGCCATGCCCGGGACCACTGTTCCGGGCTCACGCTCGGCACTAAAGCTGCGGCTCGCGCCCGCGGCCACCACGGGCAGGTGCCCGCTGCTGTCGCTCCGCCGTCCGAGGGCAACGCTCCGGGTGGGCGCCCACGTCCGGGACAGGTGCTGCGGGCTCGTGCCCGCCCACGACCGCCTCTCCGGGCCGGCGCCCGGGACCGACGCCCAGGGGCGTTGCTGCGACCACCGCTCAGGGTGCCCCCGCCGACGCCTGTGGCCGGGTCCACCGCGGGCGCGGCAACCACAACCGGGAGGCCGTGCCTGGGACCACTGTTCCGGGCTGACGCTCGGCGGCGCCCATGCTCGCGCCCACGACCACCACCGGTCCGGCGACCGGACACCACCGGTCCGGCGACCGAGAATGCCACACCGGCTCGGCGACCGGGGTCACCGCACCCGCCCTCGGTCGACCACCGCGACCACCGCTTCGGGCCCGGCGCCCGGGACCACCGTCCCCGCCTACCGTTTCTGGCCCGGCGGCGGAACCCAACGCCCGGCCCCCGCCCCGCGAGTACCCCCGGTCCGGCGGCCGCGACCCCCGCGCGGTGCGCGCAAAGCAACTGCGCGCCGCAACGCCCTACGCCTGCGGCTTCCAGAACGCGTCCAGGATGCGTTCCGCCGCCAGCGTCGCCGTCAACTGCCCTTCCCGGACCTGCTGTTCGAGATCGGGCGCGAGTGCCCGTACCTCGGGATGCGCGCGCAGGCGGTCGCGCAGCCCGTCGTGGACCATCGTCCACGCCCAGTCGATCTGCTGGGAACGGCGCTTCGCCGCCAGGCGCCCCGTCGAGTCCAGCAGGGAGCGGTGCTGCTCGACCCGCTCCCACACCGTGTCCAGGCCCGTGCCCTCCCGTGCGCTGCACGACAGCACCGGGGGAGTCCACGCCGCGTCGGCGGGGTGCATCAGCCGCAGGGCGCCCGCGAGTTCACGTGCCGCGGAGCGGGCGTCCCGCTCATGGGGTCCGTCGGCCTTGTTCACCGTGATCACGTCGGCCAGCTCCAGCACACCCTTCTTGATGCCCTGGAGCTGGTCGCCGGTGCGGGCCAGGGTGAGCAGCAGGAAGGTGTCCACCATGTTGGCCACGGCCGTCTCCGACTGGCCCACGCCGACGGTCTCGACCAGCACCACGTCGTAGCCCGCCGCCTCCATCACGATCATGGTCTCGCGCGTCGCCTTGGCGACACCGCCGAGCGTGCCCGAGGTGGGGGAGGGACGGACGAATGCCGCAGGGTCCGTCGACAGCCGCTCCATCCGCGTCTTGTCGCCGAGGATGGAGCCGCCCGTACGGCTGGACGACGGATCGACGGCGAGGACCGCGACCCGGTGGCCGAGCCCGGTCAGCAGCGTCCCGAGCGCGTCGATGAAGGTGGACTTTCCGACCCCGGGCACCCCGCTGATCCCCACCCGCCGGGCCGAACCGGCGTACGGCAACAGCTCGGTGAGCAACTGCTGCGCCAGCGTCCGGTGATCGGCGCGGGTGGACTCCACGAGCGTGACGGCGCGCGCGATGTACGCGCGCGACCCCTCACGTACGCCCTTGACGTAACTGTCGATGTCGATCGTCGGTGGCATGAGCTCACAACTCGTGGCCGAGCGAGGCGCCCAGCGTCTTCACCAGGTCCTGCGCGGCGTCGGGAATCACCGTGCCGGGAGGGAACACGGCTGCCGCGCCGGCCTCCAGCAGGGTCGGGACGTCCTGCGGAGGGATCACCCCGCCCACCACGATCATGATGTCCTCACGGCCCTCGGCGGCCAGTTCCTCCCGCAGCGCGGGCACCAGCGTCAGATGGCCCGCGGCGAGCGAGGAGACACCGACGATGTGGACGTCCGCCTCCACCGCCTGGCGGGCGACCTCGGCCGGCGTCTGGAACAGCGGGCCCACGTCGACGTCGAAGCCGAGGTCGGCGAAGGCCGTCGCGATCACCTTCTGGCCGCGGTCGTGCCCGTCCTGGCCCATCTTGGCCACCAGGATGCGCGGGCGACGGCCCTCGGCCTCCTCGAACCCCTCGACCAGCGTCCGGGTCGTCTCCACCGCCGGTGACGTCCCGGCCTCGTTTCGGTACACACCGGAGATCGTACGGATCTGCCCCGAGTGGCGCCCGTAGACCTTCTCCAGGGCGTCGGAGATCTCGCCGACGGTCGCCATGGCACGCGCCGCGTCGACCGCCAGGGCCAGCAGATTGCCCTCCAGGCCCGCGCCCGGACCGGACTCGGCGGCCGCGGTGAGCGCCCGCAGCGCGTCCTGGCAGGCGCCCTCGTCGCGCTCCGCGCGCAGCCGCCGCAGCTTCTCCACCTGCTGGGTGCGCACCGAGGAGTTGTCGACCTTGAGGACGTCGATCTCCTCGTCGGTCTCGACGCGGTACTTGTTGACGCCGATGACCGGCTGGCGTCCCGAGTCGATCCGGGCCTGCGTACGCGCGGCAGCCTCCTCGACGCGCAGCTTGGGGATGCCCGCGTCGATGGCCTGCGCCATGCCGCCGGCCGCCTCGACCTCCTCGATGTGCTGCCAGGCGCGGCGGGCGAGGTCGTGCGTGAGCTTCTCGACGTACGCGCTGCCGCCCCACGGGTCGATGACCCGGCAGGTCCCGGACTCCTGCTGGAGCAGGAGCTGGGTGTTGCGGGCGATGCGCGCGGAGAAGTCCGTCGGCAGCGCGAGCGCCTCGTCGAGCGCGTTGGTGTGCAGCGACTGCGTGTGTCCCTGGGTGGCCGCCATGGCCTCCACACAGGTACGCGTGACGTTGTTGAAGACGTCCTGCGCCGTCAGCGACCAGCCCGACGTCTGGCAATGGGTGCGCAGCGACAGCGACTTGGCGTTCTTCGGGTCGAACGTCCTGACCAGCTTCGCCCACAGCAGGCGCGCCGCCCGCAGCTTGGCGACCTCCATGAAGAAGTTCATGCCGATCGCCCAGAAGAACGACAGCCGCGGAGCGAAGGCGTCCACGTCGAGACCGGCGCCGATGCCCGCGCGCAGGTACTCCATGCCGTCGGCGAGGGTGTACGCGAGCTCCAGGTCGGCCGTGGCCCCGGCCTCCTGGATGTGATAGCCGGAGATCGAGATGGAGTTGTACCGCGGCATCTTCTGCGAGGTGTACGCGAAGATGTCCGAGATGATCCGCATCGAGGGCCGCGGCGGATAGATGTAGGTGTTGCGGACCATGAACTCCTTGAGGATGTCGTTCTGAATGGTCCCGGCCAGCTTCTCGGGCGGCACGCCCTGTTCCTCGGCGGCCACGATGTAGAGCGCCAGAACGGGCAGCACGGCACCGTTCATGGTCATCGACACGCTCATCCTGTCCAGCGGGATGCCGTCGAACAGCTGGCGCATGTCGTAGATCGAGTCGATGGCCACACCGGCCATGCCGACATCGCCCGTCACCCGGGGGTGGTCACTGTCGTAACCGCGGTGGGTCGGCAGGTCGAAGGCGACCGACAGACCCTTCTGCCCGGCGGCGAGATTGCGCCGGTAGAAGGCGTTGGACTCCTCCGCGGTGGAGAACCCGGCGTACTGACGGATCGTCCACGGCTGGTTGACGTACATCGTCGGGTACGGGCCGCGCAGATACGGCGCGACGCCCGGGTAGGTGCCCAGGAAGTCCAGCCCCGCCAGATCCCCGCCGGTGTAGAGCGGCTTGACGGGAATGCCCTCGGGGGTGTCCCACACCAGGTCGGTGTCGCCCTTGCCGGTCGACTCCTTCACCGCCGTACGCCACTGGTCCTCGGAGACCTGCGACGTGCCGCCGTCCCCGAGTTCGATCTCCGTGAAGTCCGGGATCCGCATCACGCCACTCCGATCCGGTCGAGGACGGTGGTGAGGACGGCGACCGCGTCGCCGCCCGCGACGACGAACTCGTCGACTCCGGCCCGTTCGTACGTCTCACGCTGGTCGCCGGGACGCCCGGCGAGGAGGACAAGCCGCGCGTCGGCCGCCTTGAGCGCCTCGGCCACCGGCACCGCGTGCTCGGCGTAGAGGCTGTCGCTGGAGCAGACGCAGGCGATCTGCGCCCCGCTCGCGGTGAACGCCTCGGCGGCCGTGGCCGCGTCGACCGACACCGGGTCGTGGACCGGTTCGATGCCGCCGGCCTGGAAGAGGTTGGCGGCGAAGCTCACCCGCGCGGTGTGGGCGGCCGCCGGGCCGATGGCCGCGACGAAGACACGCGGCCGGGCGCCGGTGGCGGCCAGATGCGCGTCCGAGCGGGCCCGCAGCGCCTCGAACGCCTCGTCGCGGCGTACGGTGGGAAGTCCGCCGGAGGGCGCGGCGGGCGCCGGGTCGCGCTGCACCGGTGCCTGGGCCAGCAGCGGGAACTCGCTGACGCCCGTGATCGGTTCGCGCCGCTTGGCCAGCGAGGCGCTGCGGCTCTCCCAGGTCGCGCCGATGCGCTCGGCCACCAGGCCGGAGCGCAGCGCGGCGGGCAGCCCGCCGGCCCGCTCGATCTCCTGGAACCAGGCCCAGGCCGCCTGCGCGACCTCGTCGGTGAGCTGCTCCACGTACCAGGAGCCGCCGGCCGGGTCGATCACGCGGCCCACGTGCGACTCCTCGACGAGGATGGTCGAGGTGTTGCGCGCGATACGGCGGGCGAACGCGTCGGGGAGACCGAGCGCGTGGTCGAAGGGGAGCACGGTCACCGCGTCGGCACCGCCGACCCCCGCGGCGAGCGAGGCGACCGTGGTGCGCAGCATGTTCACCCACGGGTCGCGCCGGGTCATCATCACCGGCGACGTCACCGCGTGCTGGCGCTGCGCGCCCGCGGAACCGGCCCCGCACGCCTCGGCGACGCGCGCCCACACCCGGCGCGCCGCACGGAGCTTGGCGACGGTGAGGAACTGGTCGGCGGTGGCCGCGTACCGGAACTCCAGCTGACCGCAGGCGGCTTCGACGGAGAGCCCGGCGGCGGTGAGGTCACGCAGCAGGGCGACGCCGGTCGCCAGCGAGCAGCCGAGTTCCTGCGCGGCGGACGCGCCGGCCCCGTGGTACGGCAGCGCGTCGACGGTCAGGGCGCGCAGCCCGGGCCGGGAGGTGTGGCACAGCCGGGCGAGTTCGACGGCGGCGGCGGTGTGCGCGGCGAGGTCGTCGTACGCACCGGTGCGCGCGGCATGCCCCAGGGGGTCGGCGCCGAGGTTGCCCAGCGCGGCCTCGGGAGCGAGTCCGCGCTCCTCGTGGATGCGCAGCAACTCCCGTGCCGCCGCGTCGAATTCGGCACCGGCGTCGAGTACGACGGGAGCGAGGTCGAGGTAGACGTCCTTCAGGGCCGTCGCCATGCCCGAGACCGGGACACCGGCCGGCCCGACGGTGAGCCAGAGGGAGGTGACCCCGTTCTCCAGGTCCGCGAGGACGGCTTCGTTCGTACGCTCCGGATCCGGGCGGTCGTGGCGCTGGCGCACGTCCCAGCCGGACACCGCGCCGCCCTCGGGCCTGCCGCCCCGGGTGAAGGGGGCGAAGCCGGGAAGGCCGGCGCTGTCGTACGCGCCGTCGCCCGCGGTGTACAGAGGACGGGTGGAGATCCCGTCCTCGATGGCTGTGGACAGCGCGTCCTCTGCCGCCGTGTCCGCGGTGTCCTTGCCTGCCTTGCGCAGCACGCCGGCGACCAGTTGCTGCCACTGCTCGTGGGTGGCATCCGGGAATTCGGCGGCCAGTGAGAACCCGTCATCGGGGAGGACCGTCATGCTCAGATGCTAGGTCAAGCACACAACTGTGCAGCAGAGGAGAAGGCTGTGACCTTGCACTCTCCCGGTCGCTCTTGATCCTTCCCGGGCGATGCCCTATTTCCGCGGGCCGTTCGACGTGCGGGAACGTCCCTGCCGCGCGCGCCTCGTGTCGGGGTCGGCGGCCGGGCCGGGGAGGGGACGGCGCGCCGCGGACCGTGGGACAGCCGGGTGCGCGGGTCCGGCGACGGCCGTAGCGTGGACAGCACAGTCACAGGAAGGCGGAAGCCCGCAATGACCGGTGAGATCTCGTTCTTCGAACTGGGCGTCGGCGACCCCGCCCAGGCCCGTGCGTTCTACGGCGGACTCTTCGGCTGGTCCTTCGAGGAGGGCACGACGGAGGGCGGCGGCTACGCCATCCGCACCCCGGACGTCCCGGGCGGTGTGCACGGCAGCGACCCCGGCGCCGGCCCGTACCTCTTCTTCCGCGTCGACGACATGCGGACCGCCCTGGCGCGGGTCGCCGAACTCGGGGGCACCGTCGACGACTTCGACGTCGGCGGGGACGAGGAGACGGTCGCCCGCTTCGGCCGGTTCACGTTCTGCCACGACGATCAGGGATCGCCCTTCGGGCTGCATGAACCCCCGAAGGGCGAGCCTGCCTGACGGACCCGTGGGGGACGGTGCTCTGCCGCCGCGGTCCGTCGCCCGGAGCCTCCCGCCCGCCGCTCGGACCCGTCGCCCCTCCCGTACGGCCGCTCAGCCGATCGGCACCGGCAGCGGCACCACGTCGTACGCGAGGTCGATGACATCGCCGGTGGCCGGGTCGCCCAGCTCCACGCGCCAGCGGCCGGCGAACTGGTCCACGCCGTCGCGCATCGGGATCGTGCCCGAGATCAGCACGGTGCCGGGAATCAGATCACCGCGTCCGCGCAGCACGTCCGCCCAGTAGGCCGGCGTCAGCAGCTCGGCCAGCGTGCCGTTCTGGATGAGGAGCTCGTCGCCGTCGTGGGTCACCCAGGCACGCAGGGTCAGCGTGTCGAGCCGGTCCTCGACATCGGCCAGCCGCCAGGCCCGCCGGGCGAGGACATCGGGGCCCGCGTTCTTGCTCCAGGCCACGCCGTGCACCTCCAGCTCGCGGTCGGTGTGGTCGCACGCGGCGGTCAGCAGCAGCTCACCGTCACGGTCGACGACGAGAGCCCACTCCGCCTCACCGGAGGTGCGTCCGTGCTGCGCGCCCACCTGTCCCGTCTGCTGGGCCAGGTACGCGGAGACCGGGTACAGCGCCGGGGTCGTCGAGGGGGCGGGCACGCCCAGCTCGGCGAGCTCGGCCACATGGGCCGCCACGTCGTCCTGGCTGCGGCCGGCGTATCCGGCGTTGAGCACCTGGACGACGTCGACCTCCCGGGTCGATCCGTCGGGAAGGTCGAAGCTCAGCAGGGCCATGATCTCTCCATACCGGGGGAAGCGAAGCGGATGAATGTGCGCCAAGGGGTTGCGCATACGACCTGTATACAAGAAGTATGCCGGAAGGTCGACATCACGCCCTCGCACAAGGACGGAAACCGTGAAGCGCACCAGCACCAGCATCGACAAGCCCCGGGGCGGCAGGCCGGCGGTCCGCCGCGCCTTCTTCGCCAGCCTCACCGGTACCGCCCTGGAGTGGTACGACTTCGCCATCTACTCCGCGGCGGCGGCCCTGGTCTTCGGCGACCTCTTCTTCCCGTCGGGTGACCCCACGACCGGGACGCTGCTGGCCTTCTCCACCTACGCGGTCGGCTATGTCTCCCGCCCGCTCGGCGGCTTCGTCTTCGGCCGGCTCGGAGACGTCATCGGCCGCAAGAAGGTCCTGATCGCGACCCTTGTCCTGATCGGCGCCGCGACCCTGCTGATCGGTCTCCTGCCGACGTACGCCACGATCGGCGTGACGGCCCCGATCGTGCTGGTGCTGCTGCGGTTCGCCCAGGGTGTCGGCGTCGGCGGTGAGTGGGGCGGCGCCGTACTGCTGTCCAGCGAGTTCGGCGATCCGCGCAAGCGCGGGTTCTACGCCTCGGCCGCCCAGATCGGCCCGCCCGCCGGAAACCTGCTGGCCAACGGTGTGCTCGCCGCCCTCGGCGTCCTGCTCACCGAGGACCAGTTCCTGTCCTGGGGCTGGCGCGTGGCCTTCCTGCTCTCCGGAGTCCTGGTCGGCTTCGGTCTGTGGATCCGGGCCAAGCTGGAGGAGACGCCGGTCTTCAAGGCGATGGAGGCCGAGCAGACCCGCCCGGAGGCGCCCATCAAGGAGGTCTTCGCGACCCATCCCCGCGCCCTGGCCGCGGCGATCCTCAGCCGCGTCGCCCCCGACGTGCTCTACGCGCTGTTCACCGTCTTCGTGCTGACCTACGCGACCGGTGAACTCGGCATGTCCCGCGGCTCCGCCCTCGCGGCCGTCCTCATCGGCTCCTCGCTCCAGGTCGCCCTGATCCCGCTCGCCGGAGCGCTCTCGGACCGCGTCAACCGCCGTCTGGTGTACGGAGTGTCCGCCGCGGCCGCCGGTATCTGGCCGTTCCTCTTCTTCCCCATGATCGGCGGCGGCAGCTGGCCGCTGCTCGTGGTCGGAGTGGTCGTCGCGCTCGCGCTCCACTCGCTCATGTACGGTCCGCAGGCGGCCTTCATCGCCGAGCAGTTCACCCCCCGGCTCCGCTACACCGGCTCCTCGCTGGCCTACACCCTGGCCGGCGTGATCGGCGGCGCCGTCGCGCCCCTGCTGTTCACCGCACTGCTCGACGCCTACGACAGCTGGATCCCGCTGGCCCTGTACGTCGCGGTGACCGCCGCCGTCACCGTCACCGGACTCCTCCTCGGCCGCGACGGCACCGACGACGAGGACACGCCGATGGCCGCGGAGCACCCGCAGCCGGCCGTCGGCTCTCCGGCCACGACCACCGCCGGCTGACCTCAGCACCCCGGAAAGGACCCCCATGCGCATCGCCCTGAGCCAGATCACCACCGGCCCCGACCCGGCACAGAACCTCGCCGTCCTGCGGGAACAGGCTCACCGCGCGGCGGAGTCCGGCGCACGTGTCGTCGTCTTCCCCGAGGCCGCGATGGCCTGCTTCGGAACCCGCCTCGGTCCGATCGCCGAACCGCTCGACGGCCCGTGGGCCACCGAGGTCCGGCGGATCGCCGAGGAGGCCGGACTGGTGGTGGTCGCCGGCATGTTCACCCCGGCCGCCGACGGCAAGGTGACCAACACGCTGCTGGCCACGGGCCCCGGCGTCGAGGCGGCCTACGACAAGATCCACCTGTACGACGCCTTCGGCTTCGCCGAGTCGGACACCGTCGCCGCCGGGTCGGAGGTGGTCACGATCGACGTCGACGGTGTCCGCGTCGGCCTGGCCACCTGCTACGACGTCCGGTTCCCCGAACTGTTCCGGGCGCACGCCGACGCCGGAGCCGTGCTCACCCTGCTGCCCGCGTCCTGGGGAGCCGGTCCCGGCAAGCGTGACCAGTGGGAACTGCTCACCCGCGCCCGGGCGCTCGACGCCACCCTGTGGGTCGCAGCCGTGGGTCAGGCGGACCCGCTCGCGTCCGGCGCGACGGTGACCTCGAAGGCGCCGACCGGGATCGGCCACAGCGCGGTCGTCGGCCCGGACGGGACCGTGCGGCAGCGGTTGGAGGCGGGTCCCGGTCTGCTGGTGGCGGACATCGACCCCGACGAGGTCGCGGCGGTACGCCGGGCCATTCCGGTCCTGGCCAACCGCAGGCTGCGCGCCTGACGCCGGTCGGATGGGAGCGGGGCCCGGACCTTCGGGATCGGGCCCCGCACGCACGGTCTAACCCGCGAGGAGCACCTTGAGTGTCGTCTCCAGGTGGCTGTCGATCGCGGCGCACGCCGCTTCGGCATCACCGGAGGCGATCGCCGAGAGGATCGCATGGTGTTCCTCCAGCACCGCCGCCTGGCGCCCGTGCTGGTTGAACAGGGCCACCACGCCCGCCCGGATCTGCCGGCTGCGCAGCCCGTCGTAGTGCCGGTCCAGCAGCGCGTTGCCCACCGCCGAGACGATCGTGGCGTGGAAGAGATGGTCGACCGCGATGAACTCCCTGGCCTGGCCGGGCGTGCTCAACGTCCGCTGTCGCTCCAGGATGTCGTTCAGCTCCCGCATCGGCGTACCACCGCGCGAGATGAGCTGCTCGGCCGCGTACCGCTCGACGATCCCGCGCAGCTCCATCAGTTCGGTGATCTCACGGCCCGTCAGCGGCACGACCTGTGCGCCGCGCTTGGGCACCAGGCGCACCAGGTCCTCGGCGGCGAGCAGCAGCAGCGCTTCCCGGATGGGGGTGCGGGAGACCCCGATGCGGTCGGCGAGGTCCTGCTCCGAGAGGAAGGTGCCCTGCATGTCGGGATCGGTGAGGACATGGTCCTTCAGATACGCGTACGCCTTGTCCCGGCCCGACGCCACGGCTACCCCCACTTGGTTGCATACAACGGGTATACCGAAATTACCACGTGCTCCGCGGTCCGCGGGTACGTTTCTGTGCGCCTCGGGTAACACCTACCCCATGTGCTGGAGTGCGACGGCGGATCTGGTGGCGGGCACCGGCATCGCCGCGATCGGGGTGGTCTGCGTGGCCCGGGTCCGCCGGGTCGGCGATCTGCCGCTGGCCGCGCTGCCCCTGCTCCTCGGGGCGCACCAGATCATCGAGTCACTCGTCTGGCGCAGCGGCGGCGGGCCGGGTGCGGCCACCGACGCCTGGGCCGCCATCGCTCTGCCCCTGCTGCCGCTGTGGGTACCGCTCGGAGTCCTGCTCGCCGAGCCCGCCGAGGTGCGCAAGAGGCTCGTCGTCCCCCTCGCGGCCGGTTTGGCCACCGCCGCCGTTCTCTCCTACTGCCTGGCCACGCGGACGGTCACCGCCGAGATCCGCGGCCACACCGTCGGCTATCTCCTCGATCTGCCGCGCTCGCCGCTGATCATCGCCGGCTATCTGCTGGCCACCGTCGGTGCGCTGCTCCTCGCCCGGGACCCGGCGCTGCGGCTGCTCGGCATCGTGGCGGGGGTGGGCGCGGTGGTGTGCCTCCTGCTGTGGCGTGAGGAGTTCGTCTCCACCTGGTGCGCGCTGGCCGCCGTCGCCTCGGTCGTTCTGCTCGTCTGGGTACGGCGGCGGCCTCAGCCGCCCGCGGCACCGCGCGTGGCCGTCTGAGAAGCACCCGCGCCCGCGGCCCCGGCACCACCGGCGGCAGCGCCCTCGTCCGCGGGCACGGTGCCCGGCTCGTCGCTGCGGGCACGCAGGGTGAGCCGCCCCGACGTCTTCTGCGAGGGCAGGAACGCGGCCAGCACCAGCCCGGCGAGCACCGCGCCGGTGGCGATCAGGAACGAGATCCGGAAGCCGTTCATGCTCGGCACGAGCACATCGCCCATCGGGACGGCGGTGTGTGCGAGCACCATGCCGATCACGGCACTCGACACCGAGGTGCCGATCGACCGCATGAGCGTGTTCAAGCCGTTTGCCGCGCCCGTCTCGGACGGGTCGACCGCGCCGATGATCAGTGCGGGCAGGGAGGAGTACGCGAGACCGATGCCGGCGCCGAGCACGACGGAGATGACGACGGTCTGCCAGGCGGCACTCATCAGGCCGAGGCCGGCTCCGTAGCCGATCGCGATGATCAGCATGCCGAGCAGCAGGGTCGCCTTGGGTCCGCGACGGGCGGAGATCCGTGCGTAGACCGGGGCGACGAACATCATCGTCAGACCCAGCGGCGCGACGCAGAGGCCGGCCACCACCATGGAGCGGCCGAGACCGTAGCCGGTCGATTCGGGCAGCTGGAGCAGTTGGGGAAGGACCAGCGAGACGGCGTAGAACGCGACGCCGACCATGATCGACGCCAGGTTGGTGAGCAGCACCTCGCGACGAGCGGTGGTCCGCAGATCCACCAGCGGCGCGGAGCTGCGCAGCTCCCACACGCCCCAGGTGAGCAGCACGGCCACCGCGACGCCGAACAGGCCCAGCGTCGTCGGGGAGCCCCAGCCCCAGTCGCCGCCCTTGGTGATCGGCAGCAGCAGGGACACCAGGCCCGCGCTCAGCCCGAGAGCCCCCACCAGGTCGAAGCCGCCCTTGGCGCGCAGCGAGGACTCCGGCACCACCAGCACGGTGAGCAGCATCGACAGCAGACCGAGACCCGCCGAGGCGAAGAACAGCGTGTGCCAGTCGGTGTGCTCGGCGACGAGAGCGGCCGCAGGCAGGGCGAGACCGCCGCCCACGCCGATCGACGAGCTCATCAGGGCCATCGCCGAGCCCAGCCGCTCCCGCGGCAACTCGTCGCGCATGATGCCGATCCCCAGCGGTATCGCACCCATGGCGAAGCCCTGGAGAGCGCGGCCGACGATCATCGTCACCAGGTCGTCGGTGAAACCGGAGATCAGCGAGCCGACGACCATGACGGCGAGGCTGGCGAGCAGCATCCGTCGCTTGCCGTAGAGGTCACCGAGCCGTCCCATGATCGGGGTCGACACCGCACCGGCCAGCAGGGTGGCCGTCATCACCCAGGTCGCGTTGGCAGGGCTGGTGCTCAGCAGGACCGGCAGATCCTTGATGACAGGCACGAGCAGGGTCTGCATGACCGCGACGGTGATGCCGGCGAACGCGAGAACAGGGACGACGCCACGAATGCCCCGTCCGCCTGCGCCGGGCAGTCCACCGCCCGTGCCCGGCTGTGCCCCTGGCGGCTCTTCGGTTGTGTCGTGCGGCATGCGGGCGGCCTCCGGGGCTGACGGGGTCCAGCGGCTTGCGCCTGGTGCGGGGGACAGCGGAATTCGCCCGGCCCCTGCCGGACGAACCTGGGGTGTGCACTGGCGAGCCAAGTATGTGCACGGTGAACGTTTTCTTGTCCGGCCGTTATTCCGTGGGCATCCGGGTACCCGGCGGGCGCAGTGAGGTGCCGAGGACGAGAAGGAGTTGACCACATGCGCCGGCCACCGCGACACCACGCGCCCGGGCCGGGCGGCGGGGACACGTTGGAGGGGCGGCGCCGTGCGGTCCGGGTGACCGAGGACCCGGAGTTCCTCACGTCCGTCGGCGCCACCGGCCCGGGCGGGGATCGAGCCGCCAGGGGAACGCGAGGTGCGTGATCGCTGTACCGCGGCCGCCGCCTGCTGCGAGCGGGCGACGCGGACCGTACGGCAGGCCGCCGCCCGGCGACCGAGCGACAGGCCGGCCGCCAGGCCCGGCAGAAAGGAACGACCATGACGGACCGTCGGCAGGAGGATCCAGTGCAGAGCGATCACGAGCCGGACCAGCCCGTACCCCGTGACCCTCCCGACCAGCAGGACCTGGGCGGTGAGGACGCGCTGGACCTCCCTCGCTCCTCTTCCGACGAGACCGAGGACGGGGAGGGCGGCCGGAGCGGCAAGGACGACGACAAGCCCGATCAGAGCCTGCCGGACGCGGACGAGTCGGGAGCGGGCCCGACCGGGGAGCCGCGCAGCGGCTCCGTCCACCCCGAGCAGCCGGTCCCCGACGAGCCATCCGGCTGACCCGGCTCGCACCCCGCGCCGAGACGGGCGAGCCTGGAGGGGCGCCACCCCTCCCGGCCCGCACCACGGCCGCACCGGAGGAAGAGGAAAGCGAGAGGAATCCGATGGGCGTGTTCGAGCCGATCCGCAGCCGGGCCGTGTTCCGGCGGCACACGGGATCGGATCCGCTCGGCCGGGGCCGGGCCGTGATCGAGGCTCCCGCCCGGTCGGCGCGCGACATCGCAGGACTCCTCGTCCTCGGAAGCCCGCCCGGCACAGGCCCGTTGCGGCGGGCGCTCTCCCTCCCGGTGACCGCGACGGCCGACGACTTCGGCGGCCCCGCGAGATTCGTCGGCAGGCTGCCGGTGATCGAGCTGACGTCGTCGACGGGCACGACTGGTGGGGGCCGGTGGCCTGCGGGCCGGCCGGCCACGAGTGGGGCGAAGCACCTGGTGTCGCGTGGGCCGGGGCGGCTCTCTTCGGCTCCGGTGCTCGCCGCAAGTACGGTCGTCGCCGATTCGGCGGGGGCCGCCGCCCACACCGTCGGCCCGTCGGCATTCGCAGCCCGCGCTGCCGACACGGCGACGCTCGCCGTCCGTACCGTCTCAGGGCGACAGTGCCGTGGGCCCCACCTGCCCGGCTCTTCGCGACCGGCGCCCGGAGCCGCCCGGAGCCCGGCACGCGGCCTCGGCCCCGCCAGGAGCGCTCACCGGCCCTGGGCGCTGCGGCGCACACCGCGACCGCACACGAGCCGGCGGCCCGGGCCGCCGGACCACAAGCTCGGCTCGTCAGGCACCACCCGGCGCGAGGGACGGCGTTTCGACTCGTGCCCTGCCCGGCAGCTCCCAACGGTCACCGCCGCCGGAGCCGGCCGACCCCGCGGCAGCTGTACCGCACCAGCCGCACCACCGCCGGCGGCCTCACGCCACCCCGGCCCCCACACGCTTCGGGTTCGCCGCCGAAGGGATCGCGCCTCGACCGGCGAACCCCTGCCCGGTCGGCCCTCGGCGGCCCCCGCGAACACCGCACGGAGAGCGAGGAATCACGGTGAACAGTGCCGATCAGAGCACCACACCTGTCGTGGTGAGCATCACCGGATGCGCCAAGGAGGACGCCGACAAGGTCTTCCGGGCGCTGGGACAGTCGCATGCGTCCGACCGCGATGACGGGGACGCGCCCCAGTACGTGTCGGGCGATCACGCGACCGTGTGGACGGCGACGTTCGACGTCTCCGGCACGCACACGGCCTCCGGGCCCGTAGAGCTGTCCGAGCCCGTCGAGGCCGAGATCCAGGGCGGCTACTGGGCCGTCGACCGGATCCAGGAGACCCTCGCCTCCGCTTTCACCGTGCAGGAGCAGGGCATGGCGGCGGGCGACCAGGAGAAGGACGTACAGCTGCGGCTGTCGAGTGGCGGCAGCTGACCGACACCCGCCGGGAGGCTGTCCGCGGTAACCGGACGGCCCGAGCGCGCACGTGTCGGAGAACCGAGTTCGAGGAGGACAGTGCCCATGCCCATCGCCACGGTCGACCCGGCCACCGGTGAGACGCTCAGGACCTTCGACGCGCTCGGAGCCGATGAGATCGAACGGCGCCTCGCGCTCGCCAGGAGCGCTTTCGCCGAACACCGACTCACCGACTTCGGCCGCCGCGCGCAGCTCCTGGACCGAGCCGCCGATCTGCTCGGCGACGACGAGGAGGAGATCGCCCGCACCATGACCACCGAGATGGGCAAACCCATCGCGGCGGCCCGTGCGGAGGCGGCGAAGTGTGCCAAGGCGATGCGCTGGTACGCCTCCCACGCCGAGAAGCTCCTCGCCGACGAGCACCCCGACGCCGCCGATGTGAAGGACTCCGGGGCCTCCCGGGTCGTCGTCCGCTACCGGCCGCTCGGTGTCGTGCTCGCCGTCATGCCCTGGAACTTCCCGCTCTGGCAGGTCATGCGCTTCGCCGCCCCGGCTCTGATGGCCGGCAACGTCGGACTGCTCAAGCACGCCTCCAACGTCCCGCAGACCGCCCTGTACATGGAGGATCTCTTCCTCCGCGCGGGCTACCCCGAGGGGTGTTTCCAGACGCTGCTGGTCGGTTCCGGCGCGGTGGAGGGCATCCTGCGCGACAACCGGGTGGCCGCGGCGACGCTGACCGGCAGTGAGCCCGCGGGCCGCTCGGTGGCCGCCATCGCCGGCGACGAGGTGAAGAAGACCGTCCTGGAGCTCGGCGGCAGCGACCCGTTCATCGTGATGCCGTCCGCCGACATCGACCGCGCCGCGGCCACGGCCGTGACGGCCCGGGTGCAGAACAACGGGCAGTCCTGCATCGCCGCCAAGCGCTTCATCATCCACACCGACGTCTACGACGCCTTCGTGGAACGCTTCACCGGCAGGATGCGCGAACTCACCGTCGGCAACCCGCTGGACGAGTCCGTGCAGGTCGGCCCGCTCGCCACCGAGCAGGGGCGCGCCGACGTCGAGGAACTCGTCGACGACGCGCTGGAGCGCGGCGCGACCGCGCTGTGCGGCGGTGGGCGCCCCAAGGGACAGGACCGCGGCTGGTTCTACGAACCCACCGTTCTGGCGGATGTGACCGAGGAGATGCGCATCCACCGCGAGGAGGCGTTCGGCCCGGTGGCCACCGTCTACCGGGTGGCCGACGCGGAGGAAGCCGTCGCGCTCGCCAACGACACCCCGTTCGGCCTGAGTTCCAACGCCTGGACCCGGGACGCGAGCGATGTGCGCCGCTTCGAGCGGGACATCGAGGCGGGTGGCGTCTTCTTCAACGGCATGACCGCCTCCCACCCCGCACTGCCCTTCGGCGGCGCCAAGCGCTCCGGCTACGGCAGGGAGCTCTCCGACCACGGCATCCGCGAGTTCTGCAACATCACCACGATCTGGCACGGCGCAGCACCCGACCGCGCGAGCTGACGCCGACAGGAGCCCCCACCCATGGACGACGCCACCGCACCCGCCCCGGAAGGCCTCGGCGACACGGAACTGGCTGCCCTGGACGCCCACTGGCGGGCAGCCAATTACCTTGCCGTCGGGCAGATCTACCTGATGGCCAACCCGCTGCTCACGGAGCCCCTGCGACCCGAGCACATCAAGCCGCGGCTGCTCGGCCACTGGGGCACCTCACCCGGGCTGAACCTCGTCCACACCCATCTCAACCGGGTGATCAAGGCCCGCGGCCTGGACGCGCTCTGCGTCTGGGGCCCGGGCCACGGCGGGCCGGCCGTCCTCGCCAACTCCTGGCTGGAGGGCACCTACTCGGAGACGTACCCCGACGTGAGCCGTGACGCGGAGGGGATGGAACGGCTGTTCCGGCAGTTCTCCTTCCCCGGCGGGGTGCCCAGCCATGTCGCCCCCGAGACGCCCGGATCCATCCACGAGGGCGGCGAGCTCGGCTACTCGCTCACCCATGCCTACGGCGCGGCCTTCGACAACCCGCACCTGGTGGTGACGTGCGTGATCGGCGACGGAGAGGCGGAGACCGGGCCGCTCGCCGCGTCCTGGCACTCCAACAAGTTCCTCGACCCCGTCCACGACGGCGCCGTCCTCCCCGTCCTGCACCTCAACGGCTACAAGATCGCCAACCCCACCGTCCTCGCCCGGCTGCCCGAGGCCGAACTGGACGACCTGCTGCGCGGCTACGGCCACGAACCCCTCCATGTCACGGGCGACGACCCCGCGGCCGTGCACCGCGCCATGGCGGCGGCGATGGACAAGGCACTGAACCGCATCGAGGAGATCCAGCGCACCGCCCGCAGGGACGGCGTGCAGGCGCGTCCCCAATGGCCGATGATCGTCCTGCGTACGCCCAAGGGCTGGACCGGACCCGCCGAAGTCGACGGCCTGCCCGTCGAGAACACCTGGCGCGCCCACCAAGTGCCGCTGTCCGGTGTCCGGGAGGACCCCGAGCATCTGCGGCACCTCGAGACCTGGCTGCGCTCCTACCGCCCCGAGGAGTTGTTCGACACCGCGGGCCGGCCCGTGCCGCAGGTGCTCGCCTGCGTTCCCGGCGGCGGGCGGCGGCTCGGCGCGACACCGCACGCCAACGGCGGACTCCTCGTCCGTGAACTGCCGTTGCCCGCCCTCGAAGAGCACGCCGTCGCCGTCGACAAGCGGGGCACCACGCTCCACGAGCCCACCCGGGTGCTCGGCACCCTGCTGGCCGATGTGATGCGGACGACCGCCGAACGACGGGACTTCCGCGTCGTCGGCCCCGACGAGACCGAGTCCAACCGTCTCGGCGCCCTCTACGATGTCACCGGCAAGGCCTGGCAGGCAGAGGTGTACGCCACCGACGAGCATCTCGCCCGCGACGGACGGGTGATGGAGGTGCTGTCCGAGCATCTGTGCCAGGGCTGGCTCGAGGGCTATCTGCTGACCGGCCGCCACGGCCTGTTCTCCAGCTACGAGGCCTTCGCCCACATCGTCGACTCCATGGTCAACCAGCACATCAAATGGCTCCGGACCTCCCGCAGACTGACCTGGCGCCGGCCCATCGCCTCGCTGAACTACCTGCTGACCTCGCACGTCTGGCGGCAGGACCACAACGGCTTCTCGCACCAGGACCCGGGCTTCGTCGACCACGTCCTCAACAAGAGCCCCGAAGTCGTCCGCGTCTACCTCCCGCCGGACGCCAACACCCTTTTGTCGGTGGCCGATCACGCGCTGCGCAGTCGGGATTACGTCAACGTCATCGTCGCCGGCAAGCAGCCCACCTTCGACTGGCTCAGCATGGAGGAGGCCCGCGCCCACTGCGCGCGCGGCGCCGGAGCATGGCCGTGGGCCGGTACGGAGGACGGCACCCGCGAACCCGACGTGGTGCTCGCGTGTGCGGGCGACGTACCGACCCAGGAGACGCTGGCGGCAGCGGAACTGCTGCGACGGCACGCCCCGGAGCTGTCCGTACGGGTGGTCAACGTCGTCGACATGGCCCGGCTGATGCCGCACGAGGAACACCCGCACGGCATGACGGACCCCGAGTACGACGCCCTGTTCACCCGGGACCGGCCGGTCATCTTCGCGTACCACGGCTACCCCTGGCTGATCCACCGCCTCGCCTACCGCCGCACGGGCCATGCCCACCTCCATGTCCGCGGCTACAAGGAGGAGGGCACCACCACCACGCCGTTCGACATGGTCGTCCGCAACGACCTGGACCGCTTCCGGCTGGTGATGGACGTCGTGGACCGCGTGCCGGGGCTCTCCGTCCGGCTCATCGCGCTGCGCCAGGCGATGGCCGATATGCGCAGCCGCCACCACGACTGGATCCGCGAGCACGGCACCGACATGCCCGAGGTCGCCGACTGGACCTGGGGCAGCTCCGCGGGAGCCGAAGAGGCGCACGTCTGGCGGGGCGGCGAGTGACCGTCCCGCTGTTCGCGGGTATCGCTGACGGCAGCCGGCGCCCGGGCAGCTCCGAGCGCATCAGGAGCTCCGCGCTCACCCCGTTCGGCGCCGTGCCGCAGGAGCGGTGATGGCGCGGGACTGCACATGCTCGTACACCATGGTCGACTGTACGTCCGCGACCTCTCGCCGCTCGGTGAGCCGGTCGATGACGAAGGCGTACAGGCCGTTCACATCGGGGACGGCGACATGGATGAGGAAGTCGAACGGCCCCGATGTGACGAACAGACCGATCGTCTCCGGCAGTTGGGCCGCCCATTCGCGGAACCCCTCGATGACCGGACGGGACGGCGGTCTGATCCGGACCGAGATCAGGGCCTGCACCGGCCGTCCGACGGCCGACAGGTCGAGCGCCGCGTGATAGCCGCCGATGACGCCGCGCTCGCGCAGCGACTTGACCCGCTCCAGGGAGGTGGAGGGGGAGACACCGGTCTTGGCCGCCAGATCGCGGTTCGTCTGCCGTGCATCGTGCTGCAGCTCCCGCAGAAGAGCCCAGTCGAGCGCATCAAGTTCCATGAATACTCTCCTTTGCCTGATGACGTTCGGCAGGACTCCCCAGAGTACGCATGAGTGCTTAGCGTTTCGCGGTATGACCGATCACCACGACGCGGCGGCCGCTCGGCTGCCCCGCACCGACGTACGCACCGACATCCCGACCCGACAGGCACCGCTGAAATGGGTCGTCGTCGTCGACCAGGACCTTCCCGCGGGGAGGGCGGCGAACGCCGCGGCCTGCATGGCCGCGGCGGTGGGCAAGGCCCTGCCCGATCTTCTCGGCAGCGACGGCCACGACGGCTCCGGCACCGCGCACGCGGGACTGCCCTGGGCGGGCTGCTCCGTGCTCGCCGCCGACGCCGCGACCGTCCGGGAACTGCGGGAGAAGGCCGTCGGCAAGGAAGGCTTCTTCGTCGCCGACATGCCCGAAGCCGCACAGACCTCACGCGTCTACGACGCATACCTCGACCAGCTGGCCGGCACGAAGAGGGAGGATCTGACCTACCTCGCCGTCAGCTTCGTCGGACCGCGCAACCAGGTCGGCAAGCTGGTCGGCAAACTGGCCCTGCTCTGAGCCTGGCGGGAACCGCGGTCAGCCGGCCACGTGCAGTACGAGCTTGCCGCGAGTACGGCCCTGCTCGCCCCGGCGGTGCGCCTCGGCCGCCTCCGCCAGCGGCAGCACGTCCTCGACCTCCACCCGGACCGTGCCCTCGTCGATCAGCGCGGCGATACGGGCGAGCGAGGGGCCGTCCGGCTCCACCAGATACGGCTTCGCCACCAGGCCCCGGGCCTCGGCCGCGGCGACCAGTTCGGGCGAGACGCCCGACGGCACGGCGACCAGCGTCCCGCCGGGGCGCAGGGTCTCCAGCGACCGGGTGCTGGTCTCCTCCACGCCGTCGCCGATCAGATCGATGGCGACGTCCACGTCCTTCACCGCGTCCTCGAACCGGACCGCGGTGTAGTCGACGAGCTCGTCCGCTCCGAGCGAGCGCAGCCAGTCGTGCTTCGCCTCGCGTGCGGTGCCGATCACATACGCGCCGAGGTGCTTGGCGAACTGCACGGCGAAGTGGCCCACGCCGCCCGCCGCCGCGTGGATCAGCACCCGCTGCCCCGGCTCGACCCGCGCGGCGTCGACCAGTGCCTGCCAGGCGGTGAGCCCGGCCAGCGGCACGGCGGCCGCCAGGTCGTGGCCGACCGTCGACGGCTTGCGCACGAACTGCCGTGCCGGGGCCGTCACATACTCGGCGTACGCGCCGGCCTGGCGCGGGAACCACGGCATGCCGTACACCTCGTCGCCGACCTCCAGGGTGTGGACACCGAAGCCGACCGCCTCCACGACGCCCGAGACGTCCCATCCCAGGACGAACGGCGGCTCGCCGAGGACACCGGCCATGCCGCCGCCCTCCCGCGTCTTCCAGTCCACCGGGTTCACACCGGCCGCGTGCACGCGCACCAGGATCTCGGTGGGCAGGGGCTCCGGCCGTGCCACATCGGCGAGGCGCAGAACATCCGGGCCCCCGAAGGTGTCCTGGGTGATCGCGCGCATGGTCGGGCTGCTGGTCATGTACATCTCCTGCGAGAAAGGTCCGGGGGTGCGGGCGCACGGCCCCGGCGGGCTGGTCGACAACGCCGGAAAGCTACCCCCGGGGTAGTGGTAACCCGCAAGGACATCTACTATCCCTGAGAAAGTATTGAGGTCACAGCACTGCCGAGGAGACGTCCATGCCCATACCCTGCACCACGGGCCAGCACGCGGACCACGATGTGTACGCCTCGCTGTGCCCGTGCCGGGACATCCTGGACCTGATCGCGGGCAAGTGGTCGGCCCTCGCGATCGGCGCCCTGGAGGAGGGCCCGCAGCGCTTCGGCGCGGTGCAGCGGCGGCTCCAGGGAGTCAGCCCGAAAGTGCTGACCAACACCCTGCGGAAGCTGGAGGCGCACGGCTTCGTCGAGAGGACTGTCTACCCGGCCGTACCGCTGCATGTCGAGTACGCGCTCACCCCGCTGGGCCGCGGTGTCGCCGAACCTCTCGGGCAGCTGCGCAGCTGGGTGGAGCTGCACCTCCACGAGATCCGCGGCACCGACTCCTGCGCCCCCGCCCCGGTCTGACCCGGGGCGTCGACCGCCCTCCGCCTCAACTGCCCCCGGCCGTCGCGAACGGCACCTGGGAGACGGCCTGCGCGGCAGGTGCCTGCGGATGGGCCCACAGACCGCGCGACCGCAGACGCGGCAGCACCCCCTCGCCGAACCAGTAGGCCTCCTCCAGGTGCGGATAGCCGGACAGCACGAACTCCTCGATGCCGAGGGCCCGGTACTCATCGATCCGGTCGGCGACCTCGTCATGGCTGCCGACCAGCGCCGTACCGGCACCACCGCGGACCAGGCCGATACCCGCCCACAGGCCCGGCGAGATCTCCAGTTCGTCGCGTCGGCCGCCGTGCAGCGCGAGCATCCGCCGCTGTCCCTCCGACTCGCTGCGTGCCAGCCCGTCCTGGACGGCGCGCACGGTCGCCGGATCGAAGCCGGCGAGAAGCCGGTCCGCCTCCGCCCAGGCCTGGTCCGAGGTGTCCCGGGTGATGACATGCAGCCGGATGCCGAATCGCACCGTGCGACCCTCCCGTGCCGCGAGCCGGCGGATCCAGCCGATCTTCTCCGCCACGGCGGCAGGCGGCTCACCCCACGTCAGATACACATCCGCGTGACGGGCGGCCACGGTGCCCGCGGCGGCCGAGGAGCCGCCGAAGTACACGGGAGGGACGGGATCCGGCAGCTGGGCGAGCTTCGCGTCCGTCACCCGCAGGTGCTCGCCGTCCAGCGTGACCGACTTGCCGGCCCACAAGTCCCGCACGATGTGCAGGAATTCACCCGTGCGTGCGTAGCGGGCGTCCTTGTCCAGATAGTCGCCGTACGCCCGCTGCTCATGGCTCTCACCACCGGTGACGACATTGAGCAACAGCCTGCCGCCCGACTGCCGTTGATAGGTGGAGGCCATCTGCGCGGCGAGCGTCGGGGAGACGAAGCCGGGACGGAAGGCGACGAGGAACTTCAGCCGCTCCGTCTCGCGGCTGATCATCGCGGTGGTGAGCCAGGCGTCCTCGCACCATGCGCCCGTCGGCGTCAGTGCGCCGGTGAAGCCGAGGTCCTCGGCGGCGCGGGCGATCTGGGAGAGATAGCCGATCGTCGGTGGACGCTCGGCATGCGCGGCGCCGGCGGGCGCGCCGTGCCCGCCGCCCACGACATGGCGGCTGTCGCCGCTGGTGGGCAGGAACCAGTGGAAGGTGAGGGACACGGGTCTCCGTTCGGTGTCGTCGTCGGGTCCTCGGTCGCGGGAGTCGTCAGCCGGCCGCCGCGAGCACGGCGGTCCGGCCGAGCGCCGAGGAGAACTGGTCGACGACATGGTCGAGCGCCTCGGACGCGTGCGGCGCGATGGCGAGCCCGCCGTCCTCCTGGACGGTGATGTCCTTGTCGAGCGTGAACCAGCCCTGGACGACATGGGCCGCGCCCATCGAACTCAGCACAGGCCGCAGGGCGTAATCGATGGCCAGTACGTGTGCGGTGGTGCCGCCCGTCGCGAGGGGCAGCACGGTCTTGCCGGTGAGCGCGTACTGCGGCAGCAGATCGAGGAGCGCCTTGAGCACACCGGAGTACGAGGCCTTGTAGACCGGCGTTCCGATGACCACTCCGTCGGCGCGCGCGAAGAGTTCGGCCGCCGCCACGATCGCCGGATGCTGGAAGTCGGCGCCCAGCAGCGCCTCCGCCGGGACGGTACGGACGTCGAACGGGAGCACTTCATGGCCCTGGAGGGCCAGTCGAGCGTCCAGATGGCGCAGCAGACGGCCGGTGCGGGAGGTCGCGGAGGGGCTGCCGGAGACGGACAGGACGGTGGCCATGGGAATTCCTTCGGGGAGTGGGTGGGCCGACTGCTGCCGCGTCATCTCGATGCGTTCGGGCAGGCGGAACGACGATGCGGGGAACAGCCGGATTCAGGCGCGCAACCGTGGGGGAACGGCGCGGAATTGTTCACGCGCCGGCAACAGAGGAAATCCCCGGACCCGGAACCCCCGAGGGGCCGGTGGTGCGGGGATTCGGCCCGTCAGCGGGCCGTGACGCAGCAACAAGAGGCGCTGGAGACACGGGCGAGGTCGACATGGCGTCGCCGTGTGAGGTCCAGTCGCGTCTGCATGTCCACGATTGCAGCAAGGCGACGACGGTGAGTCAAGCAATCCGTGATCGGTCTCGTATACCGGACCGGCTGCCTCGAGCCCGTCCACGGGCGCCGGATGCCCAGGGAGTGTCGCGCACCACGCCCTGCGACCCGCACTTCCGGCACCACGGATCCGGCTCGGCGACGCGGCACTCGATCACCGCCTGATCCGGCTCAAGGCGTTGCCCGCGGCTCCCGGACCGAGTTCATCGATACGGCGGTACCGATCAGTCCGCTGAAACGGGGTTCCTGCGCCGGTTGGCATGAAAGCGCGACTTCTTCTGGCGATTCCCGCACGTGTTCATGTCGCACCATTTGCGGGTGCGGCTTTGGCTGGTGTCGAAGAAGGCGGCTCGGCAGGTCGGCGATGCGCACAAGGCCAGCTTTCCGTCCCGTTCGCCGGCGATGATGCTGACCGCGTCGGCGGCGATCACGCTGAGGGCATCTTCCACGCAGGAAGCCGAGCCGAGCCGCCATTGCCGCTTGCCCTCGGGCGTCAGGATGGCCGCGGCCCGACCCTGCGCGCTGCGCTCATTGATGACGTGGACGGCTGACGCGGGGAGAGCGTCCTGGATCGCGGCTGCTGTGGCGGCGGCGTGAACCGACTCCCTCAGTTCCCGGGCGAGGTCGAGCTGGGCGGTGGTGCAGGAGTCCACGGCGAGGCCGCTCACCGCCAGCCAGTCGACGAGTCGGTGCGGCGTGGGAATGCGCTCCACGGCGTCGCCATGACGCTCCGACAGCGTCCCCGTGAAGCTGGTCGCCAGCACGGTGCCGAGGCGGAAGTCAGGGAACTCAGGAGGCATGGAACCACCTTAGCCGGTTGCACGCGGGCATGAAGGCGAGGTAGAACCGTCTTAGCCGGTTCGCGAAGGTCAGGGCCGGTTCCGCGATGGCCAGGAGGTGCCATGCCCCGCCCAACCAGCGATGTGCAAGCATTCGAAGCCCACGCAACCGACGCCGACCTCCACGATCTGCGCGCTCGACTGGCCGCGGCGCGGCTTCCTGAGGCTGAGACGGTCCACCGCAGCGCGCCCGACCCTCGCCGATGGGACCAGGGCGTTCCTCTCGCCGACCTCGTCGGTGTCGTGAACTACTGGCGCACCGGGTACGACTGGCGCTCGTTCGAAGAGCGCCTCGACCGAATCAGCCAGTTCCGCACGACCATTGACGATCTGGGAATCCACTTCCTGCACCGCCGATCCCCGCGGGCAGATGCCACTCCTCTGATCCTGACGCACGGCTGGCCGGGCAGCATCGCCGAGTTCGTCGATGTGGTGGACGAGCTGGCAGATCCGAAAGATGCGGACAGGCCGGCGTTCCACGTCGTGGTCCCGTCGCTGCCAGGCTTTGGGTACAGCGACAAGCCGGCCACCACCGGGTGGGGGACCGAAAAGATCGCGGCCGCATGGGTGGAACTGATGGGAAGGCTCGGATACAGCAAGTTCCTGGCCCACGGCGGCGACTGGGGAGGGAATATCACCACGGTTCTCGGCGGCAGGTTCCCGGCGCACGTTCTCGGCATCCACTCGACGTTCGCGGAGGCGCCGCCCGGGTCGACTACGGACGGGCTGACGGCGGCCGAGCGCACATGGACCGAGGAAACCCGCGATTTCTGGCGCCACCGCGCGGCGTACGCGAAGCAGCAGGCCACCCGACCGCAGACCATCGGCTACTCGCTCGTCGACTCACCGGTCGGGCTTCTTGCGTGGATCCTGGACAAGTTCGCCGAGTGGTCGGACACCGAGGACAGCCCGTTCGAGACGATTTCCATCGACCGCGTTCTTGACGACGTCACCCTGTACTGGCTGACGCGGACCGGCGCGTCGGCGGCCCGCATCTACTACGAGAGCCACAACTCGCTGGATCCCGGCCTTCGGGTCGACGTCCCGTCAGCAATCAGCATGTATCCCCGCGACATCGAGAAGTGTCCGCGCCCCTGGGCGCAGGAGCGGTACCGGCAGATCGTCCGATGGAGTTCGCCCGGAGCCGGAGGACATTTCCCGTCGCTGGAAGTGCCCGAGTATTTCGTCCAGGATCTGCAAGAGGGCCTCGCGGCAGTGCTCGCCGCTCATCGGTGAACGCGGCTGGGTGCCGGCACTCGATCACCGCCTGATCCGGCACAAGCGGAGCATGTCGGGACAGCCCTTAGCACCCGCCACCGGAAACCGCATCCCGGGCGGGCCCGGCTGCGCGCCTGACGGGCAGATGGTAGGACGGTCATGAGGGTCGGCAGTGGGCGGGACAGCAGCTGAGCACCTCCGGCGTCCCCTTCCCCTCCCGTTTCCCCTCCGGTACCCGATGACCTGCCTGCACGGAGAGGCTCGCTCATGGCCGAGGAACGGTTCGCACCGCAGGGGACAGCTGCGTCCGGGGCGACGAACGGTTCGTTCCCCTCGCGCGATCAGGAATCCGGCGCAGTGACCGACCTTCGGCGTACCGGCATCGACCCGAATTTCTGGTACCCGGTCGCCGTCTCGAAGAATGTCCGCAAGAACAAGACCTTCGCGGCCACCTTCGCCGGTGAGCGGATCGCCCTCTACCGCGGCGCGAGCGGTAAGGTCTATGCGCTGGAGGACCGCTGCGCCCACCGCCAGGTGCCCCTGAGCATGGGCGTCGTGGAGGGCGAGGCTCTGCGCTGCTGCTATCACGCCTGGGCCTATCGCGGAAACGGCCGTATCTCGCAGATTCCCTATCTTCCCAAGGGCGTGGACCGGCCGCCCCGCGGTGTGCGCGCCTATCCGATCCGCGAAGCCTACGGCCTGGTCTTCGTCTTTCCCGGTGACCCGGAGAAGGCGGCGACGGCAACGCTTCCCGAACTGCCGGAATTCGCCTCGGCCGGACACAGGACCATGACGTTCTCGCGAACCGTGCGGTGCCACTACACGTTCATGCACGAGAACCTCCTCGACATGAACCACCAGTTCCTGCACCGGGGCGTCCTCGGCAGGATCCAGCCGCAGCTCCTCGGCTTCGACACCGGTCCGCGGTCGGTGGAGGCCCGGTATCTGTTCGTTCCCGCCGGCGGGAAGAAGGACCGCGGTGCCGGTCTGCTGTCCGCCGAGGGCATCGGCGGCGCCAACTCGCCCGATGTCGTCACCATCCGCACCGAGTACCCCTATCAGACCCTCCGGACGGTTCCGCAGAACGCCGAACTCCCCGCGTTCTCCCTCTGGGCGGCCTATGTACCGAAGGACGTCGAGCAGCGCATCACCCATGTCTACGGCCTGCTGATGATCGCGAAGCCGCCGATCCCGGGGGCGCTGCATGCCGCCTGGCCCCTCATCCGCCGTTTCACGGAGCGGGTGTTCGCCCAGGACCGGATGGCCGTCGAGGCGGAACAGCGGGCCTGGGACGAGCAGGGCGCGGACTGGAATCAGGAGGTCTTCCCCCTGATCCGCGACGTCCGCGACGTGCTGCGCACCAACGGCGTGCCCATCCGCCCCGAGTCCGCGCTGTGCGGCGCCGCGGCTCTCTGCGGCAACGCGATGCTCAACGGCGCCGCACCGCACGCCGGTCGGAGCCACGCCGGCTGACTCCGACGGCGCGGCAGTGCTCAGTCGGCGCACTCCAGGGACGTGAGGTCGATCGTGTCGGCCATTGCCTGCATCCCCTTGTCGTTGGGATGCAGATGGTCGCCTCCGTCGAAGGTCGGCAACAGCCTTTCCCCGTCGTACGGGCTTCTCAGTGCCCGGTCGAAGTCGGCCACCGCGTCGAACAGTCCGCCGGTCCGGATGAAGTCGTTGACCTCCTTGCGTACGGCCTCCTCGGCGGGCCCCCATTCGGACCAGCCCTTGAACGGCAGCACCGTCCCGCCCACCACACAGGCGCCCGCCGCACGGGCCCGGGCGGCGATCTCGCGGTAACCGGCGATGAGATCGGCGGCCGTCACCCCGGAGTGGGCCTTGATGTCGTTGATCCCCTCGAAGACGACGACGGTCCGCACGCCCGCCTGCGACAGCACGTCCCGGTCGAGGCGGCGCAGGGCGCTCTGTCCGGCGCCGTCCGCGAGGACCTTGTTGCCCGAGATCCCCTCGTTCGCCACGCCCCGCACGCTGCCCTGGGCGGCCTGGAGCCGGCCGGCCAGATAGTCGGGCCAGCGACGGTTCCTGTCCACCGATGACTGCCAGCCGTCGGTGATCGAGTCCCCGAGGGTGACGACGGCACCCGCGCCGGGCGCCGCCTCCACGGTGAGTGCGTCGAGATAGAGCCAGGAGCCGCTCTGCTCATCGAAGGTGTCCGCGCCGGACTCGGCCGCGTGGTCGCCCGTGGCCGCGTACGACGTCTGCAGGGCCATGCCGTGGCCGGTCGCGGGGCCGCCCGCGTCCCGCACGTACAGACTGATCGCCAGATTGCTCCGGGCCTTCACCGCCCCCGGCAGCGGATCGCTGTAGCGCACCTCGCCGGGCGCGAGCGTCACGGACCGGGAGCCGGCGAAGGTCAGCCGCCGGTTGCTCCCGGGCACCAGCGCTGCTCCGCGCGCCGGGACGCCCGCGTAGGCGGACCCGAAGGTCACGGGCCGGTCCCCGAAGGCGTTGGACAGCCGGATCCGCAGTCCGCGTCCGCCCGCGCTGGTGCGGACGATGAGGCGGTGGCTGCGGTCGGCGACGGCGTCGCCCATCCGGTCCGCGCTCGCCGCCCAGGTCACCACCTGTGGGTGCGCGGCAGCCGGTACCGGCGTGGTGGCCGGTACCGACGAGGCGGAAGGTACCGACGAGGCGGAAGGTACCGGCGAGGCCTGTCCGGGTGTGCACAGAGCGAGTGCCAGCGCAGGCCCGAGGAGCACGGCCCAGCGCCGGGGCCTCACCCGAAGTCCCGCAGGGTGACGGACTTCCCCGGCCGCAGCGTGACCGTACGGGACGAGCCCCGCCACGACACCGTGGTCGTCCGCCCGCCGACGCTGGTGATCCGCGCGCGGTCGACCGTGCCGTCACTCCAGTCGAGATCGACGACGAAGCCGCCCCGGACACCGACACCGGTCACGGACCCCGACGCGGCCCAGGCGCCGGGCAGTGCCGGCAGGAGTTCGACGTGACCGGGCCGCGCGTACACGAGCATCTCGATCACGGCGGACGGTGTGCCGAAGTTGGCGTCGATCTGGAAGATCCCACGGCCCTTCTCGACCTCGTAGATGTCGAAGAGGTTCATCGCCGTGCCGTTGACGCCACCCGTGGACGACCGCAGGTTGTTGGCGAACAACTGGTAGGCGTTCTCCGCCTTCTTCAGGCGCGCCCAGCACAGCGCCCGCCAGGCGTTCGCCCAGCCGAAGCTCTCCGTGCCGCGTGCGGTGAGCAGGGCCGTGGCTCCGTCGAGGAGTTCACCGGACACGGCTCCCGGCCGGATGCGGTCCCCGGGGAACAGCCCCATGAGCGGCGAGAGATGACGGTGCGTCGTCTCGCCGAGGTTGTCAGGCGACATCCACTCCTGGAGCCACCCGGTCTTCGGACTGACCTCCGGCAGATACAGCCGCTCCTGCATCGCTTCCACCGTCCGGCTGTACGCGGCGTCCTTGCCCAGCACCGAACACGCTTGGCGGTACTGGTCGAACAGCGCCCACACCACCTCCTGCCCATAGGTGTTGCCCCGGGTGTCCTGCGGCCCGTGCTCGGGCGACCAGTCCCGGTCCGCCACCAGGACCTCGCGCGGTTCGCCGGTCTCCCGGTCGGTGACCGTCATCGGCACCAGGCGTGTCTCCCAGAACTCGCAGGCACCCTTCAGCAGCGGATGGATGCGGGCCAGATAGTCCCTGTCCAGGGTGTATTCGTAGTGCTCGAACAGCGAGATGCACAGCCAGGCGTTGCCGGGCGGATGCCACCACCATCCGAGGCCGCCGTGCACATTGGTCGAGTACGCCACGGTCCAGCCCGCGACCTTGCCGGAGGTGTTGCGAAAGCGGTTGCGCGGGTCGTTGAACAGCTCCTGGGTGAGCTTGCTCCACGACGGCAGCTGCGCCAGGCAGTAGTCCGCGAGGGCGTCGAAACAGCGCGAGAGCCCGGTGCGGTCGGCCATCCAGTAGTTCATCTGGATGTTGACGTCGCTGTGGTAGTCGCCCATCCAGTCAGGGTCGTTGCCGTCCAGCCACAGGCCCTGGAGGTTGAGCGGAAGTCCGTCCCGCGATCCCGAGATCATGAGGTAGCGGCCGTACTGGACGTACAACGCCTCCAGTTCCGGGTCCGGTTCGGCGTTCTGTGTACGGGCCTTGAGCCGCTCCCAGGTGTCGAGACGCCGCTGCTCGTCCGTCGACTCCCCGAGGGAGAGGCTCATCCGGTCGAACAGCGCCCGGTAGTCGGCCACATGGGTGTGCAGCAGCGCCGTGGAGGAGTGCCGGGAGGCGGCCGTCACCTTCGTCCGGGCGAGTGCGGCCGGGTCCAGATCCGGATCCCGGTAGTCCTGGGCCGCGTTCGGCGCGTAGTTCGTACCGCCGGTGACCACGATCGTGAGTTCCGAGCAGCGGGAGAAGGCGATCCGGCCGCCCTGCACCGAGACGGAGCCGCCCCGGCCGGTCGCGGTGACGGCCGCGCCGTAGCGCAGCCCGTTGTCGAACGTGTCGCCGAACCAGAGCGTGTCCCGGGAGCCGTCCGCCGTCGTCGTCTCGCCGTGAGTGCCGTCGAGACCGATGGAGCCGGTGTACCGGCCGCCGCCGCGCTGGGTGAGGCGGATGACGATCACGTCGTCGGGGTGACTGGCGTAGATCTGCCGCTCGTACGTCACGCCCCCGCGGGTGTACTGGGCGCTGACCAGGCCCTGGCT
This sequence comes from Streptomyces sp. NBC_00306, assembly GCF_036169555.1. Classification (GTDB taxonomy): domain Bacteria; phylum Actinomycetota; class Actinomycetes; order Streptomycetales; family Streptomycetaceae; genus Streptomyces; species Streptomyces achmelvichensis. The sequence goes on along the minus strand of NZ_CP108032.1, from coordinate 839,625 downwards.
GAGGTCGAGGCTGCGGCGGTAGCCGGAGACGCCCTGGAGTTCATGGTCCGGTATGTCGACCGCCAGATGCGTGAGCTGCGTGAAGCTCCCGAAGTTCTCACGGGCGTAGGGGAATTGGCCGTCCTGGTCGAGCGTGCCGTTCCGGTGTCCCGTCCACAGCGTGGCATCGGTGAGATAGACCAGCTCGCGGCCGGGGTCGCTGCTCACGAGTGCGCCGATCCGGCCGTTGCCGACCGGGAGGGCCTGCTCGATCATCTTTCGCTCACCGGCCGGAGCGCGGTACCACATCCGGGTCGTCGCACCGGGGGAGAGCATCGGGGAGACGGGGGGCCGGACCGGCGCCGCGGTGGCTCTGAAGGCGGGGAGTCCGCCGAGAGCGGTCGCCGTACCGAGGGCGGTGGCGAGGGAGAGGAATCCCCGGCGGCTGGGCTGTGCGGGTCTGTGCGGGTGCTGGTCGTCCACGAGGCACTCCGGTGATCGGGGCATGACAGGGCGGGGGGTTGGCGAGGAGGACCGCACGAGACGTGGGGCCTCGGGGGAGAGCGGGCGGCCGGGGGCGGTCAGGCGCCCCCGGCCGCCGGTTCAGGACCGCTGCTGCTGCGGGACGTCGATCCGGTCGATGTCGGGCGAGTAGCCGGAACCGCTGTCGAACGTGATCGTGTTGCTGCCAGCCTTCAGCGTGACGGGAACGCTGACCCTCTCGGCCGCGCCCCAGCCGCCGCTGGACGGGAAGTCCCAGGTGGCACCGGGCGACCCGTTCGCGCCGACCCGGATCTGCCGCGGGTCTCCGGAGGTGTAGGCGACGTTGAGGACATAGGTGCCGGCCTTCTTGACGACGACCTCGTTGAAGCGGAGCGAGCCGCCGACGTACAGGTTGCCGACCTTCTTGCCGCCCGAGCACTCGTCGCAGCCGGCGACGGACGCGCTGCCGGCGAGCGTGTTGGCCGGGGCCTCCGCCTCGTAGGCCGTCATCGCCGGCGCGGGTCCGCCCGGCTGTACGACGAACAGCCGTGAGCCATGGGCGGGTACGGCCTGGGTGATGCCGCCGTTGTACCGGCCGAGGTTCTCCTTGTTCCACACGTCGCGCACGGAAGCCCGGCCGCCGAAGCCGAGGCTGGACCAGTCGGCCGTGACCGCGGCCGGTGTGTCACCCAGGTTGAACAGGGCGACCGTGTACGTCCCGTCCGGGTTCTTCGCGCCCCACACCTGACTGTCGCCCGCAGTCACCGGCCGGGCCGCCGGTGAGGCCTGCTGATTGAGCTTCAGCACCTCGCGGTTGGTGAGGAGGGAGAGGCCGTAGGAGTCCAGCTCGGTGATGTCGTCACCCGTGTACAGCGGGGACTTGGAGATCGCCCACAGGGTCATGTAGCTCTGCCGCTCGGCCTTGGTCAGCCCGTCCATCGCGCCGTTGCCGACGTTCAGGGAGTCCAGGTCGTTGAACCCGCCGGGGCCCCCGTGCCGGGTCCACGCCGGGGTGTCGCGCCACCGGTCCTCGACGGAGTTGTCCCAGGTCACCAATGTGTTGCAGTAGCACTCGACATCGGTGTCGATACGCCAGCCGTTGGAGTACTTCTTCCAGTCGGCCACGTGGTTGACGTCCAGCGACCACGAGAGTTCGAGGTGGATGGGGCGCCCGGCGGTGGCGATGGCCTGCTTCCACGCGGCGATGTCGGCGCGGTTGTCGTAGTTGTCACCGCTCTTGAAGGAGCCGGGGCCGACGCCGTCGATCTTGAGGAAGTCATAGCCCCAGTCGGCGAACAACTGCGCCTGGGAGTCGATGTACTTCTGGGCGCACGCCTGCGAAAAGTCGATCTTGTAGGCGCTGTCCCAGCCGTTCGTGGTGCGCAGATCGCTGTGGACGATGTCGCCGGTGGTGCAGCCGGGGGCGTTCCAGACGGGCACCTTGCCCTCGCCGTAGGCCTCCTTCTCCAGGCCGACCGGCAGATAGATGCCCGCCTTGAGGCCCTTGCGGTGCAGGCGGTCGGCCACCGCCTTCATCCCGCTCGGGAACCGCTCGGGGTCGGCCTGCTGCCGGCCGTACGCGTCGAAGTGCGGCTTCCACTGCCAGTCGCGCCACCAGCCGGCGTCGATGTTGACGTACTCGTAGCCGTAGGGCTTGAGCTTGGCGGCCATGGCGTCCGCCTGCTTGAGCACGTTGGCCTCGGTCAGATAGCTGTAGTCACCCCGCGGGTTGAGGCCGGGGTACTTGCTGGACTGCATGGACCAGCTGGTCCATCCCATGTACGGCTTCTGCGCGACGGCGTCCTGCGCGGGGGCTTCCTGCGCACGTGCGTCCGGTGTCACGGCCGCGGGCGCGGCGGGGATCGTGGTGGCCGGTCTCTGGATCGATGCCGTGGGTCCGGTGGGAGGCGCGGCCGAGATGAGGGCGGTGGCGACGGCGAGTGCCACGGCTCCTGAGGTGAACGCTGCGGGGGACAGCATGGGGCTCCTATCGGGGTTCGGATCCGATGAACGTCTGAATCGCGGCGGCCGCGGCCCCCCGCGCCCATTCCTCGAAGGGCAGCGGACGGGTCGTCACCTCGCACCGGGCGGCGGCCCCGAAGGCCGCCGCTCCGAAGGCGTCACGAATGTGCTCGGCGAACAGGTCGTACGCCGCGAGTCCCTCGCCCGAGATGATCACGCGCTCGGGTCCGAGCAGATTGACCACGGCCCCGATCGCGCGCCCGATCGCCTCACCGGCCCGGGCGTACGCCTCCCGGGCGCCCGCGGCACCCGCATGGGCCAGTTCCAGGGCTTCGGCGGAGTCGGCCACCGGACGGCCGGTGTCCTCCCGGATGCGCCGCAGAATCGCGGAGTCCGAGGCGATCGCCTCGACGCAGCCGGTGTTGCCGCAGTGACAGACGGGCCCCTGCGGGTCGATGGGGAGATGGCCGATCTCACCCGCCACACCGTGCGAGCCTGAGACCACGCGGCCGTCGACCACGAGTCCGCAGCCGATACCGGCGCCGACCGTGACGACGGCGAAGTTCGCGCAGCCGACGCCCCCGCCGAACCACTGCTCGGCGATCGTCAGTGCGCGGACATCGTTGTCGACGGTCACCGGGAGCCCTGTCGCCGCCGACACCAGCTCGGCCAGCGCGATGTCGCGCCAGCCGAGGAAGGGGGAGTAGTGCACGACCCCGGCGGAGCGGTCGACGTCCCCGGACACGGCGACGCCGACCCCCTGCACAGCGACTCCGAGGCCCTGCGCCTCGGCGGCCAACCCCTCGGTCAGCGCGGCGATGAGCCCGATGACATCGGCCGGCCGCTGCGTGGTGAACGGTGCGTGGCGCGCGGTCCTGATGCGGCAGCACAGGTCCGTCAGTACGGCGATGACCTCGTCGCCGGTCACCTTGACGCCGATGAACAGGGCCCGGCCGCCGTCGACCTGTACGGGGTTGGCGGGGCGCCCGAGCGATGCGCGCATCCCGTCGCCCTCGGTCTCGATCACATAGCCCGCCTCGATCAGCGGGCGGACCGCCTTGGTCACGGCGGCGGAGGAGAGCCCGGTGCGGCGGGCGAGTTCGACCCGGGTGAGCGGGCCCTGGGAGAGCACGGTGATGAAGACGGCGGAGGCGGCCGGGGTGGCCACCGGGAACGTCTCCACACGGTACGTCGACGGCATGGCGGGAAACGTAGGTGAGTTAATTTCCGCTGTCAATAAAAGAAACCGAAACCGTGGGAAGAGATGCCGCCGGGGCGGTGAGGCCGTCAAATGCCTGGTCCGGGTGGTGAGTTGTCCGACGATGTGGGCGGCGCGGCCCGCGATACGCGGAACGCTCAGGTGCGTCCGCGATCTGCCCCGGGGCGGGCAGGGCCGGTGCGCACGCCCGGGACGGGCGGAGTGGTCCGACGGCCGAGTCGGTCAACGCCGCACAGTGCGCGGTCAGTGTCAACGCCGCACAGTGCGCGGTCAGTTGCGCAGGGCCTCGTACGCCACGCCGGCGAGGACCAGGTCCTCCCATGCCATCCCGACGCTCTTGAACAGCCGCGGACGGGAGCCGTCGACCCGCGCCTCACCGCGCGCGAGCCCGGCGAAGGCCACGAGTTCGTCCGCATCCAGCGCCCCCGACTCCACCGCGAGCACGACATCGCCGGCCTCGCGGAGCGCGGCGGACCGTGCCTCCACCACCACCATCGAGCGGCGCACGGTCTCGTCGTCCACCTCGCGTGCGTCGCGCTCGTGGGACCCGACGGCGACGACCGTCGCCCGCGCGGGCAGTGCCGATCCGTCGAACAGGGGCGTACGGGCGGTGGTGCAGCAGGCCACCAGGTCCGCCGTGGCCACCGCGTCCGCGGTCCCGGCCTCGACGGAGACGTCCGCTGCTGCCTCGTACTGCCCCAGGAAGCGCGCCAGCCGCTGCGGGTCGCGGCCGACGACCGTGATGTGCCGCAGCGGCCGGATCGCCCGCAGGGCCTCGACATGGCTGTGGGCCTGAGGTCCGGTTCCGAAGACGACCAGGCGTTGTGCGTCGGGCACGGCGAGCAGGTCGGCCGCGGCGGCCGACACCGCCGCGGTGCGTACGGCGGTCAGTGCGATCCCGTCGAGCACGGCGACCGGGCGAAGCGTCTCGGCATCGAACAGCAGATAGCTGCCCTGGATGCGGGGGAGTCCGCGGTCCGGGTTGGCCGGTGCGACGGAGGCGATCTTGACGCCCGCGTAGCCTGCGGCGTGCGACGGCATCAGCAGCAGCTGTCCGTGCTCGGCGGGGACCACGGACCGGGCGGGATCGGACTCCGGGTCCAGTCCGTCGCGCAGAGCCCGCTGGAGGGCGGCGATCGCCGACGCCATGGGCAGTGCGGTGCGTACCGCGTCGGCGTCGAGGAAGGCGATCGTGCCGTCGTTCATCCGGTCCTCCGGGGAGAGCTGCATGTCTGCCTGCGTGCATGTCTGCGGCGCGGCGGACGCCGGAGCGGCCGGCTCCGGCGTCGCACCCGGCCCGACGGGAACAGTCTCGCCCGCGTCGGGCCCCTTTCGCGACGGCACAGCCCTCAGGCGCGGTCGGGCCCCTGCTCCCGTACCTCCTCGACATGCCTGAGCGAGTCGCGCAGATCGGTCAGCCAGGTGTCCGCGTTGCGCTGGACCAGGCGGACGCACCAGGCGAGGGCATCGCTGCGGCTGCGGGCGACACCCGCGGCGATCAGTGTGTCCAGGAGCTGCCGCTCCGGCTGGCGCAGCCGGGTCATCGTCGGCGCCGAGACGGTGGTGAACATGGTCCGCAGGCCGCCGCACTCGACGCCCCATGAGACCTTGCGCCCGAACTTCCGCTCCGCCTGCCGTGCGACCTGCACCCGGTCGTCGCGGGTGCGCTCCCTGAACTCCGCGGCACGGCCTTCCCGCGCCGCTTCCCGTTCCGCGGGCGAGACGTCGTCGGCGAGCTCCGGCTCGGGTATCCGGCCGACGACGGTGATCTCCTCGCGGTCCACAGTCACTTCCAGGAGCTCGGCGAAGAGCCCGTCGGGCAGTCGCCCGGCGAACCAGCCCCGCAGCACCTGTTCCTGCTCTTGAGTGATCATGTAATTCAGATTACATCCGTGCTTTCGGCAGCGGGAGAGGGATCAGCCCAGGGCGTAACCGGCGCCGGGCGGCCTGGTGGATCACCGTCCGGCAACGGCTCGCGCACCCTGGCGGCCGGTCCTAAGGTGGCGACTGTGAGAGCGGAACGGCTGATCTCTGCTGCGCACGCCGCCGGGATGCCCGACACCCCGAGTCCCGTCGCGGCATCGAGCGGCGCCGGCACGGCCGCGCCCGAACGGCCGGCGGCCGTGGTGAGAGGTGCGGCCCATGCGTGAGATCCTCCCGACGCTCCGTCAGTGGTACGAGGCCGGTGCCACCTTCGGTCTCGCAACCGTCGTCGGCGTCAGCCGCAGCGCACCCCGGGGTCCCGGCGCGTCGATGGCGGTGGGGCCGGACGACCAGGTCGTCGGCAGCGTCTCCGGGGGATGCGTCGAGGGCGCGGTCTTCGAACTGGCCAAGGAGGTCGCCGAGAGCGGCCTGGCCCGGCTGGAGACCTTCGGATACAGCGACGAGGACGCGTTCGCCGTGGGCCTCACCTGCGGAGGTGAGATCACCGTCCTCGTACGCCCGGTGTCGGCGGCCACCGACCCGTCCTTCGGTGAGGTCGCGGCATCGGTCGCCGACCACCGCCCCGTGGTGGTCGCCACCGTCGTCGACGGCCCCGCCGCGCGGGGCGCGGCCCTCGCCGTGTGGCCGGACAGCGTGTCGGGCTCGCTGGGCTCCACGGGACTCGACGCCGCGGTCACCGACGACGCCCGCGGCGAACTCGCCCAGGGCGCGACCGGCCGACGCCACTACGGCCCGCACGGCGAGCGACGCGTGGACGACGTCACGGTCTTCCTGCACGCCTTCGCCCCACCACCCCGGATGCTGGTCTTCGGCGCCATCGACTTCGCGGCCGCGGTCGCGGGCATCGGAGCCTTCCTCGGCTACCGGGTCACGGTGTGCGACGCCCGCCCGGTATTCGCGGACCCACGACGCTTCCCCGACGGCGTCGAGGTCGTCGTCGACTGGCCGCACCGCTATCTGCGCACGACCGGGACGGACGACCGGACGGTGCTCTGCGTCCTCACCCACGACCCCAAGTTCGACGTACCGCTCCTGGAGGTCGCCCTGCGCTCACCGGCCTCGTACATCGGCGTCATGGGCAGCCGCCGCACGCACGATGACCGCATGGCCCGCCTGCGGGAGCGGGGCCTGACCGAGGACGAACTGGCCCGCCTCCACTCACCGATCGGCCTCGACCTCGGCGCCCGCACCCCGGAGGAGGTGGCGGTCTCGGTCGCGGCGGAGATCGTCGCCCTGCGCTGGGGCGGCACGGGCACACCGCTGGCGCGGACGGCGGGGGCGATTCACGGGGCACGGACGTCGGGGCTGAAGTCGGTCTGAGGGGGAGGCTCCTCCTGCTCGCGGCCGGCCCGGCGGCTCGTCATCCACGAGCTCCAGCCGACCCCGCAGGATGACGCGTCCGAGACCTCCGGAGCGAACACCGGGACCGCAAAGGGCAGTTGTCCTGATGTTCTCTCCCCAGGTGATGTCGTCGTCGATGGTCCACTCGACGTGATACTCACCCGGGTGGGGCGGCCGGATCTTTACACCACCGGACCCAGGCGTCGCCGAACGCCGTCCGTATCAGGGCAAGTCCTGGACTCCGGGGAGATGTCGCGAGCTCCATCATGTCGACCAGCATGGCTCGATCTTGAAGTATCGGCGTTGCGGCGGCGCGGGCGTACGTCGCGCTGACGTCGATGCCGGCGGCCAGGTGTCCGCAGTGAGGAGAGGTACGGGTGTGTCCAGCGAGGTGACGAGAACAACGCCTGAGGTGCATCGGAGCGCGTGGGATCAAGCCTTGCGGTCCATCTTCTGCGCGTACCCGCTCGTCCACCTGCTCCGCCACACTGCCACGTGTCACCGCCGGTGCCACACTGGCGGTGTGGCGGACAGTGAACGGCAGATGGACCGGCGTCTGGAGCGAGCCATCCTCGATCTGCTGGAGCGTCGCAGCCCGACTGCGAGCATCTGCCCCTCGGACGCCGCGCGGGCCGTGTACCGAGGGGACGACGACGGCTGGCGTGCGCTGATGGAGCCGGCCCGGGACGCGGCCCGGCGGCTGGTCGCCGCCGGCGAGGTGGAGATCACCCAGGCCGGACGCCCCGTCGAGCCGACAGAGGCCCGCGGCCCGATCCGCATCCGCCGCGCCCGTTGACGCACCTCAGGCGTGGCATTGCCCAGTTGCCGGGCTGCACGGTTGCGCCGTTCGTCGGCTCACGCTGCCTCGAGTGCCGGGTCAGCCGAGACCCGCCAGGCACCCCCGTACGAACGCATTGCGAAACGTCCCGGCCGGATCCAGCCTCCCCGCAAGCGCCGCGAAGTCGCCCACGTGCGGATAGCGCGCTCGCAGTTCCGCCGGCGGTACGCCGAAGACCTTGCCCCAGTGCGGTCGCGGCGCGAAAGGCGACAGGCGTTCTTCGACCAGGGCGACCACCGGCAGGACCGCCGCCGCGTCCGGGACCCAGGTGAAGTGGAAGGCGACCGTGTCGCGGCCCTGGGCCGGGCTGAGCCACTGGGTGTCGGCGGCGACCGTGCGTACCTCGCAGATCTGGAGGACGGGGGCCAGCGCCGTGCGCACGGAATCCAGCTGCCGCAGCGCGGCGAGTGCGTCGGCACGGGGGAGCAGGTACTCCGACTGGAGTTCGGCGCCGCTGCTCGGAGTGAACTCGGCGCGGAAATGCGGCAGTCGCTCGTGCCACGGCCCGGGTGCACCCAGCTGCGGAGTGCAGTTGACCGCGGGCATGCCGGGTACGGGATGCAGTTGTTCCGTCGCCGAGGCCGCCGAAGAAACGCCGGGCACGTCGAGAGGCGGTCCGTCGGAACGCCGTTTGAACCATGCCTGCGTGAAGCGTGACGCGCGCCAGTCGGTGAAGAGACTCACGCTGTACGCCGCCGAGCTCACGGCCTCGAAGTCCAGCCCCGCCAGCGGCAGATCGGTGAAGACGTGCTGACTCACGTCGAAGGCCGGCTCCAGATCGAGCGTGAGCGCGGTGACGACTCCGAGGGCGCCCAGTGAGACCACGGCGCCCTCGAAACCGGCGTCTCCGCGGCGCATCACGAGCGAGGAGCCGTCGGCGGTGACCAGTTCCACGGCGCTCACCGCCGATGACAGTGGCTGGTTGGCGCTGCCGGAACCGTGTGTGCCGGTCGCGACCGAGCCCGCCACCGAGATGTGCGGGAGCGAGGCCAGATTGGGCAGCGCCAGTCCGTGCCCGTGGACGAGCCGCGCCAGTTCCGCGTACCGCACACCGCCCCCGGCGCGCACCGTGCGGGCCGCCGTGTCGACCTCCACGGAGGACGGGAAACGCGTGAGGGACAGCAGCGTCCCGCCCGGACCGTCGACGTCGGCGATCGTGTTGAACGAGTGTCCGCTGCCGAGGACCCGCACCTGGGTGCTGCCGGCGACCAGGGTGCGCAGTTCGTCGAGCGATCCGGGAGTGTGCAGCTGAGCCGTCGAAAAGGTGATGTTCCCTGCCCAGTTGGTCACACCCATGCCCGCAGCCCTTCTGGAAGCCCTCTACGTCAGTGCGTTGCCGGGCATGCTCCCATGCGGTCGTACGGCCGGGCTCCGACCGGGTGCTCCGGCGCCGACGTGCTCCGCCGCCGCCCTCCTCGGCGTGCCGTTGTCTTCCGACGCGCCGTCCTACGCTGGTGCGCCGCCCTGCTCGGGCATGCCGGTCTGGCCGTTGCGCCGCGTGACCATGGGGAGCGCACGCACCAGGTCGGCCGGGAGGGTCAATCCTTCCTCGGAGGAAGGATTGACGGCGAGCCACAGGTCGTCCGCCGGCCAGTTGGCGGCCAGGTCGACGACAGGGATGCGCACCGCGCTCTCGGGGTCCCCGCCGACCGCCAGCAGCGCGTCCTCCGACGTGAAGACCGGGATGTACCGCGTGCCGTCCTGTTCGATCACCGGCAGTGCGATGGCACCCTCGGGACGTTCCTCCTCGCCTTCGGCCGGCGGCGCCTGCGGCAGCAGGGCCACGCTGTTCGCGAGATCGATGAGCGCGGCCTGCGTGTCCGCCATGTCCGCCGCGGACGGGGTCTCGTCGGGGGAAGGTGTCGGGGGCCCGTGCTCGTCGGGGGTCGAGGGGGTCATGGCCAGTCCTCTCGTCGGCGTTGCCTACCGCCCGTCCGCCGAATGCGGGTGGACGCGGTTTGCCTCAGTCGCCGCCGGATGCCGCCCAGCGGCGCGGGGCCGGGGGCGAGCGTGGCAATACGTCCAGGCTAAGCCGCCGGGCGCCGGGTGCGCAGTCGACGATCACCGCGTCCGGTGGGCCGGCGCCCCGCCCCACGGACCCGGCGGTCGACCCGCCAGGCAGCGCCTGCCCCTGAGGCTCGGGCGGCCACGTGCGCCCCAGCGGCCCGCGTACATCCCGCGGATCGGCCCCCGTCGCACATCCCGCGCACCCAGCCCCGGCGTACAGCTCGCGCACCGACGCCCGGGGTGCAGCCCGCGCACCGACGCCCGCCGAGTACGAGCGCCCCGGCGCGTCGATGGCCCGGTCCGGCCGTCGCAGGGCGGACGATCTGGGAGACGTCGTCCAAACACAGGAAGGCATTCTTCGTGGCCACCACACGCAACGCGCACACCGAGTGGGAAGGCGAACTGCTCAAGGGCTTCGGGGAGGTCACGTTCGACTCGTCGGGCATCGGCCACTTCCCCGTGACCTGGGCTTCTCGTGCCGAGGATCCCAACGGGAGGACGAGCCCGGAGGAGCTGATCGCAGCCGCCCACTCCAGCTGTTTCTCGATGGCCCTGTCGAACATCCTCACGAAGGCCGGTACGCCTCCGACGATGCTCACGACGAAGGCCGCGGTGACGTTCGAGCCGGGCCCCGGGATCACCGGCATCCACCTCACGGTGACGGGTCAGGTGCCGGGTACGGACGAGGCCGGCTTCAAGGCGGCGGCCGAGGACGCGAAGGCCAATTGCCCGGTCAGCAAGGCTCTCACCGGCACCACGATCACGCTCACCGCCGCGCTCGACTGACGCCGCGATCCCTGTGCCGCGCCGCCGCCCGCCGCCCGGGCGGCGGCCCGCCCCGGGCCGTGGGAAGGCCGTCAGAGAACCCACTTGTACTTGGCGCCGCCGACCCATCTCACCTGCGCGGGGTCGTCCAGATCGATGTGCTTCAGACCCGCGCTGTACGCCAGGTCGAGCAACTCCACGAGATCGCGGGCGATGCCGGCCAGTTCCCCGTTGATCTCGACGGAGCGGAACGGCGGGTCGCCCTGCATGACGGGGTGAACCACGATCGGCGGGGGCCAGGGGCTCCGCGGCTCATCCTCAGGGGTGGTCATCATGACCGACCGGGACGATTGGGCATCACAGCTCCCTGATGCAACCGTGGTTCATCGGACGCAGGGTGCGCGTACGCAACGCAAGGTGCGTGTACCAGGTCCATTTTAGAAGCGGCGCTGCTCACCGCACTTCGGGGCGCAGGGGGTCACCCGGAGCAGTTGCCCCACCGAGGTGGGCGCGTCGGCGCGGATCAGTCCGGAGGCAGGCACAGGACCGGAATCCGCTGGACGGCGTTGTTGCCGAAGCCGCCGCGGTTCCACGGCTGCGTCAGAGGCTGGACATGTCCCTCGGCGTCGCCGGCGCGGACGCTGAGCACGTACGTCCCGGGTGCGGCGTCCCACCACGTACGCCAGCGCCGCCACGCCCAGCCGTGTCGGCCCGGAGGGTCGACTTCCGTCGCGCGCCAGCTTCGGCCGTCGTCGGTGCTCACCTCGACCGCGGTCACCGGTGCCCTGCCGGACCACGCCCGGCCCTCCAGGAGGACGCGACCCGGCCTCAGCACGCGGGCACGGGACATGAAGTCCGGGAACCCCGGCGGGATCATCAGGGCCCGAGGGGCGATCCGGGTGACCGCCTCGCCGGGCTCGTCGGCCGACTGCCGGTAGCGGTAGGCCACCGCCTGCTGGAATCCCGTGAACGGCGTCGCGGTGACGTCGATGTCGCACAGCCATTTCACGTGCGCCATGCCGTACCAGCCGGGCACCACCAGCCGCAGGGGATGGCCGTGCTGCGGCGGCAGGGGAGAGCCGTTCATCTCGTACGCCACCAGCACCTCGGGGTCGTCGCCGGTGGCCACCGCCAACGGCAGGCTCCGCCGGTAGTCCTGCTCCACACCCCGCTCGATGCCGTGGTCGGCGCCGGTGAACACCGCCTCCACGGCATCCGCCGCCGGCCCCGCCTCGGCCAGGAGCACCCGCAGCGGTACTCCGGTCCAGTCGGCGGTTCCGACCGCCTCGACCAGCCACGGCTGGCTGACCGGTCGTGGCGAGAGGCGCGCGCGACCGTTGCCGGCGCACTCCATCGTCACGCGCTGGGTGACGGCCGGGAAGGACCGCAGGGCGTCGATGCCGAGGGCCAGCGGGGTGCGGACCAGCCCCTGCACGGTCAGCTCCCACTCCTCGGCAGCGGCGGCGGGAATGTCGTAGTGGGTCAGTACGTAGTGCAGTCCGGGCGGGGTGACGTCGTCGCGCATGGCTTCCAGCGGCAGCCCGTGGTTCCGGGCCGCGAGCGCCAGTTCCTCCAGGCCGATGCCTTCGCCGGGCCCGGCCACCCGTGCCGGACCACTGACCCGGCCGATGTGTCCGTCCATGACCCCATGGTGCTCTCCCACGGCAGTGCGGGCGCCTCGTGGGACGTGCGGGGTTTGCGGCGGTCCCCGGACGGCGGGACCCTGGACGTACGAGCCATGTGGACACCTGAGAGGCCCTGACCGCGCGTCGGTTGCGGGCCATGCCCCCGTCGGCGGGGACCACGACGGCGGGGCGTTCGGAAGCTGCGGCCGGGACGGCCGGAAGAGCCGGAAGAGCCGAAGGGCAGGCGGGTCACGGTCCGTGCCCCCGCCGGAGGAGATCGTGATGGACGACACCACTCTGGAAGCGATGCGGACAGCGCTGCGCGGTCCGGTCATCGGCCCGGACGATCTGGACTACGGGCAGGCCTGCAAGATCTACAACGGGATGATCGACCGCCGGCCCGCGGCCATAGCGCGATGCACGGACGTGGCCGATGTCATGGCCGCCGTCGATTTCGTACGCGACCACGGTCTCGAGCTCGCCGTGAGAGGCGGCGGCCACAGCGGTCCCGGACTGTGTCTGGTGGACGAAGGCGTCACCATCGACCTGGCGCCCATACGCTGGACGCACATCGATCCCGGCACGCGGACCGCCCTGGTCGGCGGCGGCAGCCAGCTCGGCGACCTCGACCACGCCGGCCACGCCTTCGGTCTCGCCACCCCCTCCGGCATCAACTCGACGACCGGCGTCGGCGGACTCACCCTGGGCGGCGGCCACGGCCACCTCACCCGCAAATACGGCCTCACCATCGACAACCTGGTCTCCGCCGACGTCGTCCTCGCGGACGGCAGCCTCGTCACCGCGAGCGAGAGCGAGCATTCCGATCTGTTCTGGGCGTTGCGTGGAGGCGGCGGGAACTTCGGCATCGTCACCTCGTTCCGCTACCGGCTGCATCCCGTCAGCACCGTGGGCGTCGCGTTCACCCTGTGGCCGGTTGAGCGGACTCGTGAGGTGCTGCGCTGGTACCGCGAGTTCCTGCCGCAGTCCGCCGACGACCTGAACGGCTTCTTCGCGCTGCTCTCGGTACCGCCCGGCCCGCCGTTCCCCGAGGAGATCCACGGACGGAAGATGTGCGGGGTGGTGTGGTGCTGGACCGGCGACCCGGACCGCCTGGACGAGGTGCTCCGGCCCGTGAACGACGCCGGGACCCCGGCCTTCCACTTCACGACGCCGATGCCCTACCCGGCGCTCCAGAGCATGTTCGACGACCTGCTTCCGAGCGGACTCCAGTGGTACTGGCGCGGCGCCTTCTTCGACCGCATCACCGACGAGTCCCTCGACGTCCATCTCCACTACGGTGAGAACCTCCCCACCCCTTTGTCGACCATGCACCTGTATCCGGTCGACGGCGCCGCCGGGCGGGTCCCGAGGGACGCCACCGCCTGGAGCCACCGGGACGCCATCTGGTCCGGTGTCGTCGTCGGCATCGACCCCGACCCCGCCAACGCCCCGGCGCTCAAGGAGTGGTGCACCGCCTACGAGGAGGCGCTCCGCCCGTACTCGATGGGCGGCTCCTACGTGAACTTCCTGGGCGAGGACGAGGGCCAGGACCGGGTCAGGGCCACCTATGGGGACCACTTCGACCGGCTGGCGGAGATCAAGCGGACCTACGACCCGCACAACCTCTTCCACGCGACCCAGAACGTCCGGCCCGCCGAACCGGCAGGCCGCTGACGGGCCCACGGTCCGGACGTTCCGGGCTCCGCCCCCGTCGCCGTCAGGTCAACCACACGACGAGCACGGCCGCGACGACCGTGGCGGCGGCCACGCACAGGAAGGCCGTCCGCACGGGTGCCACCAGGAGGTCGGTCACGGCCATCCGGAACCGGGCGTCCGGCGCGGGGACGGCACGCCCGTCTTCTGGGGCGGTGCACACGGCGCCGCCCTCGTCCTCTCCGCCGCACGGCCGTTCGTCCGGTGGCCGGGTGACGGTCACGACCGAAACTCCGGCCACGGGCAACGGGTCACTTTCCCAAGCGCTCATGCCGAATCAACCCCCCGGCCGGCCGAAAGGGCCCGGCACGCGTCCGATCCGCAATCCCGCCGTCACCGAGCCGTTAGCCGATATGGCGCCCAGGCTCAGTGCGGCGGGAACACCGGCCCTGCCGTCACGGCTGCTCGGGGGCGGGGAAGCGCAACACCTTCTGGTCCTTGAGAGCTTCGGTCATGTACGTCCGCCAGATCTCCGACGGGAACGAGGCGCCGTGGACCTTCTCCTGGCCACCCGTACCGAACATCTCCAGGAACGTGCCGTCGCGGTTCTTCTCGTCGTCGTCGAGGCGGTACATGTCGATGGCGGTCGAGAGCTGCGGGGTGTAGCCCACGAACCAGGCGGACTTGTTGCCGTCGGTCGTACCGGTCTTACCGGCGACCTCACGGCCCGGCAGCCGCGCGTTCCGGCCGGTGCCTGCGTCGTTCTCGACGACATCCTTGAGCACGTCGGTCACGGAGCCGGCGACCGCGGCGGGGAAGGCCTGCTTGGACTCGTCCTTGTGCGCGTGGACCACCCTGCCCTGCCGGATCACCTTGGTGACGGAGTACGGCTCACGCTGCTTGCCCCCATCCGCGAAGGTGCCGTAGGCCCCGGCCATACGAATGGCGCTGGGCGAGGAGGTACCGAGGGAGAACGAGGGGACGTCCGACGTGTTGAGCGAGTTCTCGAGAAGGCCCGCGTCGACGGCGGCCCGGCGGACCGAGGGGATGCCGACGTCCATGCCCAGCTGAACGAACGGTGAGTTCGCCGAGCGGATCATGGCCTCACGCAGCGAGACGTTTCCGTACGACTCGTTGCCGTCGTTCGTCTGCAGCCACTCCTTGCCCTCCGCGGTCAGCCACACCGAGCCGTCATAGTTCTTGATCTTGAGCTTGTCCTGGCCGCTGTAGACGTTTGTGTCGGGATCGACGGGCGTACGCTCGGCACTTCCCTGAGTCGCGCCGCCCTGCGGGTCGCGCACACCGTCGCGCAGCGCCGCCGCCAGGACGAAGGCCTTGAAGGTCGATCCGACCGGGACGCCGGTCGCGTCGGCGTTGTTGGTGAAGTGCTCGGTCGCGTCCTCACCGCCGTAGACGGCGACGATCGCACCGGTCCGCGGGTCGACCGACGCGCCGCCGAACTGGACGTGGGTGTCCGTCTTCGGCCGCTTGTCGGGCTTGATGTTGGCTTCGCGGACCTTCCGCACCGCCTTCTCGAGCTGGTCGACCTTCTTCTTGTCGAAGGTGGTGTGGATCTCGTAGCCGCCGCGCGCCAAGTCGTCCGAAGTCAGGTCGAGGGTCCGGTCCTTGAGGACGTTCGCCTTGGCGAGTTCGACGAGATAACCGACCTGTCCGCCGAGCTGGGTCCCCTTGGAGATGGACTGGGGCATCGGGAACGAGGGGTACTGCGCCCGCTCGGCAGCACTCAGATGCCCGTCCTTGACCATCTCGTTCATGACCCACTTCCAGCGGTCGGTCACCCGCGCCAGATTGGCCTCCGGTGTCGCCGCCGGATCGACGTCCACGGAACCGGCCGGATCGAAGTACACCGCGCCCTTGAGCAGCGAGGCGAGGAAGGCGCACTCGCTGGGGTTCAGGGCCTTGGCGTTCTTCCCGTAGTACGTACGGGCCGCGGCCTGGATCCCGTAGGAATCCCGCCCGTAGTAGGCGGAGTTGAGATAGCCGGCCATGATCTCCGACTTGTCCATGTCGGCGCCGACCTTGATGGAGACGAACAGCTCTTCGACCTTACGGCTCACGCTCCTCGGCTGGTCGCCGAGCCGGGTGTTCTTCACATACTGCTGGGTGATGGTGGAACCGCCCTGGGTCTCACTGCCCTTGGCCATGTTCACCACGGCGCGGCCGATCCCCATGGGGTCCACGCCCGCGTCGGTGCGGAACGTCTTGTTCTCCGCCGAGATCACCGCGTTCTGCATGGCCTGCGGGATCTGATCGATGCCGATGATCTGGCGGTTGATCTCTCCACCGGTGGCGGCCATCTGCGTGCCGTCGGCCCAGTAGTAGACGTTGTTCTGCGCCTCGGCCGCGCTGGTCGGGTCAGGGACCTCCACCAGTGCGTAGGCGACGGTCGCGGCCCCCACCGTTGCGGTGACGACGGCGAAGGAGGTGCCGACGACGAGCCGCCACGAGGGTATCCAGCGGCGCACCCCGCCCTTGTCGCGACGGGGGTAGTCGATCAGGCGCTTCTTGTCGGCATGTGCGTCCGTGTCGCGGTCGGCCTTGCCGTCGCCGCCCTCGACATCTCCCCGGCCACCGTCGCCTTCGGCGTGGCCGGTGTCCGTCCCGTCCTCGGGGGCCAATCCGGGACGACGGCGGTCGTCCGTGTTCTCGCCGTCGGGGGACTGGGGCCCATCGGGACGGTTCTGGGTCATCGAACGGACACTCCTCCGGGAGGCGAATGTGAAAGCCGGCCGCGCAACTCCCGGCGCAACCATCACGATTGCCGGAACGTTGGCATGGCGGCGCGGCACACAGTACACGCCGGTCAGGAGAGTGCCCGGAGGGTTTGTCGGGAGACGAAACCGGCCGTGCCGGAGGGACATTCGAAACCTCGACGGGAACACATGCTCGTTCGTGTGCTCGACGTGAACGCCGGAGGTTCCTCATCGCACCGGTCGCGGCCGGTCGCCCATCACCCGGGCCGGCTGTTGTCCTTCAGGGTGCCCCACCCGTGCCAGCGGTCGATCTCGATCCATGCGCTGAACCGGCGGCGGTCCCGCTGCGGGTACGGCTTGCCGAGGTACTGCTGGGCCAGCCGGTCGATGTCGAGCAGCTCCTTGTCCTCGACGAGCTCGGCGACGCGGCCGATGATGCTGAGGTGGGTGTACCAGTTGCCCTCGTCGAGCACGGTGAGCGAGACACGCGGGTCGTTCCGCACGTGCTCCAGGCGCTTGCGACCCTCGTCCATGTTGATCAGCACCCGGCCGTCGTCCCACAGGTACCAGGTGGCCGTGGACACCGGCTGGCCGTCCGAACGCAGGGTCGTGACGACTGCCGGGTTGGCCTTCGTCAGCATGGCGACTGCTTCGTCGGGGAGCGGTGGCTTCGACATGGGACACCTTCCGTCAGGCGTTGCTGAAGTCGTACGGACGGTCATCGGCATGATCGTCCGAACCGGGCGTTTCGAGGCTTTTCGGCCGCCATGACCTTTCTACATGTCGAGCCGTCGCGCCACTGCATCCCTCTCACACAGTGATACGCATCAGCGGGCGGCTTTGTTCGCGCAGGTGATGCACACCGTGGCCGTCGGGCGCGCGGCGAGCCGCTCCGGAGCGATCGGGCCGCCACAGCGCTCGCAGACCCAGTAGGCGCCCGTGCGCACCCGCTCCGCGGCCCGGTCGAGGTCGTCCAGATCCGCCCGTGCCCGGGTGAGCATGTCCCGCAGCTGGGCACGCTCGAAGGCGACCGTGGCGCCCTCGGGGTCGTGCTCGTCGTCGATGTTGGTCATGGTCGACGCTTCGACGACGCCGTCCCACAGGCGCGTCAGGGAGTCGATCAGCCGCCGACCACTGGCGCGGGCGTCGTCGATCAGCTCTGCCGCGGCCTTCCGCTGGGCGGGTGAGCTCGCGGCCGCTCCGGTCTCGTCCTCCATGCCGGGGCAGAACAAACCGGATCAGCCGCTCATTCCGGTGTGTGCCATTCGTGCCGTCCCTGCCGTCCCTGCCGTCCCTGGCGTCGCCGTGTGCGGCAGCCGCCCGGCGTCGTCCTCGGCGCCCCGGAGGCTTTGGCGGCCCGCTCACCTCACCGCTCAGCTGCGGTGCTCCGCACACGGGCGAGGACGAGGACGGTGTCGTCGATCGGCGGATCGGGCAGCAGGCGCGACAGCATGCGGTCCGCCATCGTTTCGAGCTGGTCCGAGAGCTGGCTCAGTTCCGCGCAGACGGCGGCCAGGCCCTCTTCGATGTCGTGGCCGCGGGCCTCGACGAGGCCGTCGGTGTACAGCGCGAGAATCGCGCCGTCCGGGATATCGGTCTCGATCGTCCGGAATGGGTGACCGCCCACGCCCAGCGGCACGCCCAGGACCTCGCCGAGGATCTCGACCGTGCCGTCGGGGTGCCGTACGAGGGGCGGCGGGTGGCCGGCATTGGCGATACGGGCTCGCCCTGTCGCGGCGTCGTACGAGACGTAGAGGCACGTCGCCAGCTCGATGCCTGCCTCCTGGGCGCAGGCGTCGAGTTCGGCGAGCAGGTCCGCCGGCTCGTGGTTGTGCCTGGCCAGTGCCTTGGCGGTGATGCGCAGCCGCCCCATGTCCGCGGCGGCCCGAACGCCGTGTCCCATCACGTCACCGACCACCAGCGCGACGCGGTCGCCGGGCAGATCGATCACGTCGTACCAGTCACCACCCACCTCGGTGACCTGGCTGCCGGGCACGTAGCGGTGGGCGACCTGCACATGAGGGCTGGTCGCCAGCGCGCTCGGGAGCAGTGCGCGCTGGAGGGTGAGGGCGATGTGCTGCACCCGGCTGTAGAGACGTGCGTTGTCCAGGCACAGAGCGGCCCTGGAGGACAGCTCGCCGGCCAGGCGGAGGTCCTCGTCGGTGAAGGCCGGCCTGGCCGCGGAGCGTCCGAACATGGTGATGCCCTGGACGGTGCCGCGGGCGATGAGCGGGGCGATGACGAGGCCGGTCAGGCCGCTGTCCCTGAGGAGCTGGGCACGCGCCCGGTGAATGACGGTCCGGGTCATGAAGTCGTCGTCGACCGGGACGTAGAGGGGGCGCCCCGACATCAGTGTCCGGTGGATGGAGGAATCCGGTGGGTAGGTGACACGGTCCAGCCCGCCCACGAGCTCGCCGGCGGGTGGGGCCAGGACCGTGCCGGAGGCGATTCTTCGGGTGACGAGCGGCTGCTGCGGGTCGAACAGCGCCCGCTCGTCCATCCACTCCACGACTTCCACCACGGCGGCGTCGCAGAAGTCGGGAATCGCGGCGGCGACCACCTCCCGGGCGGTGACATCCACATCCAGGGTGGTACCGATCCGCGCGGTGGCCCGGGCCAGCAGAGCCAGACGCCGACGAGCGGCACTGGCCTCCATGATGGCCTGCTCCCGCTCGGTCACATCCACCATCAGGCCGCCCACCCCGGACCGTGTACCGACCGCGCCGCTGAGCGGGAAGAGGCTCACCGACCGCACCTGGTCCAGATCCGGGTGACCAGGGGTACGCAGCCCCACGAGAACACCGGCGACAGTCCGTCCCTCTTCGGCGACCGAGCGCAGCATCCGCAGATAGGCGCCGCCGTCGGAGGTGATCATGATGTCGTCCATCGGCCGTCCGATGTGCTCCTCGATGGACACCCCGTCCATGTCGGCGAGGGCCTCATTGAGGTGGACGTACCGCAGTTGGTCGTCGAGCATGACCAGGCCGATGGGGGTCGTCTCGAAGAGGGAATCGAGAAACGCCAGATTGGTCTTCACCCGATCGAGGACGTCACTGCGGCTGGCCAGCGCCAGGACCATCGACGTGCTGTCGGTACCGACCACGCGGAAGGCCCGGAAACCGCAGTCGAAGACCTCGCCGTTCCGGTGCCGGGCCGGCAGCCGCCCGCGCCAGTACCCCAGCGTGCGGCCGTGTTCCGCCAGCCGGACCGAGGGGCCGGGGGAGTCGTCCGGGCCGTCGGAGAACAGTACGGCGGCGGCCTTGCCCAGCACCTCCGCGGAGTCGTGCCCGAAGAGCCCCTCGGCGCCCGGCCCCCAGTAGCAGATGCGGTTGTCCTCGTCGATGCCGAGGACGGCCACGGGCACGTGTTCAAGAAGCGACCCGGGCTCCGACCAGAGCGGTCCAGGAGCCCGATCATCCTCCGAACGGTCTGACGCCACTGACGTCGCCTTCCACTCGCGGCACACAGCGTCTCGCCCGGTACCCCGACAGGCGGGTCGAGGTGCCGAGGGTCTTTCCCCACCAGTGTGCCGACATCAGGGCGGCTCCGCCGTGCCAGGAGGGGGCGCCCGGGCGGCCGGGCCGGTCTGCGACGCAGTCGCGGGCGCAGGGATCTCGACGCCGCGGGCCCCGGCCGCCGGGGCGAGGTACGGGAGCGCTCGGCGGGCCGTCGCCGAGTCGTACGGACAGGCGAAAGGCGTGCTCGTGACCGGCTGTCCCACAAGGCCTCGCGGGGCAGCGACGCCCTACGCGAACCGCAGCCGGACGTCTCTCGCGCCGCGGGCCGCGGCCACGGTGTCCGCCTCGGCCTCCACGGCCTTGCGTACGGCTGCGGACAGCGGCCCGAACGGCGTGACCGTGAGGTCGAGCCTGCGGCCGGCGGCCTTGGCACGCCAGGTGCCGGCGATCTCCGAGCCGGTCAGGAGGACGCCCGGGCCGCCGATCGCCCGCCAGATCTCCTTCGCGCGGTCCTTGTCGGGCACCAGAAGACTCCGGTCCCGCGCCTGGAGGAACGGATCACCGGGCGGCAGCAGGCGGACGAGCCCCCGGAACGTCGACGCGAACTCCGACTCCGCCGATACCAAGGCGTCGAGATCGCGCTCGGGCAGCCAGGACGTCCGTCCCTCGATCCGCACCTCGGCGAGGTCGTCCGGCCACAGCCCTTTCACCACGGCCGGCTTCGTGCCGAGGTACTTCGCCACCTCGGCGGGTGTCGCGGGGCCGAGGTGGCGCAGATACGCCCGCACCAGCCCGGCGGTGCCCGATGCCTCGGCCGGCACCGGGAACCCGTGCTCCAGCGGAGCGAGAACGGTCCGGCCCCCTTCCACGCCCACCCCGGTCGCACCGAAGAGCCCGGCCTGCTGGAAGAGCAGCCCGGAGATGTGCTGGGCACCGCACCGCTCGCACCAGTACGTCAGCGACGGGGGCACGGCGGCGCTGACCGCGGTACTCACCTCGCCCTTGGCCATCGGGGTGGTGACCGTGTCGCGGAACGCCTCGGCGGTGAGGCGGAAAGCCTCGACCCCGAGCCGCGCCCCCTCCTTGATCACGGCGGTGTCGATCCGCGCTGTCGCGTCCGTGTCGCCGACCGGCCAGAGCGCCGTGGCGAGACCGGGAAGACTCGCGCGGCTGTGCAGATGCGGCGCGCCACGGAACGACCACACGAGCTCCAGCCCCTCGGCGGACGCACTGCGAGCGGCGAGCGCCAACCGGGCAGAGCCGTAGGGAGTGTCCTGCACGCCGAGGTCGAGCACCCCCGGTGCGGCGGAGGCCCGGTCGAAGCCATGAGCCGCCACCCGATGGGCGAGCACCTGCTCCCGCCGGACCTCGATCCGCTGCGCGCTGCTCACGACGACGGCCCCCTTCGTACGTCCTGTCCGTACCGTATACGCGGTTCAGCGGAGGGGCAGGGCACGCAGGCGTGTAGATCATCCGATAACAAGCCCTTTGAGGCCCTCCTCGCCTCACCTCGGTGACGACAAGAAGGCGGCAACGGGGGAGGGGTGGAACTGCGCGGCGTTACGTCCGCGTTGCCCGGCGATGCACGGACCGGCGGGACGCCCGTACCGCTTCCCCCTGCCACCCCTCTCGGACTCGCGGGGCCGGTCCGTAGGATCCGGCGCATGGCCTCTCCGCGTATGCGCCACGCCGGTCGCGTGACCCTGATCGTCCTCGCCGCTGTCGTGGACGTCCTGTCAGTTGTCTTCAGCCGTAGCAGCAAGGGCGGCGGCGGGTCCGCCGATTCGGGCGACGACTGACACCGGGAATTCGGCTCCCGCCACCGGGGCTCATGACCGTTCGTGCCGTACCGCACGTGCTTGGATCTTCGGATGTCGGATCCCTTGCCCGAGGGACGGCAGGAACCGAGAGCACGGGAACGGGACGTATGCGAACGTCGATGACCGCTGTGGCACTGCTCGTGGCCGTGGCACTGACGGGCTGCGAAGGCGGCGGGACCACGCAGGACGAGAATCGCGGCAGGAGTGACGCCTCACGGAGTGCCTCGCCGTCGCCCGCCGAGGCGGCCGAGTCCCACGAGGTGACCCTGGCGGTCGAGGGGCTGGGCAAGGTGCCGATCACCTACCGTGCCGAGACCAGCGGTTTCGCCGAGCAGACCCTGCCGTGGCGGAAGACGGAGACCGTCCGGCTCTCCGCCGCGGAACAGAAGGCGGGTTATCCGGTGTCGATCGTCCCGGGGGCCATCAAGTCCGTCGACGGTACGCAGAAGCCGGCCCCCTGCTTCATCACGGTCGACGGCAAGGCGGTCGCGGACAACGACGGCGGACAGACCCTGAAAGGCTGCTCGTTCACGATCAGGTAGCGGGCGAACCCGTAGGGGAGCGGGCCGCCTCGGCCCGCTCGGCATGTATCACCGCGCCCGGTCTGCCGTGAGGCTCTGACGGGGGAGCAGCAGCGGCGTGGCCAGCATGAGAAGGCCCGCGATCGCGAGTGCTGTGCGCGGCCCGGTGAGGCCGGCCAGCAGGCCCCACAGGGCGGTCAATGCCGCGATGGTGGCCTTGCTGGTGACCGACCAGGCGGACAGCGTGCGGGCGATGCGATCCGTTTCGATGTGGTCGAGTCGGTACGTGACGAACACCGGGTTGAAGACTCCCATGCAGGTGATCAGCCCGAGCTCGACGGCCATGACGAGCAGGAGCCCGGCAGCGCCGGGGCCGGTGAAGGCAAGCGCGAGCAGCCAGCACGCCCGCAGCCACCCGGATGTGAGCAGGACCCTGTGCGACCCGTACCGCGCGACGAGGCGGCGGGCCAGCCGTGAGCCGATCAGCCCGCCGATGCAGGGCGCGGCGAAGGCGAGGCCGTACTGCCAGGGTGCGAAGCCGAGTTGACCGAGCATGAGGACGGCCAGCAGCGGTGAGGTCGCCATGATCAGGCCGTTGACGAGGACCGTGTTGAAGAACAGGGGACGAAGGGCCGGCTCGGCCAGGATGTGCCGCCATCCGTCGAGGACATCGCCGGCGCGGAGGCGGGGCCGCGCACCGGCGCCTGCGGGAGGTGCCTCCTTGCTGCCGATCGCGCGGATGGCCGCCGCCGACAGCAGGTGACTGACCGCGTCCGCGAGCACGGTCATCACGGGACCGAACAGCCCGATCGCGGCTCCGCCGACGGGCGGTCCGAGCATGGTGGCGGTCCATGTCGTGGCCTCGAACCGTCCGTTGGCGACCAGGAGGTCCTGCGGCGGCACGAGTGACGTGAGGAATGCCCCACCGGCCGCCCCGAAGGTGATCTCGGCGGCGGAGACGACGACGGAGACGACGAGCAGCTGGACGAAGGTGAGCAGATCGAGGGCGTACGCGACGGGGATGCTGATCAACGCGGTGAAGCGGGCCAGGTCCATCGCGATCATGACGGGGCGCTTGCGGCGGAAGTCCACCCACGGCCCGAGCGGCAGCGCCACGGCCGCGCCGACCGCCAGGCCCGCGGCGGCCAGCGCCGCGACCTCCGCCGCCCCGGCGTGCAGCACGAGGATCGCGATCAGGGGGAAGGCCCCGAACGCGAGCCGTGTGCCGAAGGTGCTGATCGCGTACGCGGACCACAGCCACGCGAACTCCCGGCCCAGCGACCGCCTGGCGCCCATGCCCAGCACACCCCTCGCCGCCGCTCCCCGACACCCTCGTTCGACCGGTCCCATCAAAGCCACCAGTGGGTCCGCGCATCAAACAACCGCTCGGTTCGTGAGGTACAACCAGAAGTTGTACTCCCAGCGCACGGCCTAGGATGTGCGGCGTGGATCTCCAAGCCGTACGCACGTTCGTCGCCGTCGCGGACGCCGGGCAGTTCCAGGAAGCGGCCGCGGATCTGTCGATCACGCAGCAGGCCGTCTCCAAGCGCATCGCGGCGCTGGAGAAGGCCCTGGGCGTCCGGCTGTTCACGCGTACGCCGCGTGGTGCCCGGCCGACCCTCGACGGGCAGGTCTTCCTGCCGCACGCCCGTGATCTCCTTCGTGCCGCGGAGAGAGCTGCTGCTTCCGTACGGCCCGGCAGTCGCGCGCTGCGTGTCGATGTGATCGGCCGACGGCTTGCGCCGGCAGGTCTGATGCGCTGCTTCCACCGTGCCCATCCGGGGGTCGCGCTCGACGTGGTGACGCTCTTCGACGCCGACGCGGCGATCGCCGCCGTCCGGAACGGCACGATCGACGCGTCGTTCCGCGCTGTCACCCTGCCCGCCCGGCAGCTTCCCGAAGGCGTCGAGACCGTCCGGGTCTTCGACGAGCCACTGCACCTTCTCACCGGGCCGGGTCATGCGCTGGCCACTGCGTGCGCGGTCGCACCCGCACAGCTCGCGGGGCACCGGATCTGGATGCCCGGCATCGTCGCCGGTACCGAGTGGGCGGCCTACTACGAGGACCTCGCCGCCGCCTTCGGGCTCACCATCGAGGCGACCGGCCCCGATTTCGGCACCGAGCCGCTCCTCGAAACGATCGCCGACTCCTCGGTGCTGGCGACCTTCGTGGGTGAACAGACCGAGTTCGTCCGGCCCGCCGGTGACGACCTGCGGCGCGTCTTCGTGCGCGGACCCACGCCGGTCTATCCCCACTCACTGATCTGGCGCAGCGACAATCCGCATCCCGCGCTCACCGCACTCCGCGACCATCTCGGCTCCCTCCGGTCCGGCCACCGCCATGGCGAGACGTGGACACCGCAGTGGGCGCAGTGATCCCGCAGGCGTCGCGGGCCGGTTCCACGAGGGCGGTGGACCGCTGCTCGGCCGCGAACTGCCGGGAGGGCTCGATCCTGGACAGAACGGGTCGTCCCGGTCAGGGTCGTCACTGTGAGCCCTCACCTGCTCGGCCCGACGCTGCGTCCCTTCACGTCCGCGGACCGAAACGCCGTCCTCGCCCTGGTCGATGACGACCGGATGGGCGGTCAGCCGGTCTCGACCCCGGCGATGCTCGACGAGGCCCTCCAGGGCCGCTCGTCCGTCGACGCCGGGTGGTGGGCGGAGTTGGAGCCCCCGGACGTCGTGGTGGCCGAGGACACGGACGGAGTCGTCGTGGGTGTGGCGTCCTACGCCCTGCGGCTCAAGGACGACACGGGCCAGTTGCTGTGGCTCCACTGCCGGGAGGACGCGCGGACGGCCGATGCGCTGGTCCGCCATGCCCTCGCCGCCTTCGGGACGCGTGAGGCGCATGCCTTCAGCTTCGCGTCGGCTCTTTCCCTGGGTCTGGAGGCATTGCCGGTCCTGCACCGTCCGGCGACGGCGGAGGCGCTTCGGCGGGCCGGGTTCGCCGGGGAGCGGCTGTGGCGGTACATGCTGGCCGCGCTGCCCGTCGACGGCATGCCGCGGTTGCCGGACGTGCGGGTGGGCCACGAGCCGGGGGACCGGCAGGCGTGGCGACTGGAGGCTCACCGGGACCGCCGGGTGGTGGCCGAAGCCGTCGTGGGTTCTCCCGTACAGGGGACCGGTGTGCTGCGCTGGATCGGCGTCCTGCCCGACCTGCGCGGCCGGGGCCTGGGCCGTGCGATGCTCGGCAACGCTCTCGGTGTGCTGACCGAATGCGGAGCCGACAAGGTGGTCCTGTACGTGGACGACGACGCGGCGGCCGGGGACGAGCGGGACCGTACGGCGGCGATCTCCCTGTACGAGTCGGTGGGTTTCGCGGAGGTGGACCGTCTGTACTCCTACTCCCGTCCGCGTGACCCCGGAACCGACGGGATGCCCGCGCCGAAGGCGTCGTAGCCGCGCCCGGTTCCGGTCCGGACGCGGGCGATCGGTGTCGCTACCCGGGGAGCACCCGGACCTCGGCGCTCGGCAACCCGGCCCACCATCCCGCGTACCGGCGGTAGACCTGCGCGTCGCGGTCGGCCAGCAGCGCCACCAAACCCTTGGCCTCCGCGGCGAGTTCGTCCCAGACGGCGGCCGGGAGGGTGTGGAAGGCCGTCGCCTCGATGCCTCCCTCCACGGGGCGCCACACGCCGGCCACGTAGCCGTCGACCAGCAGGGTGGGCAGGACGTCACCGTTCACCCGGATGACCAGGGGCCGGTATGGCGGCGGGATGATGCGGCTGCGGTCGGCGTACGCCAGCAGGACGCTGTCCCACATGGCCATCAGCCGGGGCGGTGCCGGGGTGTCGGCCGCCGGGCGCGGGGCGCCGGGGATGTCGAACAGGGCCTTGCCGTCCGGCCCTTCCCACTCCTCCAGGATGTCGGAGAGCGCGCCCACCGCCTCACGGGCCCTCGCGCGCGCAACCGTGGCGAACTGCGCGATGTCCGCCACCGACGCCGGCCCGAACCCTTCCAGATAGCGGCGGACCAGCGTCTGGAGCGAGGCGGCGGACGTGTGCGGGTCGAGCGCCGGCCGGGTCCCCGACGCGACGTAGGACGGGCGGAGCCCGAACGACCACGGCCCTCCGGTGGGGGCGTGCACCAGGGGTGCGTACGACCGCAGTCCCCACCACGCGCCGGACTTCGGCGGCACACCGATCCGTGCTTCGAGCCAGGCTTCCATCTCGGC
Source organism: Streptomyces sp. NBC_00306 (assembly GCF_036169555.1). GTDB lineage: Bacteria > Actinomycetota > Actinomycetes > Streptomycetales > Streptomycetaceae > Streptomyces > Streptomyces achmelvichensis. The sequence goes on along the minus strand of NZ_CP108032.1, from coordinate 813,123 downwards.
GGTCGTGCGCGGCCGGTCCGCGAAGGTCAGCAGTTCCGGGACCAGTGCGTCCGCGTCGTCGGGCGACAACCCGCTCGCGGTGAAGCGGGAGTTGAGCCGGGCGGCACGCAGCGTCGGATGCATGGCCTCGCGGAACGACCGGTAGTCGTCCCGGTGGACGGCGTGCAGGGTGATCCGTACCAGCGTCGCTTTCACGATCGCCCGCTCACCGAAGGCGGCGTCGAGGTCGGCCGGGTCGAATCCGCTGAGCCGGTTCCACAACGCGAGATACGGCGACGCGGCGTGCTGTGCCTGGAGTGCGACGAGACGACGGACCGCGTCGACGGCACCCAACGGCTCCCGCCGCAGAAGCAGCTGTCTGCCGAGCGTGGACCGGTTGAGTTCCCGTGGAGTGATCCTCATACCGCGATTGTGCCGAAAATGGTCAGCCGGCTCATCGACCCGTCCGGCTCCGGTATCCGTGCAGGTGGAGGTGCGGGCGCCGTTGCCCCGTCATTTCGCGCCACCTGCGGGTGCTGCGGTTCCCCGTCGGGACCTGAGCGAGCAGCCGCGGGGTTCCACGGGCTGGAGCACGAGAGCGGTTCCGGGAGGTGCGAGGACGAGGAGCCGTGGGCGTTCGTGCCACAGGCCCGATATCAGCCGGGTGACCTGCTGTGAGCCGTCAGGGACGGCCGTGCCAGTCGAGGCAGACGACCATGGCGTCGTCCTCGGAGGGGCCGGGGCCGCGATGGCCGGCGAGCTCTTCCAGTACCGCCCGCGGTACCTGGGACGGCGGCAGCAGCCGGGTGTCGCGCACGGCCCTGATCAGGGCGCGCTCGCTGTAGCGTTCGCCGCTCGGCGAGGGCACGTCGTAGACCCCGTCGCTGACGAAGAGGAGCCGGTCGCCCGGCTCGACCTGAAAATGCTGCGGTGTATAGTCCGTGTCCTCGAACATGCCGAGCGGCAGCTGCGCCTCCAGTTCCACCGGCTCGACGACGCCCTGGCGCATGCGCCACACCCGCGGCGACCCGGCGTCGATGACCTCGGCCCTGCCGGTCGGCAGATGGAAGCGGAACAGGAGCATGGACAGGTACTGCCGGCCGGCGTGCTGGCCGTAGACCGCCTGATCGGCCAGGGACGCCTGACCGATCAGGCTCAGACCGGCGCGGCGTGCGTTGCGCAGAGCGTTCACCGCCAGATTGGTGAGCAGCGCGGCATCGATCCCCTCGCCCATGCCGTTGTTGGCGCTCAGCGTGAGGTGGTCGGCGGAGGCGGACCAGTCGAAGTTGTCCCCGTAGATGGCGTACGCCGGCTCCAGCTGGGCGCCGATGCTGTACTCGGTGCGCGAGCAGGAGCGGCCCGGGAGCAGCTGCCACTGCATCTCGGCGGCCAGAGTGAGCCGCTCGGCCCGCCGGGCCAGCAGGAACACGTCCGTGTCGCGCTCGGCCACCATGATCTCGTGAGCCAGGGCGTCGGCGATCTCCTGAAGCGCTTCGACGGTCGCGGGACCGGGCTCCGTACCGGGCAGGGTCACGCTCAGCACCCCCAGGCGGTCACCGCGGACACTCACCGGCAGGTGGACCGTCACGGTCGGAGCGCGGTTGCCGGTCTCGGCGACCATGTGCGGCTCCTGTGCTCCGAAGGCGCGGCCGGCGGCGCTGGAGTTCAGAGGCAGGGGTGTGGTCGTGCGCGGCAGTTTCGCCACGGGCTGGAGACTGGTCATGGCGTAGTCCGCCATGAGGAGGTCGACCGTCACCGCGTCGAAGCGCCCCTCGATCAGCGCGCGGGCGACGTCGAACAGCGCGTGGGGTGCGGCGTCGCGGAGCTGACGCTCCACCCCGCCGGGTCTGTCAGCCTTCACATGTCCCATTTCTGCGGAAAGGAGTCCATCCTACGACCGGGGCGGTCCGGCCTTGCCGGGGCGATGTACCTCCGGGGAGTGTCACACGCGCGGGTCCGTGGGGTCGGAGATCCCGGGTTCCTCGCGGATGTCGGTGCCGGGGCCTATAAGTGGTGAGCATGACTCCCACTCCGATGCACTGGAAGCTCGTCGTCGACGCCGACGATCCGCACGCACAGGCCGACTTCTGGGCGGCCGCGCTGCACTACACGGTCGAGGACCACAGCGTCCTGATCGACAAGCTCCTCGGCCTCGGCGCCATCCCGGCCGAGATCGTGGTCGATCGCCATGACCGGCACGGCTGGCGTGACGCGGCGGCGGTACGCCACCCCGAGGACCCGCACGACCCGGAGAGCGGCGCGGGCCTGGGCCGCCGGCTGCTCTTCAACCGCGTGCCGCAGCCCGAGAAGACGGCCAAGAACCGTCTCCACATCGACCTGCACGGCCCGGCCGGCGAGCGGGACAGCGAGGTGCAGCGCCTGCGGGCTCTCGGCGCCCAGGTCCAGACCCACATCAAGGAACCGTCGGGGGAGTGGGTGGTCATGACGGACCCGGAGGGCAACGAATTCTGCGTGCACTGATTCCTAATGCTGTTTGTCAAGCTGCGAGAACGGTGGGCGGCACGGCTTCGTAAGTCCGTCCATCGCGCAGGAGGGCCCAGAGGACGTTGACCCGGCGGCGGGCCAGGGCGAGGACGGCCTGGATGTGGTGCTTGCCTTCGGCTCGCTTGCGTTCGTAAAACCGGCGGGAGTCCTCGCAGTGACGGATGCTGAACAACGCGGAGATGTAGAAAACTCGTTGGAGTCGGCGGTTGTAGCGTCGTGGGCGACGGAGGTTGCCGCTGATCTTGCCCGAGTCGCGGGGAACGGGAGCAACGCCGCCGAAGCCGGCGAGGCGGTCAGGTGTGCCGAAGAGACTCATGTCGCCGCCGGTCGCGGCCAGGAACTCGGCACCGAGTATCACGCCCAGGCCGGGCATGCTGGTGATCACTTCGAAATCCCGATGTTCGCGAAACCGGGCCTCGATCGCCTTGTCGAGCTCGGCGACCTGCTGGTTGAGGGCCATCACTTCCCGCGCGAGCGTGTGCACCATCTGGGCGGTCAGTTTCTCGCCGGGCAGGCTTGTGTGCTGGCGCCCGGCGGCCTCCAGAGCTGTCTCGGCGAGCCGGTCAGAGCGGAGGACCTTGCGGTTGCGCAGCCAGGTCTCGAGCCTCTTCTTGCCTGTCCGGCGGAGGGAGGCCGGGGTCTGGTAGCCGGTCAGCAGCATGAGCGGGCCGGTGTTGGTCAAGTCCAGAGCCCGCTCCAGGCCGGGGAAGATGTCGGTGAGTTGGGCGCGGAGCCGGTTGACGGTGCGGGTGCGGTCGGCGACCAAATCGGTGCGACGGCCGGTGAGGATCTTGAGGTCGGTGACGGTCTCGTCGCTGGTGCGTAAGGGGTGCAGGTCGCGGCGGATGCGGGCCTGGTCGGCGATGACGGCGGCGTCCTTGGCGTCGGTCTTGCCTTCGCCGCGGTAGCTCTCGGAGGCGCGATGGATGGCCCGGCCGGACAGATAGTGCACCGGCTGGTCGTGGTTGAACAGGATCGTGATGGCCAGGGCGGCACCGCCGTCGGCCAGGTCGATGCCCCAGGTCACCTCGTCGCCCAGGGCCAGGACATCGGCGTGGCGCCTCGGACGCGTCGGGCACGAGGCGGCGGGATCGATTCTCGGCCTGGTCCGCGGCGGTCGGATCGAGTCTCGGCCCGTCCGCGGCGGCCGGAGCGTCACGGCCGCTCCGGAGCGGCCGTGGTGGCAGGGGCGACCCGGAGCCGCTGGGCGTCAGGGGCGATCCGCTCGGTCCAGGAACCGCCCGACCTCGGTCGTCAGCTCCTCGGGCACCTCGGGCAGCGACGACACGACGGCCACCAGTTCCCGGCGGAGGTCGGGGAACATCGACCACGTGGCGGGGCTCTTCCGCATCACCACCGACAGGAGATCGCCCTCGTAGTACCTGCCTTCGGCCAGCGGATCGTCGCGCAACACGTCGAGCGCCACGGGGAGGAGGAAGGGCAGGCCCACATCCTGCGCGATCAGGGTGCGGAGGTCGTCCACCGTGAGCGCTCCGACCTTCACCCGCCGCAGGGCGTGCACCGTCCTGACCAGGCGTGTGGTCCCGGCAGACGGCTCCGGCCAGCGCTCGCCTTCAAGGTCTTCGAGGGACCGGTCCAGGTGCAGCAGGCGGCTCATCCGTACAGGCTAGAGGGCGCGCGACGGGGCGCGGCGGTCACCCTCATGTGCATTCAGCGAAAAGTTGTCGAGCGGCAACAGTGTGGATGTGTGTCGAGTGGGCAGGCGGTCGTCAGACATGGCCCCCACCCCGAGGTGAAGTTGTGACTTTCTCGACTCAGTTGACCGGCGCTTCGGCTCAGGACCTCGACGCTGCCGGGGCGTCTACGGACGTGACCGGCAGCGGAGCCGACGCCCTCCCGTGGATCGAGGATGCGGGCAAGATCGCTCCCAAGGATGCCCGGCAGCTGTCGAAGCTGTTCTTCGATCAGCTCCAGGTGCTCGAGGAGGGCACTCCCGAGTACCAGTACGCGCGCAACACCCTGATCGAGATGAACCTCTCGCTCGTCAAGTTCGCGGTGCGCCGGTTCCGCAACCGGGGTGACGGCGAGATGGAGGACATCACCCAGGTCGGCACGATCGGCCTGATCAAGGCGATCGACCGGTTCGAGCTGTCCCGCGAGGTCGAGTTCTCGTCCTTCGCCATCCCCTACATCGTGGGGGAGATCAAGCGCTTCTTCCGCGACAGCACCTGGGCGGTGCATGTGCCGCGCCGCCTTCAGGAGCTCCGTGTCGAACTGGCCAAGGCCAAGGAGGAGCTCGCGAACCGGCTGGATCGCGACCCCACCGTGAAGGAGCTGGCCGACCACCTCGATCTCACGGAGGACGAGATCATCGAGGGCCTCGTCGCCGCCAACGGCTACATCGCGGACTCGATCGACACACCGACCGCGGGTGACGAGGACTCCAGCGACGGGGGCCGCACCGTCGTCGACGGCATCGGCGACGACGACCCCGCCATGGACCTGCTGGAGAACCTGCACTCCCTCGCTCCGCTGCTCGAACAGCTCGACGACCGGGAGCGCACCATCATCGAGATGCGCTTCGGCCAGGAGCTCACGCAGGCACGCATCGGCGAGGAGCTCGGCATCTCCCAGATGCACGTATCGCGTCTTCTCGCCCGCACGCTGACGAAGCTCCGTACCGGGCTGCTCACCGGCTGACTGGCAGTCGTACGCACCGCGTCACCCCCACCGGCCGTCCGAAAGACACGCCTTGGCCGCACGAACTTGATCAGGTTGCTGGGCAGGCCGGTGGGGAGCGGTGTAGCGTCAGCGTCAGCTGTCGTGGTTCCAAGTATCCAACGTCCGTGAGCCCCGTGTTCACGGGCGTCTTGCTGTTCAGAGTGCCTGAGGACCAGGGCGATCACCTCCGGCTTCCGCAAGGTGCGGAGCCGACGTCAAGTCCTTGGAGGACAAATGGCCAGCGGTACGGTGAAGTGGTTCAACGCGGAGAAGGGCTTCGGCTTCATCGCCCAGGACGGTGGCGGTCCGGACGTCTTCGCCCACTACTCCAACATCAACGCGACGGGCTTCCGTGAGCTCCAGGAGGGCCAGCAGGTCTCCTTCGACATCACGCAGGGCCAGAAGGGCCCGCAGGCGGAGAACATCACCCCCGTCTGAGTCGCCTGAAGGTGCAAGAGGGTGCCCCGTTCCCGGCTTCCGGGGGCGGGGCACCGGTGTGTCGTGGGGCAGTGCTCCCAGGCGTGACCGGGCCCGGTGGGTCGCGTGGGGCTCTCCGGTACGTGAGAGGGCGTCAGTCGTGCGTGCCCCTGCCCGCCTTCTCCTTCGACCGGGCGGACCGGTTCTTCGACCGGTGATCCTTCTCCGGGCCGTGCCCGGGCGATCCGTACTCCGGTGTACCGAAGGACGCGGGCGGCCGGACAGCGCCGGGTCCGCCCGGGAGCGAGGTGCGGGAGCCGACCACCGGCAGCTGTTCCGCGGGGGCCACGCTGCGGGCGGGGTCGACGGCACCGGCCGGACCGCGGGGCGCGGCGGCCGGCCCCGCTGCCGCCGGCGCACTTCCGGGCTCGGGCGCGGGTGTGCCGGGGCGCCCGTGCCGGGGCGCGGACTCGGGCTCCGGCACGGGATCGGGCTGGGGGACAGCCGTCTGCCTGCGGCCCGCGTCCGAACCGCCGTCCGCCGCCGTGAGCGTGGTGCCGAGCACGGCGGCGAGGGCGGCAGCGCCGGCCATTATCAGGCGCCGGCTCCGGGTCGGCCCGGGTACGGCGGAGGCGTCGATCCGGTGGGTCGGGGCGCCGTCCCGGCGGCGGGGAAGGACATTGCGGTGCGCGCCCGAGCCGAGCGAGCGGACGGCGAACCGGCGCGGGGCGGGCGAGGGAGGCGCGACCTCGGGAGCGTCCAGGCGCTGTGACTCCAGTGCCGCCGCGCACTCGTGCGCGTCCGGTCGATCCGCGTCCTCCACGGAGGTCATGGCGGTCAGCAGGGACGCCATCGCGCGGGGGAGGGATGGGGGCAGGACGGGAGGCCGGTGCAGTCGGGCTATCGCGGCTTCCAGCGGGGTCCCCGTGTACTCGAGTTCGCCCTTGAGGCACTCCAGCAGCACCAGGCCCATGGCGTAGATGTCCGCCGCCGTTCCGGCGCCCTTGCCGAGCACCTGCTCCGGTGCGAGATAGGCCGCTGTGCCGATCAGTGCGCCCGGCTCGGTGTGCGTGGGGGTGTCGAGCATCCGGGATATGCCGAAGTCGGTCAGGTGCGGCTTGTCCTCGGCGTCGAGCAGGATGTTGCCGGGCTTGACGTCGCGGTGCACGATTCCGGCGGCGTGCACATGGGTCAACGCTCCCGCGAGCGCGGCTCCGAACCTGCACACCCAGGAAAGGGGACGCGGGCCGGAGGCGATGCGCCGCCGCAGAGTGACGCCCTGGACCAGCTCCATGACCAGGAAGTCGGAACCCTCGTGGTGCCCGGTGTCGTACACCGTGATCAGACCGGGGTGCTGAAGGCGGGCCAGCAGGAGCGCTTCGTCGGCGAAGCGTTCCTCCATCTCCGGATCAGCCCCGGGCCGGAACACCTTGACGGCCACCGGACGCCTCAGGCGCAGATCCAGACCCCGGTACACGTCGGCGGCTCCGCCTCGTCCGGCGAGGTCGTCGATCCGGTAGCGGCCGGCCAGCACGTTGGCTGTGAGCCCGGATTCCCACACGGACGGCGTGCGGCGGACCTTCATGAGGTCTCCCGAGTCTTCGACGGCAGCGGGCAGCGTCCTGCGACGCTCCACCCGTGTACCCACCACATGGCCGACCATCCCCGGCAACGCACGTGGGAGCCCCGACGGCGCTCACCGGGGCCGCCTGTCCTCAGGCGCTGCGCGGCTTGCGTCCGCTCGTCTTCTTGGCAGCGGCCTTCTTCGCCGCGGTCTTCTTGGCCGCCGTCTTCTTCGCGGCCCGCTTCTTCGAGGTGGGCATGTCGTGGACGGTGGCGTGCTCGCCGCTCTCCCCGCGGGACTCCTTCGCCGCCTGAACCGACGCGTTCAGTGCGGCCATCAGGTCGACGACCTCGCCCGCCGGCCGCGCTTCGTCCTCGGCCCGGGTCGGTGTCCTCCCCTCGGCCTTGGCGGCGATGACCTCCTCCAGGGCTTCGCGGTAGTGGTCCCGGTAGCCGGAGATGTCGTCCTCGCTCATGGCCTCCATCAGCGCCACGGCACCGTCGATCTCGCTGTCACCGACCTCGACGGGATCGGGGGCGAGTGTCTCGGGGGAGCGGATCTCGTCCGGCCAGCGCATCGCATGGAGAACGATCGCGTCGTCCTTCACCCGCAGCAGCCCCAGCCGCTCGCGGCCGTGCCACGCGAACTTCGCCACCGCCACCTTGCTGGACCGTTCCAGCGCCTTCCGCAGCAGCGTGTAGGGCTTCGCCGACACCGCTCCGCTCGCGGCAAGGTAGTAACCGTTCGAGATACGGATCGGGTCGATGCTGTCCGCCGGTACGAACGCGACGATCTCGATCGCCTTCGCCGTCGGCAACGGCATGTTCGCGAGGTCCTCGTCGGTGATCTCGATCAAGGTGTCCTTGGAGACCTCGAACGCCTTTCCGATCTCGTCGTCGCGCAGCTGCTTGCCGTCCAGCTCGCAGATCTTCCGGTACCGGATCCGCCCCATGTCGTCCAGGTGGTACTGGTGAAAGCTGATGTTGTGACTCTCGGTAGCCGGCAGCACCTTGATGGGGATGGTGACCAGGCCGAACGAGATGGCTCCGGACCAGACGGGGCGGGGCATGACGAACCTCCGTGTGCAGCCCCGAGACCGTCAGCGTACGGCCGGGTCCCCGACGCGGCACCCCCGCAGCCGCCAGTCCGGGGACGGCGCAGGGGCCGCCTTTCCGGGGGGGACCGGCTGGGGCGTACGCGACGGGCCGGGCCCGCGTGGCCGCGGCTGAGCGTCTCTCGCACGCGGCCGTACCCAGGCATGCCCCGCCCGGCCGCACCGGCCCCGCCCGTCCGACGTCCATCGCGTGTCTGGGCATCACCGCTCCGGGCACTCGGCACCCTATGAACACTCTCGCCGCCCCCCTCCGCGACAGCAGCATTCCTCTGATGACCAAGGGGTACGCCTGGTTGCCCGACCGTCTGCGCAGCAGCGGGGGCTCGCCGGTGCAGACCCGGATCCTGGGCCGGCCGACGACGGCCGTCCACGGCCGGGAGTCCGTGCGCTTCTTCTACGACGACCAGCATGTGAAGCGCCGATCCGCACTTCCCGGCCCCGTTCTCGACACACTGTTCGGCCGGGGCGCCGTGCACACCCTCGACGGCCACCAGCACCTGGCCCGCAAGGCGCTCTTCATGTCCCTGCTCAAGAACCGGGGTGCCGTCGCGCGCCTGACGGAGCTGGCCGGAGCGGAGTGGGACGCGGCGGCGCGCGAATGGGCGATGCGCCCCGCCGTCGAACTGTTCACCGAGTCGAGCCGGGTGCTCACCCGCGCGGTGTGCGACTGGGCCGGCATTCCGCTCGGCGCGGCCGAGACCGCGGAGCTGGCCGATGATCTGGTGGCGATGGTCGACGGCTTCGCCGCGATCGGCCCCCGGCACCTCAGGGCCCGTGCCGCTCGCGCCCGGCGCGAGGTGTGGCTGGAGGCCCTGATCCGTACGGCGCGGGCGGAGGCCGGTACGGACCCGGGCACCGACCGGGGCACGCAGTATCCCGCCGGCTCACCCCTGCGGGCGGTGGCGCTCCACCGCGACGACAGCGGCCGGCTGCTCGACTCGCACACCGCCGCCGTGGAGGTCCTCAACATCATTCGCCCCACGGTGGCCGTCGCCTGGTTCGTGACCTTCGCCGCTCACGCGCTCGAGCGGTGGCCGGGCCGACGGGACGCACTGCGCAAGGGTGACCCCGCGTACGCGGAAGCCTTCGCGCACGAGGTTCGGCGCTTCTACCCCTTCGTGCCGTTCGTGGGCGGTCTGGCGGCCGGAGACCTGCGGTGGCAGGGCGTGGTCATTCCCGAAGGAAGCCTCGTCCTGCTGGACGTCTACGGCCAGCAGCACGACCCCGGCCTGTGGCCCCACCCGTACACCTTCCGCCCCGAGCGCTTCCTCGGCCGGAGCGTGGCGAGCGACGAGCTGATCCCGCAGGGCGGTGGGGACGCGGCCACCGGCCACCGGTGCCCGGGCGAGGACATCACCGTCGCCCTGCTGGCCTGCCTGTCCACGCGGCTGGCGGACATGAACTACCTGGTGCCGCCGCAGGACCTGTCGATCAGTCTGCGCCGGGTGCCGGCGCGTCCGAGCAGCGGCTTCGTCATGTCGCTCCGGGTGCCCTCCGACGCCTGATGGGTACGGGGGCGGATACGTCTCGCGTGCGCCGGTGCCCATCCTGTAGGCGTCGGGGGCGAGTTGGGACGGTGCCGCCGCAGACGTCGTCCCACCGCGGCACTTCCCGACCCCGGCACGCCGGAACAGATCGTGTGCGCGGCGCATCGGAGGGCACCCGGTGGAGGAACGCGGAAAACCGGATCGTCAGGAAAGGACCCTCCATGTCGGCATCTCTGATCGAAGCCGTGGACGTCAACGCCCCCGTCTCCGTGAGCTGGGGTCTGTGGCAGGACGTGACCGAGTGGCCGCGCTTCCTCAGCCATGTCGAGCGGGTCGACCGGCTCGACGACCGGAGGTTCGCCTGGTGGCTCTCGCTGCCCGGTGCGGACAAGCAGTTCATCGCCGAGCTCACCGAAGTCGTGCCGGAGGACCGGATCGCGTGGAAGACGGTCGCCGGGGTCCACCACGCCGGCGTGGTCACCTTCCACCACCTCAGCGACACCACGAGCCGCGTGACCCTTCAGGTCGAGTACGAGCCCGACGGCTTCCTCGAACACCTCGGCGCGCTCACCAACCTCGACAAGACGCTCGCCAACTACGACTTGGGCGAGTTCCAGCGCATGGCGGAGGAACTCGCCGGCCGGCGTGTCTGACGTATGGCGGCCGCAAGGACCCGCAGGAGCCGAAAGGTCCCGCTGAAGCCGTACGATCCGAGCCCTCCGCCGCACATGCCGGCGGAGGGCTTCGGCTTTTGCCCGGCCGCGCTCGACGACCGGCCGCTGTGTCCCGACTCCCCGGCTGTGGGCCGCGAATTGAGTTGCCGGGAGCGGATGCCGCTGACAAGGTCGTCGCCATGCCCACCCTCCCCGCGTACGACGGCACCGAACTCGCCTACCACGTGGTCGGCGACGGTCCTCCCGTGGTCTGCCTGCCCGGCGGACCGATGCAGGCGTCGGCCTACCTCGGTGACCTCGGCGGCCTGTCCGCGCACCGGCGGCTGATCCTGCCGGACCTTCGGGGGACCGGGAGATCCGCGGTGCCGCAGAGCGCCGACTCCTACCGCTGCGACCGGCTGGTCGACGACATCGAGGCGCTGCGCGAGCACCTCGGCCTCGACCGGATGGACCTGCTCGCCCACTCCGCGGGCACGAACCTCGCGGCGCTCTACGTGGCCCGTCACCCCGAGCGGGTCGGCAGGCTCGCGCTCATCACGCCGAGCGCCACGGCCCTCGGTATCGCCGTCCCCGGAGAGGCCCGGCGCGAGACCGCGCAACTGCGCAGCGAGGAGCCGTGGTTCCCGACCGCCTTCGCGGCCCTGGAGGCGATCACCTCGGGCAAGGCGACGGACGACAGCTGGCAGGCCATCGAGCCGTTCTTCTACGGCCGTTGGGACGACACAGCCCGCGCCCATCAGGCGGCGAAGGACGGTCAGAAGAACGAGGAGGCAGCGGCGGTCTTCGGCGCCGAGGGCGCCTTCGATCCGGATGCCACGCGGGCGGCGCTCGCGCACTTCGCTGGGCCGGTACTGGTGCTCGCGGGGGAGTTCGACCTGAACTCTCCTCCCGGACCGACGGCGGAGTGCGCGGAGTTGTTCCCGGACGCCGCATACGTCGTCCAGCCCGGTGCCGGTCACTTTCCGTGGCTCGACGACGCGGACCGTTTCGTCGCCACCACCGCCCGCTTCCTCGGCCGGCAGTCATGACCGAACCAGTCATGACCGACTCGACCGCACACCGGGACGATGCCGAGGTCGCGACGGCCGCGGCGCGTGCCGGTGCGGAGGTTGTGCTCGCCAGGTACGGGCAGCGGCTCTCCCGCATCGACAAAGGTGCCGGGGACTTCGCCACCGACGCCGATGTGGCGGCCGAGGAGGCGATCCTCGCCGTCATCCGCGCTGCCCGGCCCGAGGACGCGGTGCACGGCGAGGAGGGCGGCCGACGGGGCCCGGCGGACGCGGGGCGACAGTGGTTGGTGGATCCCCTCTGCGGGACGCTCAACTACGCGGTCGGCAACATGCTGGTCGCGGTGAACGTGGCACTGCGCGATGGCCCGGCGGCGGTGGCCGATCCGTTCAGCGGCGAGGTCTTCTTCACCGACGGCACGACGGCGTGGGTGCGGCGCGACGGGGTGGACGAGCTGATGACACCCACGGCCGCCACCGGGTTGGTGGACGTGAACCTGGATCCGCCTTTTCCGAGCGCCCCCGGATTCAGGGCGGTGGACCTGCTCGCTCACCCGGATTTCGTCGCGGGGTTCCGGCCGCGGGTGGTGTCGAGCACCCTGGCACTTGCCTGGGTCGCGGCCGGCAAGCGCGCCGCGTACGTCACCGACGGCGGTGACCTGACCGAGAGCGTGCACTTCGCGGCGGGTATCGCTGTGTGCCGGGCCGCCGGCTGCGTCGTCACCGGAGTCGACGGCGTGCCGGTCGGAGGGACCGGACGGGCCGGCCCGGGAGGCCGGGGTCTCGTCGTGGCCTCGGACGCGGAGACGCACGGGCGGCTGCTGTCGATGATCCGCGGACAGGGCTGACACAGAGGGGGCGTTGGCCCCTGGCGACTGCCCGGGGGTCTCAGTCGTCGCCGACGACGATGGTGCGCTCTTCCTCGTCTCTGCGGTCGCTCTGCTTCGGCCCTGATCCGTCCTCCGGGACGATCACAGCCGGCATACACATACGCACGGGCTCTCCGGTGCTGCTGTGCCGACTGGTGATCCGCCCGCTTTCCGTGGGTGAGCCGTTCACGGTCAGACTCCTTCTTCCTCCATTGGCGTGGAAGGGAAAATGCCCTGAGGGCATTCTGTGAAGCGGGTACCCGTCCGAGCGATCACAACACATCCTTGCTCCTTTGCCGGGCCGGGAATACGTCAGCATGAGATGCGCAGTGTCGTTTCCATGAGCCGCGAATCATGTGAGGTCCCGGCATTTGCCTGACAGCGGCGTCGAATCTGTTCCGGCGGGTGACGTAACGGAGCAGGACAGCCCTGAGGCGTTGGCCGACGTCAGTCTGCGGTGGCGGCGCGTAGATGTCCCAGTCCTATGCGGTCCGTCTCTTCGAGGGACCCGTGCAGGCGGTGGACGACGATCCAGCGGCCGTCGGGGACGGCTCCGGCGAAGACCGTTGATCTACGGGTGCCCCCGTTGTGCCACATCAGCGGCAGCGGTCCGGTTCGTTGCCAGCTGAGTGACGGCTCCCCCAGCGTGCGGTCGAGGACGAGGCCGGTCAGTACGCGGGCGACGGTGCGGGGAGCGGCCCAGAGACCGCCTGCGGGCAGAATCGCGCCTGTCATGTCCCACGGTGTGACGCTGCGTCCGAACCACCCTCTCGCGAGTGATCGGTTGTGTTCCGGCGGACGCGCGGTCATCGCTTCTGGTGGCAGGCCGAGTGGAGAGAGGACGTGCGTGGCGACAAGATCGCTGTAGTCCTGGCCGCCGGCCGCCGTCAGGACTGCCCCGAGCACGGCGTAGCCGAAGTTGGAGTACTCCTCGCGTTCTCCTGCGGGTGCGGTGGTGAGCCGGTCGAGACCCGCAGCGAGGATCGCACGCAGCCTGTCGTCGCTGAACTTCTTGTAGGGATCGATGTTTGTGGTGCCGGGTGGCACCGGGGGGAGGCCGGAGGTGTGCTCGGCGAGATGCCGCAGGGTGATACCGGACCCGGCAGGGGCGTCGAGCCACCGTTCGACAGGATCGTCAACAGTCAATACGCCCTCCCTGGCCAACTGTTCGAGGATGGTTCCGGTGATGACTTTGGTGAAGGAGCCCACCTCGGCGTACTTGTCGGGGTCGTGTCCACCGGTAGCGAGTGGGGCGGTGTTGTGTGAGCTGCCGATGATGCAGGTGGGGATATCGGGCATGGTCATCCTGCCGGTTGGGGAACGGGGAATTACGCCCGTGAACACAGCAATGGAGACGTGAAAGCCGATCGAGGCGGCGGCTTGTGTTCCGACGGGGGCGGAAGGTGGCCCACGTGGGGCTCAGTTGTAGCCGACACCTCGTACCCGAAATTGCTTGAAGGGTGCAAAGTCGGACTCACTTGCCTGCCATGATCACGACTCTATGAGGGTGTCTTGGATGTCCTCAAGATGTTGCACTGTGATGATCAGCACAACGTGTGATTGTTGAATTGAGTACGGTAAATGGAGGAACTAAGGGCCGTCCCGCAACTGCCTGGACCCCTGCCCCTGGGACGAGCCATGTCAGTGGCTGGTGACAGGACTACGGGGTGTTGATTGAGGGATACGACGACGGCCCGTTGGACGCAGGAGAGTCACTGCTTGCTCGCCCGGGCTTCTGGTCGAACTACTTGTCGGAGATCTGCGCTGGTGGAGCCAACGCCGAGAGTCCCGTTCCGGAGTGGTTCGGCGAGGACGGAGCTGATGTCGATGCCTTGTCCGAGATCCTCTTCGATCCCGAACGCTGGCCGGTGCTCCGGGTGCCCAGTGCGGACGGCTCCGGAGTCGTGGTGGTATTCCGCAACCTGGTCGGCGACTGCGGCATCGACTTCCTGCTCATCCATCCAGGCCAGAGCCACGCCCAGCAGCTCGCCAGTTGGGAGGGGGAACTCTCGGGGACCGGGCTTGCGTGGCGGGAACTGGTCCGCATCGCCGAGAACCCCGCGTCAGAAGCCGACGGTGTCGACGGTGTCGACGAGCCTGCCGCCCGCCTTCTGTTGCTTCTTCCCCTTCTCATTCTCAACGACTTGGAGGTGCCGGAGGAGGCGTCTGCCCGGCTCAGCGCTGCCCTGACCGCAGTAGGGGTGGCGCAAGACATCGCCTTGAGCACGACGGAGCATCTGCTCACCGGCCTGACCGGGAGACCGTGGCACGATCCCGCATGGGGCTCGCCTCTGAGCAGCTGAGACTGCCGCAAAGACCGCTGGTCACGCATGAGACGATCGCGTTGTGGCTGGTGTGATCACGGTGTCGGAGCCGTCCTGGATAGCCCGATTCACCGGGCTGAGCCCGAGCCAGTTCGGCAAGCTGGTCACCGCGCTGCGGCGCGAGGATGCGGATCCGGTGCGCAAGGGCCGGCCCTGGAGCCTGGCGCTAGAGGACCGGGTGTTGCTCGTCGCTGCCTACTGGCGCACGAACCTGACGGGGACGTCGGATTCGCCGTACCTCGTGGCCCGGTGTTCGCCCCCGGAACCCGGTCGGCATCCCGCCGTGCACGGCGGGACATTCCACACCGGCTGCTACTGAACTTTTCGTTAGTTCGGTGGGGTTGGTGGATGGATGGTGAGTCCGGTGTGGGTGAGGAAGGACCAGGGCAGCTGCGGGTTCTGGTTGATTCGGTGGATGCCTTGTTCGGTGGCGTCAACAACATCGGCGAGGTGGTTGCCGGCGAGGTTGGCGAGTTCGCGTTTCTTGAGCGATGACCACAGGAGTTCCACCGGGTTGAGCTCGGGTGCGTAGGCGGGTAATCGTTCGAGGGTGAGCCAGTCTTGTTCGGCGACCCAGGCGCGCATGGCCCGGCTCCAGTGGGCGGACAGTCCGTCCCAGACCAGCACCACCCGTTCCTCGCGGTAGAACACCTTCAGCTGTTCCATGACTTCGATGAGCGCGGCGGTGTCGTAGCTACCGGGTTTGACGTGGAAACACAGCCGAGGCCCGCGCTCAGGATCGGCGGCGTGGTAACCAAGAGCTGCAGCCGTCGAGGCGCGCTTCCAATTGAGCCGGTGCCGCAGGAGCGGAGTTCGGCCGCGGGGAGCGTAGGTGCGACGGATCTGAGGCAACAGCGACACGCCCGATTCGTCGAGGAAGACGATCCAGGCACGTGTGTTCACCGCCCCCTTTTGATGCGTGGCCACTCGTGGGCGATCCAGCGGGCGATCTCGGATTCGTTCCGCTCGACCGCGCGACGCTCCGGGCGCTGCAGACTCCATCCCAGCCGGCCGGTCAGCAGTCGCCACACCGACGCCCGCGACAGAGCTACTCCGGTCACGCGCTCGACGACCAGACCGACCCGTTCCAATGTCCACAGATCGGCCTCGAACCCGTGAACTTGAGCACCCTGCTCCAGCGCGGTCCGCACCTGCTCGACCTGGGCATCGTCCAGTTTCGGCGGACGGCCGGTGGCCGGACGTCTCCGCAAGGCATGAGTGCCACCCTTCTCCCACACCCGTTTCCACCGCCGCACGCTCTCGGCATGGACCCCCAACATCCGCGCGACCTCGGCATTCGGGCAGCCCTGCTCAAACAACTCCACTGCTCGCACCCGCCGTGCCTCGGCCAACTGCGGCCGCGTCAAAGGAGGAACGACAGGCCCGGAGGCAACAGACGAAGGTTTGAAAGACACCACTTCAGGATCCCACCAGCGAGCCCCCCGCACCCGCAGAACTAACGAAAAGCTCAGTAAGGGCTGTCCCGTAATCCCCGGTGGACCAGCGCGCGGCGTCAGATGCGGTGCATCGCAAGGCGAAGGGTCGTCCTCATACTGGGCGTATTCGGGCGATCCGACAACGCAGCGAGGTGCCGTAGATGTCGTCGTGCGCCCGCCGGGGATTACGGGACAGCCCTTAGGTCACAGTCTTCGGCGAATTCCCCGGAGAGCCCAGCCGGTGCCTCGGCACAACGACGACACCGGCAGGCCCCTGCCCCCGTACTTCTACTCGTACTCCACCGTCAGCGTGGCCCTCGTGTCCTTGTTGACGAACACATACGCATTCGACGTCTGGTTCGCCGCGAAACGCAGTCGCAGTTGGGTCACCCCCGAGCGGTTCACCGCCGCAAGTCCCGCCGTCGACAGGTTCGTCGAGGATCTGGTGCCCGAGGTGAACGCGGTGACCTCCGCCGATCCCGGGGCCGTCGTGGTGGCCGACCAGTCCGCCGGCTCGACCGTGCACGCGCTCAGGCAGCCGTGGTGCACATCGACCAGCAGGCGGTTGCCCGTCGGGCTGGTCCATGGGGAACCGGAGCCGCTGCTGTGGGTGAGCGTCACATAGGCGCGGGTGAGCTGTTTGCCGGGCGGGATGCGGGAGGTGTCGAAGGACAGCACGCTCCGGTTGTACTTGCCGTCGCTTCCGCGGCCCAGAGCGAGGCCGTACGTCGTTTCCAGCGTGCCGACGGACGCGACCGAGCCGTCTGCTGCGGCCTTGATGTAGCCGTCCTGGGCGTCCGTGCTCGGCAGTGTTATCAGGTTTCCGGCCGGCGGCGGTGTGCCGTCGCCGCCGAGTGCCCTCACCATCGCCATGACGGTCTCGATCTGCTTGCCGCCGTGCCGGGCGTAGGCGGAGTCACCCTGGTAACCCCACCAGTTCCAGCAGCCGTTGGGGTTGTCGAGCGTGGTGGTGGGGACGGCCTGCGGGTACAGCACGATCAGGTTGTTGGTGTCGGCGTACTCGTTGAGATACGCCTTGTCGATGAACTGGCTGCCGAAGCCCTGGTACGAGTAGCCCTGCTTGCAGCCGTGCAGCGCGACCACCAGGGTGCAGGCCGCGCCGTCCGCGCAGGTGTCGGGTACGTAGACGAAGCCCTTCTCGTCCATCGAGATCGTCCGTGCCTGGCCACCGGGCGCGTAGGGGTTCTGGTCGAACTGGGTCAGGGTTCCGCCGGGTGCGGCGGCGGGGGCGGTGGCGCTGCCGAGGAGGTGGCCGAGCAGGTCGCGTTCCGCGTCGAAGCCGCAGTTGTTGATCCACGGATTCGCCGTGACCGTGCAGGAGTTGGGGCCGAGCGGGCTGATCCACGCGTGGCCGGCCGCCGTGCTGTTGTCGTAGCGGACGCGCGCGCCCAATCGGCCGTAGTAGTCCGACAGCGCGTCGGCCACCGGGCGCTTGACGGTGGTGTCACCCGATCCGCTGAAGACGTAGACCGGATCTCCGACGAGATGGGACACCGGGTCCACGAGACCCTGCGCCGACCAGTCACGGGTGGTCTGTTCGAGCTTGTCGAGCTGGAGGTCCTGAAGGGTGTCCATGCAGGCCAGCAGGGCCTTGTTGAGGTCGTTCTGTGCGCAGAAGTTCGGGCCGGACGCGAACGCCGCCGAGCCGTCGAACGTGCCGGAGTACGCGACATGCAGCTGGGTGGCCATATAGCCGCCGGACGAGATGCCGGCGCTGTAGACGTCGCTCACGTCGTACGGTCGCAGCTCACCCGGTACCGGCGCCCGTGCCGGTACGGATGCCGGTACGGGCGCAGATGCATGGACCGGTGCCTGGGCGGCGGCCGCGGGCGCGGAGGCGGGGAAGGCGAGCGCCGCGACCAGCAACGGAATGAGCGCGGCGGGCCGGAGGAGACGGGCAGCGGGCGACGATCTCATGGACCCTCCCGGGTGAGGTGCGGCCCACGGCGGAATCCCGTCCGTGGATTCCGGGAGATTAGGAGCCCGTCACCCGACCGGATATGTCGCTCGCACCTACAAAGCACCGAGGGGGCGTGTGTGCACACCGAAGACCACGACGACGAAGTGCCGCACCGGGTATGTCAGTTGACGCCCGCAGGACGCAGGACGCAGGACGCAACCCGCAGCCCGCGGCCGAGGCACCTTCGCCCCGGCCGCTGCCCTCAGTTCCTCACCACGCGCCGCGGCGTGGCCGCCCCTCCGGTGAGGCAGGGGTCCAGGAGTCGTCCCTCTCCTGCCGGGAGCGCGCGTTCGAGCCCGGCGATCGCACGGGCTCCGAGGGGCCCGCGGTCTGTCCGTCGGGGTCCAGTACGTCCGCGCCGTACAGGGCCTGCACCCAGTTGGCCTGGTACACGGTGTCGAGGTAGCGCTCGCCGAGGTCCGGGGCGACGGCCACGGCCGTGAGATCGCGCGCGTCGTGCCGGGCCAGCCAGCCCATGGCGCCGCTGACCACCGTGCCCGTGGAGCCGCCGAACAGGAATCCGCGTTTGGCCAGACGGCGGCAGGCGCGAACGGTGTCGGCCTCCTCGACGCGGACCGCCTCGTCCACGAACGACTCGTCCAGCAGCGGCGGACGGACGCTCATGCCGAGGCCGGGGATCATCCGGCGCGCCGGGGCGCCGCCGAAGCTCACCGAGCCGACACTGTCCACGGCGACGATGTGCACCGGCCGGCGCGACTCGCGGAAATACCGTGCGCAGCCCATCAGGGTTCCCGTGGTGCCCGCGCCGACGAACAGGACGTCGAGCTTCGGGAAGGCGCGGGCGATGGCGGGGGCGGTCCGCTGATAGTGCGCCTTCCAGTTGGCCGGATTGGTGTACTGGCTCAGCCATACGTAGCGGTCGTCGGACGCACACATGGCGCGGACGTAGTCGAGGCGCGCGCCGAGGAGTCCGCCGTTGGACCGCTGGCCGGCGACGATGTGCACCTGGCTGCCCAGGGCCTCCATCATCAGCCTGGTCGCAAGATTGCAGCGGGAGTCCGTCACGCACAGAAACCGGTAGCCCTTGCTGGCCGCGATCATGCTCAGTGCGACGCCGAGGTTGCCGGACGAGGACTCGATCAGGATCGAGTCCGGCGTCAGGATGCCCTCCCGCTCCGCGGTCTCGACCATCTCGGTCGCCGCCTTGAGTTTGATCGAACCGGCGAAGTTGAAGCCCTCGCACTTGAGGAAGAGTGAACGCCCGTAGATCGCCGAGAGATCGACATAGAGCTCCTCCTCGTTGAAGGCCTGAGGTACGGAGATGACAGGCACGATGGCCTCCGTGTGGTGGGGGGCGCGCGGGTGGGCTGCTCAGCCGTACCGGCGCAGTTCGTGGAAGAAGCCGTCGGCGACCCGGAGTTCTCCGGTGCGGGCCACCTCGTCGTAGACGTATTTGCCGACCGCCAGATCGAGCACCCCGAGACCGAAGGGGGAGAACACGACGGGCCGGTCCGGCGGCACCGTGACCCGTCCGGCCATCACGTCGTCCAGCGTGCCGTGCACGAAGTCCCGGTTGCCGGTGCGCTGTTCGGTCAGATGCGGTGAGGTGCCGGCCCGCAGGCAGTGCTCGATGTCGTCGACGATGTTCGTCGACGCGAGCAGGATCTCCGGGTCGAGGTCGCGCAGTGACACATGCAGGACCACGGGGTTGTGCTCGAACCACGACAGGTCGCCGACGTGCGGCTGACCCGCGACGGTGGCGAAGACCACCAGGTCGCTGAGCCGGATCAGGTCCTCGGCGCTGCTGTGCACGGTGATGCGTCCGCCGCCGCCCGACTGTTCGAGGTAGACGCGGAAGCCCGCCGCGCTGTCGGCCGACAGGTCGTGCACCCCGATCTCGTCGAACGACCAGCCCGTCCCCACCAGGAAGGTGTGGATGTACCGGGCGATCAGACCGGCCCCGAAGAAGCCGACGCGCAACGGACGCGGCCGGTCACGGGTGAGCCGGTCGGCGGCCGCTGCGGCCGACGCGGCGGTCCGGGTGGCGCTGATGATCGAGCTCTCCAGACAGGCGAACGGGTAGCCGGTGTCCGGGTCGTTGAGGATCAGCACCGCCGAGGCGCGGGGGATACCGGAGGCCACGTTCTGCGGGAAGCTGGAGATCCACTTCAGTCCGTCCACGCGGTTCCGCCCGCCGATCGACGCCGGCAGCGCGATGATCCGGGAGGTGGGACGGTCGTGGAAGCGGAGGAAGGACGACGGCGGGTTCACCGACTCGCCTGCTCCGTGCAGCCGGTACGTGCCCTCGACCACCTCCACGATCTCCTTTTCGCGGCCTTCCAGAGCGTGTTGGACCTGGTCGCCCGTGATCACGGCGAAGGACGGCGCGGACAGGGGTTCTGGCATGGCGGGCTCCGTTGCGGGAGAGGGGGTGGTGGTCATCGGACAGCCGCCTGGACGGTCGGCGAGCAGTCGCCCAGGCGCACCGGGTCGGCCATCGCCACGACCACGTCCCGGGGTCCTTCGAAGGGCTCCCTGCTGTGCGCGGTACGGATGTTGTCGACGAGCAGCAGGTCACCGGCCAGCCAGGGCTGCCGGGCGGTGTGGGTGTCGTACACCGCGTTGATCAGCTGGACGGTGTCCTCGGTGAGGGGGTCGCCGTTGCCGTAGCGGGTGTTGAACGGCAGACCGCCGGCGCCGTACTCGTCGATCAGGTACTCCCGCACCTCGGGTGCCGTCGTCCACTCGTTGAGGAACGCGATCTGGTTGAACCAGCACCGCATGCCGGTGACCGGGTGACGCACCACGGCGCTGCGCAGCTGCCGGGTGCGCAGTCCGCCGTCGGGCTGCCAGGCGAACTCGATCGCGTTGGCGCGGCAGTAGTTCTCGACGGCGGCGCGGTCCTCGGTGCCGAACGCCTCCGCGACGGAGGCTCCGATCTCGTCGTTGTAGCTGCGGGTGAGCAGCCAGCCCTCGCGCTCGAACCGTTCGGTCAGGGCGGGGGGCAGATCGTCGAGCACGGCCGCCGAGTCGGCGACCGCGGTGGCCCCGCCCTCGGTGGGCGCGGTCAGGCACGCGAACATCATCAGGCCGGGGAACTCCTGGGTGTAGCTGAGCTCGTGATGCATGCACATCGGCTGGTTCGACGGCCAGGCCGTCGACGAGTAGACGCCGTCGGAGTAGGTCTCCCGCAGCGCGAAGGCCTCCTTGTCGGCCGCCGGTCCGGTGGCGAGCTGCCGGAGCACCGCGGCGACGTCGTCCGCGTCGCGCAGCCCGAGGCCGCGGACCAGGACCGCGCCGTGCTCGGCGACGGCGGCGCGCAGTGCGTCCCGCTGCTGGGCGGGCCAGCTCATGGTGTCGGTGCCGGGTTCCAGTTCCAGCACGGGAGGCCGGCCTGGGCGCGATTCCAGGCCCGGCAGCGCGGTGGTGAGCGAGGAGGGCATGGTGGGCTTCCTTTCAGGCGGGGGGCCGGACGGATGCGGCGGAGGGTTGGTCGTGCCAGGAGACGGCGCCGTCCTGTGGACCGGCCGGCTGTGGACCGTCCGGCACCGACACGGGCCTCAGCAGCGGCGAGTTCTGTGGGGATGGGCCGTCGGTGGCGTCGGCGGCCGCGGCTCGTTCGTCGACGAGGGCGGCCAGGTCGGCGAGGACCGGGTGGCGGGTGATGTCCTTGAGGGAGACGACGCGGTCCAGGGACACCACGAGCTTGACCGCTGTCAGCGAGGTGCCGCCGTGGTCGAAGAAGTGGTCGAGCCGGCCGACGCGTTCCTGCGGTATGCCGAGCACCGGGGCCCAGGCCGCGGCCAGGCGCTGTTCGGTCGGCGTCAGCGGCGCGCGGTGGCCGTTCTCCGCCGCTTCGGGCGGCCCGGCGGCGTCGAGCTGTTCGGCAAGCGCCGTCAGCGCCTTCTTGTCGATCTTGCCGTTGGCGGTCAGGGGCAGGCTCTCCTGCCAGTGGAAGGACGACGGCACCATGTAGGGGGGCAGTGACCGGCTCAGCCGGTGCCGCAGGTCGTCGGCCTCCAGCGGGCCGGGGCCGGAGTAGAACGCCACCAGATGCGCACTGCGGCCCGCGGATCGGGTGATCACCACCGCACCGTTGCGGACACCGGGTGTCCGCAGCAGGGTGTTCTCGATCTCGCCGATCTCGATCCGGAAGCCGCGGATCTTGACCTGGCTGTCCTTGCGGCCGAGGAACTCCAGCTTTCCCCCGGGCAGCCAGCGGCCGTAGTCGCCGCCCCGGTGCAGCCGCAGGCCAGGACGGTGCGGATCATCCATGAAGGCGGGCCGGGTGCGTTCGGGGTCGTTGATGTAGCCCCGGCCGACGCAGACGCCGGAGAAGACGATGGCGCCGGGAGCCCCCAGCGGCACGGGGGAGAGGTGCTCGTCGACGACGTAGATGTGCACGTTGTTGACGGGGCGGCCGAGCGGTACACGGTCGGTGTCCGGCACCCGGTCCATGACCTCGTGGTTGGTGTCGTCGGAGGTCTCGGTCAGTCCGTAGGCGTTGACCAGCGCGATCCCCGGCTGCGCGGCGAACCAGCGCTGGACGAGTTCCATCTTCAGCGCCTCGCCGGTCACCGAAACCCGTCGCAGGTCCGGGAGTTCGCGGGGGTGGCGCTCCAGGCAGGAGAGCACGGCGTCGAGGTAGGACGGCACCACCTGGAGGACGGCGACACGTCCGTCGACGACGGTGTCGAGGAACTGCCGTGCGTCCAGGACCGCTTCCTGCCCGACGAGCAGGGTCCGCCCGCCGGCCAGCACGGGCGCGAGCAACTGCCACAGGGAGATGTCGAAGCACTGGGGCGCGGTCTGGGCGACGACATGTCCCTCGTCGATGCCCAGGTCGTCGATCTTGGCGTAGAGGTGGTTGAGCATGCCGGCGTGCTCGCACATCGCGCCCTTGGGTTCACCGGTGGATCCGGAGGTGAAGAAGACGTAGGCGAGCTGGTCCGGCCCGACGCGGACACCGGGGTCGGCGTCGGAGTGGTCCTCCGCGTAGGCGGCCTCGACGAGGAGCGTCTGTACTCCGGGGCGCGACTCTGCGGCCGCCGACCGACCGGGCTGCGATGGGTCGGAACCCTCTGCCCGGGCCCCGGACTCTCGGCGCTGCGACTCCAGTGCCTCGTCGAGTGTCGCGGTGCTGCCGGGTTCGGTCAGGACGAGCCGGCACGCGGCGCGGTCGAGCATGGCGGCGATCCGGCCGGCGGGGAAGTGCGGTTCGACGGGCAGATAGACGCCGCCCGCCTTGAAGACGCCGATCACCGCCGCCATCCAGTCGAGATTGCGCTCGGTCACGACCGCGACGACGTCCTGGCGGCGCAGTCCGCGAGCCAGGAGGGCGCCCGCCAGGCGGTTGGCGCGGGTGTTGAGCTCCTCGTACGTCCACTGCCGTTCGCCCTGTACGGCGGCGACCGCGTCCGGACGGATCCGCACCTGCTCTTCGAACAGTTCGTGGAACCGGCGGTCCGGCAGCTCCCGGTGGGGCCCGGCGAGCCCGTCGAGCTGGAGATCGAGTTCCCCGGCGGACAGCAGGCTCTGCCGCCCGTGATCGGCCTCCGGATCGGCGGCGATGAGCGCGAGCGCGGTGAGGTGATAGCCGGCGATCCTGGCGGCGCATTCGGCGTCCAGCACATCGGTCCGGTAGAACAGCCGCAGACCGCGACGGGCGCCGTGGTGGGGGAGCGCCACGCGCAGTACGGTGTCCCGCTCCCGGCCGTCACCGTCGCCGTACGGATCGAAGAGGGTCTCGGGCAGCGGCTCACCCAGACCCAGCTCGCGCCTGAAGTCGTCGACGGGGAAGTCCTGGTGTGCCAGCAGCTCCGCCTGTGCCCGGTCGGTGTCCTCGATCAGCGCACGCCAGGTCCCTGAGGCGGTCGACAGCCGGCACGGCAGCGGCGTGCCGTCCGGCGTGCGGACGTACGTCGCGACCGCCTGCTCGCCGGACAGCGCCGCGAGCACCTTGGCGTGCGCGGCCAGCAGCACCGAACTCAGCGGCAGGTCCGCCTCGTCCGCCCACCGGCGCAGCGATGCCAGCAACTCGTCCGGTACGGCCGCCGTGTACT
Organism: Streptomyces sp. NBC_00306; assembly: GCF_036169555.1. Taxonomy (GTDB): domain Bacteria; phylum Actinomycetota; class Actinomycetes; order Streptomycetales; family Streptomycetaceae; genus Streptomyces; species Streptomyces achmelvichensis. The sequence goes on along the minus strand of NZ_CP108032.1, from coordinate 789,061 downwards.
CGGCGGTCCCCGGCACGCGGTCGCCCGACCAGCGGGGGATCGCGGTGAAGGTGCCGGCGGTGAGCACCCCGCGCCAGAACTCGGCGTCGGTCTGCGTGGACGTTGCCATCACTCCTACCTCCACTGCTCGCCGGTGTCCCGGCCGATCGGCCGAGCCGGGTTCCCGGTCCACCGGGCGTTCTGCGGGACTGCCTCGCCCTTCATGAGGAAGGAGTCGGGGGCCAGCTCCGCGCCGTCGCCCACCGTCACGCCGTAGTGGACGAAGGCGCCGACCCCGAGCGTGCAGCCGGCGCCGATGCTGCTGCGGTCGGACTTGAACGTGCCGTCCTCCTGGGAGTGGCACTGGACGACACTCCCCGCGTTCAGCGTGCAGTTGTCGCCGACGGCGACCAGGGGGCGCTCCGTGAACGAGCAGCCGTCGTCGAAGACTCTGCGGCCGAGCCGGACTCCCAGCAGCCGCCAGATCAGGTTCTTGTACGGGGTGCCGTTGTAGATGCGCAGCCAGGTCTCGTTGGGCACCTTCCAGTACCGCTCACGTCGCCAGAAGCGGCGGTCGTAGATCGAGCAGAACACCGGACACAGCGGGTGCAGAGCGGTGACGGCCCGCTCGACCAGTACGTAGTACACGGCGCCGGACAGGAGGAGGAGGAGGTTGCCCAGCGCGATCGCCAACGCGCCGAGCGAGGCGTAGAGCTCCGCGGTCACCGCGACGAGGAGTGTGAACCAGGTGAAGTAGAACCACCGCACCAGCAGATACAGCACCATGGTGACGACGTTGTGCTTGTTCTTGGCGGCGAGGTTGGCGGGCAGCTCTTCTTCGTTCTTGAGCTGGTCGAACGTGCTGTCCCGGTGGACGGACCGGGGGATCTCGAAGCTGGGCGAGCCCAGCAGCCCGACGCCTTCACGGACCGTCCCGTCGATGGGGACCATCACCTTCGTGGCGAGCAGGCAGTTGTCACCGGTCCGGCCCCGCGACGGGTAGGCGATCCTGTTCCCGAGGAAGTTGTGCGGGCCGATCGAGGTGCGGGAGACGCTGAAGGACGTGTTCGAGAAGTCGGCGTTGACCATCGACAGGCCGTCGGCGATCATCGTCCCCGTTCCGACGGAACTCAGGTACGGCGTCTCGTGCTTCACGTCCGTGCCGAAGTTCGATCCGGTCTGTTCGACCGGCGAGAGCTGGTACCCGAGCGTCCGCAGGTAGTGGACGATGGCGGAGCTGTCCCCGAACAGCCGGGTCATGAACTTCCTGTTGGTGAGGAGGACGATCGCCCGGTGCATCCCGTAGTGGATTCCGTACAGGGGATAGACCCGGCCGGGTGTCATCGCGCGGTTGAACAGCCGGGGCAGCGTGGTCATGATCAGCAGGCCGACGGGTATGGCACCGAAGAAGAGCACGACCGAGGCCACCAGCGCCTCGACGTAGAACGTCCAGCTCGTCAGCGCCGCGGGCCCGGGCTCCAGGGCCGCGGCGAACTGCGGCACCTGGGAGAACATCAGGCCCACGACGCCCACCGCGAGCGGCATGTAGAGGAGCAGTGCTGTCAGCAGCTGAAGGACGCTGTGCACGGCCCGTCGCACGGCACCGCAGCCGGCCGGTCCCACTCCGCGGAAGTCCACCGCGCTGTCGGCCGGAACGGCGGGGGATCCGTGCCAGTGTTCTCCGGCGGGGACCGTCTGTCCGCTGTGCAGCGAGGAGGCGTGGGCCAGTTGGGCCCCGTCCGCCATGGAGCTCCCGATGTCGAGCACGGTCGCCTCGCTGACGGTCACGTCCCGCCCGAGCGTGACCGGGCCCGTCTGGATGCGGCCGGCGTGGGCCCGGTAGCAGGCGAAGAACGAGTCCTTGCGGATGACGGTTCCGTCGCCGACCGCGAAGAGGTCGGTGCACACCGGCATGTTCCGGGAGAAGATCACGACACCCCGGCCGACCTTCGCTCCCAGCAGCCGCAGATAGAAGGTGTAGAGCGGCGAGCCGACGAACAGCACCAGCGGGTTCGCCCGCACCAGCGTCTTGACGAGCCAGAACCGTACGTAACCCAGGCTCCAGACCCGTATCTCGCGCGGCTTCCACCGGCCCATGACCGTCCACTTCACCACGACCGGCAGGGAGCACAGCACCAGGAAGCCGACGGCGCCGAACACGACCGACCGCAGATAGATGTCGGCCACACCCGACCCGGCGGAGATCCACTCGTAGCCCCGCGCGGTGATGAACGCGATGACACAGGAGTAGCCGACGAAAGCAAGCAGTTGCAGCGCTCCGCACAGGACGTACTCCCACAGGCTCGTACGAGCCGTCGGTACGGGAGCAGGCGGTGGCTCGACGGGGGTGGAGGGCTGTGGTGCGTCGGTGAGCGCCGTGGCGAGGCTGTGGATCGTCGGATTCCGGTATACGTCCTTCATGGAGACCGATGGCAGATCCGCGCGCTTTCTGATGCGTGCGCAGAAATGTGCCATCACCAGTGAGTCGGCGCCGAGTTCGTCGAAGAAGTGGCTGTCGGCCGACACCTCCGGGACGCCCGCGACGTCGGCCAGCATCTCGGCGAGGATCTGCTCGGTTCCGGCGGCGGACGGTTCGGTTGGCGCGGTGGGTGTCTGCCCGACCGGGACTGGGGGGGTCTGTTCGCTTGGGGCGGTGGCGGTGTCGTACCCGTTTTTCCGGACCACGGCGGATTCCGCCGGGCCGGGGGCCAGTGCTTCAACGGGCTTTCCCACCATGCGAGCTCCTCGGAAGGTCGTGACGGCCGGACCGCTACGGGCCCAGGCGCAGGGCCCGGGGCGTCGCCCCCGCGACGCGTCGATCGTGCGATCCGTACGGCGGGTGGCGTATCGAGCACGGACGGCAAACCGGTCGGCACTTCACCCGACCCGGTGCCCATGGGGCTCGACGCCGGACACTGCCGGACGTCTTGACCTGTATTCGACACGGGCAGTGGGACGGATTGGCCAAATCATGACTTGTCTCGCATATCGGTCTTGATCTCGAACCGTGGACAGTGCCGGGCCGCCCCGGGGGTGGAGGCGGCGGGAACCCTGTACTGTCCGCGCAGCGCCTGAACCCGGGGTGACGAGAGGTGCGCGGGCGCCCTTCAGCCACGACCGCCCCGCCCGGCAGAACCATCCGGGTGACCGTCGCCGCGGCCGGAACCCCGGCCGTGACGAAGAGTCTCCCGGCGAGCGCCTCGCCCGGCAGCGGCGGTGGCCCGCGGCCCGTACGGGCATGGCGCCCACGAGCGCCGTGCCGAGCTCCCGCCCGGATGGCGGACGTCTTCAGCAGCCACGACGCGCCGTCGCGCCGACCGGCCGGCGGGGCTGCCGTCACGACCGATGTGGCCGGGTTGTCGACAAGCGGGATCGACGTCGCCCGCACCAGCAGCGCGGCACCGATCGGCCGGAAACGGTGACTGCCGCGGCCGCGCCCAGGGCGAAGCCGAGTGCACCGCTCGCCGCACCATCACCGTCGCCTCGGCGAGCGCCGAAGTGGCAGGACGGTGCGCCGGTGGCCGGCCCGCTCTCCTGGGGGCCTACTCACGGAGGTGTGTGAAGGGCGCCGCGCATCGAACCGGCCGCGCGTGACACGCCGCAATGCGCTCTCCCCGCAGCCGACGGGAACGCGGCCACGCGCTGTGCCCCGACCGGGCGGGGTCGACGCAGAACGTCGCCCCGCCCGCCGACGAGCCCCTCGCGAGAGGCCGTGCACGGCGCGCTCATCCCCGAGCTGCGGTCACTGCCGGCCGTGCATCCCCCGCGTGCCCCCGTGGCACAGCTCCAGGCGCGGCCGATCAGGTGAATCCCGCAGGCCGCGTGCCACCTGGCGGACCGTGCCTACGCGGGAGGGGCGACCAGGCTGTCCGACTGGTTCGCCCTGCGCAGCGAATCGACGACGAACCCGCCGGCTTTCAGATCCTCGACGAGCTCCCGGAGGAACTCGACGGTCTCGGTCCGCCGGGTGACCGGCGTGCCCACCGCCTGCTGGATCTGCATGAAGCGGTCCTCGATCAGACGCGTGTCGGGATGCGCGGCGACGAACTCGGTCATCGGCTGCCTGATGCCTGCCGCGACCTCCAGCCCCTCGGTGCGGAACGCCTCGGTCCCCTCGTCCGCGCGCACCACCGTCGCGTGCTGGAGCGTGCGGGAGAGGAAGAGGTCGTAGGCCGATCCCTTCTTCACTCCGATGCGCACACCGGCGCGGTCGATGTCGGCGGCGGAGGTGAAGGGTGAGTCGCGGGGTACGGCGTACATGCCCTCGATCACGACGTACGGGGCGGTGAAGGCCACTTCGGCCTCCCGCGCGGGATCGACGGCGAGGAAGCACAGGTCGGCGCGGCCCGAGGTCATCGCCTCGTACGACTTCCGCGCCGCGTCGAAGCAGAGGAGTTCCACCGCGACGCCCAGCCGCCTGCCGACCTCACGCGCGATGTCGACCGTGATGCCGGACGGCGCCTCCGGCGTGCCCTGGGCCAGTACCGGGTTGCCCAGATTGATCGAGGCCCGCAGCACGCCACTGGGGGCCAGGTCCTCGGTGATGGCAGCAGTAGTGATCCTCATGAAGGGGAGTGTAGGTGCCGAACCGGTGCCACCGGCCCGGGGGACCAGCCTCCACCCCGAGCGGACGATCGCCGCGCTCCGCAGTGCCGCTGGATGGCCCAACTCCGCACCGCCACACGCACGGTGGGGGCCGAACCGATGATTTTGACATAGCCTTGACAAATTACGATTGCGTTGCGAACATGCAAAACACTCGCACGACGTAGACAAGAATCTTGCGATCCATGCAAGAACTCCGCAGGGCCGTATGCCCCTTGACGGTGGACGCATGCCGTCGCGCGCCTTGCCTGACGCACCCCCACCAGGTCAGGAAGGAACCTCCATGTCCTTACGCCGTCTTCCGGCATGGGCGGCACCACTCGCCGCCCTCGCGCTGGTGCTGTCCGGCGCACCGGTGCCCGCCGCGGCCGCCGCGGCGCCGGCCGCCATCCCGCCCTCCGACTACCAGCAGGTCCAACTCGCTTACGGGGCAGCCGAACTCGGCGAGGCGATGTCCCTCGCCGTCCTTCCGGACCGCTCCGTCCTGCACACCGCGCGCGACGGCACGGTCCGGTACACGGACCCCGCGGGCAACACCAAGGTCGCCGGCAAGCTGGACGTCTACACCCATGACGAGGAAGGACTCCAGGGCGTGGCGGCCGACCCCGGCTTCGCCGCCAACCGCCATGTCTACCTCTACTACTCGCCCAAGCTGAGCACCCCCGCCGGCGACGCCCCGGTCACCGGCACCGCCGCCGACTTCGAGCAGTGGAAGGGACATCTGAATCTGTCCCGGTTCACGCTCAGGAGCGACGGGACACTCGACCCCGCCAGCGAGAAGGTCGTCCTCGAAGTCCCCAACGACCGTGGGCAGTGCTGCCATGTCGGCGGTGACATCGACTTCGACACCGCCGGGAACCTCTATCTGACCACCGGCGACGACACCAACCCGTTCGAGTCCAGCGGCTACAGCCCCATCGACGAACGGGCCGACCGCAACCCGCAGTTCGACGCCCAGCGCTCCTCCGGGAACACCAACGACCTGCGGGGCAAGGTCCTGCGGATCAAGCCACAGCCCGACGGCAGTTACACCGTCCCGGCAGGCAACCTCTTCGCACCCGGCACCGCCAGGACCCGGCCGGAGATCTACGCGATGGGATTCCGCAACCCGTTCCGGATGTCCGTCGACCGTGCCACGGGAGTTGTCTACCTCGGTGACTACGGCCCCGACGCCGGCGGTACCGACCCGAACCGGGGCCCCGGCGGTCAGGTGGAGTTCGACCGCATCACCGGCCCCGGCAACTACGGATGGCCGTACTGCACCGGCACCAACACCGCCTCGGAGACGTACAACGAGTACACCTTCCCGAGCGGACCCGGCGCCGCCAAGTACAACTGCGCCGGCGGGCCGGCCAACAACTCCTTCCGCAACACCGGACTCGCCACCCTTCCCGCCGCGAAGCCCAGCTGGATCAAATACGGCGACGCGGGCTCCCCGCCCGAATTCGGCGGCGGCTCCGAGTCGCCCATGGGCGGCGAGGTGTACCGGTACGACGCGGGCCTCAACTCCTCGGTGAAGTTTCCGCAGTCGCTCGACGGGCGCTACTTCGCCTCCGAGTACGGACGCCGCTGGATCAAGGCCGTGGAGGTCAGGTCCGACGGCTCGTACGGCCTGATCGAGGACTTCCCCTGGACCGGCACACAGGTCATGGACTCCGACTTCGGCCCCGACGGCGCTCTGTACGTCCTCGACTACGGCTCGGGCAGCGGCAATCAGGCGCTGTACCGCATCGAGTACATCGGCGGCAGCAACCGCAACCCCATCGCCAAGGCCGCCGTCGACAAGACCTCCGGGCCCACACCGCTCACGGTCGCCTTCTCCTCACAGGGCAGTTCCGACCCCGAGGGCAAAGCCCTGACGTACTCCTGGAACTTCGGTGACGGCACGACGTCGACAGCCGCCAACCCCGGACACACGTACACGACGGCGGGCACCTACCGCCCGACGCTGACCGTACGCGATCCCGAGGGTCTGACCGGCACCGCGAGCCTGGTCGTCACGGCGGGCAACACCGCACCGACCGTCACCCTGACGACTCCCGCGGACGGAGCGCTGTTCTCCTTCGGCGACACCGTGCCCTTCACCGTCACCGCGACCGACCCCGATGACGGGCCGGTCGACTGCGCCAAGGTGAAGGTCACCTATCTGCTCGGGCACGACAGCCACCGGCACCAGATCACCTCGAAGAACGGCTGCTCCGGCTCCATCGCCGTCCCGGCCGACGGCGAGCACGACAGCGCCGCCAACCTCTACGGCGTGTTCGACGCCGAGTACACCGACAACGGCGGACTGACCTCCCACAGCGTCCGCATCCTCCAGCCCAGGCACCGGCAGGCGGAGCACTTCACTGCTCAGTCCGGTATCCAGACGGCGGACCACGGAGCCGCCGAGGGCGCCAAGACGGTCGGCTTCACGGACAACGGGGACTGGGTCTCCTTCCAGCCGTACGCGCTCTCCAACGCCAGGAGCGTGACGGCACGGGTCTCCTCGGGTGGCGTCGGCGGAACCCTCGAAGTGAGGGCGGGCTCGGCGACCGGCACCCTGCTGGGCAGCATGGCCGTCGCGCCGACCGGCGGCTGGGAGAACTTCACCGATGTGTCGACGAACCTGGCGAACGCCCCGTCCGGCACCACCACCCTCTACCTCGTATTCAAGGGAGTGACGGGCCAGGGGAACCTCTTCGACGTCGACGCGTTCACCTTCGCCACCGGCGCACCCACCGGACCGAAGACCGTCGAGGGTGAGGCGTTCACCTCCGGGTCCGGCGTCCAGCCCGCGGCCCACGGCAACGCGAGCGGCGGCCAGACACTCGGCTACATCGAGAACGGCGACTGGGCCGGCTACGCCTCCGTCGCCACGGCCGGTGCGAAGACCTTCTCCGCCAAGGTGTCGTCCGGCGGAGCCGGCGGCACCGTCGAGATCCGCGCCGGCTCCGCCACCGGCACCCTGCTCGGCACGGTCGCGGTCGCGCCGACCGGCGGCTGGGAGACCTTCACCACCGTCTCCACCACGCTCACCGCCACGGGCACCGGACCTCTGTTCCTCCGGTTCACCGGCGGGTCCGGCTCCCTCCTCGACATCGACACCTTCACCCTCGGCTGACGGGTGGAAGGAGACATCGTGAAACGCATCCACCGCACGCCCGGACGCCGCTCCCTGGCGTTACTCGCCACCCTGGCGCTCGGACTCGCCGGGGCAGTGACCGTGCCCGCCACCGCGGCCGCGGCCGACTACGACGTGCTCGTGTTCTCCAAGACGGCCGGCTTCCGGCACGACTCGATCCCGGCCGGGATCGATGCCATCCGCTCGCTCGGCACCGCCGACAACTTCTCCGTCACCGCCACCGAGGACAGCGCCGCTTTCACCGCCTCCCATCTCGCGGGCTACGAAGCCGTCGTCTTCCTCAACACGACGGGCGACGTGCTCGGCGACGCGCAGCAGAACGCGCTCCAGTCGTACGTCGACGCGGGCGGCGGCTTCCTCGGCGTCCACGCGGCCGCCGACACCGAATACGGCTGGCCGCACTACGAACAGCTCGTCGGCGCCCGCTTCCAGAGCCATCCCGCGATCCAGCGGGCCACCGTGAAGACCGAGGACCGCTCGCACCCCGCGACCACCCACCTCGGAGCCGACTGGAGCCGGACCGACGAGTGGTACAACTACCGCTCCAACCCCCGGGCCGGGGTCCGCGTCCTGCAGAGCCTGGACGAATCCTCGTACAGCGGCGGCGAGATGGGCGGGGACCACCCCATCACCTGGTGCCATCCGCAGGGTTCGGGACGCTCGTTCTACACCGGTCTCGGCCACACCGCCGAGTCGTACGCCGACCCCGCGTTCCGCTCGCTGCTGCTCGGCGGCATCCGCTACGCGGCAGGCATCGCCCCCGCCGACTGCAGCCCGCGGGGCGGAACCGGGCCGAAGACCGTCGAGGGGGAGTCCTACACCTCGGGGTCGGGCGTGCAGCCCGCGGCCCACGCCAACGCGAGCGGCGGCCAGACGCTCGGGTACATCGAGAACGGTGACTGGGCGGGCTACGCGTCCGTCGCCACGGCCGGCGCCCGGACCTTCACGGCGAAGGTCTCCTCGGCAGGAGCCGGGGGCACCATCGAGGTACGGGCGGGTTCCGCGACGGGCACGCTGCTCGGCTCGGTGCGCGTCGCGCCGACCGGCGGCTGGGAGACCTTCACCACCGTCTCGACGACCCTCACCGCGACCGGGAGTGGCCCCCTGTTCCTCCGCTTCACCGGCGGCTCGGGTGCTCTCTTCGACATCGACACCTTCACCCTCGCGACGGCGCCGCCGGTGACCGAGGCCCTCTCGCAGAACGTGCACCTCTTCTACTACCCCTGGTACGGCACGCCCGCGGGTCAGGGAAGCTGGCGGCACTGGCAGCAGGGCGGTCGCACCCCGCCCGACGACATCGGCGCCGACCTCTACCCGGCCCTCGGGCCGTACGACTCCGGGGACACCACCGGAGCGGTGGACCAGCACATGCGATGGACGGCGCAGTCGGGTGCGGGCGTACTCGTCTACAGCTGGTGGGGCCGCGGCGGTTACGAGGACGGCATCGCCCGCCGGGTCATGGACGCCGCCCAGCGCCACGGGATCAAGGTGGCCTGGCACATCGAACCGTACGCGGGGCGCACCGCGCAGTCCGTCGTCGACGACATCCGCTACCTGAACTCGACCTACGGCGGCCACCCCGCCTTCTACCGGGACGCCGCCCACGGCAACCGCTCGGCCTTCTACATCTTCGAGAGCCTGCGGATCGCCGACTGGACGGCGCTCGACCAGGTCACGGCGAGCAGCATCGTTCTCGCGCAGACCACCGACACGACGAAGATCGCCCACTTCTCCGGTCTCTACACCTACGACGGCATCGCGGGGGCCACTGCCCCCGGCTGGAAGCAGGCCGGTGACTACGCCCGCGCGAACAACCTCATCTGGGCCCCCTCGGTCGCGCCCGGCTATGTCGACGACCGTGCCGTGCCCGGCAACACCACACCCACACTGGGCCGTTCGAACGGCGCCACCTACGACAAGGAGTGGAACAACGCGCTCGATCCGGCGATCGGCGGCTCCCCGGCATGGGTCTCCGTGACGTCCTTCAACGAGTGGCACGAGGGCAGCTCCATCGAGCCCGCCGCGGCCAACCCGCCTGCCGGGCACGGCTATCAGACCTACTCGGGTGCCTACGGGAAGACCGGCGCCGCGGCCGAGACGGCGTATCTCGACCGTACGAAGTACTGGGTCGGCGAGTTCGAGAAACTGCGAGCCGCGCGACGCCCCTGAGATGAGTCCGCCCGGTCCCGCCGCGGCGCCGGATTCCGCAACCGGCGCCGCGGTGCGCCTCTTGGTGCCGCGCTGTCCGGGCCGGCGGTCAGTGACCGATCGTGCTCTGCGGCAGGGGGAGCGGGAGATCGAGCGGGCGGGTGCGGGCGTCCGGGTCGATCCAGTTCACCGGCGGCGGGTCGAGAAAGGCCTCCGCATGGGAGACGTGACCGCGCGCTCTGACCGACGAGGGCAGCGGATCACGGATGAGCGCGCCCTCCGGCAGCCCGCATTCGTGCAGTAACTCCGCGGTCTCGTGCACGAACATCACCGGCCCGCAGAGGTAGACCGTCTCGCCGGGCCAGTCCCGGCGTTCCCGCAGATGTGTGTGCAGCCGTTCCGCGGCCCGCATCCGGCCCTCACCGCGTTCCTGGTACCACCAATAGGCGCTCAGACAGGGGTGCTTGCGCAGGATGTCGTCCAGGGCCGCGCCGTCGTAGAAGTGCGACTCGCCGCGGGCCACGACGTCGATACGGATACGGGGTGCGGGCCTGCGGGAGAGCAGTGCGTCCAGGACGGACTTGACCGGGGCCCAGCCCGTGCCGGCGGCGATGAGGGTGACGGCGCCGGTGTCGGGCGGCGGGGTGAGCGCGGAACCCGAGGCGGCGCCGAGCCGCAGCACCTGGCCCGGCTCGGTCCGGTCGCACAGCACATTGCTGAGCTGACCGCCCGGCACGCGGCCCACATGGAATTCGAGCACATGGCTGTCGCCCGGGCGTCCCGCGAGCGAGTAGGGCCGCCACACGCCCGGCAGCTCCGGGTGTTCGATCGTCGCGTACTGGCCGGGGAGCCAGGAGTAGGGCTCGGACACGGACGCGCGCACGACCGCCGTGTGATCGCCGTGGAGCCGGTGCGACAGGATGGTCGCCGCCCACCAGGCAGGCTCGCCGGTGGCATAGGACCGGCGCGCCCCGCCGGTCATGGCGCAGGCGGCGTAGTCGTACACCCGCTGCCAGGACGCCTCCGTGCGCCGGTCCCACGAATCCGGGCTGTGGTGGCTGATCGCGGCGACGAGGCTCTCGCCGACCGCCCGGTAGTCCTCGTCCAGAATCCCGAACTTGCGGTGGTCGCGGCCCAGGACCTCCAGATGCGCGGGGAGTCCCGGGTGCCCGAGGTGCTCCACCACATGGACGAGGGCGGTGAACAGCCGGTCGTACTGGTCGTCCATGGCGGGTGGGAACAGCGGGCGCAGCTCGGGATGGTGGGTGAACAAATGTGCGTAGAAGTACCGGACCACATGAGCGGCCCGGCGTCGGACCCGCTCCAGACTGGCTCTGACCACATGAATGTCGTCATATATGTCGTCGTCCATGGTATTCCCCCGGGGCTGCACGTACGTGCGTCAGTTGAACGCGCGTCAAGTGCCGAGCCAGCGCACCGTATCAACTCGGTGGCGGATAAGGGCCGTTCGGAGCGGAATATGTTCTGAACGGGACAATATTGTGAGCCGTCGGACAGAGCGGCCGACCGTACGTTCGGATCCGCGGGCGAGATCCGAACGGCAGGAGCGCCGAGTCCCCTAGAGCCCTTGCCAGGCGGGCTTGGCGGCGAAGGTGGCGCGGAAGTAGTCGCCGAGCTTCAGCCGGGACGCCGCCGCCTCGTCGACCACCACCGTGGCGTGCGGATGCAGTTGCAGCGCGGAGGCGGGGACCAGGGCGGCCAATGGGCCCTCGACGGCGAGCGCCACGGCGTCGGCCTTGGCCTCGCCGGTGGCCAGCAGGACCAGATGACGGGCTTCCAGGATGGTGCCGATGCCCTGGGTGATCACATGGTGAGGGACCTCGTCGAGACCGCTGAAGAACCGGGCGTTGTCCTGGCGGGTCTGCTGCGTGAGGGTCTTGATCCGGGTGCGCGAGGCGAGCGAGGAGCACGGCTCGTTGAAGCCGATGTGCCCGTCCGTGCCGATGCCGAGGAGCTGGAGGTCGACTCCGCCCGCTTCGGCGAGCGCCCGGTCGTAGGCGGCGCAGGCGGCGGCGACGTCCTCGGCGGTGCCGTCGGGGCCCATGAACGCCTCGTCGGTCAGTCCGAGCGGTTCGACGACCTCGCGCAGAACCACCGACCGGTACGACTCGGGGTGGCCGAACGGCAGGCCCACGTACTCGTCGAGCTGGCAGATCCGGGCCCGGGAGGTGTCCACCTCCTCGGCGCGCACCTTGGCGGCGAGGGCTTCGTAGACCGGCAGCGGGGTCGACCCCGTGGCGACCCCCAGCAGGGCGTCGGGCTTGCGTCGCAGCAGGTCGGCCATGGCTTCGGCGATGAGCTCGCCGCCCGCGGCGGAATCCGGAACGATGACAACTTCCACGAAGATCCCTGTCTCTGAAGACATCACTGGTGTAGACCAATCTACCCGGTGAGCGGGGGTGCTGTCGCGCGAAGTCCTGCCGTACCTCCGGGGAACGCGGGATGGCCGGTCCGGAACACCCGTGGGCACGCGGCCGCGGAGGCCGGGTCGTCCGGTCAGAACAGCGGCAGCTGACCGGGGAAGGCGGGCACCACGGAGCCGTCGAGCGACGGCTGCACCGCCGGGTCGTAGGGCGCCTGCCGCAGCGAGCCGGGGCACGAGACCAGCTCGGCGGCGGTGCGCGAGGCGGCGGGGTCGTGGCGGGCGAAACGGCCGCCGACGACGGCGATCTCGCGGCGGCAGACCGGGCACAGCCGGCGGGGAGCGGACATTCGTCCAGTCTGCCAGCACGGTCCGACAAGGGGCGTTGCCGGACGCGCGCGGTGTGCGGGTGGCCGGCCGGTGGGCTGCGCGGGTGGCCGGCCGGGGCCGCGGGGTGCGCGGGTGCGGGGATGCGCGGACCTGCCGGTTCAGGCCCGACCTGCCGTCGCCCGTTCCCGTCCCCGTACCGGGACGCGCGACCCACGGTGCCTGGCTCCGGACGCCCGGGCTGTCGGTGCCTGGCCCCGGACACGCTGCCCGTGCCCGTGCCCGTGCCGGTGCCGGTGTCGGTGTCGGTGTCTGTTCGCGGGCGCCCGCTCCCCGGATGTGCCGCGCACCCGGCCCGCGGCCTCCCCTTCGCCGCGCGCCCGCACCCGCAGGCCATGGACCGGCCGCTGCCGTCAACGGGGACAATGGGCGCGTGACCCACCGCTACCACGTGCTCGGCCCCACGCAGGTGCTGCGCCCGGACGGCACCGAGGCCCGGCTCGGCGGGGCGCGGCTGCGCGCGCTGCTCACCGCGCTCGCGGCCGGCGGCGGGCGGGCCGTCTCCCCGGCCGAGCTGACCGCACAGCTGTGGCAGGACGACGAACAGCGGCCCGCCGATGCGCCGGCCGCTGTTCAAGCGCTGGTGGGACGGCTGCGCCGGACGCTGGGCGCACCGTCCGTGGATCTTCTCCCCGGCGGGTACCGGCTCGCCGCCGTCCGGGACGACATCGACCTCTTCCGTTTCGAGCGTCTGGCCGCGCAGGGTGCGGCGGCTCTCGGCGCCGGTCACGCCGAGGAGGCGGCCGCCGTGCTGGACGAGGCGCTCGCCCTGTGGCGCGGCCCGGCCCTCGCCGACCTGCCGGGCCGGGAGTCCGATCCGCTCGCGGTACGGGCGGAACGGCGGCGGACGGAGGCGCGCCGCGCCAGGATCGCCGCCGACATCGCACTCGGCCGCGCGGCCACCGTGCTCCCCGAACTCGCCCCGCTCGCCGCCGAGTCGCCGCTCGACGAGCCCCTCCAGGCGCTGCACATCCGAGCCCTCGCCGAGACGGGCCGCACGGCGCAGGCCCTTCAGGAGTACGAGGACGTACGGGTGCGCATCGCGAAACAGCTGGGCGCCGATCCCGGCCCCGAACTGCGCGCTCTGCACAGCCGGTTGCTGACCGGGGGCACCATGCCGTCCCCGCCCGCGGGCACAACCCGGCGGGGAAATCTCCCCGCCGGGCTCACCTCCTTCGTGGGCCGCACGGACGAACTCGCCGGATTGGCCGGGGCGTTGGAGAGCCGACGACTGGTGACACTGACGGGCCCCGGTGGTGCGGGCAAGACCCGGCTCGCCCTGGAGGCCGCCCGCGCCGCCGCCGGGACCTGGCCCGACGGCGTGTGGGTGGCAGCCCTGGCCGGTGCGGGCGACGAAAGCGCCGTCGCCGAAGCCGTGCTGACCGCGCTCGGCGCCCGCGAGACACAGGTCCGCGGGCCGTCCGCCGCCGAGAGTGTCGTCCGCGACCCGCTCACGCATCTGGTCGAGCACTGCGCACGGCGGCGGATGCTGCTCGTCCTGGACAACTGCGAGCATGTGATCGGCGCCGCCGCCCGGCTGGCCGAAGCACTCCTGACCGGCTGCCCCGGCGTACGCGTCCTGGCCACCAGCCGCGAGCCGCTCGGCGTGCCCGGAGAGACCGTGCAGGGCGTCGGGCCGCTGCCGCAGGACGTCGCTCTCGTCCTCCTCGGCGACCGTGGCGCGGCCGTACGCGCGGGCTTCCGTACGGACGAGGACCCGGCGGCCTGCGCCGAGATCTGCCGACGGCTCGACGGCCTTCCGCTCGCCCTCGAACTGGCCGCCGCCCGGTTGCGCGCCCTGACGCCGCGACAGATCGCGGACCGGCTCGACGACCGGTTCCGCCTGCTCACCGGCGGAGGCCGCACGGTGCTGCCCCGTCAGCAGACGCTGCGTGCGGTCGTCGACTGGTCGTGGGACCTGCTGGGCGCGCAGGAACGCACCGTACTGCGCAGGCTCGCCGTCTTCTCCGGTGGCTGCGCGCTGCCCCAGGCCGAGGAGGTGTGCGGTCCGGGCGCCCTGGACGGGCTGACCGGCCTTGTCGACAAGTCGCTGGTGGTCGCCGTCCCGGACGGACCGGACGGGATGCGCTACCGACTGCTCGAGACCGTGGCCGAGTACGCGGGGCAGCGGCTCACCGAGGCCGGCGAACGGACCGCCGTGGAACGGCGCCATCTGCGCGCCTACCGGGAGCTGGCCCGCACCGGCGAGCCGGAGCTGAGAGGTCCGGGTCAGGCCGACTGGCTGGACCGCTTCGAGGCCGAGCACGACAACGTACGCACCGCCCTGCGCACGGCGGTGCGGCTGGACGAGGAGCAGGAAGCGCTCTGCCTGGCGCTGTCGATGAGCTGGTTCTGGCAGCAGCGCGCCCACCAGGCCGACGCCCGCGCCTGGTCGGCCGCCGTGGCGGCGCTCGGACCCGATCCGTTCCGGCCCCCGGTCCGGGCGGCGGAGCCCATGCCCGCACGGTGCACGGACCTCGCCCCGCCCTGGCCCGAGGAGGTCCTGTGGGAGGCCCGGCGCGGAATACGGCTGATGGTGATCGCGAGCGACGACCGGATCGGCACGGCCATGGACGATCCGGCGACCCAGGAGTATCTGCGCGGAGTGGTCGCCGCCTACCGGCCCGGCCTGCCGCAGCTGAGCCGCCAGCCGGCCACGATGTGGTTCTTCGCGCGTCTGATGACCGGTGAGTTCGGCGGGCTCGCCGAGACCTTCGACGCCATCGTCGCCGGAAGCGACGGGCAGGCCGAGGGCTGGGATCTGGCACTCCTCCTGCTGATGCGGGCCAAGGTGATCGGACACCCTGCCGGCCCGGCGCGGCCGGCCGCGGACGCCGACCGCGCGCTGGCGCTCTTCCGCACGGCAGGGGACCAGTGGGGCATCGCGGAGTCGCTTTCGGCGCGGGGCGAGGAGTACGACAGACGGGGGAGGTACGAGGAGGCCGCCGCGGACTTCGAGGAGGCCATGCGCAGTTCCGCCCGCGTGGGAGCCGGCGCCCAGGTGCTCGTGCTCCGGTCCCGGCTCGCCACCCTGGCGCTGAAGACGGCCGGGAACGATGACGAGCGCGCCGGCGCCGAGCGGCAGCTCCTCGAGGTGATCGACCGCTCCGAGGGCTACACGGGGGAGGTGCTGAGCACCGCCCGTATGGCACTGACCCGCCACTACGGCGCGATCGGCCGCACCGGATGCGCACGCGGTCAGCTGGCGGGGATGGAGCGCGAGCTGTCCGCCTCCGCGCCCGCGCTGTTCCGCGGCCTGCTCGTCGGTATGCACGGCTGGCTGGCCTGCGTCGACGGCGCGTACGTGCGGGCCCGGGACCGGGTCAGGGACGCGGTGGGGCAACTGGACACCATGGCGCACCTCGTGGCCCCGCAGCTGGTCGCCGATCAGTTCCTGTGCGCGGCCTGGGCGATGGCCCATCTCGACGCGGCCGAGGACGGTGCGCGGCTGCTCGGCGCCTACGACAGCATCGGCGGGCAGCCCGGCGGGTTCGGCTTCCAGCCCTTCGACGACCGGCACGAGGTGCGCCGGCGGGCCGAGAGCGACCTCAGGAGGGTGCTCGGTGACGAGCACTACACGCGGGCCCACCGTGCGGGCCGCGGGCTGTCCGGGCAGGAGGCCTGCGCGCTGATCTGACTCAGCGCACGTCGACGAGGCGGGCGAAGGCGACCACATTGGCGTCGTAACCCGTCTTCGCGGAGTAGCCGCCACCGCAGGTGATCAGGCGCAGTTCCGGGTCCGGGCCGTCCCGGTAGACGCGGTCGGCAGGGAAGTCCTTCTTGGCGTACATCTCGACGCCGTAGACGGAGAAGACCGCGGTGCGTCCGTCCTCGCGCGCGACTTCGATGCGATTGCCCGGCTCCAGCGAGCCCAGCAGATAGAACACCGCGGGTCCGGCCTCATTGTCGACATGACCCACCATCACGGAGGTGCCGCGCTCGCCGGGAGAGGCGGCGCCCATGTACCAGCCGGTCAGGTTGTTGTCCGTCAGCGGCGGTGTCGCCACCCAGCCGTCGTCGTCGAGCCCGACGCGGGTCACGGGGGCGTCGAGCCGCAGGGTGGACACGCTGATCCGCTTCGGCGGCGAGTGCGGCAGGGGACCGGGCGCGGGCGGCAGCGGACCTGCGGCCCGGTGCGGGGCGGCGGCAGCGGCGACGGGGCGGGGCGGCCCCTCGGCGGTCTCCGTCGACCCGTTGCGCAGGAAGAACAGGCCGAGCAGCAGCACGCACACGAGGGTGAACCACGAGCTGCGCCGGGCGGTCGTGTGCACGGACGCGCCGCTCAGACGCCGTCCCCGGCACGCCGGCGCAGCAGGACGACACCGCCGCCGACCGCACCCGCGACCAGCAGGGAACCCAGAGCGATCTGTGTCGGGCTGAGGCCGGAGAGACTGCCGCCGGATCCGGCCTGCACACCGCCGCCGGGTTTCGTGAGTCCGCTCAGGTCGTCCGTGGAGCCGGTGTGTGTCCCGGCGGAGGGAGTCGTGTGGGGGACCCCGCCGGCGCCGACGCTCAGTTTCGCCGTGCCCTTCTCGCCCTCGCAGTCGAAGGTCACGTCGTACTCGGCACCCGGCTCGGCGTCATCGGAGACGGTCGCCGTGGCGGGCAGCCCCTCGG
Source organism: Streptomyces sp. NBC_00306 (assembly GCF_036169555.1). Classification (GTDB taxonomy): domain Bacteria; phylum Actinomycetota; class Actinomycetes; order Streptomycetales; family Streptomycetaceae; genus Streptomyces; species Streptomyces achmelvichensis. The sequence goes on along the minus strand of NZ_CP108032.1, from coordinate 771,818 downwards.
AGAGGGTCACGGTGTCGAAGACACCCGACGAGGCGGTGACGGTGGGGGATTCGCATTCCGTGGCGCCTAGCGTCACGGTGCCGCCGGGCTCGACGTCCTCCGGGCTGACAGTGAAGCCGAACGAGGTGACGGTCCCCTCGTCCTCGGCGAGAGCGGCCGGGGCGCCGAGGGCCAGCGCGGCGACGGTGCCGGCGAGGGCCAGGGACGCGACTCGTAGGGCACGCATGGTCAGGTCTCCGTTGGTAGGAAATGCACCACAACGAGACCGACGCTAGGAGCGCCGTCCGGCCCCTGCCACTCCTGGGGGGCCGAACGGCCCCCACGCTCCCTTGGCGTGGGGACCGCGGGCTCACACCTTCCGGTAGCCGTACGCCTCGGAGGCCGCGGCCTCCACCGCGTCCAGGTCGCCCCCCGCCGACGCGGTGACCACCGCGGCCACCGCACCCTCCAGGAACGGCGCGTCGATCAGCCGCGTGGCGTCCGGGAGTTCGTCACCCTCGGCGAGCAGGGCCTTCACCGTCAGGACGGCGCTGCCCAGATCGACGAGTACGGCCACCCCGGCGCCCCCGTCGACCGAGGCCGCCGCCTCGGCGATCAGCTCGGAGCTGGTGCCGAGACCGCCGTCGGGGGTGCCGCCGGCCGGAGCGACGGGCGCGGCCCGGCCACCCGCCAGTCCGGTGGCCAGGGCGGCGACGGCCGCCGCCACCTCCTTGCTGTGCGAGACGAGAACGATCCCGACCGTGCTCCCCTCGCTCATGCCGCCACCTCCGCGAGGGCCGCCAGCAGGAGCGCCGACGAGGTCGCCCCCGGATCCTGGTGCCCGATGCTGCGCTCACCCAGATAACTGGCCCGGCCCTTACGGGCCTGCAGGGGGACCGTGGCCAGGGCGCCCTCCCGCGCGGCGTCACGGGCCGCGGCGAAGGACTCGGTCGTGTCGCCGAGTGCCGCGACCGCCGGTTCGAGCGCGTCCAGCATCGTCTTGTCGCCGGCCTTGGCACCACCGAGCTGCGCCACGGCCGCGACGCCTGCGCGCAGCGCCTCGGCCAGCTGTGCGGGAGTCACCTCGGCGTCGTCGCCGAGGGCTTTGCCGGTGCGGCGCAGCAGCGTTCCGTACAGCGGTCCGGACGCGCCGCCCACGGTGGAGATCAACTGCCGCCCGGCCAGGGTCAGCACGGCTCCGGGAGTCTGCGGCGCGTCCTTGTTCAGCGTCGCGGTCACCGCGGTGAAACCGCGCTGGAGGTTGCTGCCGTGGTCGGCGTCGCCGATCGCCGAGTCCAGCTCCGTGAGATGCGCCGCCTCGCGGTCGACCAGAACCGCGACCGCGGTCAGCCAGCGGTGGAAGAAGTCGGCGTCGAGCACATGCACTCCCTGAGGTCAGTCGGTCCCGGTCGGTTCAACGGCCCCAGCGGAGCGCGGGCGTCTCCACCGGCGCGTCCCACAGCCGCAGCATCTCCTCGTCGACCTGGCACAGCGTCACCGAGCAGCCCGCCATGTCGAGCGAGGTCACGTAGTTCCCGACGAGCGTACGGGCGACGGACACACCGCGCTCCGCCAGCACGCGCTGGACCTCGGCGTTGAAGCCGTACAGCTCCAGCAGAGGGGTGCTGCCCATGCCGTTGACGAGCACCAGTACGGGACCCGTCGGCGGCCGGTCCACGAGAACGGCGTCGACGGCGAAGTCCGCGATCTCCCGCGAGGTCATCATCGGGCGCCGCTCCCGGCCCGGCTCGCCGTGGATGCCGATGCCCAGTTCCAGCTCGCCCGAGGGGAGATCGAAGGTCGGGGTGCCCTTGGCAGGGGTGGTGACCGCGGTCAGCGCGACACCGAAGCTGCGGGAGTTCTCGTTGACCTGCCGGGCGATCGACTCCACCCGCTCCAGCGGCATCCCCGCGTCGGCGGCCGCTCCGGCGATCTTCTCGACGAAGAGGGTCGCGCCGGTACCGCGCCGGCCCGCCGTGAACAGGCTGTCGGTCACCGCCACGTCATCGTTGACCAGGACCTTCGCGACCTGCACGCCTTCGTCCTCGGCGAGCTCGGCGGCCATGTCGAAGTTGAGGACGTCCCCGGTGTAGTTCTTCACGATGAACAGCACGCCCTGGCCGCTGTCGACCGCGGAGGCGGCCCGCGCCATCTGGTCAGGGACCGGGCTGGTGAAGACCTCCCCGGGACACGCGGCGGACAGCATGCCGGGACCGACGAATCCGCCGTGCAGCGGTTCGTGGCCGGACCCGCCTCCGGATATCAGACCGACCTTCCCGGCGACTGGCGCGTCCCGCCGTACGATCACCCGGTTCTCCACGTCCACGTTCAGCTCGGGGTGAGCTGCCGCCATCCCGCGCAGGGCGTCCTCGACCACGGTCTCCGGGACATTGATGAGCATCCTCATGGGTTCCTCCTGATGACGCGGACGGCTGGGGCTCTGTACAGAAACCCAGCACTGTCGGGCCCCGCCGTCAAGCGCGGGAACCTTTCCCGGCGTGCCCGGCGATCTCGGTCGTGGGTCCCGTCATACCCAGGATCGCGGGGGCGCGGGTGTTCGTCCAAGGGAAGGACCCCGGCGGGACTCCGCGACGGGTCCGAGGCCCGCGCGCTGCCCCCGGACGCGGAGCCCGGACTGACCCGCCTCCGCCCCCGTACGGCGCCTCAGTCGCCGTGCGCCCCGTCCACCAGCAAGCCCGCGATCGCCGCGTGCGCCACGTCCCGGTGGACATCGCTCACCTGGCCGTCCCCGACCTCCACCACCCGCCACGCCCCGTCCGTGCGCAGGGCGAGGTCGGTGGTGACGAAACGGCAGCCGAGACGCCGTACCGCGGCCCGCACATGCCCCAGCTCGGGCTCCGGAGGATGCGGGGAGACGCTGTCGGGATGCGCCGTCACCAGGCGGGGTTCGCCGTCGAGCCACCACACCCGCGCCTCGGTCGCGGTGGACCGGGGCCGTACGAACGACTCGTACGCCCGCAGGACGAGCCCTCCGGCCAGATCGTCGCCCTGGAGAGCCACGAAGCGCCGCACGATCTGCGCGAGCCGGGCGGTGTCGGCGAGGTCGGGGACGAAGCACGCCTCGTCCCACTCGTGTTTGCGGGACTTGACGTAGTCCTTCACGATCCCCGGCCCGCCGGGGAGTTTCCCGGCAGCCGCGGCAAGGTCCTCCTGCGCAGGGACGCGACCGGGCGTGGACGGGATCCACACGCTCTCGGGGGTGATCCCGCAGAACGCGTCGTACCAGCCGGGCAGCTCATGGGCGGCCCGGTACTGCCCGGGCGCGACGACCAGGCTGCCGCCCCGCAGGCGTACGGCTTCCGCCAGCGCCTCGTACCGGTGGGACGGCATCATCCAGCCCCGGTACCAGGCCCCGGCCGCTCCATGCGGGACTCTCGCGACCGCCTGTTCTGCGTCGCCGCCGATCAGCGCGTCGTGGTCGATCAGCGCCACCTGGCCGCCGTGCTCACGGACCGCGCGCGCCTCCGCCGCGAAGTGCTCGTCCACGCGGCGGGGTGCGAGGACATCGCTGCAGTACAGGACCGCTCGTGCCATGGCTGCCACCCTACGGGGAACACCTGATCGAGTCCGGGCGTTTTATGCTCGAAGTGGCGGCCACGCCGTGGCCGCCCTCCACCGGATCCCCGGGAACTCCATGCACCTGTCCCGAGCAGTCCCCGCAACCCTCGCCGGCGCACTCGTCGTGGTGCTCGCCGGCTGTTCGACGGGCGCCGCCGACACCTCCGACGCGCTGCGGACCGGGACCGTCACGGCTCCCACGGCCGGCACCGCGTCCGAGCCCCCCGCGCCGGCCCCGGGCGCGGCGAAGGAGCCGGTGAAAGCGCCGGCGACGAGCTCGCCCTCGGTGGAGCCCGCCGACCGGACCACCCCGCGGACCGAGACCGCGCTGCTGTCCATCCCGGCGATCGGGCTCGAGGACCTCCGAGTCGTGCCCTACGAAGGCACGACCGACGACTGGCCGGGCACCCGCATCCAGAACCGTGGCGTGGGCGCCAGCCCGTACGGCGAGAGCGGCGGCGTCGGCCCCGGCGACATCGGAAACTACCTGGTCACCGCCCACCGGCTGTCCGCGGGCGGACCGCTGCGGGACCTTCCCTCGCTCAAGAACGGTGACTCGGTGATCGTCGAGGAGGGCGGTCTCGTCTACGAGTACGAGATCACCGGCACCCGGCAGACGTCCTTCCGCTCGGACAGCTCGCTCGCCGCGCAGCGCGCTCCCGTTCCGGGGAAGCCGGGCGAGAAGCCCACCCAGGCGATGATCACGGTCTCCACCTGTGCCACTCCCGAGGACGACGCCGCCGGCAACTTCTGGCGCGACGACCGGCACAACCCCGAGCACCGCATCGACAAGATCGGTGTGCTGAAGAAGGCACCCACCCCGGCCGCGGGCGACTGACCGCCGCCGACCGCTGTCGGCCGGGCTCAGGACACGGCTTTTCGTCAGCCGGCCGGCTTCACGGCCTTCGGCGCGCAGCGCAGTTCGTTCCCGTGGACCGGTGCGCCCTCCACGCTGCTGCGATCGTGGACGACCTTGATCACGGTCGACGCCCGGGCGCCGACCCGCACATCGAAGACCTCGCCGTGGCCGGGAACGGCACGGAGCCGGGCTCCCGGGATCGCGGCGGCGAGCGAGGCCGCGTAACGCTCCCGGTGCGGGTCGTAGGTGATCACGGTGGGCCCCGGCGGCCGCGGCCCTGCCGGTGCGTCCTCGACGACGAAGCCGTCGGCCCGCAGGGCACGTGCCACGGCGGGATCGTCGACTCGTGCGCGGATCGAGCCCGGAGCCATCTCGACGGGGGTGTCCGTGCTGGGCCGGATGCCCGTGTCGCCGACGATGGGCCGGTCCTCGCGCAGGGCCGCCCACAGCGCCGCCGACCGGGGCTCGTCCCACAGCAGCGTCGACCCCCATTCGGGCACCCGGTGGTCGAAGTCCGCGATCGGCACGGTCGCGAACTCCGTCTGCTCGGCCGTCAGCCGTCCGAGCGCGAGGCCGAGATGCATCAGATCGTCGAGCCCGGTGTGCGCGTCGGTGCGGACCGCCTTCGTCAGCTCCAGGGCGGTGAGCACCGAGGACGCCGGGTTCGCGAAGGCCCCCTCGCCGCGCAGCCGGGTCACCATCTCGATCAGCAGACGCTGCTGGCGTCGTACCCGGCCGAGATCGCCCGGCGGTGTGACGTGACGGGCGCGGGCGTAGCGCAGAGCCCGGTTGCCGTCCACATGGTGGGTGCCCTTGGGGAGTCGCAGCCCGGAGCCGGTGTCCACCAGGGTCTTGTCCGTGCACACCGTGGCGCCGCCCAGCCGGTCCACGGTGTCGGCGAAGCCGGTGAAGTCGGTCTCCAGATAGTGGTCGATCCGCAGCCCGGTCGCCTTCTCCACCGTCCGTACGGCCAGGTCGCCGCCACCGTGCTGGAAGGCGCCGTTGATCTTCCCGGAGTGGCGGGGATGGCCGTGGTCGGCGAACTCGACGTACGAGTCCCGGGGGATGGACACCACGGTCGCCCGCCGCTCGTCCTCGGCGAGGTGGATCACCATCATCACGTCCGTGCAGTTGCACTCCTTGCCGCCCACATGGAGGCGTTTGCGGTCCTCGGAGGAGATGCCGGTACGGCGGTCCAGCCCGACGACCAGGATGTTGGTGCCGGCGGCCCTGTCGCCGATGCCCTCGGAGGATGCGGCGCCTTCGGCCGCCCAGAGGGAGCCACCCGACGCCAGTGCGGCGATCAGAACAGCCGTGACAGCGAAACTGCGCATGGATGACTCCTCCGGCACCGGGGCTCGGGTGGACCGATGAACCGAAGAAATCATGAAGGTGGTGCAAAAGGTGCGTCGGCACGCCAGGAGCCGCCTGCCGGGCGCCGTGTAGGGGCCGTCCGCCGTAACGGCGAACGGCCCCGGCCCGGTGAAGTGCGGCCCCCGAAGCGAAGGGCTCGATGCACAGGGGCCCGTGACAGCGGCTCAGGCGGTGAGGATCGCCGGGTCGCTGACGCCGGGGCGGCCGTTCTCGACATGACCGGCGAAGCGCCGCAGGAAGCCCGCGTCCTTGTCGGACACCACGCTCAGGTCGTACCAGCGCTTACCGGCCTGGAGGTCCACGACGTGCACGACGCGTCCGCCTGGCCCCACGGTGAACGTCTGCTTCTTGCCGCCGTAGGCGTTCGTGACCGTCAGCCGGCGGGTGGTGCTGCCCGCGTTCGTCAGGGTGAGCTCGACGGAGCCGGTACCCGCCACATGGCGGGCCGTCACCTCGGGGCCGGCCGTCGTGCCCGGGCCCCTGAAGCCGCGCACGAAGCCGTTGGGGCCGTACACGGTGAGGTCGTACGCGCCCTGGGAGTACGCGGTGTTCCAGGTGTCGGAGACCTTCTGGCCCGCGGCCGTGGTGTACGTCCACGGCCCGTCGGTCCGGTTGCCGGCGGCCACCAGGAAGAAGGCACCCGCTGCCGCTCCACCGCTGAAGGTCAGCGTGAAACGCCCGGTGGACGGCGTCGAGGCGCCGTCGACCAGCGGTGCGTACGGCAGCGGACGCGCCGGCCTCGACCCCTTCTCCTGCCGGGGCAGCACGGCCGTGGCGGGCGGCTTCGGCACATAGTCCGGGTGCCGGTCGTTGTCCGGCGGTTCGTAGGCGTCGGTGTCCGGGAGCCCGGCGGGATCGGTGTTGCGCAGGCCGAAGTCGAAGGCCGAGGTGAGGTCGCCGCAGACCGCGCGCCGCCACGGCGAGATGTTCGGCTCGGCGACGCCGAAGCGCGCCTCCATGAAACGGAGGATCGAGGTGTGGTCGAACGTCTCCGAACAGACGAACCCGCCCGTGCTCCACGGGGACACGACGAGCATCGGAACGCGCTGGCCGAGGCCGTAGGGACCGGCGGCGTAGCTGCCGTTGCCGGCGAACCGGTCGAGTGCCGTGTCCACCGTCGACAGCCCCTGAGCGGCGGAGGCCGGCGGATAGGGCGGGGCCACATGGTCGAAGTACCCGTCGTTCTCGTCGTACGTGATGAACAGGGCGGTCCTGCTCCACACCTCCGGGTTGGAGGTGAGCGCGTCCAGGATCTGCGCGATGTACCAGGCGCCGTAGTTCGCGGGCCAGTTCGGGTGCTCGGTGAAGGCCTCGGGAGCGGCGATCCAGGAGATCTGCGGCAGCTTCCCGGCCTTGACGTCGGCCTTGAGGTGGTCGAAGTAGCCGTCGCCGTTCTTGACGTCCGTACCGGTGCGGGCCTTGTCGAAGAGCGGGTCGCCGGGCTTGGCGTTGCGGTACTTGTTGAAGTAGAGCAGGGAGTTGTCGCCGTAGTTCCCGCGGTACGCGTCCTCGATCCAGCCCCAGGAGCCGCCGGCGTCGAGGCCGTCGCCGATGTCCTGGTAGATCTTCCAGGAGACACCGGCCCGTTCGAGACGCTCGGGGTACGTCGTCCAGTCGTAGCCGAGTTCGTCGTTGCCGAGGACCGGGCCGCCGCCCTTGCCGTCGTTGCCCGTGTGACCCGACCACATGTAGTAGCGGTTGGGGTCGGTCGCTCCGATGAACGAGCAGTGGTAGGCGTCGCACACGGTGAAGGCGTCGGCCAGCGCGTAGTGGAACGGGATGTCCTGGCGGGTCAGATAGGCCATCGTTCCCGCGGACTTGGCGGGGATCCATTGGTCGTACCTGCCGTTGTTCCAGGCCTTGTGGCCGCCCGCCCAGTCGTGGTTGAGCCCCGCGATGAACTGCATGCCGAGGTCCTCGGCGTCGGGGTGGTAGGGGAGCACGTCCTTCGTACCGTCCGACTGGTGCCACACCGACTTGCCCGGGCCGGTGGTCACCGGACGGGGGTCGCCGAATCCCCGCACTCCCTTCAGCGCGCCGAAGTAGTGATCGAAGGAACGGTTCTCCTGCATCAGGACGACGATGTGCTCGACGTCCTTGATGGTGCCGGAGCGGCGCCCGGCCGGAATGGCCGCCGCGCGGTCGATGCTGCTCGACAGTGCCGAGAAGCCCGCGGTCGCGCCGGCGATCTGGAGAAAACGGCGCCGATTGAGTTCAGGCATGAAGATGGGCCCTCTTGGAGTAGGGGGAAGGGTCTGGCGGAGTGTCCAAGAGGAGCGAAGGGAAGGGAAGGGACGCGGTGGTGTCAGGGGTGTGAAGGACCGTGGTACGGACCGCGAACAGCCTTCCTGAGCCGCAGGTCGGGGAGGTGGGCGAGCGTCGCCGGGGCGCCGGCCGCCCCGATCCGTTCGGCCCCGCGCGGCCGCCGGGCGCGGCGTCACAGACGGGTGGTCGCACAGGGGCGGAGTGTGCGGCGCGGGCAACGGCAACGGGCCGACCGTCACACGGTCGGCCCGCCGCGCGGGACGTCGGGGCGGTGGACCGGACGCCGCCGGCCCACCTCGTCCTCCTCGTCCCAGGCCGGTCGTCGGTCAGGTGGCGGTGCCCCGCTCGGCCTCGACGATCGCCGTCAGCTCGTCCTTGCGCGCCTGCCGCGTACTGCGGCGCGGCTGCGGCGAGACGGCCAGCGAGAACGAATGACCGGCAGGGTCGGAGTAGATACGGACATCGCGCGGACCGCTGTTGTCCTTCGTGTCCACCGGCCTCGCCCCCAGACTCACGGCTTCACGCTCCGCCTCGTCCATGTCGCCGCGCTCCACGAGGATGCGCAGATGGGCCTGTTGGGAGTCCTCGGGCCGCGGCCAGCTCGGGGGTGCGTAGCCGAAGTCACGGTGGATGGCCATGTGGACACCGTCCTGACCGACGATCTCCACGAAGTCGGGATCGGTCCCGACGTGAACCTCTGCGCCGAACAGGCCGGCGTAGAACTCCGCCAGTTCCATCGGTTCGGCGCAGTCCAGTACGAGCACGCTTGTCTTGTGGACTGTCATGCGCCTCGCGTACCCGCGGTCGTCGCGGACACACGGCTCGTACACCGCACGGTCACTTCTTCCTCGGCCAGTTCTCGGCCTGGAACATCCAACTCTGCTGCTCCAGCACGGCGGTCAGCCCGATCAGCAGATCCTGGGTCACCAGGTCCGACTCCTCGGTCACCGTGATCCGTTCACGCAACCGCAGGATCGCCGTGTTGAGCGCCTCGACGAGCAGCTCGACCACGTCGGTGTCCTTCAGCCACCCTTCCTCCACATGCGGCAGAGCGCTGGTCTTGGCCACCGTCTCGACCCGCCCGTCGGGGGTGACGCCGAGCGACGCGGCCCGCTCGGCCACGGTGTCGGCGTACTGCCGAGCCGTGTCCACGACCTCGTCGAGTTGCAGGTGGATGCTGCGGAAGCGGGGGCCCACGATGTTCCAGTGCGCCTGCTTCGCGAGCAGCGAGAGATCGAGCAGGTCCACCAGGGTCCCCTGAAGCGCGTCTCCGGTCACCTGCCGGGCCTCGTCGGTGAGCGTGCTCTTCACCACAGACATGTCGTTCCTCTCCTCGATCCGTACGGGGTGCGTACGGGGTGCGTACGAAGGGAACGGGTGCCCGGGCAACGACCGTGAAAACGGGACTTCAGTCCTTGTGTCCCGGGGCCTGAGCCACCGTGTCGAGCAGGTCGGCCGCGCTCAGGGTGTTGATGACTCGCTCCGCCGGAACGCCCGCACGCTCGGCCCGGTCGCAGCCGAGGATCTGCCAGTCCAGCTGGCCCGGCGCGTGCGCGTCCGTGTCGATGGCGAACCGCACACCCGCCTCGACGGCGGTCCGCAGCAGACGCATCGGCGGATCGAGCCTCTCCGGCCTGCTGTTGATCTCCACGGCCGTATCGTGCGCGGCGCAGGCCTCGAAGACCGCGGCCTCGTCGAACCGGGACTCCGGCCTGCCCCGGCCGGTGACCAGCCGGCCCGTGCAGTGGCCGAGGACGTCGACCAGCGGGTTCTGCACCGCCCTGATCATGCGCGGGGTCATCTTCGCCGGCTCCATCCGCAGTTCGGAGTGGACGGAGGCCACCACGAGATCGAGCCGGTCCAGCAACTCGTCCTCCTGGTCGAGCGAGCCGTCCAGCAGGATGTCGCACTCGATGCCGGTGAGGAGCCGGAAGGGCGCCCACTGCCGGTTCAGCTCGGCCACCACGTCCAACTGCTCGCGCAGCCGCTCGGCGGACAGCCCCCGCGCCACCGTCAGCCGGGGCGAGTGATCGGTGAGCACCACCCACTCGTGCCCCAGGGCGATCGCCGCCCGGCCCATCTCCTCGATGGAGCTGCCGCCGTCCGACCAGTCCGAGTGCACATGGCAGTCTCCGCGCAGCAGGGCCCGCAGCTCCCCGCCGCCGTCCGCGAGGGGTGCGGACGCCTCCTCCTCCAGGCGCTCCAGATAGGTCGGCACCGCACCGGCGAGGGCCTCCCGGACGACCTTCGCGGTCTTCGGGCCGATGCCCTTGACCGCTTCCAGAGTCCCCGCGTCGGCCCGTTCGGCGATCTCTTTCCGCGGCATCGCCGCGAGGGCCGCCGCCGCGTTGCGGAAGGCACGGACCCGGTAGGTCTCCGCGAGCGAGCGCTCCAGCAGAAAAGCCACTCTGTCCAGCGCCTCCACCGGATCCATCACGGCTCCTTCCTGTGCGGCCGTCGTTGCCTCCACTCTCGCCCGCACCAGCGGTGACGGCATGCCGAAAGAACGCGACCGGTGCCTGTCCAGGGTTTGGACGGGCGCAGACGTGCAACACGCAGTCGGGAGGAGCCATGGCGAATTCAGCAGAGAACACAGACAACAAGAGCCGGAGCGAGGCTTCCAGGCCGGGTCCGATGGATGTGCTGCGTCAGGCATGCGCACAGCTGACGGAGCTCACCGGCCGGGAAGCCGAATCGGTCTCGTCGTTCGAGCGGACGGAGGACGGCTGGTCGCTGGAGGTGGAGGTGCTCGAGATGGAGCGCGTCCCCACCACGACCAGCCTTCTGGCCACCTACCAGGTGACGCTCGACGAGCAGGGCGAGCTGAGCGGATACCGGCGCATACGCCGATACGAGCGCGGAAGGGCCGACCCCAAGTAGGCGGCCGCCGTGCATCACTTCATTGAGGAGGGCTGACGGCAATGACCGTTGTGCCGGCACAGCAGCAGCAGCAAGGACGTGGTGGTGGCTCGAGCGGCCTCTACGACGTCCTGGAACTCATTCTCGACCGGGGACTCGTCATCGACGCCTTCGTGAGGGTCTCCCTCGTCGGTATCGAGATCCTGAAGATCGACATACGTGTCGTCGTGGCCAGCGTGGACACGTACCTGCGCTTCGCCGAGGCGTGCAACCGCCTCGACCTGGAGTCCGGACCGCACAAGGACCCGGGTCTGCCCGAGCTGGTCGGCGAGATGACCGAGTCGGGTGCCCGCGGCAAGACCAGGGGCGCGCTCTCGGGTGCCGCGCAGACGATCTCGGACTCCTTCCAGCAGGCGCGTGACGAGAGCCAGACCGAGTCCAAGCCGCGCAGTTCCCGTACCCGCCGCCCGGCGGCACGCAAGAAGGAGGAGGAGACGGAGTGAGTACCTATGTCTACGGCATAGCCAGGAGCTCGCACCCGAGCCTCCCGGACAAGGCGGACGGTATCGGTGACCCGCCGCGGCCCGTACGCGTCATCCGCCAGGGGCAGCTCGCCGCTCTGGTCAGCGACGCCCCCGACAACCTGAGGCCCAAGCGGCGCGACCTGCTGGCGCACCAGAACGTCCTGCGTCAGGCCGGCGAGTCCGGCTCCGTCCTTCCGCTGCGGTTCGGCGGAGTGTCACCCGACGACGAGACGCTCGCCGCCGTCCTCGCCGAGCGCGAGGAGCACTATCTGGAGCGCCTGGGCGCTCTGGACGGCAAGGTCGAGTACAACGTGAAGGCCTCGCACGACGAGGAGTCGGTGCTGCACCGGGTACTCGCCGACGACCCCGAGCTGCGCTCCCTGGCCGAGGCGAACCGGACCGCGGGCGGTGGCACCCACGAGCAGAAGATCCAGCTCGGCGAGCGCATCGCGGCGGCCGTCCAGCAGCGCGAGGCCCGTGACGGCGATCTGGTGCGGGCGACGCTGGAAGGGGTCTGTGAGGAGGCGAGCGCCGGGCCGCAGAGCGTCGGCTGGCTCGCGAACCTCTCCTTCCTGGTGAACCGCGAGCGCAGCGCCGACTTCGTGAACGCGGTCGACGCGCTCCGTGTGGAGCAGCCGCACCTCGTGCTGACGGTCACCGGACCGCTTCCTCCCTACAGCTTCGTGGAGTGAGCCATGGGCCTCATCTCCGAACTGCTGCTTCTGCCCGCCGCCCCGGTGCGCGGCACCTTCTGGGTGCTGCAGCAGGTGGTGGACGAGGCCGAGCGGCAGTACTACGACCCTTCGGCCATTCAGAGCGAACTCGCCCGGCTGTCGGACCAACTGGACGCGGGCGAGATCGACGAAGCCGAATTCGACCGCCGGGAGGACGAGCTCCTCGACCGGCTCGAGGCGATGCAGAACAGAGAGCAGGGATGATGAACAACAGGCTGGTTCTTGGCCTCGCTGTGGGGGCGGGGTACGTGCTCGGGCGTACGAAGAAGGCGAAGCTGGCGTTTGCCGTCGGCACGCTGGTGGCAGGCAAGCGACTCCAGCTGAGCCCGAAGGCCATCGGGGAGTTCGTCACCCAGCAGCTGCAGAACAACCCGCAGTTCAAGGAGTTGGGCGATCAGCTGCGGCAGGACCTCGGCGGCGTGGGCAAGGCCGCGACCGGCGCGCTCGTCAACCGGCAGCTCGAAGGGTTCGCCGACCGGCTGCACGGCCGCACGCTGGGTGTCCAGGACCGGCTCCAGGGCGTCGTCCCCGGATCCCGGGACGAGGACGAGGGACACGCAGAGGACACAGAGGACGCAGAGGCGCGGGACAGCGCCGATGGCGAGGACGGTGGCGACGAGGAAGAGCACCGCGAGCGCCGCGAGCCGCAGAAGAAGGCGGCCCCGCAGAAGAAGACCGCCGCACGACGGACGACGGCCAAGAAGACGGCAGCGCCCGCGCGGCGCGCCACGAAGAAGACGGCGTCCAAGACGACCGCCGCGAAGAGGGCCGCCTCGAAGGGAGGCCGGGACCGTGGCTGAGAAGACGTCGCCGCTGAGCGGGGACAACCCCGCCATCCAGCGGGTGAAGGAAGAACTGCAGAGTTTCCTGGCGGCGCAGGCGCAGCAGGCGCTGATGTCCGCCGGCCGGAAGCTCGGCCAGAGCACCAACAAGCTCAACGACATCGCGGAAGGCAGAAGCCCCGGCTTCGCCAAGCTTGCGCTGGAGGGCGGCCGCAAGGCGATGGAGGGCAAGGGCCCGGTCCGCAGCGCGGTCGAGCTCGGCGCCTCCCATCTCAAGGACAAGGTCACTGGCGTGTTCAAGAACCTCGGCGGCAAGGGCAAGTCCAAGAGCGGCGGCGGCAACAAGCCGATCGTCATCATCGAGTCCATCGACGTCGGCGTGTCGGTCCGTGACGCGTACGACCAGTGGACCCGCTACCAGGACTTCTCCACCTTCGCCAAGGGCGTCAAGAGCGCGACGGTGGCCGACGACACCTCGTCCGACTGGCAGCTGAAGGTGTTCTGGTCCAGCCGCAGCTGGAAGGCCCGGACGACCGAACAGGTGCCGGACAGCCGCATCCAGTGGACGTCCGAGGGCGCCAAGGGCAGCACCAAGGGCGTCGTCACCTTCCACTCGCTGGGCGAGAACCTGACCCGGGTGCTGCTGGTCATGGAGTACTACCCCAAGGGTCTCTTCGAGAAGACCGGCAACATCTGGCGCGCCCAGGGCCGCCGGGCCCGGCTCGACCTCAAGAACTTTGCCCGCCACATATCGATGCGCGGCGAGGCCGAGGACGGCTGGCGCGGTGAGATCCGGGACGGCGAGGTCGTCGTCACCCATGACGACGCCGTCGCCGAGGAGCAGGAGCAGGAAGAGCAGGACCAGCGCGACGAGGCCGAGGGCGAGGAGCCCGAGGAGGAGTACGCGGACGAGGACCTTCCGGAGGAGGAGGAAGAAGAGGAGCCGGAAGAGGAGTACGTCTACGAGGACGAGGACGAGGCCGAGGAGCCCGTGGACGAGGAGGAGCCGGCCGAGGAGGACGAGCTCCCCGAGGAAGAAGAGGAAGACGTCGAAGAGGACGCGGTGCGTGAACCGGCCGGGTCCGGAGGCCGTGGACGCCGATGACCACTGCAAGCAGGCTCCCCGATCCCTACGGCTCCGGCGGAGGCGCGAACCTCGCCGACATCCTCGAGCGCGTGCTCGACAAGGGGATCGTCATCGCCGGTGACATCCGTATCAATCTGCTCGACATCGAGCTGCTCACCATCAAGTTGCGGCTGATCGTCGCCTCCGTCGACAAGGCGAAGGAGATGGGCATCAACTGGTGGGAGGACGATCCCGGACTGTCCACCGGTGCCCGCCGCAACGAACTGGCCGCCGAGAACGAGCGCCTCCAGCGCCGTATCGCCGAACTGGAAGAGGCGGCGCAGCCGGCGGTGGACAGCGCGGAGACGAAGAAGGAGCGTAGGGAATCCGCATGAACGAACTGCGCTATGTGTACGCCGTGTCCCGGCCCTTCCAGGCCGCGCTCCCCAAGGACCTCCTGGGGGTGGCCGGGGCTCCGGTGTACGCGCTCGGCCACGGCGACCTCGTCGCCGTGGTGTCGGCGGTGTCGCCCGACGACTTCGACGAGGCTCCGCTCAAGGCGCACCTGGAGAACCTCGACTGGCTGAGCGACACCGCCCGGGCCCATGAGTCCGTGGTCGCGGCCCTCGCCTCGGTCACCAGCCCGTTGCCGCTCCGTCTCGCGACCGTGTGCCGGGACGACGACGGGGTGCGGCGTCTGCTGGACTCCGGGCACGCCCGGTTCCTGCGCACCCTCGAGCGGCTCGACGGCCGGGTGGAGTGGGGCGTCAAGGTCTACGCCGAGACGCCCGCGCAGTCGCCGGACTCGGCCGGGCCGGCCCCGGCGACCGGCCGCGACTATCTGCGCCGGCGGCTGGAGGAGCGCCGGACGAGCGAGCGGTCCTGGGAGTCGGCGGACGTGGTGTCGCGCCGGCTGCACGAGGAGCTGGCCCGCCATGCGGAGGCGGTACGGCTGCACCGGCCGCAGCAGGCCCAGCTCTCCCAGGCGGCGGGCCACAACGTGCTCAACGCCGCCTATCTCGTACCGCGTGAGGAGAGTGCCGCCTTCGTCGAGACGGTGAACCGTCTTCAGCCCGAGGAGCCGGGGCTGAGCGCGGAGCTGACGGGTCCCTGGGTGCCGTATTCCTTCGCCGGCGACGAGGACGAGCAGTGACCGCCGGTGACGGGTCGCCCCTCGCGCAGCGTCAGGTCGCCCTGGTCGACCTGCTGGACAGGCTGCTCGCCGGCGGGGTCGTGATCAGTGGCGACATCACGCTGAGGATCGCGGACGTCGACCTCGTCCGCATCGATCTCAAGGCCCTCATCAGTTCGGTCACCGAGCAGGTGCGGTCGCCCTGGGAGGGAGCACCATGAGCGAAGAATCGCGGAGACTCGATCTCGACGCCGACACCGTCGAACGCGACCTGGCAAAACTCGTCCTGACCGTGGTGGAACTGCTGCGCCAGCTCATGGAGCGCCAGGCGCTGCGCCGGGTCGACCAGGGGGACCTGAGCGAGGAGCAGGAGGAGCGGATCGGCCTGACGCTGATGCTCCTGGAGGACCGGATGGGCGTGCTGCGGGACGAGTTCGGGCTCAAGCCCAGTGACCTGAACATCGACCTCGGCCCGCTCGGCCCCCTGCTGCCCAGGTCGTGACGGCCACCCGCCGCTCAGGTTCCGAAAGCCCCCGGCACCGGCCGCCCCGGAACCGATTCACCCGTCCGGACGCCCGCGTGCGGGGAAGGAAGGCTGCATGAAGGCACTCGTCGTCAACTGCACCCTCAAGCGGTCGCCCGACCCCTCCAACACGCACGCTCTCGCGGAGGTCGTCGGTCACCGCCTCATCGAGCTGGGCTGCGACGTCGAGTACGTGCGTGCGGTCGACCTGGACATCAGGCCCGGGGTCGTCTCGGACGCCGGGGACGGGGACGAGTGGCCCGCGGTGCACCGGAAGCTGCTCGGCGCACAGATCCTGATCGTGGCGTCGCCGACCTGGGTCGGCAGGCCCTCGTCCGTGGCGCAGCGCGTCCTGGAGCGGATGAGCGCGCTGATGTCCGAGCAGGACCATGAGGGGCGGCCGGTCGCCTACAACCGCGTCGCGGGCGTGGTGGTCACGGGCAACGAGGACGGCGCGCACCATGTCATCAGCGAGATCACGGGCGCCCTCGGCGACATCGGCTACACGATCCCGGGTCAGTCCTGGACGTACTGGCATCTCGGCCCGGGACCGGGACCCGACTATCTCGACGACGAACGCGGGCACGAGTGGGCCCACCGGACCGGACGGACGATGGCGGCCAATCTGTACCGGACCGCCTACGCGCTGATCGCCCACCCGCTCGACGTACCCGAGCAGTAGACCTGCCGAGCAAACCCCCGAGCGGAATGAAGGAGCAGGCCATGGATCGCGCGGCGGTCTTCGACGTCGACGGCACCCTTGCCGACACCAACCACCTCCATGTGACGGCCTGGTGGGAGGCGTTCAGGCAGTCCGGCCACCGGGTGGAGATGTGGGACATCCATCAGGCTCTCGGGCTGCCGAGCCACCACCTGGTCGCCCGGCTGCTCGGGGACGACCGGGACACCGACGGGGACGACACCGTCATCACCGCGCACAAGGTGCTCTACGCGACCTTCTTCGATCGCATCGCGCCGCTTGAGCGGGCGCCCGACCTGCTGCGGGAACTCGCCGAGTCCGGGTGGAAGGTGGTGCTCGCCACCTCGGCGTCGGGCGGCGAACTCGCTGCGCTGCGGCACGCGATCGACGCCGACGACGCCATCACCGCGACGACGAGTGCCGATGACGTCGAAGAGGGCAAGCCCGCGCCCGAGCCGGTCCATCAGGCCCTGGAGCTCGCGGGGGTGTCCGCGGACCGTGCCGTGTTCATCGGCGACGCCGTGTGGGACATGAAGGCGGCCACTACGGCGAACGTCGTCGGAGTGGGGCTGCTCAGCGGTGGCATCTCACGGGCGGATCTGGAGACGGCCGGTGCGCGGGCCGTGTACCGGAACACCGCGGACCTGCTGGAGCAGCTGGGCAGCAGCCCCATCGCGGACATCGAGCGGCGCCGGAGCAGCTGAGCGGGCCGGCGGCCCGGTGACCCGGTGCCGCAGGCTCGCGGCAGAGCCCGGCGGCCTGAAGGCGCGGCAGAGCGGCGGCTGGAAGGCGGCTGGGTCGCCGCCCGCCCGCGGCTCAGGCCGCCTTGTGCCCCTGAAGCGGTTCGGTCGCCTCGCCGGACCCCTTCCGCACGCCGCGCAGGAACTCTTCGATCGCCTCGGTCGCGGACCACTCCGGGCGCCACCCCAACTCCTCCCGCGCGCGGGTCGAATCCAGCAGCGGCAGTCGCAGCACCGCGTCGAACAGATGCGGCGACGCCGGCACGGCATGCAGCCCCCAGGCCGCCGCCAGCGCCGCGCGTACCGCCCGGCGGGGCAGCCGTACGATCCGGGCGTCCAGCAGTTCGGCCAGCACTTGGGCATCGACGGGCGGATCAGCGGCGAGATTGAACGCGCCGCGCACGTCGTTCAGCAGCGCCAGCCGGCAGGCCTCGGCGGCGTCGTCGGTGTGCATCACCTGGAACCGCAGTCCCTCCAGGTCCGGTACGAACGGCAGCAGGTCCGGCCGGATCAGTGGCCCCGGCAGATGGCGGCCGCCGAAGATGCGGCGCTGTTCGCTCGCCGCTGTCTCCTTGAAGAGGAACCCGGGCCGCATCCTGACGACCCGGATCTGCGGGTGCTGCCGCTCGTAGGTGTCCAGCACCCGCTCGAGGTAGGCCTTCTCCCGGCAGTACGCGGCGTCCGGCCACCCGTGCGTGGGCCAGGACTCGTCGACTCCCGGGGCGGTCTTCGGACCGGGGGAGTACGCCCCCACCGACGAGGCGTGGACCAGGGCGGGCACGCCCGCGGCCACGACGGCGTCGTACACGGCGATCGAGCCGAGGACGTTGCTCTGCCAGGTGACCACCGGGTCGTGTGTCGGCTGGAAGCGCCAGGCGAGATGGACGACCGCGTCGGCGTCGGCGAAGTGGCGGCGCAGCGCGTCCGGTGCCGACGCCTCGGACAGATCGACGGACGCCCAGGTGGTCCGGGGCGCGGTCATGCCGGGGATCCGGCGCGCCAGCCCGAGGACGGAGGCGATCTGTGGATCGGCGCCGAGGGCCCTCACCACACTGGTGCCGACGTTCCCGGTGGCTCCGGTGACCACCACCCGCAGTCCTTTGTCCGCGCTCATCAGGCACTCCGTACTGTTGGGGCCGTAACGGGGAGAGATGTGCCTCCGCATCGGGGAGACAGGTGCTCCGCGCGCTCCGAGTCCCCCGCGCGCAGCCGGTGAAACGGGGCCATCCGGAGGATCGGCCGCTTGTAGGTTCATCCGAAAACCCGCCGCTCACCGTGACGGCGCCATCTCAACGGGCACCTCAGTCACATGAGGAACGCGAACGAGCCGCAACCGACGGACCGGCGGGACGACGAGGCGGCCGAGCGGCCGCGCCGTGTGACCGTGACCGAGAACGGCCCGGTGCTCGTCGAAGGTCCGGTCGAGGTCGTCCTCGACGACGGCACCACGGTGACGTCCGACCGGTTCACCGTCGCGCTGTGCACGTGCCGGCGCAGTCGGACCTACCCCTGGTGCGACACCAGCCACCGACGTCGCACCAAGCGGTGAGCGCGCCCGGTCCACGTGCCTGACATGCGCGAATCCGCACGAACGCCGGTCGTCGAACTCTTCCACCGGTACCGCGAGCCTGTCGTCGTCCAGACCGTCCGGTCGACCGCCGCCGCCACCATCGCCTACGTCGTCGCTCTCCAGCTGAGCAGCGAACCGGCCCCGCTCACCGCACCGCTGACGGCCCTTCTCGTCGTCCAGGTGACCCTGTATTCCACCCTGACCACCGGGGTCCGACGCGTGAACGCGGTCGTGGCGGGGGTGCTCCTCGCCATCGGCTTCAGCGTGCTCGTCGGTCTCAGCTGGTGGAGCCTCGGGCTGATCATCCTGGCGTCCCTGGTCGTCGGCCGGGTGGTCCGGGTGAGCGAGTTCGTTCCCGAGGTGGCGATCAGCGCCATGCTCGTCCTCGGCGTGACCCAGGTGGCCGACACCGCCTGGGACCGCATCCTGGAGACGGTCATCGGCGCCGCCGTCGGGCTGGCCTTCAACGTGCTGTTCGTGCCACCGGTGTGGGTCGGCACGGCGGGGGAGTCCATCTCGGATCTGGCCCGGCGGATGCGTCAGCTGCTGCTGCGCCTCGGTGAGGAGCTGACCACCCCCACGCCGGTCGCGGCCGCCGCGGCCCGGCTGCACGAGGCGCGCCGGCTCGACCACGACATCGCCGACGTCGACGCCGCCCTGCGCCAGGCCGAGGACAGTCTCAGGCTCAACCCCCGGGTCAAGGAGGGGCTGCTGCACCGCGTCGTGCTGCGGACCGGACTCGACACCCTGGAGATCTGCGCGGTCGTCCTGCGCGTCCTCGCCAGGACCATGACCGACCTCGCCAAGGAACGGGACGAGGAGAACCTCTTTCCCCCCGAGGTGGGCCGTGAACTGGAGGACCTGCTGGGGCATGCCGCCGACGCTCTGGTCAGCTTCGCGGTCCTTGTCACCACACAGACGAGCGAGGCCGCCGAAGCGGCGGAGAGCCGGCTCGCCGCGGACCTGGCGGCGGCCGCCACCCGTCGCGAACGCGCGGCCCAACTGCTTCTCCAGGGCGTCCAGCGCCACCCGCGCCACTGGCAGCTCCACGGCGCGCTCCTCGCCGAGATCGACCGCATCCTCGACGAACTGGCCCCGGAATTCCGCTCCCAGCGCCTCATGGAGGAGCTCGACCGCAGCGCGCGGGAGCAGCGCGAGAAGTACCCGAGGATCGCCGCGGCCCGCGAATGGGTCAAGGAACGGCGACGGGAGCGCGCCGCGGCCCGCTGACCCGGCCGTCCCCCAAGGGCCCGGCCCACGGCCCGTGCACGGCCCCGTTTACCGGGTTTGACCATCGGGTACCCGCATGCGGCGCCATGGGCGGTGACGGAAGGCCGCCCCCGAGGAGGCACTGCCCATGAGCTCTGGCGGAGAAGCGACCACCGGGACCATCACCACCAAGGTCCCTGCGAGACTGGACCGGCTGCCCTGGTCGCGATGGCACTGGATGATCGTGATCGGCCTCGGCACCGTGTGGATCCTCGACGGTCTGGAAGTGACCGTCGTCGGCAACATCGCGAGCCGGCTCTCCGAGGACGGCAGCGGACTGCCGATCAGCGACGCCCAGGTCACCGGTACGGCCGCGGCCCTCTATGTGGCGGGTGCCTGTTCGGGCGCCCTCTTCTTCGGCCGGCTCACCGACCGCTACGGCCGCAAGAAGCTGTTCCTGATCACCCTGGCCGTCTACCTCGCGGCCACCGCGCTGACCGCCGTCTCGTTCTCCGTCTGGTGGTTCTTCCTCTTCCGCTTCCTGACCGGCTTCGGCATCGGCGGTGAGTACGCGGCCATCAACTCCGCCATCGACGAGCTGATCCCCAGCAAGTACCGCGGGCGCGTCGACCTGATCATCAACGGCAGTTACTGGCTCGGAGCCATGGGCGGCGCGCTGCTGTCGGTTGTCGCCCTGAACACCGACATCTTCCCCAAGGACCTCGGCTGGCGGCTGACGTTCGCCCTCGGTGTCGTCCTCGGCCTCGTCATCCTGCTCGTACGCCGCCATGTGCCGGAGAGCCCGCGCTGGATGTTCATCCACGGGCAGTCGGAGGAAGCGGAGAAACTCGTCGACCAGGTCGAGCGCGAGATCGAGGAGGAAACCGGCCGGCCGCTGCCCGAACCCGCTACCGAGATCACCATCGAACAGCGGCGCAGCATCGGGTTCGTCGAGATCGGCAGAAGCGTCTTCCGCGACTATCCCCGGCGGGCGACCCTCGGCTTCGCGCTCTTCATCGGACAGGCGTTCCTCTACAACGCGATCACCTTCGGATTCGGCTCGATCCTGGTGAAGTTCTTCGACGTCTCCAGCAGCACGACCGGCTACTTCTTCGCCGTCATCGCCTTCGGCAACTTCCTCGGCCCGCTGCTGCTGGGCCGGCTGTTCGACACCTGGGGCCGGCGTCCCATGATCGCGGGCACCTACATCCTCTCCGGCGTCCTGCTGTTCGTCACGGCCTGGATGTTCGGGGCCGGTTGGCTCAACGCCACGACGATGACCCTGTGCTGGTGCGTCGTGCTGTTCTTCGCGTCGGCGGGCGCCAGCTCGGCGTACCTCACGGTGAGTGAGATCTTCCCGATGGAGACGCGGGCCATGTCGATCGCGTTCTTCTACGCCATCGGCACGGCGGCCGGCGGAATCTCCGGCCCGCTGATCTTCGCCGAGCTGACGGAGAGCGGAGTCGTCGCCGACGCCGTGCTCGCCTTCTGCATCGGAGCCGCGCTGATGGTGCTGGCCGGCCTGGTGGCCGTGTTCTTCGCCGTGGCCGCCGAACAGAAGTCCCTGGAGGACATCGCCACCCCGCTGTCCGCGGTGAAGGCCAAGGGCGGCGAGCTGCGGGGCAACGCCGGTGACCTGCGGTCGAAGGAGCCCGGTGGCCCGCCGAGCGCGCCGGCCGTGTGACCGCACGTCAGGAGGCAGGTCCGCCGTGCGCTCCCGGGCCCGTACATGGTCGGCGCGTTTTGAGGCAGCCGTGCCGGGCACTGTTGCGTACATCCGGGGAAACACCGGGAGCGCTGTCCCATCAGAGACGGCGGGTGCGTTCTGCCGGTCTCGACGCGGCGCGCAACGGGTGCGGGTGCGCGGCCGGATTCACGGCAGAAAGGCGGGAGAGCCCCATGGTCTCGGGAGTATCCGGGCAGCCACCGGGGGAGGGCGCGGCGGACGGACGCTTCGGCGTCGAGGTGCGCCCCGCCGGGACGACCGTGGTCGTGCTGCTCACGGGCGAACTCGACCACGACACCGCCGAGCCCCTGCGTGAGGCCCTTCAGCAGTGTCTGGAAACCGCTCCCGAGCGCGTCGTGGTGGACTGCGGGGATCTCCAGTTCTGCGACTCGACCGGCCTGAACGTCCTGCTCCGGGCGCGACTGACGGCGCGCGAAGCGGGAAGCCGCCTGGAGCTCGCCGCACTCCGGCCTCCGGTGGCACGCATGTTCGACATCACCGGCGCCCATGCGGTGTTCCGGGTGTACGCCGGCCTGGACGAGGCTCTGGCGGACGAGCGGCCGACCTAGCGGAGGATCTGATGGGTGCAAGCCTCCGTGGACAGGGGCAGACACGTCGTCTCGCCCTGTTCGGGACGAAGGGCGTGGTGAGCCGATGCCGCGACTTCACCGCCGAGGCCCTCGACGACTGGGGATGGACGCCGGCGGTGGGGGAGCGGGGAGCGGTCGTCGAGGATGTGCTGCTGCTCGTCTCCGAAATGGCCACCAACGCCTGTCTGCACGCCGGCGGGCCCACCGAGCTGGTGCTGCGCCACGGCCCCGACGGTCTGCGGATCGAGGTCGCCGACACCAGCGCCCAGCCGCCGCATCCCCGGCCCAGGGAGGTGTCCCTGCCCGGTGGTCACGGGCTGATCGTGCTGGAGCGCCTGTCGCAGAGCTGGGGCTGGGCCCCGACGGACGGCGGAAAGATCGTCTGGGTCCAGGTCACGTCGCCGGACCGGCAGGCGGGGACTCCGGATCGGTAGGGCCGTCGGCGGGAGGCTCGTCACTCAGCAGCCCTGCGCGCAGCGCGCCGAGGATGCGGGCCAGCAGACGCGAGACATGCATCTGCGAGAGGCCGAGCCGGTCGCCGATCTCCGACTGTGTCAGCTCGTCGCCGAAGCGCAGGGACAGCACGAGCCGGTCCCGCTCGTCCAGCGCGGCGATGAGCGGTTTCAGGGACTCCAGGCAGTCCACGATGTCGTAGGACCTGTCCTCGCAGCCGAGGCTGCGGGTCAGCGCTCCCACCGTGCCGTCGTCCTCGTTCGCCGGGACGTCCAGGGAGCGCGCGACATAGCCGTTGGACGCCCGCTCGCCCTCGACGATCTCCTCCTCGGTGACGTCGAGCCGCTCGGCGAGCTCTGCGGTCGTCGGCCGACGCCCGAGGTCCTGTTCCATCACATCGACGGCCTTGGCCAGGTCGATCCGCAGCTCCTGGAGCCGGCGCGGCACTCTGACGGCCCAGCTGGTGTCCCGGAAGAAGCGCTTCATCTCGCCCACGATGGTCGGCAGGGCGAAGCACGCGAATTCCACGCCGCGGCCGGTGTCGAACCGGTTGATCGCCTTGATCAGCCCGATCGTGCCCACCTGGATGATGTCCTCCATGGGCTCCGCCCGGTTGCGGAACCGGGTCGCGGCGAACTTCACCAGGCTGAGATTGAGCTCGACGAGGGTGTTCCGGGCGTAGGCGTACTCCGCTGTTCCCTCGTCCAGCGTCGCCATGCGCTCGAACAGTGCCGCCGAGAGTTCCTTGGCGTCCGTCGTACTGACGGAGCCGGGCTCGGTGAGGTCCACGGTCGCCGGAACGGCGAGGGTGCGGGACATGGGGCTCCTTCGACGGGGCGGAGGCCGGCGCTGTCGGATACAGCGGGACCGTCGTCTGAGCTACCTGCTGAGAAACTCCCATTTTAGACGCTTCACCATGTTTCGGCCGTGGTTCGTGGCTGCCCGGGCGCCCCACGGGGCGGCAGGGGGCGGTACGGGCGGGGGCGCCGCCCGGAGGGGGGAACATCTGTACGCAGTTCCGGGTGTCGCGGGGGTGGGAGCGTGCCACAGTGGATGCGAAAACCGCCGTTCACCACGGTCAGCCCCACGGCAGTCCTCTCACGGCGCGGCCGGTGCGGCGCCGTGAATGACGACAGGCGAGGTCGACGATGGATGTGCCGGACCGGACGCCCGATCCGCGCCGGACGCCTCCCGCTGCCCAGCTCAGCGAGGAGGGGCTGCGCAAGCTGCTCGCCGGGCTCACGGCCGTACGCGACGGCGATCTCTCCGCCCGCCTGCCCGACGACGCCGAGGGTCTGCTGGGCGAGATCGCGATCGTCTACAACGGCATGGTGGAGCAGCTGTCGCTGGTCACGTCCGAGGTCACCCGCGTCGCCAACGAGGTCGGGGGCCAGGGCCTGCTCGGCGGCCATGCGCGCGAGCCCCGCGTCAGCGGTGTCTGGCAGGAGCTGACGACCGGCGTCAACACCATGGCGGACAACCTCACCTCGCAGGTCCGCAACATCTCGCAGGTCGCCACCGCGGTCGCGCGCGGTGACCTCACCCAGAAGATCAGGGTCGACGCCCGCGGGGAGATCCTGGAGCTCAAGGAGACCATCAACACGATGGTGGACCGGCTGTCCTCGTTCGCCGAGGAGGTCACCCGGGTCGCACGCGAAGTGGGGACCGAGGGAAACCTGGGCGGACAGGCGACCGTCCGCGGTGTGTCCGGGACCTGGAAGGACCTCACCGACAACGTCAACTCCATGGCGAACAACCTGACCAACCAGGTCCGCAACATCGCCCAGGTGACGACGGCGGTGGCACGCGGTGACCTCACCCGCAAGATCGACGTCGACGCCCGCGGGGAGATCCTGGAGCTCAAGACCACCATCAACACCATGGTCGAACAGCTGTCCTCGTTCGCGGCCGAGGTGACCCGGGTGGCCCGCGAGGTCGGCCGGGAGGGCCGTCTGGGCGGCCAGGCCGAGGTCGAGGGAGTCTCCGGCACCTGGAAGCGTCTTACCGAGAACGTGAACGAGCTGGCCGGGAACCTCACCCGGCAGGTCCGTGCCATCGCCGAAGTGACCAGCGCGGTCGCCGAGGGCGACCTCACGCGGTCCATCACCGTCGTGGCGCCCGGCGAGGTCGGAGACCTCAAGGACAACATCAACGCCATGGTCGAGTCGTTGCGGCAGACCATCCGGGCCAACGAGGAACAGGACTGGCTGAAGACGAACCTGGCCCGCGTCTCCGGTCTGATGCAGGGCACCCGCAGCCTGCCCGCCATCGCCGAACTCATCATGGACGACGTACCGCCGCTGGTCTCCGCGCAGTACGGCGGCTTCTTCCTCACCCACGAGAGCGACCGCGGTCCGGAACTCGTCATGACCGCCGCCTACGGTTCGCCCGACGACCCCTCGGCCGGCCCGCGCCGCTTCCTGTTCGGGCAGTCCCTCGTCGGACAGGCCGCCCGCAGCAGGCGCACCGTCGCCGTCGACGACCTTCCACCCGGATACGCCACCATCGCGTCCGGCTCCGGCAGCATGGAGCCGAGCAGCCTTCTCGTCCTCCCCATCGTGGTCGAGGACCAGGTGCTGGGCGTCATCGAACTGGCGGCCCTGCGGCCGTTCACCCGCATCCACCGCGACTTCCTCGACCAGTTCATCGAGACCGTCGGGGTCAACGTCAGCTCGCTGATCGCCAATGTGCGTACCGACGAGCTGCTGGAGCAGTCCCAGCGGCTCACCGCCGAACTGAGCACCCGGTCCGCGGAGTTGCAGTCACGGCAGGAGGAACTCCAGCGCTCCAACGCGGCGTTCCGTGAGAAGGCGGCGCTGCTCGCCGACCGCAACCGTGACATCGAGCGCAAGAACCTGGAGATCGAGCAGGCCCGGCAGGAACTGGAGGACCGCGCGCAGCAGCTGTCGCGGACCTCGATGTACAAGTCCGAGTTCCTTGCCAACATGAGCCATGAACTGCGGACACCGCTCAACAGCCTGCTGATCCTGGCCCAGTTGCTCGCCCAGAACCTGGAGGGCAACCTCACGGAGAAGCAGGTCGACTACGCCGAGGTCATCCACTCGGCCGGCTCCGACCTGCTCCAGCTGATCAACGACATCCT
This sequence comes from Streptomyces sp. NBC_00306, assembly GCF_036169555.1. Taxonomy (GTDB): domain Bacteria; phylum Actinomycetota; class Actinomycetes; order Streptomycetales; family Streptomycetaceae; genus Streptomyces; species Streptomyces achmelvichensis. The sequence goes on along the minus strand of NZ_CP108032.1, from coordinate 746,051 downwards.
GGATCTCTCCAAGGTCGAAGCGGGAAAGATGGACGTCCACCCGGAGGCGTTCGAGCTGGCGCAGCTCCTCGACTACGTCGAGGCGACCTTCCGGCCGGTGGCCGGCGAGCGCGAGCTGGAGTTCCGGGTGACGGCCGCCGCGGACATACCGGCCCAGCTGACCACCGACGAGTCCCGGCTCCGGCAGGTGCTGCGCAATCTGCTGTCGAACGCGCTGAAGTTCACCGAGCGGGGCCGGGTCGAGCTGCGCATCGAGAACGCCGACGCCGGCGAACTGCCGCTCGCCCTGCGCGACAGCGGGGCGACCCTGGCCTTCCGGGTCACCGATACGGGTATCGGTATCCCCGCGGACCGGCTGCAGACCGTCTTCGGCGCCTTCCAGCAGGGCGACGGAACCACGTCACGGCGGTACGGTGGCACCGGCCTCGGTCTCTCCATCAGCCGCGAGGTCGCCCAGCTCCTCGGCGGCACCATCACCGCCGAGAGCACGCTGGGCGAGGGCAGCCGCTTCACGCTCTACCTGCCGGTCCACGCGCTGGCCGCACCCCGGGTGCCCGCGACGGCGGAACGGGCGGAAGCACACGCCCGGGCTCTGCCGCGCACGGTCGGTCAGGCGCCGGGAGCCACGGTCCTGGTCGTCGACGACGACACCCGCAATGTCTTCGCCCTCACCGAGGTCCTGGAGCACGAGGGCATGCTGGTTCTCCAGGCGGCCGGCGGCCAGGAGGGGATCGAGGTACTGCAAGCTCACGAGAACGTCGATCTGATCGTGATGGACGTGATGATGGCCGGCATGGACGGCATCGCCACCATGGGCGCCATCCGGCGGATCCCCCGGTTCGCCGAGGTGCCGATCATCGCGGTCACCGCCAAGGTCATGCCCGGTGACCGGGCCGAGGTGCTGGCCGCGGGGGCCAACGACTATGTGGCCAAGCCGGTTGACACGGACCAGCTGATGACGAAGATCCGCAGCTGGCTGGCCCGGGAGAGCCGCGGCTCCGCCGAGTGAGCACCTGCGGGCGGGCCCTGCGGGCGGGACCGTGGTGACCCACGTGCCGCTCCCGGCGTGATCCGAGCGACAGGCACTAGCGGACCCGTACCGCGATCAGACTCGTGTCGTCGTCGGTGTCGCCGGTCGCGGCTCCCAGCAGCCGGTCCACCTGGTCGTCGATCTCCCGCCCGGCCAGTTCCTCCGCCGTGCGCAGCAGCGACCGGAGGCCTTCGTCGAGTGCGTCGTGGCGGCGCTCGATGAGACCGTCGGTGAACAGCAGCAGGGTGTCGCCCGGCTTCAGCTGGGTCGTGATCTCCTCGTACCGGGCGTCCGGAGTCGCCCCCAGAAGGATGTTCTTCGGCGGAGCCAGCAACTGCGCATGTCCCTCGCGGAGCAGCAGCAGCGGCAGATGGCCGGCGCTCGCCCAGCGCAGGGTGCGGTCCGCCGGGTCGTAGAGCGCGCACACGGCGGTCGCGGTCGGGCGCCCCTGGGTATGGATGGTGACCTCGTTCAGCCAGGACATCAGGCGTCCGGGCCGGTGACCGGTGAAGGCCAGACCGCGGAGCGCGTTGCGCAGGGCGACCATGCCGGTGGCGGAGTCGATGCCGTGCCCGGCGATGTCCCCGACGGCCACGAGGACCTTCCCGTCCGGCAGCGGCAGTACGTCGTACCAGTCGCCGCCGACGCGGTACTCCTGCACCGCGGGCCGGTAGCGGGCGGTGGCCTGGAGACCGGGCAGCACCTCCAGGGCGGGCATCTCCGGAACGATCGCCTGCTGGAGCTGGAGCGCGAGGCGATGACGCAGGGCCGCCTGCGCCTGGACGGCGGTCAGTTGGTCGAAGGTCGCCGACAGGGCCACCTCGGTGTGGAACTCGGCGGACACATCCTGGTAGATGCCCGAGATGCCGATGAGGGTTCTCTGGTCGAGCAGCGGTTCTGCGGTGATGCGCACATGCCGCTGCCGGCCGTCGTCCCGGACCACACGGATCACCGTGGCGGCGCCTCTGCGTCGCTGGGTGAGGTTCCGCAGCAGCTCGGTCAGGTCCTCGTCGTCCTCCGGATGGACCCGCTGGTACAGCTCCGTGAGCGGGATCGGCCGAGCGTCCCTCGGGGCCCCGAAGATGCCGTACGCCTGCTCGCCCCACGAGGACGTACCGGTCAGCAGGTTGTCCTCGAACGGTGCCACGCCCTGGAGCCTGGCGACTGCACGGGTGGCCGCCGCACCCCGGTCGGTGCTGCTGTGCCACAGGACGACGGTCCGCTCGGCCCCGGCGGGCAGCACCCGTACGTCGAGCAGCGGAGCCGGCGCGTCGCCGTGGTCCACCGCGGGCAGCCTGGAAGCCCGCTGGAGCGACGAGGTGGAGTGCGCGAGTTCGGCGAGTTCGGCGATCGGTGCGTGGAGCAGGGGAAGCGTCCGGCTCAGGAGCTGACCGGTGGTGTGTCCCGCGCTGCCGAGAGCTTCCACCGCCGCCTGGTTGAGGTGTTCGACGGCAAGGGCACCCGTCTCCGGGTCGCGTACCAGCGTGAGTGCGGGGTGGGCCATCGCGTCGAGCAGCTCGTCCAGCGCCGGCAGCGGGGCGGGCTCCCACAGGGGAGCCGTCAGGACCCGTGCGGCCACGTCCATCAGATCGGTGAGGGCGCGCCGCACCGGCCCGTCGAGGTCGGCGCGGTCGGGCCAGACCGCCAGGGCCACCCCGACGGTCGTGCCGCGCAGCCGCAGGGGCAGCACCGCACGGGCCGCCTGCGGTGCCGGGCCCGGCAGCACGTCGTCGGGCGGCGGACCCGCCGCGAGCCAGACCGGTGAGTCCTCCAGCAGAGCCGGCCGGAACGACGCGGGAAGCGACGGCGGGATCCACCGCCACTGCGACGCCTCGGTGGCCCCGACGCCGGCGTGCCCGGCGAGCTGGAGACATCCCGATCCGGTCCGCCGCCACAGCCACAGGCTCCGCACGCCCAGATGCCTGAGCCCGCCGTCGAGGAGGGCGGCTGCGGCCTCCTCGACCGTGTGATGCGCCTCCGCGTCTGTCATCGCACGACGCATCCGGCGCGCCTCGTCAGCGCGCGGCCCCCGGTCGGCGTACGCGGCGGACGACGCGGTCGCCGTGGCCGGAGGGGGAGAGACCGCGACGGTACCGGCGACGCCGTTCACGACGTCGGCGGCGAAGTCCTCCGTGCTCAGGCCGGTTTCGGCGGCCATACGGGCCAGCTGCTCGGCGGCCTCGGCGGGGGAGGTGGCCAGCCGGGTCACCAGCACTCCGGTCGCCAGGTCCAGCAGATGCCGTCGCACGAGTTCGGCCCGCAGATCCGCGTTCCGCGCGGACAGCTCGGCCACGGCCGCGGCCAGATCGTCCCGCTCCCGGCCTGCGCCGGAAGGATCCTGTGCGGACGTGCTCACGGACTCTCCCATCCCGGGCAGAGAGGTGCGACACCGTGTGATCGCACCCGATCCGGATTCTACGGGGAGGGGCCCGGAGCGGCACTGCCTGCGGCGGCCCGGCAGAGGCGGGCCGTGAGCCCTATCCGGTGCCGTCGCGCAGGGTCGCGATCGCAGCGCGCAGTGCGGTGCGTACGGCCGGGGGCGGCGGCGGGCCGTTGACGCTGTCCACGATGTGCCGTGCCACCTCGCGCAGCTTGACGTTGCTGTGCTGGGAGACGTCCACCAGCAGCTGCCAGGCCTGCTCCGGTGTGCAGGCCGCGGTGGCCATGACGATTCCTCGCGCCATGTCGATGACCGGGTGCGAGGCGAGCGCCTGCCGCAGTCCGTCGACCTCTTTGCGCAGCTCCTCGGACTCGGCCTCCGCACTCACGACGCGGTACTGCTCCTCGTCAGAGGCAGCCCATGACGCGTCGGCGGCGTTCCCGGTGCCCGCCTGCTCGTCACTCATCCCCGACATGCCCGCATTCCCTTCCGGCCAGGCCGAGCCGTCCCGCACGGTGGACGGCATCCTCGTTCCGCTCATTCCCCCGGCCGGAGCCGACACGCACGCGGACGGGTCCGTCCACCCCGACGGGTTTCGGTCCGCCGGACCGCGGTACCCCCTCAGCACGTTCCCTTCGCGCGAGGAAGCGCAGGCGCCGGGCAGGTTGGACCCATCAGCTCCCGGCGCCGCTTCCCGTCTCGGTGCGGCTGGTGAGGGTGAACAGGGCGCCGTCGGGGTCGCGGACCGCGGCCTCCCGGCCCTCGCGTGTCAGCCGCTCCGCCATCACGGTGCCGCCCTGGTCGCGTACGGCAGCGGTCGTGGCGTCGAGGTCGGCGACGGGGAAGTGCACGTCCCAGCGAGGACGGACGAGCGGGTCGGGTGCCGCCTCCACCGCGCCGGAGTTCAGCCGCGCCAGCACATGCCCGTTGTTGAGGAGGACCACTTCGTCGTTCTCGTAGCTGACGTCGCAGCCGCCCGGGCTGTCGCCGGCCCAGTCGAGGACCTCGCCGTAGAAGATCGCGGCGTCGAAGGCGTCGCGGGTGCGCAGCAGGAGCCAGGCGGGCGCGTCCTTGTGGCTGGACTGCCAGTCGGGCAGAAGCGCGCCCTCCCAGATGCCGAAGACGGCACCGTCGCGGTCCGCGGCGAGGGCTCCGCGACCGAGGGAGAAGGCGAGCGGACCGACGGCGACCGTGCCACTGCGCTCGCGGATGCGTGAGGCCGCCACGTCCGCGTCGGCGACGGCGAAGTACGGCGTCCAGGCGACGGCGACCTGAAGGCGGGGCGCCAGTGCGCCGATGCCGGCGACCGGCGTCCCGTCGGCGAAGGCGACGCTGAACTCGTCACCGAGGGCCGCCCGGCGGAACTTCCAGCCGAGGACGGCACCGTAGAAATCCTGGGAGGCGCGGAGGTCGCGGGCCATGAGGCTGACCCAGCAGGGTGCGCCGAACATGTCCGCGCTCGACGCCGTGCCGGCGGCGTGGGCAAATCTCTTCTTGTCCATCACAACACTCGTGTCCTGAGGTTACGCGGCGTCCTCGACGTGCCCCGGGACGTGCGGCCGCGGGCCTGGGGGGCGGGTGCAACCGGGATCCGGCTCCTCCTCATAGTCCCCTCAGGTCCGCGTCCCCGCGAGTCGCGCACCGGCTGCCGGGCCGGGAGCCCGGCAGCCGGGCGGCGGAGCGCTCAGGCGCGTTCCTCGTCCTGGTAGGGCCAGCGCAGCAGGGCACCGAGCCCGCCGACGGGCACGCTGTGGCCGCCCACCGGCGGTACCCGCAGGACCTCCGCATTCGTCGCGACGGCCGAACGGATCAACGCGTCGTCCGCCCGTGCCGACGACGGATGGACCTCGCCCAGGTACTGCGATTCCGTGCGGCGTACGGCCAGCTGGTCGGGGTCGTCGCCGACCCACACCTCGCGATTGCCGTCCTGGCCCTCGGGCCGTACGAACAGGGCCGCGATCCGGTGCTCACGCGCGGCCTCGACCAGCGCGGGCACCCCCTCCGCGGTGGCGTCCCGGGCCGACAGATAGCGATCGAGCTCGTCGCCGGCCCGCTGGTGCAGCCGGTCCGCGCGGGCCCGCTCCACGTCCGCGTCGAGCAGCCGGTTGCCGCCGTCCGAACGGCTGCCGTGCTCCGTCTCGACGACATGTGCGTGCAGCCGTGCGGGGAGCTTGCGATGTACGGCGCGGCGCTGCCGGTCGTCACCGGCGAGGACGACCAGATCGGCGTCGTGCCGGTCACAGGCACCGGCCACCGCGGCCGCGGTCGTGGCGGCGTTCTCGTCCCAGGTGTTCTCGACGCTCTGCTGGAAGTGCTGCTCCGACCAGTCGGCGCTCGGGCTGCGGTGCAGCGGCCAGTCCCTGCCCTCGGCCTGTCCGGCGCTGCGGTGACCGTGGGTGCTGCGGACCTCCAGATCCGCACCCTGGCGGTCGATGTACGCCACGAGGCAGACCGGCTCCTGCTCGGCGAGGTCCAGCAGGGGTGCCACGCGGGGCACGGCCGACCAGGTGACGTCGCCGTTCCCGGGCGGACGGGCCGTGAGCGCGGGGTCCAGAACGACCTCTCCGCCCGCGGCGAAGACGGCACGACCGGCCTTGCCGGGCAGGGTCTCCGGCGCGATGAGCGCCTCGTACACGGCCTGGCTGGTCGCCTCGTCCGCGCCCTGTCCGCTCAGCTCGCGGCAGGCCGCACGGGCCTGGAGTTCACGCCGGCCGGGGTGCGCCTCGTCGGCCCGGTCCGTGCCCAGATAGACACTGGCCCAGGGGCCGGGACGCTCGTAGAGGGGCGCGAGAAATCCGAGTTGCATGGGCTACCTCCAAGAGGGCCGGATAGTGCGTCGGGGGCGGGTACCCGTCTGCACAGGAGCAACACGGAAACCGCTGTACGGAAGGAGCACGGCTGTCATGACGCAGGCCGAGAAGGAGCCCAGGGGCATCGACGCCGGCAGCCTCGGTGAGCACGAGCTCATCCGGGAGCTGGAGACCATCCACCGCAGCCGGCACGACACGCTGCTGCACGGCTCGCCCGCCGCGCTCTCCGCACACACCACCCGGATGGCGCAGCTGGAGGAGGAGTATCTGCGCCGCCACCCCGAGCGTTCGGTGTCACCGGGCCGGACCCGGGCGGGTGCGCGCGACCGGTCGGAGGCCGGACCGGACGCGGGGTGAGCGGTGGACGGTCATCAGCGGTCGGGGCATGGACGGGCCGGCCGCGCTTCCCGCATGACGGGAGCACGGCCGGCCGGTGGTGACCTGCCCGGTGGCGGCCGGTGGTGTCCTGTCCGGCGGCGGCCGGTGGTGTCCTGTCCGGCGGCCGTCCAGGGGTGTCCTGCCCGGCTGCCGCCCGCCGGCGGTTCGTCAGCCGGCCGAGCCCCTGGCGAACGCCTCGGTGAACGCGGCGTTGAACGCCTTCAGATCGTCCGGCTTGCGGCTCGTGATCAGGGTGTTCGGACCCGACGTGCAGACCTGCACCTGCTCGTCCACCCAGGTGGCGCCGGCGTTGCGCAGGTCCGTCCGCAGGCTCGGCCAGGACGTCACCGTCCGGCCGCCCACCACATCCGCCTCGATCAGGGTCCAGGGGGCGTGGCAGATGGCCGCCACGGGCTTGCCCGCGTCGAAGAACGCCCGGACGAAGGCGACCGCCTGCTCGTCCATGCGCAGGGCATCCGGATTCGCGACCCCGCCCGGCAGGACCAGACCCCCGAATTCGTCCACGGAGGCCTCACCCACGACCTGGTCCACGGGGAACGTGTCCGCCTTGTCGAGATGGTCGAAGGCCTGGACGGTGCCGGATCGGGTGGAGACGAGCTTCGGGGTGTCGCCCGCGGCCTCGACGGCCTTCCAGGGCTCCGTGAGTTCGACCTGCTCGATGCCTTCGGGCGCCACGAGAAATGCGATCTTCATGGGTGTCGCTCCTTCGATGGGGCGGCCGGGGAGCCGGTCAGGCCTTGCCCCCGGCCATGCTGATGTCCGCGAGTGCTGACTCCGGGTCCTGCGCCACGGCGAGATCGCCGATGCTCACCATCCCCAGGGGGCGGCCGTCCTCGACCACGGGCAGCCGCCGCACCGCATGCGTCCGCATGAGGCGTACGGCGGTCGAGACCTCCGCGTCGGGATCGATGCACACCGGATCCGCGGTGCACACGGACTCCGCGCCGACGGTCACCGGGTCGATCCCGTCCGCGACGGGGCGCACGGCGATGTCGCGATCGGTGACGACGCCGACGATCCGGTCGCCGTCGGCCACCAGGACGTCGCCCACGTTCAGGGTGCGCATCAGACGCGCCGCTTCGACGAGGGAGGCGTCCGGGCGGACAGCGGCCACGCCGGCCGTCATGACGTCCCGCACGAGCTGTGCCATGGCTCCTCGCCTTCTCCGCGGGTCCTGCCGTGGGCCGGCAGGGGTCCGGACAACGTCCGTCGCGCCCCGCAGTACCCGCCGGCGGCCGCGGTATGCCGCGACGCGGGCGCGGGATCGATGATCGACGCGAGCGTGGATCGTGGGTTTGAGGGCGATCAGCGCGGAGACCCGCTGGACGGGCCGAGCGGCCATGGGAAAGGGATGAGGGGGTGCTTCGGGTGCGGACGGCGGTCCGCACCCGAAGCCGTCCCGCAACCGTTCCCCGACCTGCCGGCCGACACAGCTCGGCAAGCCTCCCGCAAGCATGACGGGCCCCTCCGGGGGTACTCGCGGGAGACCAACCGTCCGTACAGGAAGGTGAGTCAGATGGGCCTAGGTGGGTGCATCATCCTCATCGCCGTCGGTGCGATCCTCACATTCGCCACCGACTGGGAGATGAAAGGCGCCAACCTCGATGTGATCGGCCTGATTCTGATGGCCGTCGGCATCATCGGGGTCGTCACGTTCAGCAGCATCGCCAAGCGCCGGCGCGTCGTCGTACCGCCGACCGCGCCCGTGGTGTCCGAGGAGCGCCGCACGTACGAGTGACGGAACACGCGGCCGCCGGGTTTGGCGGGGGGTCTCACGGGCACTCGGGAGGCCGTTCACCAGTCCATACTCCAGCGCCGGAGTCGATCGTGAATCGTTCCCGTGTCGTCGTCGTAGGAGCCGGTTTCGCCGGTTTCCAAGCCGCGCGCTCTCTCTCCCGGACCCTTCGGGGCGAGGCCGAGATCGTGCTGCTGAACCCCACCGACTACTTCCTGTATCTGCCGCTGCTGCCACAGGTGGCCGCGGGGATCCTGGAACCCCGGCGGGTGACGGTCTCGCTGCCCGACACGCTGCCGGGGGTGCGGCTGGTCCTGGGCGAGGCGGACCGCGTCGATCTGGCGGCGCGTACGGTCCACTACACGGATCCCGAGGACGGCCGCGGCGAGCTGCGCTACGACCGCCTCGTCCTGGCCGTGGGAAGCGTGAACAAGCTGCTGCCCGTGCCCGGCGTCGCCGAGCACGCGCACGGTTTCCGGGGTCTCCCCGAAGCGCTGTACCTGCGCGACCACATCACGCGCCAGATCGAGCTGGCCGGCCCCGGTCCCTTCACCGAGGAGGACGTCGCACGGCGCACCTTCGTGGTCGTCGGCGCCGGATACACGGGCACCGAAGTCGCCGCGCAGGGACAGCTGTTCACTGACGCCCTCGCCCGCAAACAGACCGGGCACGGGGTCGGCGGCCGACCGCGCTGGATGCTCCTCGACCTCGCCGACCGCGTCCTGCCCGAGCTCGACCGCAGGCTCTCCCGTACGGCGGACCGGGTGCTGCGCGAGCGGGGCGTCGAGGTGCGTACCAACACCTCGGTCAGTGAGGCGACACACGACGGCGTGCGGCTGGACAACGGGGAGTTCGTTCCCACCAGGACGCTCATTTGGTGCGTGGGCGTGCGTCCCGATCCGCTGGTGTCCGACGTCGGACTGCCGGTGGAGCGCGGACGTCTGCTCGTGGAGCGCGATCTGGGGGTTCCGGGCCGTCCCGAGGTCTTCGCCTGCGGTGACGCCGCGGCGGTGCCCGACGCGACCCGGCCCGGCGAGTACACACCGATGACGGCTCAGCACGCCTCGCGCCAGGGCAAGCTGGCGGGCCACAACGTCGCCGCCTCCCTCGGTCATGGTGAAAAACGCCCGTACGAACACCACGATCTGGGATTCCTCGTCGACCTCGGCGGCGTGAAGGCGGCCGCCAACCCACTGGGCATACCACTGTCCGGGCCGCTCGCAGGAGCGGTCACCCGCGGCTACCACCTCGCCGCCATGCCGGGCAATCGCGTACGCGTCGCGGCCGACTGGCTGCTCGATGCCGCACTGCCGCGCCAGTCCGTCCAGTTGGGCCTCGTGCGCTCCTGGTCGGTCCCGCTGGACAGCGCTTCACCGGAGCTGGCAAGGGTCTCGGGCGGTTCCTCCAAGGAGCATTGAGATGCGAAACGACCAACTCGCAGAACTCGGGCAGCAGTTGCGGGTGGACGCCGTCCGCGCCGCCGACGCCGCGCAATCGGGTCACCCGACCTCCTCCATGTCGGCCGCCGATCTGGGTGCCGTGCTGCTCGCCAACCACCTGCGCTACGACTTCGCGCAGCCCGACCATCCCGGCAACGACCGGCTGATCCTCTCCAAGGGACACGCCTCACCCCTGCTGTACGCCATGTACCGCGCCGCGGGTGTCATCGACGACGAAGAACTGCTCACCTTCCGCCGGCTCGGCAGTCGCATGGAAGGGCATCCGACACCCCGCCTGCCCTGGGTCGACGTGGCCACCGGGTCGCTCGGCCAGGGGCTGCCCGTCGGCGTCGGCATGGCCCTCGCGGGCAAGCGGCTCGACCAGATCCCCTACCGCGTCTGGGTTCTGTCGGGCGACAGCGAGATGGCCGAGGGTTCGGTGTGGGAGGCCGTGGAACACGCCGCCTACGAGCATCTCGACAACGTGACGCTGATCATCGACGTCAACCGGCTGGGGCAGCGCGGGCCCACCCGCCACGAGTGGGACCTCGACGCCTACGCCCGCCGCCTGCACGCCTTCGGCTGGCACACCATCGAGATCGACGGCCACGACGTGAGCGCCATCGACTCGGCCTTCGCCGAGGCGGAGTCGACCATCCAGAAGCCGACCGCGATCATCGCCCGTACCCACAAGGGACGGGGAGTCCACGACGTCGAAGACCGTGAGGGCAAGCACGGCAAGCCCCTGCCCGACGCCGAGAAGGCCATCGAGGAACTGGGCGGACCGCGCTTCATCACGGTGGACGTGGCGGCGCCGCCCGCGGCACGCGTCCTGTACGGATCACGCGGCGGACGGGCGGAGATGCCGGCGTACGACGTGGGCACCTCGGTCGCCACCCGTGACGCCTTCGGAGACGCGCTCGCCGCACTCGGCTCGGTGCGCCCGGAAGTCGTCGCGCTGGACGGCGAGGTGGCCGACTCGACCCGCACAGCCGCGTTTGCCAAGGCGCACCCCGACCGCTTCTTCGAGTGCTACATCGCCGAACAGCAGCTGGTCGCCGCGGCGGTGGGGATGCGCACCCGTGGCTACATCCCGTTCGCGTCCACCTTCGCCGCCTTCCTGACCCGTGCCTACGACTTCGTCCGGATGGCGGCGGTATCCCACGCGCCGATCAATCTGGTCGGCTCTCACGCCGGTGTGGCGATCGGAGAGGACGGCCCCTCCCAGATGGGCCTCGAAGACCTGGCCATGTTCCGCGCGGTGTACGGCAGTACGGTGCTGTACCCGTGCGACGCCAACCAGACCGCCCGGCTGGTCGAGGCCATGGCCGACCTGCCCGGCATCGGCTATCTGCGCACCAGCAGGGGCGAGACACCGGTCCTGTACGGGCCCGACGAGGACTTCCCCGTCGGCGGCTCCCGGGTGCTGCGCTCCGGCGATCAGGACCGGGTCACCGTCGTCGCCGCCGGGGTCACGGTCCATGAGGCACTGCGGGCCGCCGACCTGCTGGAGGCCCAGGGCATCGGCATCCGCGTCATCGACCTCTACTCGGTCAAGCCGGTCGACGCCGCGACGCTCCAGGAGGCGGCCGGCGCCACCGGCTGTCTCATGACGGTGGAGGACCACCGACCCCAGGGCGGTATCGGCGACGCCGTGGCAGCGGCCCTGTCGGACGGCCGCCCGCTGCCCCGCCTGATCCGGCTCGGTGTGCAGAACATGCCCGGATCCGCCACCTCCGCGGAGCAGCTGCATCTCTCGGGCATCGACGCCGAGTCGATCGCGGCCGCGGTGCAACTGCTGGTGGAGGAGGCCGTGGTGCGCTGACCCCGCGCACCGCCGCCGTACGGGAGACGAGGGAGGCACGATGAGTACGAAGAGCGTGCGGGCCGGACGGCACACCGTGGAGATCCACCGGCCCGACAAGAAGCTCTTCCCCGACGACGGCCTCACCAAGGAGGACATCGTCGGCTACTACCGCAGCATCGCGTCCTTCATGGTCCCCCACCTGAAGGACAGGCCCCTGATGCTGGAACGGCATCCCGACGGCATCGGCGGCCTGCGCTTCATGCAGAAGCAGACACCCGACACCTACCCGGAGTGGATCCACCGCGTGGAGGTGGACAAGGCCGACGGGACGGTGGTCCACCCGGTCTGCGACAGCACGGCGACCCTGCTCTTCCTCGCCGACCAGGCCACGCTCACGTTCCACCGCTGGCAGTCGAAGGTGAAGCGGCTGGAGCGGCCCGACCGGATGGTCTTCGATCTGGACCCCGCCGAGGACGACTTCGAGGCCGTACGCCGGGCGGCCCGGCAACTCGGTGAGCTGCTCGAGGAGCTGCGGCTGCCGTCGGCGCTGATGACGACGGGGTCCAGGGGACTGCATGTGATCGTGCCGCTGGCCGGTGACGCGGACTTCGACGAGACGCGTGCCTTCGCCCACGACGTGGCGGAGAAACTCGCCGAGCGCGACCCGGACCGGCTGACCACCGCCGTACGGAAGAAGGCCCGGGAAGGCCGGCTCTATCTGGACATAGGGCGCAACGCCTATGCCCAGACGGCCGTTGCGCCCTACTCGGTACGAGCCAAGCCGGGCGCGCCCGTCGCCACACCGATCACCTGGGAGCAGGTGAAGGACCCCGAACTGACCGCGCAGCGCTGGACGGTGACGAACGCTCTGGAACAGGCACGGACGAAACCGTGGGAGGGGATTCTGTCGCGTGGCCGCTCGCTGGCGCCCGCTCGCAGGCGGCTCGACTCCCTCGGCTGAAATCGGTGCGGAATTTCCCGGGGAGGCGACGATGCCGGGAGGCGACGATGCCCACCCGCCGACGTTCCTGTTTGAAGGATTAAGGAAATCGGTCCGGGAAAGCCGCGTTTGATGCGATGCGACAGGGGCAGGCGCAGTTTGTGCTTCGGACCGGAGGCACGTCCGTGGAGCGGAAGCACGCCCCGGCGTGAGCGATTCCACCGGCCCATGGACGCCAAGATTCCCGTTCGCACCGTGAGGGAGTGGCGCGCATCATGCGCACACACGCGAGCACGAAGCACCTGCACAACGATGCCCCCGACACCCAGGCCGCATTCGACCGGCTGTCCAAACTTCCCATGGGCCATGAGCGCGACATATTGCGCCAGGACCTGGTGAATGCCTGGCTTCCCATGGCGGAACGCCTCGCCGGCCGGTTCAAGAACCGCGGCGAGACACTGGAGGACCTGCGTCAGGTGGCGGCGCTCGGCCTGGTCAAGGCCGTCGACCGGTACGACCCCGAACGCGGCTGCGCCTTCGTCAGCTACGCCGTGCCGACGATCACCGGAGAGGTGAAGCGGCACTTCCGGGACCACATGTGGTCGTTGCACGTACCGCGGCGGGTCCAGGACCAGCGCAACCGCGTCCGGACCGCCCAGCACGAGCTCGCCCAGACCGTCTCGGGACGCGCGCCGACCGAGGAGGAGATCGCGGCCAGGGCAGGGCTCTCGCTGGAGGAGACCAGAGCCGGACTGGAGGCCATCGGGTCCTTCAGCACCCTCTCCCTCGACGCGGAGATCCCGGGCACCGAGCGCGGCCACACGATGGCCGACGCCATGGGCACCTCCGACCCGGCGCTCGACGTGGTCATCGACCGCGAGGCCGTCAAACCGAAACTGCGCCGTCTGCCCGAGAGGGAGCGGCGCATTCTCTACATGCGCTTCTTCCGGGACATGACGCAGAGCAGCATCGCCGAAGACCTCGGAATCTCCCAGATGCACGTGTCGAGGCTGATCAGCCATTCCTGCGACCGGCTGCGCAGAGAAATCATGCAGGACGCCGCATAGAGCGGGGGGTGCGGAGTCCGTGACGGGACGGGAGGCTCCCGATGGTGCGGACAGAGGCCGACCGGGATCGCGGCCGGGAGGAGACGGAGGAGGAAAGGGCCGACCGGAAGTGGTCCGATCTCCTCCAGGAACTGCGCGTCGCCCAGACCGGTGTCCAGATCCTGTTCGGATTCCTGCTGACCGTGGTCTTCCAGCCCCGGTTCACCGGTCTCTCCGGGACCGATCAGGACATCTATGTGGCGACCGTCATGCTGGGGGCGGCCACCACCGGGGCCCTCATAGGGCCCGTGTCCTTCCATCGTCTGCTGACCGGCAAGCGACTGAAGCCGCAGACGGTGGTGTGGGCCTCCCGTCTCACCGTCCTCGGGCTCGTCCTCCTGCTCTGCACCATGGCTTCCGCACTGCTGCTCATCCTGCGGGTGGCACTGCACAACTCCCTGGCCATCTGGCTCGTGGTCGCGATGGTTGGCTGGTTCGTCATCTGCTGGTTCCTGCTGCCGGCCTGGGCCCGTATCCGGCACGCCGATGACGTGCAGTCCCAGCCGAACAGGCCGGAGGACTGATCCGACGACGCTGCAACGGCGTCCGACGACGCTGCAACGGCGCTGATCCGACGACGCTGCGGGGGCATGGATCCGACCACCTCCCGGGCCGGCGCCGCGGTCGGTCCTTTCAGGCCGCGGGCGCCTCGGTGATGTCCAGGAAGACATGGTCGGCCTGCGGCCAGGTGGCGGCGATCCTCTTCTTGATCCGCACACAGACGAGTTCGACCTCCTCGCTGTCGAACCCCGGTGTCAGATCGACGCGCGCGGCGACGAGCGTCGAGTCCATCCCGAGCCGCATGGTGAGCAGCTCAGCGACATTGTCGATCTCGGGCTGGCGGTGCAGGAATTCGCTGAGGCTCTCCCGCAGTTCGGGAGTCACCGCCTCGCCGATCAGCCGGTCGCGGGCCTCCCGGCCGAGCCGGTAGGCGACGTACACGAGCAGCAGACCGATCGCGAGCGAGGCCGACGCTTCCCAGACGACCTGGCCGGTGATCATGTGGAGTCCCATTCCGGCCATCGCGAGCAGCACACCGAGCACGGCCGTGCCGTCCTCGGCTATGACCGTGCGCAGGGCGGGATCGGCCGCGCCCTCCTTCTGCCTGCGCAACTGGTAGAGCGCGCGCACCAGTGAACCGCCCTCGGCGATCAGGGCGACGGCGAGTACCGCCAGCCCCGCGAGATAGCCGGCGTGCGACTCCTGCTTGTCCTCGCCGAGCGCGTGGATGCCCTGGTAGAAGGAGAAGCAGCCGCCCATGACGAAGATGCCGACGGCGGCCAGCAGCGACCAGAAGTAGCGCTCCTTGCCGTAGCCGAAGGGATGGCGGGCGTCGGGCGAGCGGCGGCTGCGGCGCAGCGCGACCAGCAGGAAGACTTCGTTGACGCTGTCCGCGACGGAGTGCGCCGCCTCGGAGAGCAGTGCGGGCGACGCCGTGACGAGCCCGCCGGCCGCTTTGGCGGCGGCGATCAGCAGGTTGGCCGCGAGCGCGACCAGCACAGTGATCCGGGTCCTGGCGTCGGTCTGTTGGCGATCCACTGTTCTCACCGTAGGTAGGGGGCCGGTTGAGCACCGGCCGTGCCCGGGCGGCATGGACGAGTGCCGTGACCAGGTACCCCGGGACAATCTGCGCGAACTCCCGCGTGAACGATCGCTTCACGCCAACTGCTGCGACAAGCCCGGGTAATGAGGAGGTTTAGAAACCGGAAGAGGGGGGTGGGGCGGGTGCCCACAGGTGAGGTGGTGGCGGTACTGTGCGCGCACCGCCAGAAGGGTGGCGCGGCAACAGTGGAGGAATCAGTGACAACCAGCAACACATCGCGGCGGCGTTCCGGGGCCCTCATAGCGGCCGCGGCCGCCGGCGTCCTCGGCGTCGGCCTGGCCGCCGGCCCGGCGTTCGCCCACACGCCGAAGTGGTCGGCGAGCTGCACCGAGGTCAGCGTCGACCTGACCGCCTACGGCGCCAAGTCCGAGAACACCGTG
Source organism: Streptomyces sp. NBC_00306 (assembly GCF_036169555.1). Taxonomy (GTDB): domain Bacteria; phylum Actinomycetota; class Actinomycetes; order Streptomycetales; family Streptomycetaceae; genus Streptomyces; species Streptomyces achmelvichensis. The sequence goes on along the minus strand of NZ_CP108032.1, from coordinate 730,422 downwards.
ACGATCACCGCGGACGGCAAGGACCTGCTGCCCACCGAGACGTTCCAGAACGAGTTCCACAAGAAGATCGAGCTTCCGAAGCACGACAAGGAGCTCACCCTCCGCCTGATCGTGAAGGCGAGCGACGGCGAGAAGTTCTCGGTCGACGACACCAAGACGGCGCCGGTGTGCGAGGACGACGACAACCCGCCGCCGTCAGCGACGCCGTCGAACACCCCGAGCTCCTCCGCGCCGGTCCCGTCCGAGGCGCCGAGCACCACGCCGCCCACCACCGACGCCCCGGTCCCCTCCAGCGCGCCGACCCCCAACGCGGGCAGCGACGACCTGGCCGAGACCGGCTCCTCCAGCTCCACCCCGCTGATCGCCGGCGCTGCCGCCGTGGTCATCGTCGCGGGCGGCGGCATCATGTGGGCCGCGCGCAAGCGCCGCAACACCGCCTGAGACCGCACGCCGGCCCGTGACGGGCCGGTGAGAGCGACGTGACAAGCGGGCCGGACGTCACAGGACGTCCGGCCCGCCGTGTGTTGCGGTATGTCAGGCCGCGGACGGGGTGTAGTGCGCGGCCTCGTCGCCCTCGACGATCCGGCTCGCCGTGCCGTCGATGCCGACCGGAACGTCACCCGCGACCGTCACGCGGTGCAGCAGGCGCGGCAGGTCGCCGTAGTCGTCCGGGGCGTAGTGCTGGGTGATGCGGTTGTCGAACAGGACCAGGTCGCCCGGCGCCCACGTCCAGCGCACCACGTTCTCCGGGCGGGTCACATACGCCTGGAGGATCCGCAGGATGTCGCGGGACTCGGACGGCGACAGACCCACCAGGGACTGGGCGAACCCTCCGATGAACAGGCCCCGTTCGCCCGACTCGGGGTGGACGCGCACCACCGGGTGCTCGGTGCGGTATTTGGTGGACACGAACTGCCGCCGGTGCTCCGCGGCCTTCTCGGACTTAGGCTCCGCGTAGTCGTAGGCGTTGGTGTGCACCGCCCACAACCGGTCGGCCAGCTCACGCAGCGCGTCGGGCAGATCCCGGTAGGCGGCCGCCGAGTTGGCGATCAGGGTGTTGCCGCCGTACGGAGGGACGACCAGGCTGCGCAGCGTGGACGCCTTCGGCGGGGTTCGGACGAAGGTGACATCGGTGTGCCACTGGTTGGCGCGGATGCCCTCGTCGCCGTCCACCGGGAGGATGTTGGGCCGGCCGTCGACGGACGGGACCGTCGGATGGGCGGTGGTCAGTTCGCCGAAGAGGGAGGCGAAGCGTATCTGGGCGGCGTCGTCGAGATCCTGGTCACGGAAGAAGAGCGCTTTGTGTTCCAGGAGTGCCGCGTTGATCTCGGCGGTGATCGCGGGGTCGAGCTCCCCGGAGATGTCGACGCCGAGGATCTCCGCGCCGATGCGGCCGCCGATGCGGCGGATGTCGAAACCGGTGCTGCTCATGCGGATTGCTGCCTTTCGTAGGGATTTCGAGGGGGCTTGGCCGAGGACGTGCGGTGGCCCGGAGAGGGGTCAGGAGGCCAGGACGGTGCGGCCCGTGGGGCGCTCCAGGCCGTAGTGGTCGCGCAGGGTGCGCCCGGTGTACTCGGTGCGGAACAGACCGCGGTCCTGAAGCAGCGGGACCACTTGGTCCACGAAGTCGTCGAGCCCGCCCGGGAGATACGGCGGCATGATGTTGAAGCCGTCCGCGGCACCCTCGGTGAACCACGTCTCCAGCTGGTCCGCGATCTGCTCCGGCGTCCCGGCGAAGACGCGGTGACCGCGACCGCCGCCGAGGCGGGCGATGAGCTGCCGGATGGTGAGCTCCTCGCGCCGGGCGAGCTCCGCCACCAGCGTGAAGCGGGACTTGTTGCCGTTGATGTCCTGCTCTTCCGGGAGGTCGGGCAGCGGGCCGTCCAGCGGCAGCCCGGTGAGATCGGTGCCGAGCATCCCGGACAGCTGCTGGAGCCCGTACGCGGGAACCTGAAGCTCCGTCAGTTCGTCCTCGAGCGCCAGTGCTTCGGCCTCCGTACCGCCGATGACCGGGCAGATGCCGGGCAGGATCTTGAGCTGTTCCGGTCCGCGGCCGTACTTCGCGAGCCGTGACTTCAGGTCCTTGTAGAAGGTCTGCCCGTCGGCCAGCGTCTGCTGGGCGGTGAAGACGGCCTCCGCGTACCGGGCCGCGAACTCCTTGCCGTCCTCGGACGATCCGGCCTGCACCAGCAGCGGATGACCCTGGGGGGAGCGCTGGACATTGAGCGGTCCGTCGACCCGGAAGTGGGTACCGCGATGGCCGATGGCACTGACCGCACCCTCCTCGGAGTAGACCCCGCGCTCGCGGTCGATGACGGGCGCGTCGTCCCGCCAGCTGTCCCAGAGCTGCTTCGTCACATCCAGGAACTCCGAGGCACGCTCGTAGCGCACCGCGTGCTCCAGATGCTCCTCGCGGCCGAAGTTCCTGGCCTCGGCGACATTGCCCGAGGTGACGATGTTCCAGCCCGCGCGGCCGCCGCTCAGATGGTCCAGCGAGGCGAACTTCCGCGCCACGTGGAAGGGTTCGTTGAAGGTGGTGGAGACGGTGGCGATCAGCCCGATGTGCTCCGTGGCGACGGCCAGCGCGGAGAGCAGGGTGAGCGGTTCGAAGCCGCCGACCGCGTTGTAGCGGGCGTTGCCCCACAGCGCGACGCCGTCCGCGAGGAAGAGCGAGTCCAGCTTCCCGCGCTCGGCGGTGCGGGCCAGCTCCTGGAAGTAGGACAGATCGGTGATGCGCTCCGGCTGGGTGCGCGGATGGCGCCAGGCGGCGTCGTGGTGGCCGGCGTTCATGAGGAACGCGTTGAGATGGAACTGACGGGGAGTCTCGGCTGACATCTGCTGTTTCCTCTAGATTCCGGTCGGGGTGCGCCAGGAGGTGAAGCGGCGCTCCAGGGCCACGAGCAGCTGGTTGAAGGCCACACCTATGGCGGAGATGGTGATGATCCCGGCGTACATCTCGGGGATCGCGAAGTTGAACTGCGAGGAGTTGACGAGGTAGCCGAGGCCGGCCTTGGCGCCCACCATCTCGGCGGCGACCAGGACGAGGATGGCGATCGCGCCGGCCAGCCGGATGCCCGTGAAGACGGTGGGCACCGAGGCGGGCAGGATGACCTTCTGGAAGATCTTCGGGGCGGGCAGGTCCATCGAACGGGCGAGCCGCAAAAGGGTCGGATCGACGCTGCGCACGGCGCTGATGGTGTTCAGCAGGATGGGCCAGGTGCACGCGTAGAGCACGATGGAGATCTTCGAGGTCTCCCCGATGCCGAGCAGGAGGACGAAGACCGGCAGCAGGGCCAGCGCGGCGGTGTTGCGGAACACCTCCAGCAGCGGCCCGAGGAGGTCGGCGAGCGGCCGGTACCAGCCGATGAGAAGTCCGAGCGGTACGGCGAGCGCCACCGCGAGCCCGAATCCGGACAGCGAGCGCACCAGGCTGGCCTGCGCGTGCTGGGCGAGCTGACCGTCCGTCAGCAGCCCCCACCAGGCGACGGCGACCTCGGAGAAGGGCGGCAGGAACGTCCGGTCGACGAGCCCGAGGCGGGGGGCGATCTCCCACAGAGCCAGGAGCGCGGCGACGGCGACCGTCCTGGTGACCACGGTCAGCAGGGCGCGCCCGGTGAGACCGGCCACGCGGGGGAGTGTGCCCTTGCGGACGGGGGCCACCGGGGTCGCATCCCCGCTCCGTGCCGGGCCGGCCGCCTCGGGGGCCTTCGTCGCAGCCTGCTCGGCGGTCGCCGTGGCGGCTTTCTCGGTGGTGATGCTCATGGTGTGACGGCCTCCCTCTCCTGCTGCTGCGCGCGGCTGACCTCGTCGCGCAGCAGGCTCCAGATCTGATGGCGGTGGTGCGCGAACGCGGGGCTGGAACGCGGATCGGCGGCGGCATCGCGGTCGCCCAGGTCGATCGGCACGACCTCCTTGATCCGGCCGGGCCGGGAGGTGAGCACCGCGACACGCTGCCCGAGGTGCACCGCCTCGTCGATGCCGTGCGTGATGAACACGATCGTCTTGCCGGTGCGCTGCCAGATCCGCAGCAGCTCGTCCTGGAGCGACTCGCGGGTCTGGGCGTCGAGCGCCGCGAACGGTTCGTCCATCAGCAGCACATCGGGGTCGTAGGCAAGGCTGCGGGCGATCGCCACGCGCTGGCGCATACCGCCGGACAGCTCGTGCGGATGCCGGTTCTCGAAGCCGTCGAGACCGACGAGCGCGAGGTACTCCCGGGCCCGCGCGGCCCGCTCGCGGCGCGGCACCCGGGTCGCCTCCAGCCCGAACTCCACGTTGCCCTGGGCGGTCCGCCAGGGGAGCAGGGCGTACTGCTGGAAGACGATGCCCCGGTCGAGACCCGGTCCGGAGACCGGCCGGCCGTCCAGCAGAATGCGGCCCTCGGTGGGCTCGGCCAGTCCGCCGAGGAGATCGAGGAGCGTGGACTTCCCGCAGCCGCTCGGACCCACCACGACCAGGAACTCGCCGGGGGCGATGTCGAGGTCGATACCGTCCAGCGCTGTCACCGGCGTCTGCTTCCCGCGCACGGGAAAGGTCTTGCCGACACCCTGGAAACTGATTTTCGCCGTCATCGGTCAGCTCCCCGTCTTCTTGCCCGCGTTGAACTCATTGGTGTAGAGGTCCGGCACCTTCACCCGGCCGGACTCGAGGTCGCCGCGCTCGGTGAGCCAGTCCGCCCAGTAGGACAGCTCCTTCTCCGCGATCCGGCCGCCGGGCGCGGACACTCCGTAGGAGCGCCAGTACTTGAGCGCGGCGTCGGTCTCGTTCCTCTTCCGCTTGGCGACGATCTCGGTCATCCTCGCGACGACCTCCTCGCGGGGTGTCGTACGGGACCAGTCCAGGGCCCTGCCCACCCCGGTGACGAAGGTCTTCGCCGTCTCGGGGTTCTGCTCGATGAAGCGCTCGGTGAAGACATAGGTGCCGGCGCTGAAGGCACCGCGGAGGTCGAAGTCGCTGAACAGCTTGCGCACCCCGCCCGCCTCCAGGGCCTTGTCGCGCAGGATGCCGCCGAGGACGCCCACGTCGATCTGCCGCTGACGCAACGACTGTTCGGTGTTGACGGGCGGTATCACGATCCGCTCGACCTGCTTGGCCTCGGCGCGGCTCAGCCCGTTCTTCTTGAGGTAGATGTCGAGCATCGCCTCGTGATGCGCGCCGAGGGTGTTCATTCCGACCTTTTTGCCGATGAGGTCGCGCGGGGAACGAATCGCGCTGTTCTCGGTGACGTAGAAGCCGCTGAAGGCGTATTTGTCGGAGCCGTAATAGCTGATGACCGCCTTGATGGGAGCCTTGCGGGAGGCCAGTTTGACCACGGCCCCGTTGAACGCGCCGCCGAAGTCGGTCTGGCCCGACGCGGCGGTCTGGATGTCCTGGGGGCCACTGATGGTGTCGCCCACCCAGTCCAGTTTCAGATCGCCCAGATAGCCGAGTGATGCGGCGAGTTCGGGCGGGGTGACGGCACCGGCCGAGCCCTGATAGCGGAGTGTCTTGGTATTACGGATGCCGCTGCCACTCGCGGTGCCGCACCCGGCGGCCGCGAGTGCGGAGATGCCGGAGAGCACGAGGAAGCTTCGCCTGGAGAAAGTCATGTCATTCCGTTTCGGGTACGCGAAGGTGCCTGAAAAGCGCGCGAGAAGGACGCAATGCATTCAGGAAAGAGTCGGCGCAAGACGGCAGGGAAAAAGCCGGGAAAGGTCCTGCCGGTGCCATCACCGCGTGACGGGGTGCGAAAGGTTTCAGGCCGTCAGAAGTCCACTGGAGGTGGGACGTGCGCGGGAGGAGAGGTCAGCTGGGCGTGTTTCAGCGGCCGGCGGCACAGAGTGCGCTGGCGTGCCGTCGAAGGTCGACGTGCAGGCGCGATACGAGAATGTCAGCTTGACTCACATCGGCGAGAATGGCAGCGATTTCAGGCCGCGTCAATGCGCTGTGGGAGTCGTCTCGCATGGTGAATTGTTACGGCATTCTTTCGCGAATGTGGCCCGGCCGGGGCGGTCAGGATCGCAAGACGTCCACGATCATGACAGCGCCTGTTCTCCCGACGGTCCCTCAAGCCCTCTGGTGCAACGGCCCGAGCGCCGCGATGCTGTCCGCCGACAGCGCTTACTGCGCGCTCAACCAGCCGTGATCCAGGAGTAGTTGTGATCCCAGGCAGAGCAAGACGGGCCGTCGTGCTGATCGCGACGGCATCCGCCCTGGCGGCGGGGGTCTCCCCGGCCGCCGCCGACTCGACCCCCGACCCCCGACCGCGCGACGCGACGGAAGTGTTGCGTCCCGTTGCACCGCCGCCCGCGAGCGGAGCTTCCGGCAGCGCGAGATCCGTCGCCGACGGCGACGGCATCGAGACGGCGCGCAGCTCCCGGCCGATCGCTCCGGGCGTCCGGCTCACCTCGTACGACCGGCTCGAGTCCGACAGATGGCTGCGGGTCGACGCGCTCTCCGTCGACCTCGACGGCGGCCGCGTGCGGGCCGACTACCTGTCCTCGGGCAAGATCTCCGAACGCTCCACGGTGTCCCGGCTCGCGGCCGCGCACGACGCGGGCCCCGGCCGGCGTACGGTCGCCGCGATCAACGCGGACTTCTTCGACATCAACCAGACCGGCGCCCCGCAGGGCCCCGGCATCAAGGACGGCAAGGTCACCCACTCGCCGGCCGAAGGCGCCAACCGTGCCGTCGGCATCGGGCCGGATGGCGCGGGACGCGTCCTCCAGCTCTACTTCGAGGGCACGCTGACCCTGCCCGGCGGGCAGCACCCGCTCGCGGCGTACAACGCCGCGAACGTCCCGCCCGGCGGCATCGGGGCCTACAACGCGGCATGGGGCAGCGCCGACCGTGCGCTGACCGTGGATGCGGGAAGCCCCGTCGCCGAGGTGCTCGTCCAGGACGGCAAGGTCGTTTCCGTCACCGACCGGCCGGGCAGCGGGCCCGTCGCCGACGGCACCACCGTGCTCGTCGGGCGGGAGGCCGGCGCGACCGCGCTCGCCGCGCTGCGGCCCGGCGACCCGGTGTCGACCACGTACCGGCCGCGCACCGACAGCGGCCCCGTCCCGCGCACCGCGGTCGGCGGCCGCGAACTCCTCGTCGTCGACGGCACACCGCAGAACCACGAGGGAGAGGGCAACAACATCGCGGCCCCCCGCACGGCCGTCGGCTTCTCCCGGGACGGCAGCGCCATGCAGGTCATCACCGTCGACGGACGGCAGGCCGACAGCGGCGGAGTCACCCTCACCGAACTCGGTCTGATGATGAAGCGGGCCGGCGCCCACAGCGCGCTCAACCTCGACGGCGGCGGCTCGTCCACGCTGCTCGCCCGCGAACCCGGCAGCGACGCGCTCCAGGTGGAGAACAGTCCCTCCGACGGCAGCGAGCGCACCGTCCCCAACGGACTCGCGTTCACCGCGCCCGACGGCAGCGGCAGGCTCCGCGGCTTCTGGGTGGAGACCCGCACCCCGCCCGGCTCGGCTCCCACCGCCGACCCGGTCAGGGGCGGTCACCCGGAGCGGGTGTTCCCGGGACTGACCCGCCGCCTCACCGCCGCCGGATACGACGAGAGCTACGGGCCGGCGGCCGGCGCACCCCGATGGCGCTCGTTGCGGCCCTCCGTCGGCCGGGTCGACGAACGAGGAATCTTCCACGCCCGCGACAGCGGGACGGCCGTGATACGCGCCGAACGGGCCGGAGCCCAGGGCAGTACGGAACTCACCGTGCTCGACGATCTCGCCCGAATCGAGCCGACCACCCGGCGTATCGGGCTCGCCGACGGCGACGCCACCGGAAGCTTCGGCATCGTCGGTCACGACGCACAGGGCAACAGTGCCCCGGTCGAACCCGCCGATCTGGAACTCACCTACGACCGCACGAGGTTCGACGTCGAGGACGACGGAGCCGGTGGCTTCACGGTGACCTCCCGCACGGGCGGCGGCGCCGGGCAGATCACCGTCAGGGCCGCGGGCGTCACCACGTCCCTGGCCGTCAGTGTGGGCCTGGCCGAACAGCCGGTCTCCTCCTTCGACGACGCCGGCTCCTGGACCTTCAGCCACGCCCGCGCGGCCGGCGCGGTCGCGGCCGTCCCCGACGGGCAGAGCGGCACCGGACTGGAGCTGACGTACGACTTCACCCGCTCGACCGCCACACGAGCCGCCTACGCCAACCCGCCGCGGCCCATTCCCGTACCGGGGCGCCCACAGTCCTTCACCCTGTGGATCGACGGAGACGGCAACGGTGCCTGGCCGACCCTGCATCTCAAGGACGCGGCGGGCTCGGACCAGTTGCTGCGAGGGCCGTACGTCGACTGGACCGGCTGGCGTCAGGTCACCTTCAGCGTGCCTGCGGGCGTCGCCATACCGCTGTCGGTGCACCGCTTCTACCTCGCGGAGACCGCCGCGGCCCGGCAGTACACCGGACGCGTCGTGATCGACGGACTGTCCGCGCAGGTCCCGCCCGACGTCGCGCTGCCCGACCTGCCGCGCACCGCCGACCCGCTGATCGACTCCGCTGCCGAGACGGGGGACCGGGACTGGCGGTTCGCCGTCATGTCGGACGCACAGTTCGTCGCCCGCGACCCCGACAGCGCGATCGTCCGGCAGGCCCGGCGCACCCTGCGGGAGATCAAGGCGTCCGGGGCGGACTTCGTCGTCGTCAACGGCGACCTCGTGGACGAGGGATCACCCGCGGACCTGGCGTTCGCCCGGCAGGTGCTCACCGAGGAACTGGGCGGCGATCTGCCCTGGTACTACGTGCCCGGCAACCACGAGGTGATGGGCGGCAGAATCGACAACTTCATCGCCGAGTTCGGCCCCGCCCACCGCACCTTCGACCATCGCGGCACTCGCTTCCTGACGCTCGACACATCGAGCCTGACGCTGCGCGGCGGCGGCTTCGAGCAGATCAAGGCGGTACGTGCCCAGCTGGACGCGGCGGCGAAGGACCCGGCCGTGGGTTCGGTGATGGTCGTCGAGCATGTGCCGCCGCGCGATCCCACCGTGCAGAAGGGCAGTCAGCTCAGCGACCGCAAGGAGGCCGCGCTGATCGAGCGGTGGCTCGCGGACTTCCGCCGTACGACAGGAAAGGGCGCGGGGCTGATCGGCAGCCATGTGGGCGTCTTCCACGCCGAGCACGTGGACGGCGTCCCGTATCTGATCAACGGCAACTCGGGGAAGGCACCGGCGGGCCCGGCCAGCGAGGGCGGCTTCACCGGATGGTCGCTCGTCGGGGTCGACGAGGTGAGCCCGGGCGAGCAGCTGATCGCCCGGCACCGTCCGTGGGAGGGGCGGCCGGACTGGGTGTCCGTCCAGACGCGGGCCCATGTCGACGCCCTCACCCTGGAGGCGCCCGGATCGCTGCCTCCCGGGAACAGTGCGGACGTCCGCGCGACGGTCGTGCAGGGCACGCGCACGGTCCCGGTCGCCTTCCCCGTCAGCGCGGACTGGACGGGATCGCTGAATCTGTACATCGGCGACCCTGATGACGCCCGTCAGCGGCACGCGGCGGCGTTCGACCCGGCGACGGGACGGCTCACGGCGCTGAGACCGGGCACGGTGACCCTCGCGGTGACCGTGGGCGGAAACACCCGGAGCGTGGAGGTGCGGATCGCCCGTCAGGCGGCGGGAGAACGGGCGTCGTAGCCGGACGACGGCAGGCTTGACCGCACGGCGGACGGGGACGGAAAGGACGGACCCCGTTCGCCGTGCGGGAAGCCCCGGCACTGGGCAGCCCTGGCCGTAGGCCGTGTCCGTAATCGTCAGTCGTTGTCGCCACCCCGACCACGAGTACGGGGGTTCGACCGCGGGCACCGGCCCGGACGCAGACGGCGCTGTCGCCGGCCCGCCCGGGGCCCGGTCAGCCCTTTGCCAGCCCGAGTTCGTCATCCCCCAGCGGCTCGAAGAACCGCTCCACGTCCTCGTCCGTCACCTGCGACAGCAGCGCCGGCGACCACTGCGGCCTGCGGTCCTTGTCGACGACCTGGGCACGCACCCCCTCGGCCAGATCCGGCCGGGAGAAGGCGGCCGACGACACCCGGAACTCCTGGTCCAGGACCGGTTCGAGCGCGCCGAGCGCCCGGGCCCGCCGCAGCGCCGCCAGGGTCACCTTCACGGCGATGGGCGACCGCGTCAGGATCGTCTCGGCTGCTTCCTTCGCCGCCGGCTCGCCGTACGCGACCAGCCGGTCGAGGATCTCCTCCACCGAGTCGCTCGCGTAGCAGGCGTCGATCCACCCGCGGTGCGCGGCCAGTTCACCCTCGGGCGCGGGTCCGGTGTACGTGCGCAGCACGTCCGCCACCTCCAGCCGGGCGAGCGATGCGGTGAGCTCCGGCAGACGCCCGGACGGCACGAAGTGATCGGCGAGCCCGCACAGCAAGGCGTCGCCCGCGCCCACCGGAAGCCCGGTGAGCGCGAGATGGGTGCCCAGCTCGCCCGGCGCACGGGACAGCAGATGCGTACCGCCGACGTCGGGTACGAAGCCGATGCCGGTCTCGGGCATGGCGACCCTGGAGCGCTCGGTGACGATCCGGACGTCGCCGTGCGCGGAGATGCCGACTCCGCCGCCCATGACGATTCCGTCCATCACGGCGACGTACGGCTTGGGGTAGCGCGCGATACGGGCGTTGAGCCGGTACTCGTCCCGCCAGAAGTCCGTGGCGGTCCGGTCCCCGGCGAGCGCCGCCGTGCGGATGGCCCGGATGTCGCCTCCCGCGCACAGCCCCCGCTCGCCCGCACCGGCGATCACGACGACGCGCACGGCGTCGTCGTGCTCCCATGCGGTGAGCGCCTCGTCGACGGCGTGAACCATGGGATGGGTGAGGGCGTTGATCGCCCGGGGGCGATTGAGCGTGATGTACGCGGCGTGGCCCTCGGTGTGCAGGAGTACGGAGTCGTCGCGGGCCATCGATAGGGTCCTTCCCGGGTGCGGATCTTCGGTCCCATCCTCGCTCACGCGACCCCGTGCACACGAAGCGGAACCCTTCCCGGCAGTCCGACCAGTCGGTATGTTCGGTATCAGTCGGACACGGCAGGCCGGACCACCCGGCCGAGGCGACGGAGGGCCCATGTCTCAGAGCGCACCCACGATCGACGGACACTGCGACGACCGCTTCCGGTCGGTGCGCGAGGCCTTCGAGGAGAACTTCCGCGACCGGGGCGAGCTGGGGGCCGCCGTCTCCGTGATCCACGACGGCGAAACCGTGGTCGACCTGTGGGGCGGCTGGGCGGACGAGGCCCGCACCCGGCCGTGGGAGCGCGAGACCCTGGTCAACGTCTGGTCGACCACCAAGGGCGCCACCGCCCTGTGCGCCCATCTGCTCGCCGACCGGGGCGAGTTGGACCTGGACGCGCCCGTCGCCATGTACTGGCCCGAGTTCGCCGCGGCGGGCAAGGGCGGCATCCTCGTCCGCCACCTCCTCTCCCACCGTGCCGGACTCGCGGGACTGCGTGAACTGCACACCATCGAGGACCTCTACGACTGGGGGCTGACCTGCGCCGCGCTCGCCGCCGAGGAGCCGTGGTGGGAGCCAGGCACCCAGTCCGGCTACCACGCCATGACGTACGGCTTCCTGGTCGGCGAGGTCGTCAGACGTGTCTGCGGGCTGCTCCCGGGGGAGTTGCTCCAGAAGGAGGTCACCGGACCGCTCGGCATCGACTTCACCATCGGGCTGCCGGAGAAGGAGGCGGGGCGGGCCGCCGACCTGGTGCATCCCCCGGCCGCGCCGTCGAGCGAACAGGCCGCGATCTTCGCCCAGATGACTCCCGTCGCGCTGGCCGCGCTGGTCAACCCGATCGTCGGCGCGGCGGACGCCAACACCCCCGAGTGGCGTGCGGCCCAGATCCCGGCGGCCAACGGACACGGCACGGCCCGTGGAGTCGCCGCGCTCTACGGGATCTTCGCCGGGCGGGGCGAGCACGGCGGCCGGCGCATCCTGTCCCCGGAGGCCGCCGAACGGGTCCGCGAGGGCCAGGGCAGCTGCCGTGACCTGGTGCTCGGCAGGGGTTTCCAGCACGACACCGAGGTGGCGCTCGGCCTCTGGCTCAGCGGCGAGAACGGTTCGTACGGCCCCAACCCCCGTGCCGTGGGCCACGACGGCTTCGGCGGCTCGTGCGGTCTGGCCGATCCGGAGGCGGGTCTGAGCCTCGGCTATGTGATGAACCGTATGGGTCCGCACATCGCGGACGACCCCCGGAAGATGGCTCTGGTGACCGCCGTATACGCATCGCTGTAGGCGGGTTCGGGGCCGGGGCCGTCGGGTTCGACGGCCGAGACCGGTGGGTTCGACGGCCGGGGCCGGCGGACTCCCGCCCCTCCGTGCGGCCGTGGCCCTTCCGGATTCTTGCAACACGTTCTACCGTGTGCGCCGCGCCGTGACGGTCGCGAGACTCTGGAGGGGCCGTGCACCTCGAATACACGCCTGAACAGCAGCAGTTGCGCGCCGAACTGCGCACCTACTTCGCCCGGCTGGTGCCGGACAACGTGTACGCCCGCTACGCCGACCCCGGCGAGCAGAAGCGCTTCTACCGCGAGACCGTCCGCCGCCTCGGCACGGACGGCTGGCTCGGCGTCGGCTGGCCGACGGAGTACGGCGGTCGCGGGCTGAGCCCCATGGAGCAGTTCATCTTCTTCGACGAGGCCGCTCAGGCGGGCGTACCGCTGCCGCTGATGGCCCTGAACACGGTCGGCCCGACGATCATGCAGTTCGGCACCGAGGAGCAGAAGGCGTACTTCCTGCCGAAGATCCTCTCCGGCGAGATCGACTTCGCCATCGGCTACAGCGAGCCCGACGCCGGCACGGACCTCGCCGCTCTCAAGACCCGCGCGGTGCGCGAGGGCGACGAGGAGACCGGCCACTACACCGTCAACGGACAGAAGATCTGGACCACCAACGGAGACACGGCCGACTGGGTGTGGCTCGCCGTGCGGACCGACCCCGGCGCACCGCCCCACAAGGGCATCACCATGCTCCTCGTGCCGACGTCCGACCCCGGCTACTCCTGCACCCTGATCAACACCCTGGCCTCCCACGACACGACGGCCAGCTACTACGAGGACATCCGCGTCCCCGCCTCCCGCCGCGTCGGCCAGGAGAACAAGGGCTGGCGGTTGATCACCAACCAGCTCAACCACGAACGCGTCACCCTGGCCGCGCACGGCACCATGGCGATCCGGGCACTGCACAACGTCCAGCGCTGGGCGGCCGACACCAAACTCGCGGACGGCCGCCGGGTCATCGACCTCGGCTGGGTGCGCGGCCGGCTGGCCCGCACCCACACCCGGCTGGACGCGATGAAGCTGCTCAACTGGCAGATGGTGAACGCCGTCCAGCAGGGCACGCTCACCCCGCAGGACGCCTCTGCGGTCAAGGTCTTCGGCTCCGAGGCCCGCCGCGACGCCTACGCCTGGCTCATGGAAGTGGTGGGCGCGGCCGGCCCGCTCAAGGAGGGCTCGGCCGGCACCGTGCTCCACGGCGAGCTGGAGCGCGGGTACCGGTCGGCCGTGATCTTCACGTTCGGCGGCGGGAACAACGAGATCCAGCGCGAGATCATTTCGTGGATCGGACTGGGGATGCCGCGGGTGCGGCGATGACGATGCCGTGACGAGGGCTCACAGCCGGCACCGGGATCCATGGGGATCGAAGGTGCCATCATTCCTGCCTGCCAGGAGGCCCCCGGATCTCTCCGGGGGCCTTGGCCTGTGTCACCTCTGATCCCGGCCACGGGGTGGGTACCTGGGGTACCCGCGGCGAGGCCGGGGTTGCTCACGGGGCGTTCAGCCCGAACACCTGATGGCTGGTGTTGCCGGCGGCCGGGCTGTTGATGTTGCTGTTCGTGCTGATGTTGTTGAACAGCGGGATGACACCGTTGAGGTTGATGGGAAGAATCGATTCGCCCCCGCCCCCGCCTCCGCCGTTGTCGTCGTCGCAGTCGCCCCCGGTGATGTTCGTGGGGTCGGAGTACGAGGCCGCGGCGCTCCCTCCACCCGAGACCGTGACCGTGTTGGTCACCGTGCACGGAGCGTCCTCGGCGACCGACACCGTCAGCTCGAGTACCGGAAAGGACTGGAACGGCTCCACCACGGTGTTGTTGGTGCACGTGATCGACGTCGTGCTCACGTCGCAGTCCCAGGAAGACTGCGACAGCGTGCCGCTCACGGTCAGGCCCGCCGGCAGCGTGTCCGTGAGGGTCACTGTTCCGGCGGTCGAGTCGATGGTGCTGCGGTTGCTCACCTGGAAGCTGTAGACCCCGGTTTCGCCCCGGGCGAAGTCGCCCGAGTGGAACTTCGCGACGGCGAGCACCGGCGCTGCCAGTGCCGGTGTGGCGCCCACCGCGAACGGAAGGACGACACTCGCCCCGAACACTGTGGCCAGGGCGGCCATGCGCCGCCCCAACGGATGCCTCATTGCCATGAACATTCTCCTGTCGCGTGAAGTACCGCGTGGCTCGCCCCGTGGCATGAGAGCTGGGGCGCCGGACGCGGGAGGACTGCACATGGACAACGCGCCGGCGGACAGCCGGCCACTGGGGCCGGCGTCCACGTCACCCGATCGCCCACGCAATGCCCTCGCCTGTACCAACGGACTCGCCGAGGGCTCGTCGGTGCGGGCACGCGCCAGGAGGCTGTCGTCAGCGGACGACGTCGAAGACGTTCTTCTGCAGACCGTTGGCGTAGGCCTCGTGCTCGACGAGCTCCAGCTTCTGGGTGTCCTTGTCCGTGTCGCTGAACAGGCGCTTGCCCGCGCCGAGCAGGAGCGGGAAGACCAGCAGGTGGTACCGGTCGATCAGGCCGGCGTCCGAGAGGCTCCGGTTGAGGGTGGCGCTGCCGTGCATGATGATCGGGCCGCCCTCGGTCTCCTTCAGGGCCGCAACCTCGTCGAGCGAACGCAGGATGGTGGTCCGGCCCCAGTCCGACACCAGGTCGTCGTCGGTCAGCGTGGTGGAGACGACGTACTTCGGCATCTCCTTGTAGTCGGAGAAGTCCTCCATGCCCGGCCAGACCGGGCTGAACGCCTCGTAGCTGGTCCGCCCCAGCAGCATCGCGGTGGCTTCCTGCTGCTCCCTGCCCTTGATCTCGTACGCCTCGGGAAGGAACTCCATGTCCTTGAAGGTCCAGCCCGAGTTCCGGTAGCCCGGCTCACCGCCCGGGGCCTCCACCACGCCGTCGAGCGAGACGAAGGCGGTGCTGATCAGGGTGCGCATCGAAGTGTCTCCCAGGTGTCTCGTGATCGGGTGTCGGCAGGTTCGCCCGCCCGGCTTCGACCGGACTTCCCTGCGCGACGCAACTCTCCCTCACTGACCGCTGATCGTGGTGGAACTCATCGGTCGTCACCACTCCGCCGGCCCGGGCACCCGAGGTGAGGCACGCGGCGCGCCGCGGGTGCCCGGGGGAGTCGGTGGTCAGCCGGCCACGGTGCTGGTCAGCCGGTCACGGCCACGAGCTCGGGACCGTTCGTGAACCGGCCTCCGCCGACGCCTCGCCGTGGCACCCGCTTCTCGGGTGCGGTGAGGGGGACGTCCGGGTCGCCGAGCAGGTCGATGAGCGAGGCACGGGCGCGGGCCACCCGGGAACGGACCGTTCCCACCGGGCAGTTGAGGGCCTCGGCCGCCTCCGCGTAGGGCAGACCCAGGAGCTGCGTGAGGATGAAGGCCTCGCGGCGCTCGGCCGAAATCGTGGCCAGAAGTTCCGCGAGGGCGATGCCGTCCTCGAAGCCGGGGCTGTGCCGCGGCTGGGCCTGTTCCGCGGCGGCCTGCCAGTCGGTCCTGTCGGAGAGCTTCGGCCGGGCAGCCGCGTGGCGCAGGCTGTCCACCACGGTGCGGCGTGCGATGGACAGCAGCCAGGTGCGGGCGGACGAACGGCCCTCGAAACGGTGGAGGCTGCCGAGCGCCCGGAGGAAGACGTCCTGGGTGAGGTCGTCGGCCGCCTGGGGGTCGGCGCTGAGGTAGGCCACATAGCGCCAGACGTCGCGGTGCAGTGCGCGGACGAAGCGGTCGACCCGCACCGGATCGCCGTCGCGAGCGGAGAGTGCCAGGCGGGTCACGGCCGCGTCGCCTTCGGGGGTATGGCGCGGCGGCCTGGTTGCGACGGGACGGTGCAAGGGGTACGAGGCAGGGGTCATCGCCAGAAGTCCTCACGGGAAATCGGGTTCCGGCGTCGCGCCGAAGGGCGAGCCGGTGAGTGGTACGGCCTGCCGGACGGCACGGCCGATGCCCGATGCGCGTCGTGGAAGACTCCGCGGCACCGGGGAACCAGCTGTCAGAAGACAGCAATCCCCGGTGGTGGACCCCGTGAGGTGATGGCGTGGGCGAGAAGGAGCCGTCGTGGCGCGTGGGCTCGCCTGCTCCGGCGTACGCGGATGCGTGAACCGGGCACCGGGGCGGGCCGAGGGAGCATCAGCCGCAGGGGAGCGACCAGCCATCCGGCCAGCGAACGCAGAACGCGGAACGCCGCCCGCTCTCCGTACGCGAGCCACAGACCGCACAGCAGTGACGCCAGCAGGTGCGCCGACAGCATTCCGGTCGGTGACATGTCGCCCATGTCGTGGCCGCTCAACGCCGTGGTGGCGGTGGCCCCGTCCGCCGACCCGTGCAGCGCGTGATCGTGGACGTCCATGCCCTCATGGGGCATCGTCATGCCGGGCTGGTGAGCAGGGCCGCCGTTGCCCACGCCCCCAAGGGCGGCACCGGAGGCCGGTGCGGAGGAATCCGCCGTCCCGAGCGCCAAGGACCTGGCCCATTGCCGGGCCAGCGAACTGTCCGTCGGCGGCGACGGGTACACCATGGCCTGTGCCAGGGAGAAGCACGCGTGCATCCCCGCCTGAGCCACGACGGTCGCCGAGGTGACGACGAGGAGTCCGCGTTCGCGCCCGCCGAGGGCCCAGGCCCCGGCCGTTGTCGCGCCGAACGCGGTGGACATCGCCCACCAGGGAACCGATGTCCCGGACATGAGGATGTGGCCGAAGGCAGCGAGCAGCACACAGACGGCGGCGAACACCGCGGCCCGTAACGCTCGACACCCCCGGCCCGACATCATGGCGGCCTCATCCTTGCATTCCCCCTCGTGGCCGGGCACCCGTCGGTACGGAATTCACCACGCGCCCCCTCATGCCGGGCCTGAGATGTGGTGCAGGCCACAACTGCCCAGGGGAACCAGGGTGTTGGGGTGTCCGACTCCTGGTGCGGCGGGTGGGGAGATGTCGGTGGCGGGAACGGAGACACGGTGGCGGCAGAGGGCTCAGCGGCAACGGCGTCGGCGCCGCCGCCGGACAAGCGACAGGCCCGTGCACTCACCGCACTGCTGACCTGTGCCATGGCCTTCTCGATGCTTCAGTTGTTCCTGCTGGGCGCGCTCGGACCTCGGCTCGTGGACGAACTGGGGATATCACCGACCGTGCTGGGCCTCACCACCACGATCGGATTCGGGACGGCCGCCGTGCTGTCCCCTGTGGGTGGGCGCATCGTGGACCGGATCGGTCCGCGGCGCGCAATGGCCGTCCTGCTGGTGGTGTCCGCGGTCGCACTCGCCCTCATCGGCGCCGCGCCCGGCGCCGGTCTGCTGCTGGCGGCGGTCGCGCTGGGCGGTGTTCCCCAGGCGCTCGCCAACCCGGCCACGAACAAGGCCATTCTCGGGTCGGTCCCACCCGCCCGGCGCGGATCGGTGACAGGGACGAAGCAGTCCGGTGTCCAACTGGGCGCGTTCGCCGCGGGGTTGCCGCTGGCCGCCGCGGCCGCAGGCATCGGGTGGCGGGGCGCGGTCTGGACGGCCGCGGGCGCCGCCCTGCTGACCGGACTGTGGGCGCTGCGCACTCTTCCGGGCGACCCGCCGCCACCGCAGACCGCCACACGGCCGTCCCTGGTGCCGCGTGGTTTCGTCGCCTGGCTGGCCGTCTTCTCGCTGTTTCTGGGGAGCGGTATCGCTTCGGTCAACACCTACCTCGCGCTGTTCGGCGTACGGGAGTTGGAGATGGGCCCCGGTACGGCAGCCGCTCTGGTGGCCGTGCTCGGCGTGGCGGGAATCGCCGGCCGGGTGGGGTGGTCGAAGGCAGCCCGGCCCGGGCGCGCCGAATGGCTGCCCGGATGGCTTGCGGTCGGTGCCGTGGGCGCGGCCGCTCTCCTCGTGGCGGCGCTGTCGGCAGCTCCCCTGGCGTGGGCCGCTGCCGTCGCGGTCGGTGTCTTCGCGGTGTCGGGCAACGCGGTCTCCATGGTGCTGGTCGTGCAACGCGCCGCACCGGGCCGGGCGGGACAGGACTCGGCGCTGGTCGCCGCGGGATTCTTCGCCGGATTCGCGGTGGGGCCCCCGCTCTTCGGCCTGTTCGCGGAGGCGGGACGGTACGGCGCCGGCTGGATCCTGGTGGCGGCTGAATTCGCCGGCGCCGGTGCCGTCGCCTTCACCTGGGCCGTACGGGACCGGCGAGGACGCGCGGACCGGTCGTCGTGACGTCGGCGGACTGGGCCGGTGACGCCCTGAAGGCGGTGATCGGCCGCGTGACGGTCACCGAGTTCGAGGTCGGCGCACGCTTTCCCCTGTTCGCCGACCCGGACAGCGGGCGGTGGACAACGACGGGGCGCGGGTCGTGGACGGGCGGATTCTGGGCCGGGCTGTTGTGGTTGCGGGCGCGGTACTCGGACGCCGCGGCCGACCGTGCGGCCGCATCCCGGTGCACCGCGCGCCTGGCGCCGTGGGCGGATGCCGACACCGCCACCCGGGGCCTGATCCTCTGGTACGGGACCGCCCTGGCCTCCCACGACGCGCAGGCCACTGCACTGCGCGAGCGGTCGGCGCGCACCTGCCTGGACGCCATGGACCCCGAACTCGGCCTCGTCCCCTGGGGATCGGCGCTGGGAGGCCCTCGCCTCCTCGCCCGCGCGGACGGTGTGCCGGGGATGGTGCCCTTGCTGGCAGGTGCCGGGCCCGAGGGAGCCGCGGCAGCAGGCGCACACCTGCACCGCCATCTCGAACTCTGCCTCGGTGACGGCAGCGAGCACCGGCCCTGGACACAGCCCGCCTGGTGCTACGACGCGGGGTCGGGATGGCAGCCCTGCGAGGACCCGCCGCGGGGCTGGAGCCGGGGGAGGGCATGGCTGCTCCTGGCGGTCGCCGACGCACTGCATCTCCCGACGCTCCCCGGACCGCGGGCCGCGCCTCTCTCAGGGGCGGCCGAGCGCCTGTTGGCGCTCGGGGCCGTGCTGGACGGACCGCTCGTCCCGCATGCGCTGGACGAACCGCTCGTCCCGCATGCCGACCCGTCCCGTCCCGACGGTCCCCTCGACACGTCGGCCGCCGCGATCACCGCTGTCGCCCTGCTGAAACTCGCCCGTCTGCCGGGCCCGAGGGCGACCCAGTACGCGGACCGGGCCGTCGAGATCCTGCGCCGCCTGGTCGGCACCCATCTGTCCGGACCTCGCGCACATCGGCCCGCCGGTATGTTGCTGGACGGCTGCTACGACGCCGGCCGGGGCACCGCCGTCCGGCACGAACTGGTCTGGGGCGACTTCTTCCTCGCCCTGGGGCTTGCGGCGCTCACCGGCTCGGTCGACATCACGGACGTGTAGGACTCGGCCCGCCGTACCCGCGCAGGACCCGCCGCGCCACAGCGGTGATGTGCAGCTCGTCCGGCCCGTCCAGGATGCGAGCGGTGCGGCCCGTGCGGAAGAGTGCGGGCAGTGCCGTATCCGGGCCCAGTCCGGCGGCGCCGTGGACCTGGATCGCCGCATCCGTGACCTGCTGGAGCATCCGGGCCGCCGCGACCTTGGCGAGGCCCACCTCGATGTGTGCGTCCTTCCCCGAATCGATGAGAGCGACTGCCTCATGGACGAGAGGGCGCGTGGTGCGCAGGGCGAGCAGGGCGTCGAACACCTGCTGCTGGACGAGCTGGTGGCCGGCGAGCGGGCCACGGGATCCGCCGCGGGAGACCGCCCGCTCACACATCAGATCGAACGCCCGCCGGGCCTGGCCGAGCCAGCGCAGACACCGTAGGGTGCGGCCCCGCTGGAGGCGCTCACCGGCAACGGTGAGCGCCTGGCCGCGTGCGCCGACGAGATGGTCGGCGGGTACACCGACCTGGTCGAGTTCGATCTCCCACTGGCCGGCCGCGCCGAGAACCGGGAGTTCACGGACGACGCGGAAACCGGGGGAGCCGGTGGGCACCAGCAGCAGGGAGAGCCCCTCGCGATCGCCCGCCCGCCCGTCGGTGCGGGCCAGCACCGTGACGAGGTCAGCGCCGGCGGCTCCGGAGGTGAACCACTTGCGCCCCGTGACGGCCCACCGGCCGTCCCGTTGTCGCACCGCACGGGTCTCGGTCATGAACGGGTCCGTGCCGGGAACATCGGGCTCCGTCATCGCGTAGCAGGTCCGTGCCTCCCCGGCCACGAGCCGCCGCAGATACCGGTCACGGACACCGCTCTGCGCGTGCCGCTCCAGCATCGACACATCCAGGAGGGGAGCGGAGCCCAGTGCCGCGGGTCCGTGGTCGCTCGCCCCCTCCGCCTCGGCCAGTTCGGCGTACTCGCCGAACGTGAGGCCGCGGCCTCCCAGGTGCACGGGCAACGGCAAGGCCCACAGCCCCTCCTGCTTCGCTCTGCCCTGCAACTCGCCCAAGGCGGCGGCGGCATCGGGTCCACCCGCGTCCAACACCCGTTCGTACGGAATCACGCGATCGCGGACGAACGCGCCGACACGCTCACGCAACTCGGCCAGTTGTCCGCCCCGTTGGCCCGCGCCCTCACTGCCTCGACCTGCCATGCCTCTCCTCGAGTTGCCGGGAACTTGTGGGAACGGTTGTCCGACTGTCTCCACGTGGAACTGGTCGGGTGCGGACGCTCCCGAGTTCCCCGAGTTCCCGGGTTCCCGAGTTCCCGAGTTCCCGGGTTCCGGACGACCGGGCGCCGGCCACCGCCGCGCCAGGAGAGGAGAGGCATGGCATCACCCGCCACCACGCAGGCGGTCCGGCCACTCGACACGCTGCGGTTCGACGCCTCGGGACCGCCGCAGCTCATGACCGTGGTCTCGGAGCATCTACGCCTTCTCGGCGCGCATCCGGCCGACACCGCGCCGGGGACCGGGTCGGCAGGCCGCACGGTGCTGAGCGGAGAGGACTTCGCGCCCGTTCGGGCCCGCGCGACGTGGGCCTCCCCCGGGACCGGGATCGACGACGAGGCCACTGTGCAGGCCGCCACCGGCATCATGAGCGTGCACGGCCGCCGCGACGGCGACCCGCGTGGCCTGGCCGTCGACTATGCGTCCGTCGCCACCGGCGTGCTCACCGTGCAGGGCCTCCTCGCCGCGCTGCTGGCCCAGGCGCGCGGTGGCGATGGGCCCGCCGACGTCACCACCAGCGCGCAGCGTGCAGGGCTGCTCGCCGTCTCCCAGTACCTCGCCGCCTCCGGGGCCGACGAGGGCGAGGCAGCCGAACTCGCCCCCGGCGGGCCGCCGTTCGTCTCGTCCGAAGGTCTCCACTTCGAACTGGAGACCCTGGACCCGGGTGCCTGGGCCGCGTTCTGGCGTGCTCTGGGCGCGCCGCCGGAGGCAGTACGCGCCGGCTGGCGGCCCTTCCAGTTCCGCTACGCCACGGCCTGTGCCCCCTTCCCCCAGGCACTGCACACCAGGGCACAGGCGCATCCCTGGCAGCGGATCCTCCAGGCCGCCTCCCTGTCGGGGGCCGAGGTCTGCGCCCTGCGCACACTCGCCGAACGGGCCGTCGAATACGACGGTGCCCCGCCCTGGTCCATGGACCTCCTCGGCCCCGGCCGTCCGCACCCGGCGTCCGCACCCTCTCCCGAACGCCCCCTCGCCGGTCTGACCGTGCTGGAGGCAGGACGCCGGATCCAGGCCCCGCTCGCCGCGCACCTGCTGGGACTGCTCGGCGCCGACGTGATCCGCATCGAGCCGCCGGGCGGTGATCCGCTGCGGGGCATGCCGCCGGCGTGCTCCGGTGTCTCCGCCCGCTGGCTCGCCCTCAATCGCGGCAAGCAGGCTGTGGAGGCCGACATCAAGGCGCCCGCCGGCCGCCGTCTGCTGCGGGAGATGGCGGCGGAAGCCGATGTGTTCCTGCACAACTGGGCACCGGACAAGGCCGCGGAACTCGGCCTGGACGCGGGCGACTTCGCCTCCGTGAACCCCGCCCTGGTCTACGCGTACACCAGCGGCTGGGCCGGTCGGCTGTCCGATGCCCCCATGGGCACCGACTTCATGGTCCAGGCCCGTACCGGTGTCGGCGAGGCGGTCCGCCCGGACGGGGAGACGCCCGCGCCCTCCCTGATGACACTGCTCGACGTACTCGGCGGACTGCTCGGCACGGAGGCGGTGCTCGCGGGGCTGCTCCTGCGGGAACGCACCGGGCACGGCGTGCGCGTCGACTCCTCGCTGCTCGGCGCCGCGGACACACTGACCACCCCCTTCCTGAGCCGGGCGGCTCGCGGTGAGAGCCCGAGGCGGCCCGCCGGGTTCCGGCGTCCGCTGCCCACGGCCGACGGCTGGGTCGCGTCGAGCGACACGTGCGCCGCCGCGGCAGCCGCGTACGACCTGCGTGACCTTCCGACGGACGACGCGCTGCGGCAGCTGCGTGCGCACGGTCTCACCGCCACCCGTGTCACCACCGACCTCGCCGAACTGCACGACGACCCGCGCTTCGCCGGCTCGATCAGCCGCGACGCGCACGGTGCCCCCGCCGTTCCCGACCCCTGGAGCTTCATATGACCGTCGAACTGCACGACCTGCTGCCCGCGGACCTGCGCCGGTCCTGGGTGCTCGACGGCACCTGCCCCGATCTGGACCTCTACAGCCTCTTCCGGGCCCGTCAGATCATGGACCTGCACCACACCGCGGTCCTCGATGCCAAGGGGAAACTCTGTTACACCGCGCTGGACCGCAAGGTGCGATGTCTGGCCACCGGCCTCAGAGACCTCGGCATACGCCCGGGTGACGTGGTCGGCGTCCAGCTCCCCAACAACCGCAACGCCGTCATCGCCGATCTGGCGCTCGCCGCCCTCGGCGCGGTCGCCCTGCCGTTCCCCGTCGGGCGCGGCAGCCGGGAGGCCGATTGCCTGCTGCGCCGCGCCGAAGCCGTGGCAGTCATCGCGGCGACCGAGCACCGGGGCGCCCACCACGCGGCCGAACTGCACACCCTGTCCACGGCGCTGCCCGCCCTGCGGCACGTGATCGCCGCGGGACCGGGCGCCGCACCCGAGGGCACGATTGCGCTCTCCGCGCTGCTGCGCTCCGACCCGAGCGGCTTCGTCCCCGCCCGGCCCGACCCCGACAGCGCGGCCCGTATCCTCGTGTCCTCCGGCTCGGAGGCCGAGCCCAAGATGGTCGCGTACTCGCACAACGCACTCGCGGGCGGACGCGGCAACTTCCTCGCCTCACTCATCCCCGACGGGACCCCGCCCCGCTGTCTGTTCCTGGTACCGCTCGCCTCCGCCTTCGGCTCCAACGGCACCGCGGTCACGCTCGCCCGGCACGGCGGAACGCTCATCCTCCTCGACCACTTCACCCCCGAAGCAGCCCTCGCGGCGGTGGCGGAACACGAGCCGACGCACATCCTCGGCGTGCCGACCATGGTGCGCATGATGCTCGAACGCCTCGACGCCACGAGCGAGAAGCCGGTCAGCGGTGGGAAGCCGGTCACCGACAGGAAGCCGGTCACCGGCGAGAAGCAGGGCGAGAGGCTGCCTGCGCCCACCGCGCTGATCCTCGGCGGGGCGCCGCTCGACGAGCCCACCGCGGCTGCCGCGGCTCAGGCGTTCGGCTGCCCTGTCGTCAACCTCTACGGCTCCGCCGACGGCGTCAACTGCCATACGGGACTGGGCAGTACGACCCCGCCCACCGACGAGTCCGGCGTGGTCGCCGGCCGCCCCGACCCCCGGGTGGCCGAGATCCGTATCGCCGACACCGACACCCACGCCGAGGTGCCGGAGGGCGGCATCGGTGAGATCATCGCCCGCGGCCCGATGACCCCCCTCTGCTATGTCGGCGCCCCCGACCTCGACGCCCGCTACCGCACGCCCGACGGCTGGGTGCGCACCGGAGACCTCGGCTTCCTCGACGAGGACGGCACCCTGCACATCGTGGGACGGCTCAAGGACGTCGTCATCCGCGGCGGCGCCAACATCAGCCCGGCCGAGGTGGAGCGGGAGTTGCGCTCCCATCCCCGGATACGGGACGTGGTGTGCGTCGGCGTTCCGGACCGCCTGATGGGTGAGCGCCTCGCCGCGTGCGTCGTTCCCCGCTCCGGCGAGGTGCCCACGCTCGACTCGCTCGGCCGGCATCTGACACGGCGGGGTCTGGAGCAGCGCAAGCACCCCGAACGGCTGTTGGTGGTCGCCGAGTTGCCGTTGACACCGGCGGGCAAGCCCGACCGTGCCGCCCTGCGTGAGCACCTGGCGCAGGCCCCGCCGCCCGTCCACGACGCACCCGCCGCGCCGTCACTCGCCCAGGCCGGCTGAGCCGATTCCGGGCGCGGCGCGCGGCGCCCGTGCCCATCCGTACGACGACCATCGGGACAGGAGAACCGAATGAACCGCAGGAAACTGCTCCGGGCCTCGACCGCGATCGGAGCCGCGGGGGCGATGGCGGGAGTCGCCGCCGCACCGGCCGCGGCCGCGGCCGTCCAGCCCGTCCAGGAGGCCGGTGGCCCGCTGAGGGTGCACGTCGTGATGTACGACGGTGTGGAGGAGCTCGACTTCGCCGCTCCCTGGGAAGTCTTCTCCGCCGCCCGCTTCTTCACGGACCGCGAGATCGACGTCCGCTACGCCACCGTGTCCGGCCCCCGCGCCGTGCAGGCCGCCTACGGAACGAAGGTCCGCGTCGAGCACGGCTGGGCCCCGCGCACCGCGGACGTCCTGGTCGTCCCCGGAGGAGGGTACGCACGCAGTGAGGGCCCCGGCGTCCGGGCGGAGATCGCGCGCGGCACCCTTCCGCGCGCCCTGGCTTCGGCGGTGCGCCCCGGCCTGACCGTCAGCGCCGTGTGCACAGGCACCATGCTGCTGTCCGCGGCAGGTCTGACGAGAAGCCGCCCGTGCACCACCCACCACAAGGCGCGGCCCGACCTCGAGAAGCAGGGAGGCCTGCTGAAGAACGGACGCGTGGTGGACGACGGCGACCTGGTCACCGCCGGCGGCATCACGTCGGGCCTGGACCTCGCCCTGTGGCTCGTACGCCGTGAACTGGGCGCCGAGGTGGCGACCGGTGTGGAGGCCATGCTCGAATACGAGGCCCGCGGCACGGTCTGGACCCCGCCCGCACCACCCCGGCCCCGGTAGTCGCGCGACCAGGAGAGGCGGGAAGGCGACACGCTGCCCTCCCGCCTCTGTGCGGCCGGACACCTGCGCCGGCCGGCAACGCGCCGCTCAGGAGGCGCCCATGGCCTTCTTGAGCTCGGCCGCGGCATTGCTGTAGACGGGCAGCAGGTCGAGGTCGTCGCCCGGATAGTTGACGATCTTCACCTGCTTCGCTCCGGAGTCCGGCAGGACCGTCCCCGTCGACATGTGCGCGTTGTCCAGGACGAAGGCCGGTTCCTTCTTCGCGAGTTCCGCGAGCTGCGCCGGGGTCACGGCCTCCGGCCCGTAGGTCCCGACGGTGGTGGCACCAGCCAGCTCGGCCGACCAGCCCGTGAAGACCTGGCTGACGACATTCGGGCTCTTCCCGCCGGGCCAGGCGGCCTTGAGGTCCTTCGCGAGCTTGGCGTACTCGGTGTCGAAGGCGGCCTTCCACGTCGCCGCGGCCTTGCCGGTGCCGAACAGCTTCGCCAGTTTGTCGACCTCCGCCTTCACCTTGTCGGCGTCGTTGTCCAGATTCACCTCGACCAGCTCGGCCTTGGAGCCGGCGGCTTCCTTGATCTTCTCGGCGTACGGCTCGAAGGGCGCGTACAGCACGAAGTCGGCCTCGGCCACGGCCGCCAGGTCCGACGGCTTCGGGTCGTAATCGGGCGCGTGGTGCACGGACTTGGGGACGATGACCTTGATGTTCTCGGCACCGGCGGCCTTGGCGAAGGCGCCTTCCCAGGTGGTGGTCACGACCACCGACGGCTTCCCCTTGTCCTTGCCGCTGGCGCTGCCCGCCGACGTGTCACTGTCGCCCCCGCAGCCGGTGACCAGGGCCAGTGCCGCGCTCAGTGCGACGAGGGAAGGGATACGGAGGCGGTTGCGCGCCATGAGGTGATTCTCCGTTCGGGTACGAGATGGACGGCGAGGACCACGGCCCCCGCCGTCAGAACGAGGACCGGGCCGGGCGGCCAGTCCAGCCACAGGGCCACAAGGAACCCCGTCAGATTCACGACGATGCCGATGCCGACCGCCCACAGAGTGATCGACTTCAGCGAGCCGCCGAGGCGGCGTGCCGCGAGGGCGGGCAGGAGCGTGAGGGCGTCGACCAGCAGCGCGCCGGTGAGCTTGATCGCCCCGGCGACGGCGACCGCGACCAGGACCAGCAGGACGACGGTCAGCCCGCGTACGGGTACGCCGGAGCACTCGGCCAGCTCACGGTCGTACAGGAGCAGACCCACGTCACGGCGACGCCACCAGAACAGACCGGGCACGACGACCGCCAGCACGGCGAGGACGACGAGATCCGCGGTTCCCACGGACAGGATGGAGCCCCACAACAGCGCGAACGCGCCGGAGGCGTTGACGCCCGAGACCGCGAGGACGAGCAGCGCGGCCGCGATGGCCAGACTCATCAACAGTCCCATGGCACCTGACAGGCCGTCGGGCGTACGGGCGAGCGGAGCCACCCCCGCGCCCGAGAGAGCACACGCGACCAATGCGCACAGCATCGGATCGAGCCCGGTCAGCAGGCCGACCGCGATCCCCAGCAACGCCACGTGCATCATCGCGAACCGCACCGGCATGATGTCCAGGCCGACGATCACCACACCGATCACCGGCAGCCCGATCGCCGCCAGCAGGAGGGCGATGCCGGCCCGCTGGACGGGCAGGAGCTGGAGGAGCGCGCCCACATCGGCGGCAGCCGGATTCACCGGACCTCCCGCAGCCGTCCGGCGGCCATGTCCAGCACCCGGTCGCACCGCTCGGCGAGCGTCCGGTCGTGGGTCACCACGAGCAGGGTGACGGGCAGCGCGGTGAGGACATCGGCGGCCTCCTCCTGACCGGTGAAGTCGAGAGCCGCGGTGGGCTCGTCGGCGAGCAGCACCTGGGCACCCGCCGCGACACAGCCGATCGCCCGCGCCAGGTACATGCGCTGCAACTGGCCCCCGGAGAGGGTGTGCAACGGTCGTCCGGTCAACGCCCCCACGCCGAGCCGCTCCGCGGCCTCCCCGGCTTCGGTGGGCGCCGCGCTGCTGGCCAGCAACTCCTCACCCAGGAGCGGAAACCGGCCCCCTGCCGGCTTCTGCGGAATCCAGGCACAGACCCGCCGCCGCCAGGCCCACTCGGCCGATGTGCGCGTACCGCGGCCCCCGACCAGGATGGTGCCGGTCACCTGCCGGTGCATGCCCAGGACGGCGCGGAGCAGGGTGGTCTTTCCCGAGCCGTTGGTGCCGGTCAGGGCCACCCGCTCACCGGCCGCGATCTCCAGATCGACGGCGGCGACGGCGTCCACCCGGCCGTGACGGCACGCGACCTCCCGCATGCGCACATCCAGCCCACCCATCCCATGCCCCTCTTCGCTCCGACTCCGAGCGGGAGAGGCCGGATGCTGCGCCCTCCCACGCGGCAGTAGTCGGACGGCGGGCCCGGGGAGTTCCCGGAGATCTTCCGTGCCGTGGAGTGTCATGCGACCGGCGTGCCGTCCGCGGCTCGTGCGGTCCGAAAGCCGGCTGCTCGTCGGCGAGTCGGGCCACCGGTCACCGGCACGTCATCCGCGCGGACGACCGTCAGCTGCCCAGGAGGCGCACGGCGAGCGCCGTCTGCCAGGTCCAGCCGATCGTGAGCGAGACGCGCTGGATCAGGCCGCCCCGGTCCACCCAGCGTCCCTGCCGGGTGAACACGGCACTCGCCGACACCATCGTCGTGGCGAAGAGCATCCCGCCGGCGATCGAATACACGGCCCAGCCCGGCGAGGCGGACGGAGCGAAGA
Organism: Streptomyces sp. NBC_00306; assembly: GCF_036169555.1. Classification (GTDB taxonomy): domain Bacteria; phylum Actinomycetota; class Actinomycetes; order Streptomycetales; family Streptomycetaceae; genus Streptomyces; species Streptomyces achmelvichensis. Next base: position 702,420 of record NZ_CP108032.1, on the reverse strand, counting down.
CGAAACAGGCCGCGGCCAGGGCGAGAAATCCGATGACGGAGAAGAGGTCGTGCAGCGTCCCCGCCCGGGTGGGGTGTTCGAGCCGGTCGGGGGTGCCGGCCGGGTAGCCGCTCACCGGGTCCGTGAGAAAGGCGCCCGCGCCCAGCAGACCGGCCCCCCATACGCCGATCAGCACCGCACCCGCAGGGGAAGGCCCATCGCGCCACAGGCCCACCGCGAAGGTCAGCGACAACAGGCCCGACAACAGGAAGTTGACGCTCTGCGCCCACCCGGCGCGGCCGAGAGCGAGCGAACTGACGGGATGGCGCAGCGGTTTGTAGTCCGCACGCGTGGCGCCCTCCACCACGTACGCGAGGGTGAAGAGCGGACCGGCGGCCATCCCGCAGACGAGCAGCGCTTGATTGCCCATCTTGTCAACATAGGTTGACGTGGGTGCGTGCGTCCACCCTCATGGCCGTGGCCTCATCGTCGCGGCAGGAGCCGGGCGTCAGCTCTCGCCGTGGCCCAGGGGGTCCAACTGGGCCGCCGTCGCGTCGTCGGCGCTGGTGGACTCGCTCAGCGCGCGCCGGCTCTCATCCGCGGCGAGTTGCTCGCGTGCGGCGGCCGTCGCGTAGCGGAAGGCGTCCGCGCCGACGAGGAGACGCAGGGGCGGATCGTCCATGGCCACGACGTCGAGGAGCAGGCGGGCCACTTTCGCCGGGTCGCTGGCAGTCAGCGTGTCCGTGTTGTGCATGGCCGCCGAGGCACCCACGGTGTCGGCGTACTCGGGCCGTATCGGCGCCACCTTCATGGACGACCCCGACCAGTCGGTCGCCATCCCGCCCGGCTCCAGCACGGTGACCTTGATGCCCAGCGGCGCGACCTCCTTGGCGAGCACCAAGGAGAAGCCGCCCACGGCCCACTTGGCGCTCTGGTACGCGGCAAGGCCGGGGGTCGCGAGGCGTCCGCCGACCGACGACACCTGGACGATGTGGCCCGATCGCTGCTCGCGCATGACCGGCAGCGCGGCCTGGGTCAGCCGGACGACGCCGAGGAGGTTGGTGTCCACCTGTGCCGAGAAGTCGTCGAAGTCGACATCCTCGACAGAGGCGATGTTGGCGTATCCGGCGTTGTTCACCAGCACATCGAGTCCGCCGAACCGGTCGAGGGCGGTGCGCACGGCAGCCTTCGCCTGGGCCGCGTCTGTGACATCGAGAGGTGCGACCGCGATCCGGTCACCGAACTCGGCCACCAGATCGTCCAGGGCCTGCGGGTTGCGCAGGCCGGCCACGACCTGGTGGCCCGCCTGCGCCGCCGCGCGGACGATCTCGCGCCCCAGGCCCCGGGAGGCGCCGCTGACGAGGAAGACGGACGGCATGGGTCACACTCCAGACCTTCGTGAGGGCGGCAGGCGGGCCCGACACGGGGCCTGCGAGATCCCCCGTCACCCGGTCCCGCTCGGGCGCGTGCCTGCCTCAGCTGCGCGCGAAGTCGAGGAGGTCGGCGTTGAACCGATCGGCATACTTGGGGACCATGGACAGGCCGTGGGGTGCGCCCTCGTAGACCTTGTAGACCGCGTCCTTGACGATCTTGGAGGACTTCTCACCGGAGGCCACGATCGGAACGATCTGGTCGTCGTCGCCGTGGACGATCAGCGTGGGAACGTCGATCTTCTTGAGATCCTCGGTGGTGTCGGACTCGGAGAACGCCTTCACGCAGTCGTAGGCGCCCTTGATGCCCACCGTCATCGACCAGAGCCAGAACTCGTCACGGGTCCCCTGTGTCACGGTCGAGTCGTCGCGATTGGCGCCGTAGAAGGGGGCGCTCAGGTCCTTGTAGTACTGGGAGCGGTCCGTCGCCACACCCGCCCGGATCTCGTCGAAGACGTCGATCGGGAGGCCTTCGGGGTTCGCCTCGGTCTTGAGCATCAGCGGGGGGATCGCGCCGAGCAGCACCACCTTGGCGACGCGGCCCGTGCCGTGCCGGCCGACATAGCGCGTGACCTCGCCGCCACCGGTCGAATGGCCGACCAGGATGACGTTCTGCAGGTCCAGGCCCTCGATGACCGCTGCCAGGTCGTCGGCGTAGGTGTCGAGGTTGTTCCCGTCCCAGGGCTGGCCGGAGCGTCCGCCTCCACGCCGGTCGTGAGCGATGGCACGGAAGCCGTTCTCCGCCATCAGCTTCAGCTGCGGGTCCCATGAGTCCGCGGTGAGAGGCCAGCCGTGGGAGAAGACGACAGGCTGCCCCGACCCCCAGTCCTTGTAGTAGATCTCGGTGCCGTCCTTGGCGGTGACGAAGGGCATGTCCGTTCCTTTCGCACTGGTCCTGAACCCGGCGCTTCCGCGGAATTCGGCCCCCGGACGGAACGCCGGATGTCACGCCGCGAACCAGCAGCAGACGTGCAGGAGGGCGACGGAGAGGAGGTCGGCAGCGAAAGGCGACCGGGATGGGCACGTCGTTCGAACAACGGTATCCGAGTGTCGGCGCTTCAGCGCGTCGAGCGGGCGCGCGTACGGCGCTGTGCCGGCACAGCGCCGAACCGGCGGGCGGCCGCTGGGCGACACCGTCGCCCTACTTCTTCACCCGGTACCGCAAGTGGGTGACACCGGTGCCTTCGACCACCGCTACGGGGCCCTCGAACTCCACCGGCGTGGCGCCGAGTTCACCGAACAGCGTCTTCCCGCCGCCCAGGACGACCGGTACGAGCTCGACGCCGACCTCGTCGAGCAGCCCGGCCTCCAGGCACTGCCGCGCCATCTGCCCACCGTTGACGACGACGTTCTTGTCCCCGGCGACCTCCTTCGCCCTCGTCACCGCGGCCTCGATGCCCTCGGTGACGAAGACGAAGTTCTCGTCGTCCTCGGGGCGGTCGTCAGGGCGCTGGTGGGTGAGCACGACGGTGGTCACGTCCATCGGGTGGCGCCCGCCCCAGGCCTTCGTCATGTCGTACAGGTACCGCCCGACGACGAGTGCACCGGTGTTCTCCCACTCCGGCTTGACCAGCCCGGCGCTCGCGGCGGAGACGCGGATCGGCGGCACATCGGGACTGGCGGACGGGATCTCGACGTCGCCGTTGCCGTACCACTGGAACAGCAGGTCGAAGCCGCTCTCTCCGGGGCCGGCGATGTAGCCGTCGAGGGACATCGTGGCGCCGGTGACGATCTTGCCCATGTCGTTCTCTCCTTCGGTTTCTGTGGTTCTCATGGATAGGTCGTAGCCAGTGCCCTCGCTTTCGACATCCTGCGCAAAAGATCTTTGCGCAGTCGGATGCGTCACCGGCGTGGCCGGCCGACTACCGAACGCACACGAGGCGACGCCCGCCCGCCCCGATCAGCTCGCGCAGAGTTCCGCGAAGCGACGCGTGCTGATGTTGCCCCCGGAGAGGACCAGGCCGACGCGGCCCGGCAGGCGGTCCACCGCACCTGCCAGCAGGGCTGCCAGGGCAGTCGCGCCGCTGGGTTCGAGGACGATCTTCAGGCGTTCGAAGGCGAACCGCATCGCCTCACGGATCTCGTCGTCACTGACGAGGGCGATCCCGTCGACCAGGCGCCGGTTGATCGAGAACGTCAGCTCGCCCGGTGTCTCCGCCGCCTGGCCGTCGGCGATCGTGCGCGGTACGGGAATGGCGACCCGTGTGCCCGCCTCGAGGGACCGCTTGGTGTCGTCCCCGGCCTCCGGTTCGACCCCGATCACGCGGGTCCGTGGATGCACGCCCTTCGCCGCGGTAGCACTGCCCGCGATGAGTCCGCCGCCGCCGACCGGCACCACCAGGGCGTCGAGTTCGCCCACCTCGTCCATCAACTCCAGTGCGGCCGTGCCCTGTCCGGCGATGACATGCGGATGCTCGTACGGCGGGACGAGCGCGAGGCCGCGCTCGGTGGCAAGGGCGTTGCCGATGGCGACCCGGTCGCCGGTGTAGCGGTCGTAGGTGACGATCTCGGCGCCGTAGCCGAGGGCGGCGTCGGTCTTGGACTGCGGAGTGTCCTCCGGCATGAGGATCACCGCCGTGGTGCCCAACTCCCGCGCCGCGAGAGCGACCGCTTGGGCATGGTTGCCCGAGGAGTACGCGGCGATGCCACGGGAGAGCTGATCGGGCGTCAGGCGTGAGGCGGCGTTGTACGCACCCCGGAACTTGAAGGCGCCGATGCGCTGGAAGTTCTCGCACTTGAGGAAGACCTCGGCGCCGACGAGCGCGTCCAGCGTGCGCGAGTGCACCACCGGGGTGCGGTGCGCGACCCCCTTGATACGAGCGGCGGCGTCCCGGACGTCGTCCGGAGTGACCGGAGGGTTTTTCGCCGTCATGTCTGTCCTCCATGGGGTGGTGGTGGGGGAACGAGGCGACAGCGGTCGCACGACCGGTGTCCGGAACCCCTTGCGGACGACCGGACGACCGGACGACCGTCAAACCACCGTATTCAACTGTGGATCTCTTCAGCCCGACCGATGCCACAGGCCTTGAGGATCGCGATGGCGAAGGGGAGCCGCAGGAGGGCTTCCGTGCAGAACGCCCACCGGGAGGCACATCTGCAGAATATGGCCCGCGATGCGCAAACCTCGCCTGCCCCAGGGTCGTTCGGCCGTAGCCAAGTGATCAGTGCGAAGGTAAAGTCCCCTGCGTGCTCGGCGCCCGGATCACACCGGTGCCGGGCAATGTCGAGACCTCCGTGACCACGAGGCGCCCGACACGACAACCGGGGGAACGAGTCCGGGGGGACCTGTGACCGAAATCAAGACCACGCGCCGAGCGAACGACAGCATGTGGGCCCTGCCCCTGGCGGCGCTGGCCCCGCTGGTGCTGCTCAGGCTGCTGACCGAGCCGTCCACGCCGTGGCTCGCCCTGTCCTGGGCCCTGTGCGTGGCTTCCGCGCTGCTCCTGGCCGCCGGATGGGCCGCGCTGCGGCAGCACGGGATCCGGGGAAACACCGCATGGGGCACCTGCGTTCTGGTCCACCTCGTATGGGCCTGGCAGGTCGTCGCGCTCATCGCGGAGTAGGAGCGAAGCCGGCAGGGTGGGGAGGAACGGCGCTTCCTCCCCACCCTGCCCCCGCCTCAGGAGGCGGGCAGTTCCGACCTCACCTCGCGTGCCGCGGCGACGAGGTGCTCGAGGGACGCGCGGGTCTCCGGCCAGTCGCGCGTCTTGAGGCCGCAGTCGGGGTTGACCCACAGACGTTCGGCCGGGATGGCTTCGAGGCCCTTGCGGAGCAGGTCCGCCGCCTCGGAGACACCGGGGATGCGCGGTGAGTGGATGTCGTACACACCGGGGCCGGCTTCGCGCGGGTAGCCGTGCTCGGCGAGTTCACGCGCCACCTGCATGTGCGAGCGGGCGGCCTCCAGGCTGATCACGTCGGCGTCGAGGTCGTCGATCGCCTGCACGATGTCGCCGAACTCGGCGTAGCACATATGGGTGTGGATCTGTGTGTCCGGACGCACGCCACTGGTCGCCAGACGGAAGGACTCCGTGGCCCAGGCCAGGTAGTCCGCATGGTCGGCCGAGCGCAGCGGAAGGGTCTCCCGCAGGGCCGGCTCGTCGACCTGGATCACCGGACTGCCGGCTGTCTCCAGGTCGTTCACCTCGTCGCGCAGGGCGAGAGCGACCTGGCGGGCGGTGTCGCCGAGCGGCTGGTCGTCGCGGACGAAGGACCAGGCGAGCATGGTGACCGGGCCGGTGAGCATGCCCTTGACCGGACGGCTGGTCAGGGACTGGGCGTACGAGGTCCAGCGAACCGTCATCGGCTCGGGGCGGGAGATGTCGCCCGCGAGGATCGGCGGCCGGACGTACCGCGTGCCGTAGGACTGGACCCAGCCGTGCTGGGTGGCGAGATAGCCGGTGAGCTGCTCGGCGAAGTACTGCACCATGTCGTTGCGTTCGGGCTCCCCGTGGACCAGGACGTCGATGCCCGTCTTCTCCTGGAAGGCGATCACCTCCTGGATCTCGGCCTTGATCCGCTCCTCGTAGGCAGCGGTGTCGATCCGTCCGCGGCGCAGGTCGGCGCGTGCGGTGCGCAGTTCGGTGGTCTGCGGGAAGGAGCCGATCGTGGTGGTGGGCAGCAGAGGCAGGCCGAGGTGGGCACGCTGGGCGGCGGCGCGTTCGGCGTACGGCTGGGAGCGGCGCCCGTCGGTGTCCGTCACCCCGGCAACCCGGGCCCGGACCGCCGGGTCCCGCGTGAGGGCGGAACCGGCGCGGGAGGCGAGATCGGCGCGGTTGGCGGCGAGTTCGGCCGCGATGGTGTCGGTCCCCCGGCCCAGGCCCCTGGCCAGGGTGACGATCTCGGAGGTCTTCTGCCGGGCGAAGGCGAGCCAGCGGTGGATCTGCGGGTCGATGTCACGTTCCGCGGAACTGTCCAGCGGGACGTGCAGCAGCGAGCAGGAGGAGGCCACGTCGACCCGGTCGGCGAGGCCGAGCAGGGTGCCGAGGGTGGCCAGCGACTTCTCGATGTCGTTGATCCAGATGTTGCGCCCGTTGACGACGCCCGCGACCAGGCGCTTGCCGGGCAGTCCGCCGACAGCGGCCAGGGCGTCGAGATTGGCCGCTGCGGCGTCGGTGAAGTCGAGTGCCAGTCCGTCCACGGGAGCCTTGGCGAGTACGGGCAGCGCCTCGCCGAGCCGGTCGAAGTACGAGGCCACCAGGAGCCTGGGCCGGTCGGTGAGGGTGCCGATGTCGCGGTAGGCGCGTTCGGCGGCGTTCAGTTCGGCCGGCGTGCGGTCCTGCACCAGTGCGGGCTCGTCCAGCTGCACCCAGTCCGCCCCGGCCGCCCGCAGATCGGCGAGCACCTCCGCGTACACCGGCAGCAGCCGGTCGAGCAGGGTCAGGGGGTCGAAACCGGGCGCCACACCGGGGGCGGGCTTGGCCAGGAGGAGGTAGGTGATCGGGCCGACCAGCACCGGCCGGGCGGTGTGACCGAGGGCCAGCGCTTCCTTCAGCTCGGTGACCTGCTTGGTGGAGTCGGCGGTGAAGACGGTGCCGGGTCCCAGTTCCGGAACGAGGTAGTGGTAGTTGGTGTCGAACCACTTGGTCATCTCGAGCGGGGCGACGTCCTGGGTACCGCGCGCCATGGCGAAGTACCCGGCCAGCGCGTCCGCCTCGACGGCCGCGCGGTGGCGGGAGGGGAGGGCGCCGACCATCACGCTCGTGTCGAGGACGTGGTCGTAGTACGAGAAGTCACCGGTCGGGACCTCGTGGACCCCGGCTTCGGCCAGTTGCTGCCAGTTCGAACGACGCAGGTCCCGGGCGGTCTCTTCCAGGGCCGCGGCGGAGACGCGGCCCTTCCAGTAGCCCTCGATGGCCTTCTTCAGTTCACGGTTCGGCCCCTGACGGGGGTATCCGTGGACGGTGGACCGTGCTGCCGCGGCTGCGGGCTTCGCTGTCACTGAACTCTCCTTCGCGAGTTGCCTGTCACCCGGCGAGGGGGAAGGCGAAGGGAGCACAGACCGGACGGGGGAGTGATGCGTCGGTGACGCACGTGCCCGTCGGTGTGTACGCCGACCCGCCCTCGAGGTCACCGGGATATCCGCGCACGATCGGTCGTGCGCGGACAGCGGGCAGGTCTTCGGACTCACGGGCACGCCTGCCGGACATCTCCCGGCGGACACCTACTGGCCGTCGCTTCCCGGGCCCGTACCGGACCCAGTGCGTATGACGGCGGTCGTTCCCGCTCACCGCTGCGGGGCAGTCCCGGATTCCCACCGGGTTCCCTCTTGCGACGCACGTACCTGGCAGGCACGGCGAACCAGCTGCATCCGCCAGCCTAGAGCCCCGCAGGCCGCACCGACACCACCGCTCATCATCCGGACGGTGATCCCTGGCATGCGGGCGACCGCGGTACCGCCGCCCGACGGCCCGGTCCGGTGTCGGCCCGACGCCCCTACGAGGTCAGCCGGACCGTCCCCAGGATCTTCCGCACCGTCGCGTCCGGAACCTCGTCCGCCACACCCTTCGCGCCCACGAAGGTCCAGGAGACGAAGTCGCCGCCGGGGTCCTTGAACGCGAAGGTGGTGACCTTGCCGTCGGTGTCGCACTTGCCCTTCTTCGGCGCGCCCGTGGACACGCCCGTCGCCAGGCTCCCCGTGATCCCGGAGGCCGTGGTGTACGGCTCCACCGCACCGGCCTTGATGCTCGTCCTGTCCGGCTGGGTGTACGCGCCGTAGAGCCACAGGGACACACTGCTGCGCGCCGCGTCCTCGATGGTCTTCGCGCCGCTGTCCCCGCGGGTGCCCGCTGACGCGAGAGCCGTGTCCTCGGGAGAACCGTCCATGGCGGCGTCGAACCGGCACCACTTCTCCTTGAGCATCGCGGGGCTCGACATCCCGATGAGGGGCTTCTCCTCCGGATCTCGGTCGTCGGCGACGTAGTTGACCCAGCCAGGTCCCTTCAGACCCCACTGCGGGGGAACGTCGAAGGCGATGCCCCGCTTGGGATTCACCACCACCTTCCAGCCCGCGACGACCGGCTTCGGATCGTCCGTGTCACGCGGGTTGTCGTCGGCCGGGCTGCCCGAGGCGGACGTCGTCGGGCCGGGATCCGCGGTCTTTCCCTCGTCCCCGCCCAGGACCACGAATCCGGTCACTCCGGCGGCGACGACCACGACGAGGGCGGCAGCGACGGCGATGACCGTGGACGTACGACGGCCGCCACGAGGAGGCGGCTGCGGCGAACCGGCCGGCATCGTCGGCGAGCCCGCCCACGGTGCCTGCTGCGGAGGCCCGTGGGGGCCCGTCTGCTGATACGGATTGTTCTGCCCCGCGTACGGGTTCTGGCCGTCCCCCGGCTGCTGTGACCACATGAGGGGAACCCTAAGGGGCGCCTCTGATCGGCGGAGACGCAGGCGTCTGCGCTGTGACGTGAGGAGTTGGGCCGGCACCGGCCGCGGCGTACGTCGCTGCTGCTCGCCGGTCGGTTCCAGGGTACTGAAACCGCTCTGAAACCGCGCTGAACCCGGTGTGCCGCAAGCTCTGCGGCATGACATCGACATCGAACGAACTCGCCATCGCAGCCACGGGGCTGCACAAGGCCTTCGGCGAGAAGAAGGTCCTCGACGGCATCGACCTGGCCGTGCCGCAGGGCACGATCTTCTCCCTCCTGGGCCCGAACGGCGCCGGCAAGACCACCGCCGTGAAGATCCTCTCCACGCTCATCGCGGCCGACGCCGGCGAACTGCACGTCGGCGGCCACGATCTGACCGCCGAGCCGCAGGCGGTGCGGGCCGCGATCGGTGTCACCGGGCAGTTCTCCGCCGTCGACGGTCTGATCACCGGTGAGGAGAACATGCTTCTGATGGCGGACCTGCACCATCTCTCCCGTGCCGAAGGCCGGCGTACCGCCGCCGAGTTGCTGGAGCGCTTCGACCTCACCGACGCGGCGAAGAAGCCCGCCTCCACCTACTCCGGCGGTATGAAGCGACGTCTCGACATCGCCATGACGCTGGTCGGTGACCCCCGGATCATCTTCCTCGACGAGCCGACCACCGGACTCGACCCGCGTGCCCGTCACAACATGTGGGGCATCATCCGCGAGCTGGTCTCCGGCGGCGTCACCGTCTTCCTCACCACGCAGTACCTCGAAGAGGCCGACGAACTCGCCGACCGCATCGCCGTCCTGAGCGACGGGAAGATCGTCGCCGAAGGCAGTGCGGACGAGCTGAAGCGGCGCATCCCGGGCGGACACGTGCGGCTGCGGTTCACCGATCCGACGGCGTATCAGTCGGCCGCCGTTGCCCTGCGTGAGGTCACCCGGGACGACGAGTCGCTGTCGCTTCAGATCCCGAGCGACGGCAGTCAGCGCGAACTGCGCTCGATCCTCGACTGGCTGGACTCCGCCGGCGTCGAGGCGGATGAACTGACCGTGCACACCCCCGACCTCGACGACGTGTTCTTCGCCCTGACCGGCCCTGCCGGCCCCACCGCCGTCCCCAACCCGTCCAAGGAGACCGTCCGATGAGCGCCTTCTCCCTCGCCGTCCGCGACTCGAACACCATGCTGCGGCGCAACCTGCTCCATGCGCGGCGCTATCCCTCGCTCACCTTGAACCTGCTGCTCACGCCGGTCATGCTGCTGCTGCTCTTCGTCTACATCTTCGGCGAGGTGATGAGCGCGGGCATCGGCGGCGGCGGAGCCGACAGATCCGAGTACATCGCCTATGTCGTCCCGGGCATCCTGTTGATGACCATCGGCAGCACGGTCATCGGGGCGGCGGTGTCCGTCTCCACCGACATGTCCGAGGGCATCATCGCCCGCTTCCGCACCATGGCCATCCACCGTGGCTCGGTGCTGATCGGACACGTCGTCGGCAGCGTCCTGCAGTCGGTCGCCAGTGTGGTTCTCGTCGGCGCCGTCGCGGTCGCCATCGGCTTCCGCTCGACCGACGCCACCGCCCTGGAGTGGCTCGCGGCCTTCGGACTGCTCGTGCTCTTCGCCCTGGCGCTCACCTGGATCGCCGTCGGAATGGGAATGGCCAGTCCCAACGCCGAGGCGGCCAGTAACAGTGCGATGCCGCTGATCCTGCTCCCGCTCATCTCCAGTGCGTTCACGCCGATCGACGCGATGCCGGGCTGGTTCCAGCCGATCGCCGAGTACCAGCCCTTCACACCGGCCATCGAGACCCTGCGCGGCCTGCTGCTCGGCACCGAGATCGGCCACAACGGCTGGCTCGCCGTCGCCTGGTCCATCGGCCTGGCGGCGCTCGGATACCGCTGGTCGAGCGCGTCGTTCAACCGCGACCCGAGATGAGCTCACGGGCTGCTTCCCGCAGTTCGTCCCGCTCCAGGGCGGCGTACTCCGACAACGCGTCGGCGTACGCCGCCCCGGCGGCGTTCCCGGCGGCTTCGACCGCCTGCCGGGCGCGGGCCGCCGCCATGGTCGGGAACTCACGGAACACCCGCAGGTGTTCGGCCAGCGCGATCATCCGTACGGCACCGGCGGAGGCACCGGCACCGGCACCGGCACCGGCGGAGGCGGAGGCGGAGGCGAGTCCCGCCATACCCAGGGCATGCAGCACCGTTCCGAACAGAACGAGCTCCATCGGTGAGCCGGGCGGACCGGCGAGCAACGTCCGCAGCCCCCGCCGTAGCCGGTCGAGCGGCTCCGCGACCAGCTCGAGACGGCCGGCCTGCGCGTGTGCCGTCACCGCCGCCGACTGGATCTGCAGCGCCCACGGGTCCAGGCAGAGGTCGCCGCTGTGCGTCGAACCGGCCCCGGGCATCCGCTCCACGGCGGCGCGCCACAGGCCGAGCCCGACCTCCGTCAGTCCCCGGGTGAGCGCGATCTCGGCCCGCCCGCCGAGGCCGGGCCGGTAGAGGGCGTCCGGCTCAGGGGTGGTGTCGCTCTCCGTCTGCCGCAGCCAGTAGTCGGCCTCGTCGGGGTCGCCGCGCTGCAGGCAGGCGAGGACGAGACTGGTGCGGATGAAGACGTAGTCGTGCCCGTCGCCGAGCCGCGGCACGACCTCGAGCGCGGCCTTGAGGTGTTCGTACGCCTCCTCACCCTGCCCCGTCCGCAAGCACAGCTCGCTCAGCCGGGAATGCCCCATGAGCTGCATGGACGGATTGTCGGCGGAAGCCAGTTCCGCGAGTATCCGGCGGGCGGAGGCGAGCGCGCGGTCGATGTCGTGCCCGTACTCCCAGACATAGGTGGCGATGCATTCGGCGACGCCGGCGACCAGTGGCTGCTCGTCGTCGCAGAGCCGTCGCAGCGCGTCGTAGTCGGGCGGCAGCATCTCGGGGACCGCGCTCAGGACGACCGCGATGGCGCGCAGCAGCGTGTCCGGCGGGGCCGGGGGCAGCCGCCGGAGGATGACCAGCTGGCGTACGGCGGTCGGCCCGTGCCCCATGAACAGGGCCGCCGTGCACAACACCGCGGCGGCGCGGGCCACTTCGACATCTTCGGGCTCGGGGTAGTAGTGCGAGAGCGGCGGGCCGGTGTCCGCGGCGAGGGCGGAGAGTCGGTGGAAGCCGGAGTCGGTGGACCACAGAGCGGCGAGGACGGCGGTGAGGGCGGCGATGGTGGGGCGGTCCGTACGGTCCAGGGCGTGCCGCAGGGCCGGCACGAGGTTGTCCTGCTCGCCCCTGATCCGCTCCCAGGCGGCCCGCGGTTCAGGGCCGAAGAACCAGTCGTGGTACGCGACCCCGAAGTCCCGCGCCCAGGCGAGGAACCGGCCGATGGCCTCCGCGTCCTCGCCCGCTTCCGCGCGCCGGGCCGCGCTGAACTCCCTCACGGTCTCCAGCATCCGGAACCGCACCCCGGCCGGGGTGTCGGCGACGGTGATCAGCGACTGGTCGGCCAGCTGCTCGAGCAGAAGCAGCGCGTCCTCGCCGAGCACATGCTCCGCAGCCTCGCCGGAGAGTCCGCCGGGGAAGACGGACAGGGTGCGCAGCGCCGCCCTGGCGTCCTCGGCGAGAAGGTTCCAGCTCCACTCCACGACCGCGTGAAGCGTGCGGTGACGCTCCGGCACGTCCCGCGCACCGCCGCGCAGCAGCGCGAACCGGTCGCCGAGGCGGCGGGCGATCTCCGGAACCGACATGACCCGCACCCGCGCCGCGGCCAGCTCGACGGCGAGCGGCAGTCCGTCGAGATGGCTGCACAGCTCGGCCACCGCGTCCGGCGGCAGCTGCACCCCGCTCCTGGCGGCCCGGGCCCGCTGCGTGAACAGTTCGGCGGAGGTGTCGGGAGCGAGCTCCGGCAGGGCGTACACCGCCTCCGATGTGAGCCCCAGCGGGGCCCGGCTGGTGGCGAGCACCCGCAGGTCGTCGGAGCAGGAGACCAGGGCCCGTACGAGGTCGGCAGCGCCCTGGACGACCTGTTCGCAGTTGTCGAGGACCAGCAGCGCGGGCCCGGAGCCCAGCGCGCCGAGGATGCCGGGCACCGGATCGGCGGGGGAGTGGCCGCTCTCCCCGGGACTTCGTCCGGGGTTGCCCCCTGCGGCGTGCCGCCCCTCGCCCGCGCCGAGCGCGGACGCCACCTCCGCGGCCACGTCCTCGTCCGCCGTGACACCGGCGAGCGGCACGAAATACACCACGCGCTGCTCGGCCCGGCGGCTGACGGCGTGCGCGAGCCGGGTCTTGCCGAGGCCGCCGGGGCCGACGACGGTGACGGCGCGGGAGGGGCGCAGCAGCCGCTCCACCGCGGCGATGTCCTCGTCCCTGCCGAGGAGAGGGTTCGGCTCGTGGGGCACGCCGTGTCTGATCACCGGCGCCTCGCCGCGCAGCAGTTCCTGCTGGACGGCCTTGAGCCCGGCGCCCGGATCGGTGCCGAGCTCGTCGCGCAGCTCGCGGCGGTACGCCTCGTACCGCATCAGCGCGGCGGACGGGCCCGCCTTCGCCGCCTCGCCGCGCAGCACCTCGGCGAGCACTTCCTCGTCCCGCGGATGCTCCGCGGCGGCCAGGGCCAGCGGGCCCGCCGCCTCCGCGTGCCGGCCCAGCCGGGCGAGCGCGAGCGCCTGCGTGCGTATGAGTGCGCCGCGGACGGGAGCGCGCTCGGAGCGCAACGCGGCCACGGGGTCGTCGGTACCGCCGGCCTCGTCGGGGGTGCCGCGCCACAGCGCGAGCCCGGCCTCGGCCGCGGCCAGCGATGCGGCGTGGTCACCGGCCCTCGCCCGGTCCGCGCCGGCGGCGGCGTGCAGCAGCAGGGCGGAACTGTCGACCTGATCCTCGGCCAGGGCGAGCCGGTATCCGGTCGGTGTGCTCGCCAGGACGTCGGCGCCCAGCTGCGCCCGCGCCCTGGACACGAGGACCTGCACCGCCTTCCCCGGTCGCTCCGGCAACTCGACCGGCCACAGCCCCGCCACCAGCCGCTCGGTGCTGCAGCCCGTACGCAGGTCGCCCGCGAGCAGCGCGAGCAGGCCGCGGAGCCGGGGCGCTGTGACCTCCTGTCCGCGGAAGGCGACACGCGGCAGCAGGGTCAGGTCGGTGGTCACCGGTGCAGACTAGCCAACGCTCCCGGGTGACCGGATCCCGCCTGTGCGAAGTGACGGTGGGCCACCAGCGCGCAGCCGGGCCGCTGTTGGCCTCGTTGCAGCGGACGCCGCGGTGTCACGAGAACACCCCGGCCCTACCGCCCCCGTACCGTGGCGATCGCCTCCTTCGCCGTCTTCTCGACCAGCGAGATCCCGGACTCCATCGACGCATGGCCGTCGGAGAGCACGGCGATCAGATATCTGCGTCCGTCGATGGTCACGCGTCCCACGCTGTTGATGTCCCACAATCCGGTCTTGGTGCGCGGAAGCCAGCCGTTCTTCAGAGCCCATCCGGAACCTGCCGCGGCCGATACGCCCCAGTCCTGTTCCGCCTCGGTCCGGCTCATCAGCCTCTGGATATACGCACGAGAGGGCTGGCTCAGCTCCGGAGGGGTACCGGAGGAGGCCGTCGCCGAGTCCTCCGCGAACGCCGCCCGCAACAGGATGAGCTGGTCCTCCGCCGTGGTCTGGGTGAGACCCCAGTGCATTCCCTTGCCGCCCTTGGTCGACGTCAGGCCCAGGCGCTTGTTCGCCGCGTCCAGACCCTCGGCGCGGCCGATCTTGCGCCACAGGGCGTCTGCCGAGTCGTTGTCACTGTGTTCGATCATCGCGGTCGCGTAGGTGTGCTCCCGTATGGTCAGTTTCCGGTCCTCGTCCTGCACCTTCAGCAGCAGCGCGGCGAGAATGTTGACCTTCACGATGCTCGCGGTGTCGTACGTGGAGGCGTCGCCGTACACCTCGACGCCCCAGTCGTCGCCGTCCAGCGCGGCCACGCCGACGGACAACCGCGCCTTCGCGACGGGCAGCACGGGTGCTGGTTTCGGGGCCCCCGCCACGGGGGCTACGGGTGGGTCCGCGGGCAAGGGGGCGGCCGTGCAGGCGGCTCCCAGGAGGACGGTGCCGGCGAGCAACACCCAACGCCGTCTGAATCTCTGATAATGCGTTTTCATGCTTAATGCGTCGCACCATTGCGGGGCGTCGGCCCGGGTCGGCACTCTTATGGGCGCGAGAAAGCACCCGTTGGGCCCAGCGACTCGCCGACAGGCGCTCTCCGGTTCCCCGGGCGACGTGGTGTATCGCCCTCCTGTCCGGCGATGAGATGCGCCGGGAGCCTGCCGGGCACGCCATTGCGTAACGCCTCATTTCGTCACGCCTCTTCGCACGGACCGGGACCGCGTCCCGGCGACACGGCATCGCCCCTGGTCAGCGACGTTCCGCGGGCACCTCCGTGTCACGCAACCAACGGTGCGGTGATGCCCCATGTGCGCGCGTACCCGTCGATCGCATGCTGGGCGCATCGTCGATCGGGAGGAGAGAGGGAAACCATGGGGGTCATCGCGGTGGAACGAGCGGCGCCGGCGAGCTGGAAGGTCATCGGGTCCGCAGGAGCCTCCTGCGAGCGGGAGAGAACCCTGCGAACGCTCTATGACGAGCACGCGGCGGTGCTGCTCCGGTTCGTCGTCCGCCTGGTCGGTGGGGACCGGCAGCAGGCGGAGGACATCGTGCAGGAGACCCTGCTGCGCGCGTGGGACAAGGAGGTGTTCGACGGCACGCGGCCCGTACGGCCCTGGCTGTACACGGTGGCCCGCCGGCTCGCGATCGAGACCTATCGACGGCGCAGGGCCCGCCCCGAGGAAGTGGACGGCAGCGGTCTGGACGAGCACGTCGTGGCCGAGGCGGACCACATCGACGCCATGCTCTGCTCGGTGGTCCTCACCGATGCCCTGGACGCCCTGTCGGAGCGGCATCGCGAGGTGCTGCGGGAGACGTACTTCCGGCAGCGCACCGTCCACGAGGCCGCCACGGCGCTCGGCATTCCGCCGGGCACCGTCAAATCGCGCATCTACTACGCTCTGCGGGCCCTGCGGGTGGCGCTGGACGAGCGGGACGTCCGCGTCAGGCGCTGAGGGACCCCGCCCGGCTGGGCGGAGCGCTCCGGAACCGGCCCGAGAGAAGACCGCCCCCGCAATCGGTCCGTCGGCAGATCGGCGCCGGAACCGGATCACCCCCCTGGGGCGGATCTCAGCCCCGAGCGGAGTCCGGGGCTCCGGCACCCAGATGCCGCGTCGCCCACGCAGCCAACTGCGCACGCGACCGCAGGTCCAGACGGGCGCGGATGTTCTCCAGATGCGATTCCACCGTCCGCTGGGACACATGGATCCGCTGGGCGAGTTCACGGTTCGTCAGCCCCACCGCCACGAGCCGGGCGATCTCGCGCTCGCGGTCGGTCAGCGGCAGGGGACCGTCGCCATGCTCCTGCCACACGTCGTGCACCGCGTAGTCGAGAGCCCGCGGCAGACTCAGCGCATGTCCCTCCCGCTCGGCCTCCCGCGCGCCGGCCGGTGAGAGGCGGGCGCGGGCCTCGGTCAGGGCCTGCCGCAGCTCACGTTCCGTGGCCGGGTCGCTGTGCAGTCGACGGGCCCGCCGCAGAGCCGAAGTCACCGCACCGAGTCGCAGCGCGCGGCGGGGCTGCTCGCGCTGGGAGGCGGCCACCGCGAGGCTCTCCAGCGTGAGCACGCCGGTGACCGGGAGGATTCCGGAGTCGGCCGAGACCAGATAGGCCCGGAGTCCTTGGCGGAGATGCTGCTCCGCGGCCTTCGCGTCCTTGCGCGCCAGCGCGTGGGCACCCGCGGTGTGCAACCACTCCGGGGGCAGCGGGTGCGGGGAGTGCCGGCGGTAGAGGGGCAGACAGCTCTCCATCAGCTCCCCTGCCCGGTCCGTGTTGCCGCACTGCAGTGCCGTCCAGGCCAGATTGTGCAGACACACGGCGGTGTCCAGGGGACGGCCGAGCGGCTCCACGATCTCCAGGCACCGTGCTGACGCGGCATAGGCGTCGGCGTTCCGGTCGCAGGACAGATGGACCCGGGCCAGCGTGCCCAGAGCCCGGACGAGCGGGATGGGGTGCCCCGACCCGAGGGCGAGCCGGGTCGCCTCGGTCACCAGAGCCATGGCTTCGGTGTGATCTCCCTGACCCGCGGCCAGCGCTGCCGCCTGTTCGAGTGCCGCGACCCGGGCCGGATGCGCCGGACCGGTGCTCTCCAGCGCGGTCCGCAGCAGCGCGCGACCCTCGGCGGCCTGTCCATGGTGCCGCCAGCACCGGCCGAGGGCGGCCGCGAGCGGCAGATGACGGCTGTCGCCGACGCGTGCCGCCCAGTCCACGGTCGCGGTGAGGTTGGCGCGCTCGATGTCGAGCGGTTCGAGCTCCTCGTAGCAGTGCAGCATGTCGTCACCGACGATCGGTTCGGCGAGCCGCAGCAGATGGCTCGCCAGCCGGTCGAACGTGGCGTCGGTCTCGTCGGCCAGGTCCAGCCGTTCGCGTCCGTACATCCGGATGGACTCCAGCTGTCGGAAGCGGTTGGCCGCCGACGCTCGTTGCGGCACGATCAGAGAGCGCGCTTCCAGATCGGCCAGCAGGTCGATCATGTCCTCCGCCAGGACGGTCCGCCCGTCGGCGCACGCGGCCGTCGCGGTGCTCAGGCCGAACCCGCCGACCAGCACCGACAGTCGCCGCATCGCCGCCTGTTCGTGCGCCTCCAGGAGGTCGTGGCTCCACTCGATGGTGGTTCGCAGGTCCCGGTGCCGGTCCGCCGCGGTCCGTGAGCCACGGGTGAGAAGGCGGAAACGGTCGTCCAGCCGGGCGTTGATCTCCGCCACTGTCAGCAGCCGCACGCGCCGGGCCGCCAGCTCGATGGCCAGCGGTATCCCGTCCAGCCGGGTACACAGGGCGGCGACGTCGTCCACGTTCTCGTCGGTGAGCTGGAAGTCGGGAGCGGCGGCGCGTGCCCGCTCCACGAACAGCCGGACGGCGGCCGAGGTGAGCAGGTCGGTACGTGTGCGGTTCCGGCGGGAGCCCGGCAGCGGCAGTTCGCCCACCCGTACGACGGTCTCGCCCGGGACGTCCAGCGGCTCCCGGCTCGTCGTCAGCACCCGCAAGTGCGGGCAGCGGCTCAGCAGCGCCTCGGTGAGCCGTGCCGCCGGCAGGACGAGGTGTTCACAGTTGTCGAGGAGCAGCACGGCCCGGTGCGGGGCGAGCGTGTCGGTGACCGTGTCGAGTATGGGTCGGCCGACTTCCTCGGAGATGCCCAGGCAGTCCGCGACGCTCTGGACGAGCAGCGCACCGTCGGTGAGGGCGGCCAGTTCGACGAGCCACACACCGTCCGGGTAGCGGGGCTGCACCCGCAGGCCCAGTTCCACGGCCAGCCGCGTCTTGCCGGCGCCGCCGGGCCCGGTGAGCGTGACCAGCCGGTGGCGCGACAACAAGGTCTGAAGTTCGCCCAGTTCGGTATCGCGGCCCACGAAACTGTCGAGCGGAAGGGGCAGTCGGCCCACCGTCCCGGGTGCGTGTGCGGCGGGATGATCCGGATCGGGCGCCCCTGGTGGTGGCGTCCCTGTCCGTACGCCTGCGGGCTCCGGCGCGGACTCCTGCTGCGGTCGTGGCGAAGGCGTCGAGGCGGCCTTCTTGCTCCGGCCCGCGGACGCCCGTTGCCGGTAAGCGCGTTGCCGGCATGCGCTGGAGCAGTATCGGGCGGGGCGGCCCACGCGACCGCCGGCCTTGGTGGGCCCGACGTCCAGGCCCACTCCACAGATGGCGCAGTGACCGGTCGCGGACGGCACGGGCCCCTACTCTCCGTCAGGCGCTGTGTCGGACTGCGGGCGCCGTTTCCAGCATCAACGCCCTTGCATTCGCTCATGGTTGTTCGAGCCGTCACTCTAGCGGCGACGGGTCATGAGCGTAACGGCGCCTGCCGCGGCCCGGGCGGCGAGCCCGGACGTGCGCGGCGGCCGCCCATCAGTCGAACGGCGGCCCGGACCTGGCGATGTCGTGCTTGAACACCTGGGCGTCCCGGGCGTCGATCGAGGTGGTGGGAGGCGGAGCGACGGCCCGCCAGGCGTCCAGCGTCTCCTGCGAATCCCAGTGCTCGAAGATGTTCACCCGCCCCGCGTCGACCGGATCGGGCGAGATCGACACGTCGAGACAGCCGGGCGCCCGGCGCGACTGCTCGACGATGTCGCGGTGGCCCTCGACGAACCGGTCCCGCTCGCTCGGCTCCACGTGCACCGTCCCGGCGACGATCACTGCCACGGTCATCTTCACTCCTCCTGTGTCCCCAGGGCTCCGGGCCCCGGCACGGCCGACAGGGTGGCGGCCCCACCAGTACCGACTGGCGACGCTCCCGAAACTGATCGCCCGGCCATCCCCCGATCGGGCCGGGCCGCACCGCGGCACACCGCGCTTGTGGGCCCGCACCCGGAGTCGCCCCTGACCCTTCCCCTAGGTTTCCCTGATATGTGTCAGCTTCCTTTGACAGGTGTCCGAGAGGGGTGTCAGCTTTGAGTGACAGGTACGCAGGAGGGGAGCCCCGATGACCGGAGTCCCGGACCCGCAGCCGAGCGGGGACGAACTGCTGAAGATCCTCGGGGCGCTCGGAAATCCGCATCGCATGCGGATCATCGCCGCCCTCGTCGACGGAGGCCGCAACTACGTCAGCCGTCTCGCCCGGGAACTCGGCATCGGTCGCCCGCTCCTGCACATGCACCTGCAACGACTGGAGGCGGCGGGGCTCGTCACCGGCGAGCTGGAGCTGTCGGAGGGCGGAAAGGCCATGAAGTACTTCGAGGTGACGCCCTTCTGTTACGCACTGACCCCCGAGACCGTCGCCGAGGCGGCGCGGACGATCACCGAGGAAGCGAGAGAGACCGTGAAGGAGACTGCGCGATGAACGGAGCGGACTGGGCGGGAGTGGCCGGCGCCGGCGGTGTCTTCCTGTTCCTCATCGTGGTCGTGTGGCAGATCGCCGCGACCTGGCGGGCGCGCATGCTGGCATCCCGAGAGCAGCAGTACAAGGAGCTCGCGGGCAAATACGCGCAACTCCTCGAGGACAACGTCGAGTTGCACCGCCGCACCCTCGACGAACTGACGCAGGCCCGCACCTCGATCAGGTCGATGGAGAAGATGATGCGCGAGATCGAGTAGCGGTACGCAGGCGGTACGGAAGCGCGGCACGTCCGTCGGTACCGCAGCAGTGACACGGCCGGGAGCGCCAACTCCCGGCCGTGTCCATGGAGAACTCGTCCCAGGCACATCCCACCCGGACACCGCGGCAGGTCGGCAAACCATCACGCCGCGGCGCGGGTCCTGTGCGCCCCGAGCCGGTCATCGACCGGCAGCACTCCACATCCAGGAGACTACTCATGAAAGCGCTGTTCAAGCGGGTGGCGACCGCCCCCGGCGGCCGACGCACCAAGTGGCTCGTCCTCGCCGCGTGGCTGATCCTCGCCGTTGCGCTGGGCCCGCTGGCCGGCAAGCTCGGCGACGTCGAGGACACCGGGCCCAACGCCTTCCTGCCGCGCGGTGCGGAATCCGCCCAGGTCAACACCGAGCTGAAGAGGTTCCGTGACGACGCGCTGATGCCGGCCGTCATCGTCTACACCGGCACGGACGCGGCAGCGACCTCCGCGAAGGCGACGGCCGACCGCAGTGCCTTCAACCGCCTCGCCGCGTCGGGCGAGCAGGTGACCTTGCCCCTTCGGTCGCAGGACGGCGACGCTCTCATGACCGTCGTCCCCCTCGACACCAAGGGTGAAGTCACCGATGCCGTCAAGGAGTTGCGGGACATCGCCGGCTCCAACGCACCACCCGGCGTGGAGGTCGAGGTCGGCGGCCCCGCCGGCTCGCTCGTCGACCAGGTGGCCGTCTTCGACTCGCTCGACTCCACCCTGATGATCGCCACCGGTCTCGTCGTCGCCGCCCTTCTGCTGATCACCTACCGCAGTCCGGTCCTGTGGCTCTTCCCGCTGATGTCGGTCGGCTTCGCCGCCGTTCTCACCCAGGTCTGCACGTACCTGCTCGCCAAGCACGCCCATCTGCCTGTCGACCCGCAGAGCGCGGGCATCCTGATGGTCCTGGTCTTCGGCGTCGGAACGGACTACGCCCTGCTGCTCATCGCCCGATACCGTGAGGAACTGCACCGCCACGAGGACCGGCACCGGGCGATGACCATCGCGCTCCGCCGCTCCGGTCCGGCGATCCTCGCCTCCGCCGGCACCATCGCGGTCGGACTCGCCTGCCTCTCGCTCGCCGACATCAACTCCTCGCGCTCCATGGGTCTGGTCGGAGCCGTCGGAGTGATCTGCGGATTCATCGCGATGATCACGGTTCTCCCGGCGCTGCTGGTGATCGCGGGCCGCTGGGTCTTCTGGCCGTTCGTCCCGCGGTTCGGCACACCGGCCCGCAAGGCGACCACCGTCTGGTCCCGCATCGGGTCCGCCGTCGCCCGGCGTCCCCGCTGGTCCTGGATGATGTCGGTCGCCGTCACCGGCGTGCTCGCGCTCAGCGCCTTCGGCATCAGCATGGGCCTCACCCAGTCCGAGATGTTCCAGGACAAGCCCGAGTCGGTCATCGCCCAGGAACGGATCTCCGCGCACTACCCGTCGGGCGCCTCCGACCCGGCGACGATCGTCACCGCTTCCGCCCAGGCGCCCCAGGTGAAGACCGCCGCGGCGGCGGTCGCGGGCGTCGCCCGCGTCGAGGACGGCGATCGCACCTCCGACGGCGAACTGACCACTCTTGGCGTGGTGTTGAAGGACACCCCGGACAGCCCGGCCGCCAAGAACACCATCGACGGCGTACGGGGTGCCGTCCACCGCGTGTCCGGCGCCGATGCCCTGGTCGGCGGCACCACCGCCCAGACCCTGGACACCCAGCGGGCCGCGGACCGCGACCTGCGGACCGTCATCCCCGTGGTGCTCCTGGTCGTACTCCTCGTCCTGGCCTGGTTGTTGCGCGCCGTCGTCGCCCCGCTGCTGCTGCTCGCCACGGTGGTGCTCTCGTACTTCGCGGCGCTCGGCGCCTCGAACCTCGTCTTCGAGCACGTACTCGGCTTCGCCGGGGTCGACTGGTCCATTCCCCTGATGGGCTTCGTGTTCCTCGTCGCCCTCGGCATCGACTACAACATCTTCCTGATGCACCGGGTGAGGGAGGAATCCATCCGTCTCGGCCGCAGCCGCGGCGTACTGGAAGGCCTGACGAGCACCGGAGGTGTCATCACCTCCGCCGGCGTCGTCCTCGCCGCGACGTTCGCGGTCTTCGCGGGACTGCCACTGGTGACCATGGCGCAGATGGGCGTCATCGTCGGGATCGGGGTCCTGCTCGACACCTTCCTCGTCCGCACGGTCCTGGTGCCGGCCCTGGCCCTCGACCTGGGCCGCTGGTTCTGGTGGCCGGGCCGCCTCTTCCGCGACCCGGACCCGGAGCCCGGGGAGGCCGCCACGCGGCAGGAGGCAGGGCTGACGCCGGAACATGCCTGAACCCGAGGCGGGAGAGCCGGCTGCCGGACCGCGGTCCGGCAGCCGGCTCTCCCGTCGGGGCTGCCGGTCGATCCCCGCGCCTCGTCAGCGACGGATGTCCTCCACCTTCGCGAAGCCGCTCGCCCGGTCCCACCGGAGCTGTGTCAGCCACTCGACGGACCGTCTGGTGAAGGTGAGTTGCTGGGCGTTTCCCGAGGCGGTGACCTTCTCCCAGCCGTCGAAGTTCTCAGTCACCTCGGTGTGCCATGCCAACCGGTTCGTCTCCCCGACCGCGGCGAGGGACTCGGTCGGTGGTTCCCCATCGGCGCAGTAGGGGCCCCAGTCGGCGATGACCGCCACCACACCGCCGAACGCCGTGAGCTTCATGCTCCCGCACGGGTCAGCGGTGGTCCTGTGCACCAGGTGGGGCTTGCTCCATGCCGTGGCCCCGGGGTCGAC
Organism: Streptomyces sp. NBC_00306; assembly: GCF_036169555.1. GTDB lineage: Bacteria > Actinomycetota > Actinomycetes > Streptomycetales > Streptomycetaceae > Streptomyces > Streptomyces achmelvichensis. Next base: position 679,757 of record NZ_CP108032.1, on the reverse strand, counting down.
GTGCTGCTCCATGAGGCCGCGGCCGGGGCTGTAGTACATACCGACGCGTCGGCCTCCGTCCATCACGACCTGCTCGTCGAAGGGAGCATGCGAGGGGGCGGTGGGAGAGGCCGGGGGATCCTCCGCGTCCGCCACGGGCCCGCCGCCGCAGCCGGCCACCGCCAGCAGCACCGCCACCACACCCACGATGCGCCGTGCCCGCATGTACGTCACCTGGCCTGCCCTGTCCGCGAGTTTCTGTGCGAAGGGAGCTTGCCCGTCACCTCGCCGGCGACACCGGGGCGTACGCGACCGGCCGAGCCCGGGGCGCGGGGTTCAGGGAACGCCCGGCGGAACCGGCGGCACGGTTTCAGTCGTGAACCGGACGCGACGACGGGCGTTCGACGTTCCTCGTGATGTGGGGGAGCGGGAAGGGCCGCTCGTCGTCGTACGGACGCCTCGCACCGGTGCCATGCCCTACCTCGGGGGATCAACACATGCGTCGAGTCAGCCGATGGGCAGCGCCGCTCGCGGCCTTGCCCCTGCTCCTGACAGCTACCGCCTGCGCCGAGGAAGACGCGGAACCACCGTCCCCCGAGGCCAGGCTGTGCGGTGTCACCATGGCGAGTTGGTGGTTCGACGCGACGGGCGCCGGCGATCTGTCGGGCCGGCTGCGCGGCGGACTGCCGCTGCCGAAGCCCACGCAGACGGCGTACACCACCGCCACCGCGAGATGCGTTGTGTACTCCGGTGACGAGCAGATCGGCCGGTTCCTGGCCGAGGTCCCGCCGGCCGACCGGGTCGTCAACGCCGCGGCACAGCTCGCCGAACGACCGGCGGACAGGCGCTTCACCGCTGCCGGAGGCAAGGGTGCCGTGGATCCGGATCAGGACGAGGACGGCGCGGCAGCCTGGTGGACCTGCAAGAGCGCTCTGCTCCATCTCGAGGTCCTTCGCCCGCGTGATGCCGGCAAGCGCATCGAGCTGACCAAGGACCTCGCAGGCCGCGTCGCCGCTGCTGTCGGCTGCCCGGGACCCCCTCCCGCGGGTGCTTCCGGCTGAGCCGGTCCGGCCGCCACGGGTCCGCCGCACGTCCGCCACGGCTCAGGCGGCGGCCTTGCGCCGCTGGAGCAGCCGAGGGTGCAGGGCGAGCAGGATCGCGGCGATGGCAGCCCACAGGGTGAGTGTGATGAGCGGGCCTGACATGTGTGCGCCGTTGAAGTAGCTCAGGTCGTTGATGGCCCGGACGGCGGCCCCGGGCGGCAGGAGCGCGGAGATGATCCGGGCGGGGGCGGGGAGCAGATCGGCACCGATGACGGCACCACTGGTCGCATTGCCGACGGTGAGCAGCAGGAGCGTGGTGACCGGGAGCCCGACAGGCCCGAGAGCGGTGCCGAGGAACTTGGTGGTGAAGGCCGCGGCAGCTGCCAAGAGGGTGAGGGTGAGGATCAGTGGAAGCAGCGGGGCCGGAACTGCTCCCAGGACGGGTCCGGAGATGACCGCCGCGACGGTGCCGATGGCCGCGGAGGCGCCCGTCAGCAGCCAGAACCGGTGGCGCAGACGGAGGACGCTGACGAGGCCGAGAGCGTTCGAGCCCAGCACGAAACCGGCGAGCGTCACGCCGAAGGCCATGTAGAAGCCGGCCAGTCCCCGCGAGTCGAAGTGCGCCAGCGGCACGACGTTCTCGGTGGTCACATGTGCGCCCGCGCCGTGGGCGTACGCATCGACGAGGCCGCTCACGGCCGCGGTCGTGGACGCTCCGGCCGCCCCGGCGACCTCCAGCCGCAGCTGGTCCGGTCCGTCGGCGCTGAGCACGGCGACGACATTGTTGTGCACCAGCGCGCTCCGGGCCGCGTCGGCGTCCGTCGCAGGGTGGACCTCGACGGCCTCGCCGAGAGCCTGACGTATCTCGCCCGGCAGGTCGGACCCGGTGACGGCGACGGGGACCTGGTGGGGCTGGGGGTCACGCTGGAGACCGACGTAGCACGCGATGAACGCCGCCACCACGATCAGCGCGATCACCGTCGGCTGGAGCCATGCCCGCACCGGCGGCCGACGGTTGTCCGAACTGAGCTTGGACGATGTCTCGGCCACCGCGGGGGGCGTTTGATGACGCTCGGTCACGGATCCGGCGGGAACTGTCATGAAGGGCTCTCTCGTGGGGGCGGAGGAGGAATGCGGACGGCAGGCGGGAGCAACCTGCGGAGATACGAGCATATGCTCGTATCTCTGAAATCGCAAAGATGGGCATCCGACGTGGACCTGCCCCGAGTGTGTGCCTCGCGCCGCGATCGAGCCGCCTTCTTCGATTAGGTGCATATACTCTTATTGTCTCGGTGAAGCTACGGAGGAGATCATGGCCGCAACGCCCGCACAGACGGCCCCCGCCTGCAACAGCATGGCCCTGCGCAAGGCGGCCCGGTATCTCGGTGCGACGTACGACAAGGCCCTCGCCCCGGTCGGCCTTCGCGCGACGCAGTTCGGCATCCTCCAGAAGCTCAGCAACGAGGGCGAGACGACGATCACCCACCTCGCCGACATGATCGCCATGGACCGCACGACACTGGCCACCAATCTCAAGCCGCTCGCCCGGGAAGGGCTGGTGACCGTCGAGCGCTCGGCAGCCGATCGCCGGGCGCGCATCGTCGCGCTCACGCCGGAGGGCAACGCCCGCCTGAAGACGGCGCTACCGCTGTGGCGCACCGTGCAGGTTCAGTTCGAGGACACCTTCGGCGCCGGCAAGGCCTCCCGGCTGCGCGCCCTGCTCGACGAGGTGCTCGACACCGGCTTCCAGCCCTGGGCCGAGTGACCCGGCCCTGTGGCCGGCCGCCCGCTTCGCCCGGCGCAAGCAGTGGTCGGGGCGCGACACTGGGTTTCAGGGACAGGTGCCGGACCGAGGAGGCAGACCGATGGCGACGACCAGCGACAGTTCGGATGCCCTGCCGGCCGCGCACCGCCGGTCCGAAGTGATCGACAGCGTGGTGTGGGAGCCGAGCGAGCGGTGGGTGCGGGCGACCAAGGGCGAGGTCACGGTCGTGGACAGCCGGCGGCCGGTTCTCGTGTGGGAGCCGGGCCGTCCCGTGCCTCTGTACGCCTTCCCTGCCGAGGACGTCCGGACGGATCTGCTGCACAGGACGGAGCGGCCTGCCAACCCGCGCCGGCATGCGGGAGCGACGGTCTTCTACGACCTCGCCCTCGCCGGCCAGTCCATCAAGGCGGCGGCCTGGACCTATCCCGGCGAGGAGCTGGCCGGACACATCAGCTTCGAATGGTTCGGCCACGATGTTCTCGACCACTGGTACGAGGAGGACGAGGAGATCTTCGTCCACCCGCGCGACCCGCACAAACGGGTGGATGCCCTGCCGAGCACCCGTCACGTCCGGGTCGAGATCGAGGGCACGACGGTCGCGGACACGCACACGCCGGTTCTGCTGTTCGAGACCCATCTGCCGGTCCGCTACTACTTCCCGCGGGATGACGTCCGCCTCGACCTGCTCACCCCGACCGATGCTCACACCCGCTGCCCGTACAAGGGTGTGGCGACGGAGTACTGGTCCTGGGAGGGCGACGGCGCCGCACTGCCGGACATCGCATGGAGCTACCCGGACCCTCTGCGCCAAGTGGAGATCATCAAGGACCGGGTGGCCTTCTACAACGAGTCGGTGGACATCATCGTCGACGGAGAACGGCAGGAGCGTCCGGTCACGTTCTTCAGCAAGCGGTCGCGTTCCTGAATCCGCGCGGGGGATGGTGCCCGCGTCGCAACTCCGGGCGCGGAGTGCGAGTTGGCTCGATGCCTGGACACCGCGACCGTACACACCCGCTACCGTCCTCGGCCATGACCGAGTCGACCTACCTGCACGCCACACGCGTGGCCTACGACACCGTCGCCGCCGACTACGCCGAACTCGTGCCTCCCGCCTTCGGGAGCGACCGGTACGGCCGCGCGATGATCAGCGCATTCGCCGAGCTCACACGAGGCGGCGGCGGGCCTGTCGCTGATCTCGGGTGCGGGCCCGGGCATGTGACGGCGCATCTGCACTCGCTCGGGGTGGACGCGTTCGGCATCGACCTGTCGCCGGAGACCGTGGCCGTTGCCCGTCGGATGCACCCGCACCTGACGTTCGACGAAGGGTCGATGACCGATCTGGACCTGGCCGACGGTGCTCTGGGCGGCATCCTCTCCTGGTACTCGATCGTTCACACCCCTCCGGAGCTGCTGCCGGTGGTGTTCGCCGAGTTCCACCGAGTCCTGGCCCCGGGCGGGCATCTGCTGATCGGCTTCAAGGCCGGTGACAGACACCGGCACTTGGAGAACGCGTACGGTCACGAGCTCTCGCTCGATGTGTACTGGGTGTCTCCCGACCGCATCGAAGAGCTGCTGAGCCGGGCCGGGCTCGAGGCGGACGCCCGGATGATCCGTGAGCCCAGCGAGGAGGAGAAGCCCCGGCAGGGGCGGCAGGCATACCTTGTGGCTCGGAAGCCCGCCCGCCGCTGAGGGGAAGCAGGTGTGGCATCAGTCGCCGGAGCTGTCCGCGGGCGCGAAGAGGCGGAACGGGCGGCCCACCGGGCAGAGCGGCACCGGAACGTCCTCCCGGGGCTGGACCTCCGCGAGGGTGGCGCCCCGGGCGCGGGCGACGGCCTGGGGCAGATCCACCTCGATGTCGAGGTGGATCATCTGCTGCCGTCCCGAACACCGCCAACTCCTGTGCGCCGGGGGCATCGAGCACGGTCGCGGCGCGTGGGTGGCGCGGTCGTGTCCCCGTGGCGTCACGCTGCCGGCGAACGCAGAGATCGGCGGGCCTGCCGGGCTCCGCGACGGCGTACCCGTCGGTAATGCCGTCGGCTGCGGGCCTGGGGGACAGCTCCCGTCATTCCTGCGGATAGTCCGGGTACAGCCACCGCCGCAGCGCCCGGCTCATGAACGGCATGACCGCGTACGTCAGGAGCGGGGCCAGGATCACGGGGAAGACGAGGGTGCGGGCCAGGAGCGGCCAAGCGTGGAAGTACTCGGCGAACACCCCGTCGTAGAGCAGCGCGAAGGGGTAGACCGCCACGATCGTGACGATCGACATCTTCCAGCGCGCCGGTGGCCGGGCCGGGCCGTTGGGGACGTTGAACCAAGTCTCCAGGCCCGTGGTCGTCAGCTTCGGATGAGCCGAGCGGGCGAAAGGTTTGACGCGATCCTGCCAGGCTGCCCGCTGAGGTGAGGTCATCCACCGGTCCAGGGTCTCGGTGTCCGCGAACCGGACGACCGCGTGGTAGCGGTGGCTGTCGCCCTCCGGGTGCAGCCAGGTCACTCCGCGGTGGCCGGTGAACGCGGCGGCCTCCGTCTCGATCTCGTGGGCCCACTCCTCGAATTGCTCTTCCCTGCCGGGCACCACCTCCCAGGTGTAGACGACCGTCACCGCTTCTCGGGCTGCTTCTCGCACGCTTTGGCTCATACCGCAAATCTTACGGTTGCGCCAGGTTTGTATGTGTATGAGCATGGAGGGGTGCTTTCTCTGGAGGTGTGCTATGTCCGCACGCGGCCCGGCCCTCACAGAACGAGGGGCAGCACTCGAGGAACGAGGTCCCGGTCCGGTCCGGGTCACCTTGTCGATCAACGGCACCGAGCACACTCTCGACATCGAGCCCCGCGTCAGTCTGTTGGACGCCCTTCGTGAACGTCTGGACCTGACGGGCGCCAAGAAGGGGTGCGACCAGGGCACTTGTGGCGCGTGCACGCTGTGGGTCGACGGGAAACGGGTGCTCGCCTGCCTCACCCTCGCCATGACCTGCGAGGGCCGTGAGGTGACCACCGTCGAGGGCCTGGCCGACGAGGGCGAACTGCACGAGATGCAGCGGGCCTTCATCGCCGAGGACGCGTTCCAGTGCGGTTACTGCACCCCCGGCCAGATCATGTCCGCCGTGGCGCTGATGCGCGAGGGTCACGCCGGGGACGACGCCGAGATCAAGGAGTGGATGAGCGGCAACATCTGCCGCTGCGCCGCCTATCCCCATATCCGGGCCGCGATCCGCTCCGTCCGCGACCAACCGTAGGGAGGCCCGACGTGCGGCCGATCACCTACCTCCGCGCGACCGACACGGCGACCGCCGTTGCCGCCGTGAGCAGCGACCCCACCAGCGACTTCCTCGCCGGCGGCACCACCGAGGTCGATCTGCTCCGCCAGAACGTGCTGAATCCCCGCCGGCTCGTCGACATCAACGAACTTCCGCTGACGGGCATCGAGGGCACCGAGGAAGGCGGCCTGCGGATCGGCTCGCTGGCCCGGATGAGTGAGGTCGCCGCCGCTCCCGTCGTCCGTGAGCGCTTCCCGCTGATCGCCCAGGCCCTGGAGCTCGGTGCGTCCGCGCAGCTGCGCAACATGGCGTCCATGGGAGGCAACCTCCTCCAGCGCGTGCGGTGTTCGTACTTCCGCGACGCGCACTCCGCGTGCAACAAGCGCGAGCCCGGCACCGGCTGCTCGGCCATCGACGGCTTCAGCCGCGGTCACGCGGTGCTCGGCACCAGCGAGCACTGCATCGCCACCCACCCCTCGGACGTGGCCGTGGCCCTCATGGCGCTGGACACGCGTGTGCACACGATGGGTCCGAGCGGCGAACGGGCTTATCCCATCGACGACTTCTTCCTCCTCCCCGGGGACTCGCCGCACCGCGAGCACCCCTTGGAGCACGGCGAACTGATCACGGAGATCGAGGTGCCTCCCACACCCCTCGCCCGGCGCTCCCTCTATCTGAAGGTCCGGGACCGCGAGTCGTACGAGTTCGCGCTCGTCTCGGTCGCGGCCGCGATGTCCGTCGCCGACGGCAGGATCGTGGACGTTCGGATGGCGCTGGGCGGTGTGGCCACCAAGCCATGGCGTGCCGAGCGGGCCGAGGACTTCCTGATCGGCGCGACCATCATGCGGGACAACTTCGCCATGGCCGCCCGTGTGGAGATGGCCGCCGCCAGGCCGACCTCCATGAACGCCTTCAAGGTCGAACTCGCGCAGCGCGCGATCGTCCGCGCCCTCGACATGCTCAGCAACGGAACGGGAACCGCGTCCGCGTCCGGAAGCGAGAGCGGGAGCCCGTCATGACCACGACCACCCCCTCTGCCATCGGACAGCCGCTCGACCGCGTGGACGGTCGCCCCAAGGTCACCGGAGGCGCCCGCTACTCCGCCGAGATCCCCATGCCGGACATGACGTACGCGTATGTGGTGGGCTCCCGTGTCGCCGCCGGACGGGTCACCGGCATCGACGCCAGTGCCGCACAGGCCGAGGAGGGCGTACTCGCCGTCCTCACCCACCAGAACCTTCCGAAGATCGCCGAACAGCCGCCGCTCGTGCCCTCGCTCGGCGGCACGGCGGCACCCGCGCAGACCTTCTTCCCGATGCAGGACGACACCGTCCACTACGCCGGCCAGCAGATCGCGATCGTCATCGCCGACACCTGGGAACGCGCCCAGCACGCCGCGCAGCTGCTGAGCGTCTCCTACGAGGAGACCGCCCCGGTCACCACCCTCGACCAGGGCCGGGACCACGCGTACGAGCCCGAGAGGATCTTCGGCGGCTGGGTACCGGGCCGCCTCGAGCGCGGTGACGTGGAAGCCGGGCTGGCCGACGCCGACATACGGGTGGAGGGCACGTACACATACGCCGCGAACAATCACAACCCCATCGAACCCTCCTGCACCACGGCCGAGTGGGAAGGCGACGAGCTGCTTCTGTACGACGCCACCCAGGGGGTCAATGCCACGCAGATGACCGTCTCCCGGCTGCTCGGCATCCCGATGTCGAAGATCCGGGTCATCGGCCACTACGTCGGCGGCAGTTTCGGCAGCAAGGCGATGATCCATGCCCACTCGGCGCTCGCCGCCATGGCGGCCCGCGAGGTCGGCAGGCCCGTCAAGCTCGCCCTCACCCGCGAGCAGATGTTCACTTCGGTGGGACACCGTGAGGAGCAGGAGCAGCATGTGGCGATCGGTGCGACGAGCGAGGGCCGGCTGACCGCCGTCCGGCACCACAAGCTGTCCCCGACATCCCACTTCGACGACTGGGCGGAACCCTCCATCGGCATCTCCTCGCAGCTCTACGCCTGCCCGAACTACGAGGGCGTCTACCGGCTGTTCCGGGCCAACACCATGACCCCCACGTTCATGCGGGCACCGGGAGAGGCGAGCGGTATGTTCGCGCTCGAGTGCTCGATGGACGAGCTCGCCCACGAACTCGGCCTGGACCCCATCGAACTGCGGCTGCGCAACCACTCCGACGTCGACGCGATGTCGGGGCTTCCCTGGTCCAGCAGTGGTCTGCGGGAGTGCTACGAGCGGGGAGCGCGGCGCTTCGGCTGGCAGGGACGCGATCCCCTCCCGGGCGCACGCCGTGAGGGCAACTGGCTGATCGGTACGGGCATGGCCACCGCCGCGTACCCGGTGCCGCCGCTCCCCAACGCCCAGCGCGCCCGCGCGCGTCTGTACGCCGACGGGACCGCGGTCGTCCAGGCCGCAACCCCCGACTTCGGCACCGGTGTTGCCACGGTGATGGCCCAGGTCGCCGCGGACGGTCTCGGCATGAGCGTGGACCGCTGCCGTTTCGAGGACGGTGACACCGATCTGCCCAACATCAACGCGGCAGTGGGCTCCGCGGGCGCCGGCATGATCAGCGCGGCCGTGCACAGCGCGGCCACGGCCCTGCGCGAGCAACTCATCAAACGGGCCGTCGCCGATTCCGGTTCGCCGCTGTACGGCACGGACCCCGTCGATGTGGTGGTGCAGGACGGCGTCATGACGGCCGGCACATCATCCGACCCGTACACCGATCTGATGCAGCGCAACTTCCTGTCGGACGCCGAGGCATCGGGGCAGTGGAGCCCGCCGCCCCCCCGACGTCCCCTACGGAATGATGACCTTCGGCGCCCAGTTCGCCGAGGTCGGGGTGGACGCCGAACTCGGCCTGATCCGGGTGCGGCGCATGACCGGCGCCTTCGCACCCGGCCGGGTGCTCAACGCCAAGACGGCTCACAGCCAGTTGATGGGCGGCATGCTGTGGGGTCTGGGGCAGGCGCTCCTGGAAGCCAACTACATGTCGCCGGACACCGGCCGCTGGGTCAACTCGAACCTCGGTGAGTACCTCGTGCCCGTCAACGCGGACGCGCCGGACGTCGACATCGAGCTGGTCGAGATCGAGGACGGCATCGTCAACCCCCTGGGCGTGAAGGGAGTCGGCGAGATCGGCCAGGTCGGCGCGGCGGCCGCGATCGCCAACGCCGTTCACCACGCCACCGGACGCCGGATCCGCAAGCTGCCGATCACCATCGAGGACACGCTCTGAGCCCCGGGCGAGCCAGAAGTGATGAGCTCATGGCTGTCGCGTCGGGGAGTCGGCCGGGCGGTTGAGCCATTCGGTCATGACCGCCTGCTCACCGACGGTCTGGACGTCAGGAGGGGTGGCGCCGAGCGTTTCGCGGAGGGCGGCCGCCCGGTCGCTGACGACGGCCGATGCGCCGGACCCGCGGTCTTTGTCGGTGCGCCCGACCGTCGCCTCGTCCGTGCACCCGCTCGGCCCGTGCCGTACCGGCGACGACGCCCTCGCCGACGGCGATCTGCGAGTCCATGGCATCGGCGGACTCCGCGCGGCCGACGCCTCGGTCCCGCGGACCGTCCCGTCGGCCGGCACCGTCGTCACGGTCCGCGCCGTCGCCGAACGGGCGGCGGACCTGATCCGGCCCTGGGCCGTGTCCGCGCGACAGCGACCGCCCGCACCACGACAGAGCACATCCGAAGGATCGGGAACGGCCATGGAATCACCGGACCCCACGCTCGGCACGACCACCCTGACCGCCCTGCTGGAGAGCGCGGATGATGTCGCAGGAGCGGCACTGGCGGCCCTCCTGACCCGCTCCGCGGCCGGGTTCGCCGTCTGGGACACCGACCTGCGGTGCGTCTGGGTGAACGACACCCTGGGGCAGTACGACGGAATCGCCCGGGAGTCCCGACTGGGGCGCGGACCCCGGGATGCGCTGCCCGGCGACGCCGAAGACCTCGAGACGGCGATGCGGCAGGTGCTGGCCACCGGCTCCGGCCTGACCGGCCGCGAGTACCGGGTGCCTGCCGCGGCGGGCACGGTGCGCGACAGTGCCTACTCCGCCTCCTTCGTCCGTCTGGACGATGCCGACGGCCGCCCCCTGGGCGTGTGCCTGGTGGTCCTGGCCGTCCGCGACAGGCGGTGGGCGGGGGACCGGCTGGCCGTCGTGAGCGAGGCCGGCGCCCGCATCGGCACCACGCTGGACGTGATGCGCACGGCACAGGAGCTGGCCGACTTCACCGTTCCCCTCGTCGCCGACTACGTCACCGTCGACCTGACCGAGGCGGTGCAGCTGGGCGAGGAGCCGCTGGAACGGCTGGAGCCGTCCCAGGGACGCATCCCCACGTTCCGCCGCGCGGGCAGGGCGTCCATCCACACCGGTGCCCCGGAGTCCCTGTGGACCCGCGGCGAAGTGGTCTACGTCCCCAAGGCGTCGCCGTTCATGCAGGTGCTGTCGACGGGAGGCCCGGTGCTGGAGCCGATACTCGACACCTCGGCGGACTCCTGGCTGGCCAACGACCCGGCGCGGGCGGAGAAGATCCGCGCTTTCGGCATGCACTCCCTGATGGTCCTCCCGATCCGGGCGCGCGGCGTCCTGCTGGGTGTGGCCGTGTTCGTCCGGACGGACAACCCGATGCCGTTCGACGAAAGCGATCACCAGCTCGCCGCGGAACTGGTGTCCCGGGCCGCACTGAGCCTGGACAACGCCCGCCGGTACACCCGCGAGCGGGCCACCGCCCTCGCCCTCCAGCGCAGTCTGCTGCCGAGCTCCGTGAGCGGCGGAACCGCCATGGAGGTGGCGGCCCGCTATCTGCCGGCGGACGCGGCGGACGGCGTCCGCGGAGTCGGCGGCGACTGGTTCGACGTCATCGGGCTGCCCGGCGGCCGGGTGGGGCTGGTCGTCGGCGACGTCGTCGGCCACGGCATCGACGCCGCCGCCACCATGGGCCGGCTGCGCACGGCGATCCGCACACTCGCCGACCTGGATCTGCCCCCGGGGGAACTGCTGACCCGGGTGGACCGGACGTTCATCGGACTCGTCGAGGACGAACCGGACTCCGACATGCCCCTGCCCTCCATGGGCGCCACCTGTGTGTACGCGGTCTACGACCCCGTCGCACGGCGCTGCACGGTAGCGCTGGCGGGGCATCCGCCGCCCGCCCTCGTCGACCCCGGGGGCGGTGTCACCTTCGCCGAGCTGCCGACCGGAACACCCCTCGGTCTCGGGATGCTGCCTTATGAGGCCGCGGAGTTGGACCTGCCCGCGGGAAGCCTCATCGCCCTCTACACCGACGGGCTCGTGGAGGACCGCCGCCAGGACATCGGCGTCGGCATGGAGCGGGTGAGCAACGCTCTCAGCCGGACCGGTCTGTCCGTGGACGACCTCTGCTCGGTGGTGATCGACACGCTGCCGACCGAGACCACGTCCGACGACGTCACCCTGCTGCTGGCCCGCGCCCTTCCGTGATCCTGTCGTGCAGGTCTTCGTGCGCCGCGCCCATGGGCTCGGCCGGTCGGCAGGGGAGTGTCCCGACGGAGCGCCCGCCCGGCCGAGGCCGGGGCGGGCGCCGTGGCATCGTGAGCCGCCTGTGGCCCGCGATGCTCTCTCAGTACAGCCGGGCGTACGCACCCCAGCCCGTACCGATCGTCACCGTCGCCCCGAAACCGCCCGCGGCGTTGCCCTTGTTCCGCAGCAGACTGCCGTCCCCGTGCCGTGACACCAGGTCCGGATAACCGTCCCGGGTCACGTCACCGACCACCATCATCTCCCGGCGTCCCGCGCCCCAGTCCTGGAGCAGCAGCTTGCGGGGCAGGAACTTCCCTTCCCCCAGGCCGTCGTAGCGCCAGACCTCGCCGCCGCTGTCCCGGGCCACCAGGTCGCCGATCCCGTCACCGGTCAGATCGGCCGCGCCCATGATGGTGTAGCCGTTCCAGCCGGGTCCGATCAGGATCGGCCTGCCGTATCCGGTCATTCCCGCGTTCCCCGGATACAGATAGAGACGTCCGGTCGATGCCTGACGGGCAATCAGGTCAGGTGTGCGGAAAGGGTCGTTGTCGGCAGCCGGGACGATCGCGTCGAATCCCGCCCAGCCTGCGCCGACCAGGGTCCGCGGAGTCTCGGGGGTGACCCGGGCCCCGCAGCCCGGGGCGTACCGCCAGAGGTTGCCGTCCGGGGTACGGGCCACCACATCACCGCAGCCGTCATTGGTCAGGTCACCCGCGGACACGAAGCGGGTGGTCGTGTCCCAGCCGGTGGAGGTCCAGGAGCCGCTGTCCCGGGAGAGATGGTGGACGGCCAGCTTGCCGGCGGTCGTCATGGAGAACATCTCGCCGTACCCGTCGGCGTCGGTGTCCCGGAACGCACTGCGTCCGCCCGCCGCCCGGGTGTGCTCCAGTCCGCGGCTCGTCAGCTCCTGCGTCCCCGTGCCGTCGCCCGAGTCGACGCCGAGCGTCCAGGTGTACGCCCCGCTGGGGACCGGTTGGTTGTCGGAGTCCTTTCCGTCCCATCCGGCCTGCACGGAGGCGCCTTCCCGGTCCCGGCCGCGGATCTCCCTCACCACGTTGCCGTACGGATCCTTGATGGTGACCGTCCAGGAGGCCGCCGGACGGCTGAGCCGCCAGTCGCCCCGCCAGGGCCCGAACCCGGCTTCGGGGGCCAGGTCGGTCACCGTGACCGACTGGCGGGGCACGGTCACCGGCCTGATGCGGATCCGTCCCTCGGCGTCGGTGAACGCCACATGGCCGCCGAACCGGTCGACGTCCCAGGCTGCGGACGGTACGTCGGAGGCCAACGTCTGCTCCACGTACGGAAATCCGCCGCCCCGATGGAAGTCGACCAGCTCCAGCCGGCGCTCCGACGGCTCGTACCAGACCAGATAGCCGTCACCCATCCTGACGCCGTCCTGCGAAGGCACCGCGACGTTCTTGCGGGTCCCGAAGTCCCACACCCCGGCCTTGTCGACTCCCGGGCAACGCCAGTACAGCCACCGCCCCACCACTTGGAGCTCCTCGGCGGTGCAGCCCGTCCCGAGTGCGATGTCCCCGGACTTCGCGCCGGTCTTCAGGTCGTACGACTGGACGGCGCCCGGCTGTTCGCCCCGGGTCCACACCTTGGTGGCCCACACGGACGCCGGACGGCCGTCGGCGATGTGCTGTGCGCCGGCATCGCCGTCGAGGTCTCCCACCCGGGTGTCGAAGCCGTCGAAGACGGCGACGTAACGGCCGGCCGCCGAGGTCAACCGGTCCTGCCGCCATTCGGTTTGGAGCGAGACCTGCCGCGGCGGCCGTGTACCGCCGACGGAATGGTGGCTGCCCCACGGCTCCTGATAGCCGATCCGGCCGTCGCCGAGCCCCCACAGTCTCGAGTCGAGCTCCGAGCAGAAGGTGCCGGGGTCGTCCCGGCACGGATAGTCGTTCCAGAAGTTGTCGACGACGAGGCGCCGGGGCCCGGCGGTGGGCGTACCGGTGACGGCGAGGTCGTACTCGTACAGGCTGCGCTTGGTCGCGTCGTCCGCGCGGCCGGTGACATGCAGCCGCCCACCGGCAAGAGCCAGTGCCTCGGGAGGGACGACGCGGCCGTCCCTGACGCCCAGGGTGATGACCACGTCCTCCGCCGTCCCGGAGGCGGCCGTCCCGGCGGTGCCCGGCCCGGCGACCGCCGGGCCGGCCGACACCAGCGAGGCGCCCACCACGAGTGCGCAGGCAATGACAAGAGCGGTACGGGTTCTGTGTCCGGAGCTCTTCATCCCGATCCCCCATCGAGCGGTTCCGTCGTGTTGGTGCGTACGACACCGGGGACCGCCGATGGGTTGTACGCAACGCCGTGAACGCGAAACCCGGGTCACGGGTGCCGCCGGCCTTCCGCGGAACCTTCGCCCGTCCGAGGAGCCGGCGCCGACCGGGGGCCGGGCCCGGCTTCCGACCGTGCGGCCCGGCAGCCTTCGGCCGTGGAGCCCCGGTCCCGGGCCCGTGGTGAGATGCGGGGCGGGTTCCGGGCACGTGTGGTGGCCGCCGTTCGTTGGAAGGGGCAAGACGGTCGCTGCGACCCGTGTGCCCTGGGAAGGGCTGTGCTGTCCGGGGCGTGTGCGGCGGCCGAACCGCGCGCTCGGTGAGCGCGCCGAGACCCTCTGAATAGTCGGCCTGATCTGTGCCCGTGGACGGCGCCCTGTGACAGGGCCGCCTTCCCGGCAGCGACGGCCGATTCGTACGGGGCGATTGGATCAAGGTCATTCCTGACCACTGCGGACGTCAGTGCCGGCCGCATCCGACACCCGTGAGGGAGCTCGTTTTCATGGATTCGCAGACCGTTCACCCTGCCCCGCCCGATGTCCGACAGGAGGCGGGGAGCGATTTCGCCCGGCTGTCCCGGAAGATCGCCGACGCGGGTCTCATGGGCCGTCGCCCGGGCTACTACGCGGCCCGGATCGCCTCGGTGGCCGCGCTGTACGCCGGCGGCTGGGTCGCGTTCGTCCTCGTCGGCGACAGCTGGTGGACGCTCGCGGTGGCGGCGTTCCTGGCCGTCGTCTTCGGCCAGGTCGCCCTCCTCGCGCACGACGTGGCACACCGGCAGGTGTTCCGGCTGCGCAAGGCCAGCGAACGAACCGGCCGTATCGCGGGCAACGCCGGTATCGGCATGGGTTACGGGTGGTGGCAGGACAAGCACACACGCCACCACGCCAACCCCAATCACGAGGAGCTGGACCCCGACCTCATCCCCGATGTCCTGGTCTGGTCGAGGAAGCAGGCGCACGCCTCAACAGGGCTGCCCCGTCTGCTCGGTCGGTACCAGGCGTTCCTGTTCTTCCCCCTCCTGACGCTCGAGGGCTTCAATCTGCACCTGTCCGGTGTGAGGTCGCTGGCTGATCGTTCGCTCAAGAACCGTGTGGCGGAGGGAAGCATGCTGTTCGCGCATTTCGCCCTCTACCTGGGTGCACTGCTGCTGGTGCTGCCGCCCGGTATGGCCCTTGCCTTCCTCGCGGTTCACCAGTGCCTGTTCGGGGTCTACCTGGGCTCGATCTTCGCCCCCAACCACAAGGGCATGCCGATCCTGACCGGTGACGACCGCCCGGACTTCCTGCGGCGCCAGGTGCTCACCTCGCGCAATGTCCGCGGCGGTTGGTTCACCGATGTCGCACTCGGCGGACTGAACTACCAGATCGAGCACCACCTGTTCCCGAGCATGCCCAGCCCGCATCTGCGCAAGGCGCAGGTCATCGTCCGGCGCCACTGCCAGGAGCTGGGAGTGGACTACCTGGAGACCAGCCTGATCACGTCCTACCGGCAGGCTCTCGCCAGCCTCCACCACGCCGGCGCCCCCATCCGACAGGCTGTCCCCGCGTAGTTCGGGGCATGGAGTCCGGTGGGGCCGGCGGTCCCCGTCCCGCGCGGTCGCAGCGACCTCGCCGGTGGCTGTGAGTGACGGCTCCGAATTGTGTGTCACCGGAGGCGGGGGTGCGGCAGTTCTCGGGATGCGGCTGTCTCATTTGGGTACAGACTGGACAACGTGGGGCTGATAAGAAAGCCGGCGGCCCCGGTGTGATGTGCCTGCTGCGGGTGCCGGCCGCCCCGGTCGCCTGATGTGAGGGGCCACCGAAGGTGCCTACCCGGGGGCTGCCCCTTTCGAGAGACGGCAGTTGACGCGCCCGGGCGGCGAAGTCCCCGCATTCCGGCGGCAATCCGCACCGTGTGAAAGCGCCGATGGAAGGTGATGGATTCATGGACAACCAGACCAAGGTGGCTCTGGCGGCGGCTGTTGCGGGCGGGTACGTGCTGGGCCGGTCGAAGAAGGGCAAGCTCGCGCTGACAGTGGCCACGTATCTGGCGGGCAGACGATTCGGGCTGGAACCTCGTCAGCTGGCGGCTGAGGCCGTGAGTCGTCTGGGTCAGCTCCCGCAGGTCGCCGAGCTTCAGGAGCAGTTCAAGGGCGATGTCCTGGAGGCAGGGCGGAAGGCCGTTGCGGCCGTCGCCGACCGCGGTATGAGCTCCCTCGCCGACACTCTCCAGAGCCGCACGAGCGCACTCGGTGACAAGGTGCGGATGCCGGAGGAGGACGAGGAGCCCGAGGACGAGGACTGGGACGAGGACGAAGAGCCGGAGGACGAGGAGCCGGAGGACGAGCTCGACGAGGAGCCGGAGGAGGACGAAGAGCCGGAGGACGACCTCGACGAGGAGCCGGAGGAGGACGAAGAGCCGGAGGACGAGCTCGACGAGGAGCCGGACGAGGACGAAGAGCCCGAGGACGAGCCGGACGAGGACGAGGAGCCGGATCGGCAACCGCCTCGCCGTGCGAAGAAATCGGCCCCGGCGAAGAAGGCGGCGGCCAAGAAGTCGGCTCCGGCCAAGAAAGCGGCTCCGGCCAAGAAGGCGGCGGCCAAGAAGTCGGCCCCGGCCAAAAAGACGGCGGCCAAGAAGTCGGCCCCGGCCAAAAAGACGGCGGCCAAGAAGTCGGCTCCGGCCAAGAAGGCCCCCGCCAAGAAGACGGCGGCCAAAAAGACAGCGGCCAAGAAAGCAGCGCCGGCCAAGAAAGCCGCGGCGAAGAAGTCTGCCCCGGCCAAGAAGACATCCTCGCGTTCCGGGCGTCGGAGGTAGGCAGTCATGACGGGAAAGGAAGACGCAGGGTCGGGGACGCAACCGTCGGGCATGGACCGGCTGCGTGAGGAATTGTCGGGGTACGCCAATGCTCAGATGGGGCGGCTTGCCGACAAGGCGGGGGACAAGCTCAAGGACGTCACTGGGCAGCTGACCGACGTGGCCGAGAACGGCGGGTCATTGCCTGCCATCGGCTCGAAAATCCTCGGGGGTGAGTCTCCTCTCAAGGCAATCGTGTCCGGGAAGGCGAAGGGCGTCATGGATAAGGTCAAGGGAGCGTTCGGCGGCGGCAAGGGCAAAGGCAAGTCGAGCGGCAAGTCCATGAACATCATCGAAGTGCTCGATGTCGGAGTGCCCTTGCGCACGGCCTACGACTTCTGGACCCAGTACGACCAGTTCGGCGGCTTCATGAAGGGTGTCCAGAGCGTTTCGGCGGGTGATGAGGTGGAGAGCGACTGGAAGGTCAAGATCGCTCTGTCCAACCGCAGCTTCAAGTCGAAGGTCCAGGAACAGATACCCGACGACCGCATCGCGTGGACGTCCGAGGGTGCCAAGGGGAGCACCAAGGGCGCGGTCAGCTTCCATGAGCTGGCGCCCGCGCTGACGCGGATCGTCCTGGTCGTGGAGTACTACCCGTCGGGCTTCTTCGAGAAGACAGGCAATCTGTGGCGAGCCCAAGGGCGCCGTATGCGCCTGGACTTCAAGCACTTCCAGCGCTACGTGTCCCTCACCGACGATGAGCCCGAGGGCTGGCGCGGTGAGATCCGGGACGGCGAAGTGGTCGTGTCCCACGAGGACGCCGTGGCGGAGGAAGAAGAAGCCGAGAACGACGAGGACGCCGAATACGACGACGAGGACGCCGAGTACGACGAGGACGGCGAGGAAGCCGACGAGGACGAGGAATACGACGAGGACGGCGAGGAAGCCGACGAGGACGCGGAGGACGCCGACGAAGAGGAGGAGTGGGAGGACGAGGAGGACGCCGACGATCGGTAGAAACCCGATCCGCCGGCGCCCGCCCGGAGCTCTCCGCTCTACTCGACGCGGTCGGTGCGGCCCTTGTCACCGCTGTCCGAGTCGTCACCGGGGATGTGGACGTCGTTGACGTTGATGTTGACCTCGACGACCTCCAGGCCGGTCATCTGCTCGACCGTGTCGACGACGTTGTTGCGGACCGCGCGGGACAGGTCGGGTATGGACGCGCCGTACTCGACGAGGATCTGGAGGTCCACGGCCGCCTGCTTCTGGCCGACCTCGACGGACACACCCTGTCCGGCACTGGCCGAGGCTCCGGGGATCCGTCCCTTCATCGCGCCGTACGCACGTGACGCGCCACCGCCCAGCTGGTACACGCCGGGTACCTCGCGGGTGGCGATTCCGGCGATCTTCTGGACCACGACATCGGCGATGGTGGTGCTGCCCTGCCCCTCTTCGGAGTTCTGGCTTCGCGACACCGCCGTAGGGCCGGTGCTCTTGCCGGTGTCACCGGCGGCGAACGTGGAGTGATCGGCAATCTTCATGACGCCCTCCTCGGGCTCCCGTACGAGGCGGTGTCGCGCTCGTCGTACCGGTAGGACCCCTGGCAGGGAAGAACGTCACGATATTGGCGGAATCATCCTCACCGTGCCTGATCCGCGGGGTTGAGGGCGGCGGCGTCGATGTCGGTGACGACCAGGCGTAGTCGGGCGTCCTTCCACATGGTTCCCTCCAGCACCGCGTGCAGGGCCGCCTCGGCCCTGCTGAGGACCGCGGGAAGGGGGAGGACGAGGGCGACCAGACGGATCTCGACGACATCGTCGCGGACGGCAACCGCCGACGCGTCGAGGTTCCACGGCACGCGTGAGCCGATGGGGGTGGTGGAGGACGTCGCCGGACGCAGGCCCGGAATCCCGGCAACGGCGGCCAGGAGGGAACGTGTCAGGTCCGTACGAGGTGTCACCTCGTACCGGCCCCGTACGGCTCGATGTCGGTGATCGAGACCCCGACGGAGTGTGGGACCAGCCCGGTGGCATCGGCGACCGCACGTGTGACCTCGCGCTGAACTGCCTGCGCCACGGCCGCTGCCTGGTCCTGCGCCGAGGTGACGAGGTCGACGGAGACGCGCAGCACCGGTGGTTCGGCCGACCGGTCCACCCTCACGTGTACGCCCTCGGTCGGCGCGGGTGTCAGGCCGTAGATCTTCTGCCGGGCCGAGCGTGCCACCTGAGTGGCGAGGCCGGTGAGGCCGGGTTCGAGTCGCACCACACCGGTGACACCGCCCGCGGCATGAGCGGCGACCGCGGCGATCACCGGATCGGCCATCACCCACTGGGTGCGCGGAGCCCCGGTCCTGTCGTGGGGGAGGGGTGTTCCCATCGCGAGCACCTGTCCTTGTGCGTCGGCCGGTCTCAGAGGCCGGAAGCCTCGTCCCGGTGGTGTTGTGCGTCGTAGAGGTCCTCCACCGTCAGGTCCACGTGCACGAGGGACACTCCGACGCGTGCCGATGCGGCGGCCCGCACGCGCTCACGTACGTCCTCGACCGCCTCGGAGTGGAAGCCGCGATAGCCGACAGCGATGGTCAGTTCGACCCGGACGGCGCCATCCGTCTCGGTGGCGGTGATCCGGCAGTGCCGGGCGCGCACACCGTCGACGGAATCGGCGGCGGACCGCAGCACGGCGGCTACCGCCTGTTCGCTGACCCGGACCTCGCCGGGCTCCGTACTGGGCAGAAGCAGCATGTGATGGCGGCCTCTCTCCGCCCGCACCGCGGACATGATCCGGGCAGTGACCCCGGCCGGCGGATGGATCTCCTCCGCGGCGAGCTCGCCCGTCACCTCCCGCAGCACCGCCAGGCTCTCCCGGGCGGCAGCGCAGTACTCGCAACCGGGGTCGTGGCCGTCCGACTCGTCGCCGCCCCTCGGCGAGGGCCGCTCCCACACCGTCTCGATGTCGCGGCCGCACGGGAGCGTGGAGCCCTGCGCGTCGTTCATTTCCATGGAGCCATCACCTCCGCCAGGTGGGCGCGGGCGCGTGCGATGCGTCCGCGCACCGCAGTCCGGGTCGTGCCCGTCGCTCTCGCGATCTCGTCGTAGGAACGCCCGTGCACCTCCCGCAGCAGCCAGCAGGCGCGCTGTTCGGCAGTCAGTTGCTGGAGGCCGTCGGAGAGCGCGACCAGCTGTTCACCGACCTGTGCCGACCGTTCCGGGGATCCGGCTGCGTCGCCCGATGCGCGAGCGTCCAGATCCGTCACGGCCATGGGCCTGCGTGCCCGGATGACATTCAGACACCGGTTGGTCGTCATCCGGTAGAGCCAGCCCACGAACGCGGCACTCTCCCGTAGCCGGCCCAGGCGGCGCCAGGCGGTCAGGAAGACCTCCTGCACCACGTCCTCGGCATCGCCACGACTGGCGAGCATGCGCAGCGCCAGGCGGTACATCGGGCCCTGATAGCGAAGCACCAGTACCTCGAAGGCCCTCACATCGCCGTCACGGGCGCGTACGACCAGGGTGGCATCGTCCAGAGCCGTCTCGTGCACGCCGGGCACGAGGGGCTGGGAGCCGATATCGGCCATCGATGTCACCTGCAACGCCTTCCTGCACCATCGCCCCCGCGTGCCGGGCACTGGAGAAGACACGAGGGCGGCGCTTTCGTCACGGCGCATCACGCCGCGCCGCGCGTCCGCCCGCGCGTCGTGCCGGCCGGTGACGATGTCCCTTCCACGGTAGGACTGCCCGGCCCTCCGAGCCACCGCCACGGGTGGACGGGCCGACGGGCCGCCTCCCCCGGGATCGGGGAAAACCCCCAGTTCAAGACAGAGGTCTGTCACGGTCCGGTGACCGATCCGGGCCCGCATGATCGAGGTGGGCTCTCTCACCAGGCGGTACGGCACCACGGTCGCCGTCGACGGTCTGAGCTTCGATGTGCGGCCGGGCACCGTCACCGGAATCCTCGGGACCGACGGCTCGGGCAAGTCCACCACCACGCGCTTGATCCTCGGCCTGGACGGACCGGACGCCGGGCACGTCCGTATCAACAGCCGTCCAATATGGAGAGCTCTCCTGGCCGCCGTCCGAGGTCGGGGCGCTGTTCGAAGCCCGCTCCTCCCACCCCGGTCACAGCGCCCAACACCATCTGGCGCCCTCGCGGCGGGCGGCGGGATGGACCCGTCACGGGTCGGCGAGGTGCTCGGGACCGTCGGTATTGCCGGCGTCGCCCGCAGGCGCGCGGGGGCGTTCTCGCTCGGCATGGCGCAACAGCTCGGCATCGCCGGTGTGTTGCTGCGCGATCCCGGAGTGCTGCTCCTCGACGAGCCGGTCAACGGACTCGACCCCGAGGGCGTGCGCTGGATCAGCAACCTGATGAGGTCGCCGGTGGCGAGGGCTCCCTGACGGACCGTGAAGGGCCGTGCTCTCCCTGATGCCGAGGGCAGATCCAATGCCGGTATCGCCCAGACGCTCGTGGTCTCGGCCGGAAACGTGGAGAAGCATGTGGCAAGCATTTTCCGGAAGTTGGGCCTGCCGCCCTCGGAGGACGACAACCGGCGGGTACTGGCGGTCCTGCGCTTTCTGCGTACGTGAGGAGGCGGCCCGATCGGGAAGGGTTCGGCAACGGTCGGCCCGAAGGCGACCGGGCGGGCGGCGGGTCGGCCGAAAAGACGCCCCTGGACGTACGTCGGCCCTGATCACGGCAAGCGCGCGTCGTGCCGGTCACGCGCCTCCGCGCATCCCGCCGGCCATGCGCCACGCCTGCGACGGGCGCCCTAAAGCGAGGGACACCGCTTTCCCTTGGGTAGGGTGCCGTGCGACATCGGTGTCTTGTGTAGGGGGAATTGCGTGATGAGTGGTCAGCAGCACGACCGGGGGAAGGCCGAGGTCTTTCAGCCGCTCGCGGGAGACGACCCGGCGACCATCGCCGGATACCGGCTGACCGCGAAGCTCGGTGCCGGAGGCATGGGCAAGGTCTACCTCTCGTACACGCCCGGCGGACGGCCGGTGGCCATCAAGGTGATCCGCCCGGAGTTCGGCGAGGACCCGGAGTTCCGCCGCCGTTTCGCGCAGGAGGTGAAGTCAGCGCAGCGCGTGCAGGGCCTGTTCACCGCCCCCGTGATCGACGCGGACACCGACGGGCAGCAGCCCTGGCTGGCCACGGCGTACGTCCCGGGTCCCTCGCTCGCCGACGCGGTCGCCCGGCACGGTGCGCTTCCGGTCGAGGCGGTGCTGCTGCTCGTCGCCGGCATCGCCGAGGCCCTGCACGTCATCCACGGCGCCGGCATCGTGCACCGTGACCTCAAGCCGTCGAACGTGCTGCTCGCGGCCGACGGACCGCGCGTCATCGACTTCGGTATCGCCTACGCCGCCGACGCGACATCGCTCACCGGCAGCGGCGTCACCATCGGCACACCGTCGTTCATGGCCCCCGAACAGGCCGCGGGGCAGCGGGTCACGGCGGCGACCGACATCTTCGCGCTCGGGCAGGTCGCGGCGTATGCCGCGGCCGGTACCCCGGCCTTCGGCGAGGGCACCTCGCACGGCGTGCTGTACCGGATCGTCCACGAGGAGCCGGATCTCAGCGGGGTGCCGGACCGGCTGAGGGAACTCGTCACCCGCTGCCTGGCGAAGGACCCCGCGGCCAGGCCGTCGATCGCCGACATCATCGGACTCTGCCAGTCGGCGAACGCGGAGACGGTACTGCGGCGGCCCGAGGACTGGCTGCCCGCGGCCGTCAGCGCCGACATCACCGGACGCGCGGCGGCACCGGCCCCGGCCCAGACACCGCCGCCGCCCGCCACCACCCCTTCGGCGGCGTACTCGCCCACCACCCCGGTGACGCCAGGCACCCCGCCCCCGGGCTACGGCCCTCCCGCCGCGCACGGGCCCTCCCCGCAGTACCCGCCCCCGCAGCACCACCAGCCCACCAACCCCGGCCATGCCCACGCCTACGCCCAGACCCAGGTCCCGGCGAACCCGAACCCGAACCCGCGCCCGTACCCGGCCCCTTACGTCGATCCCCATGCCCGGCGCCCCACCGGCGGTGGCGGCAAACGCGCGGCGCTCATCGCCCTGGCCGTCCTGCTGGTCTTCGGTATCGGGGGCGGGACGGCGTACCTGGCGATGAAGGACGACGACAACTCGCAGGGGAGCGGTACATCCCAGGGCGGTTCGTCCTCGGACACGGGGGAGAGCGGCACCGGCGGCAAGGAGGAGTCCGCCCCGAAGCCGGACCCGGCGCCGGCGCCGCCGAAGCCCGTGGAGTACCCGGGTATCAATCTCACGGCCGGCTTCCATCTGACGCTCAGTGACGACGACGTCCGGCCGCAGGAGGGCGAGGACGGCGGGTACGAACTCTCCTACGACACAGGCGGTTACCTCGACGCGGAGAGCAACGAGGGCAATCTGGTCCTGCTCGACCCGGGCCAGCAGGGGTCCCTCGAAACGTGCCGCAAGGACACCCGGTTCACCAAGAACGTCTATGTGAACAGGCTGTCGAAGGGCCGTCAGATCTGCATCACGACCGGGACGGGTCACTTGGGTCTGCTGACGGTGCAGGGTTTCTCGGCCGAGGACTCACCGAGCAAGTACCTCACCCTGGACCTGACGGTGTGGCGGAACGCGGCGAGCGGGACCTCGGACGGCTGAGGACGGGCCGGACGCCGCAGAACGGGGGCCGGGGTTTCCCGCGGCCCCCGCTCTGAGCGGCCCGTTTCTGGCCGGTCGTCGTTCCTGAGCGGGCCTGTTGACCGCCCCGTTCCGAGCGGACCCCGTTCTGAGCGCGACGGTCAGCGCGTGGGGTTGAATCCCTCGGGCGGTGCCTCGCCCTGCTGCCGGCTGGTCCGGCGGCGCAGCTCACTGGCCTTCTCGCGCAGGCGCCGGCGCACATGGGGGTCGGTGGACTGTTCCGCGGCCTGTTCCATCTTCAGCGCCTGCTGCTTCATGTCCTCGGTGGAGCCGTGTGACGGGTTTTCCGGGCTCATGGTCACTCCTTCGTGACGGAGATGCGGTCCCCCCAACAGCCAAACAGTGCCCAGGACCGGACGCACGTCGAACGGCTACCCACTGTCACGAATCCCCGGACGCTCGGTGAGTGAGGTGAGCCCGGTGCGGCGCCCTGCCCGCCGCCCCGCAAGTGCGGCGCCCCCGGGGAGGGTGGGGACGCCGGTGACGTCAGGCCGTTGGCCCCTTGGACGACCGGTTCCCCTCCAGCCAGGTACCGATCACCGCGATGTCGCCGATCTTCGAGATGGGCACCCGTCGCGGATCGTCCTCCAGGACGACGAAGTCGGCGCGCTTGCCGGCGGTGATGCTGCCCGCGCTGTCCTCCCAGTGGCACGCATACGCGCCGTCCGAGGTGTAGGCGCGCAGCGCCTCCTCGACACCGATGCCCTCGTCCGCGCCGATCGGCCGGCCCGACTCGGAGGCCCGCTCCACCATGAACTGGATGGCCCGCAGTGGCGCGCCGTCGGCGACAGGACGGTCCGAACTCCCGACCAGGCGGACGCCGTTGTCGAGGAAGCCGCGGCCCCGGTAGAGCCACGGTGCCCGCTCACTGCCCATGATCGCCGCGTAGTCGTCGCCGAAGTACCGCAGGAAGCTGGGCTGGACGACGGCGGTGGCCCCCACGGCGGCGAACCGGGCCAGCTGGTCCGGGCGGACAAGACCGGCGTGTTCGACGCGGTGCCGGGCCTCCGGGCGGTGGTGCAGGCGCTGCGCCTTCTCCAGGGCGCCCAGCGCGACATCGACCGCGCGGTCCCCGATGGCGTGCACGGCGAGCTGCCAGCCCGCGAGGTGGCCCTGGGCGATGGTGTCCTCGAGCTGCTCGGCGGGCATCTGGAGCTGACCCGCCGACTGTGTGCCGAGGTAGGGCTCGGTGAGTGCGGCGGTCCGCGCCATCATGCCGCCGTCGGTGAAGACCTTGAGGGCGCCGAGCGACAGGTGCCCGTCCCCGAAGCCGGTGCGCAGACCGAGGCCGAAGGCGCGCGACGTCATGTCCTCCCGCGCGGCGTCGACGGGCTTCAGGGCGTCCGCGGCCACCATGAGCTGGAGCCGGATCGGCAATCGCCCCGCCTCGTGGGCGAGTTGGTAGGCGGCGGCTTCGACGGGGCTGTGGGCGAACAGCTCGCTGCCGATGCCGGCTTCGGCACACGCCGTCACACCCTCGCTCCGGCACGTCCACCCGGCGGTCTCGATCGCGTCGACGAGTTCGGTCAGGGAATGCGGTGGCCGCAGCCGCAGGGCCGCACCCATGGCCTCCTCGGCGAGAAAGCCGTTCGTGTGCCGGACGCTCTGCGGAAGCAGGTCCAGGATCGCGGTGTTGACCAGGCACGCATGTCCGGAGATGTGTCCGAGGTACACCTTGCGCCCGTGGCTCACGGTGTCCAGTTCCGCGGCGCCCAGGGGGCGGTCGAGGGTGCGCTGGTCGTAGCCGCCCAGGTCGACCCAGCTGCCGGGCGGTGCGTCGGCGACGGCCTGCGCGACGATGGCCAGGATGTCGTCGACGCAGGTGCTGGGGGCGATGTCCGGTGTCCGCGCCTTCAGTCCCGTCCAGGCGAGGTGCACATGGCTGTCGATGAAGCCCGGCAGCACGGTCGCCCCGTCCAGGTCCACCACCTGCCGGGCGGGGAGTGCGGCCACCTCCTCGTCCAGGCCCACGATGCGTCCCCGCCAGATGCCGATCTCACGGGCGGCGGGGCGCGCCGGGTCCATCGTGATGACACGTGCGTTGGTCAACCTGGTGCAGAGCACAAGCTGATCCTTTCCTGTGAACGGGTCGTCATCCCACTCCGGAATGTGCTTAGGTGAGGCTAACCTAAGAAGGTGTTGCGAGTGGATGAGCGACGAGTCGACCCCGCGAATCGGCTGGAGTCGTGGGCCGATGGTGTGGTGGCAGGCCTCGACGCACAAGAGGACGTCGACAGGGCCCTGCTCCACGCGTTGGGTGCGAAACCGACTCTGCGCGAGGAGACCGCCGCGCGGATGGCCGACGCCGTACGGGCTGCCGCTCTCGGGCTGGGGCCGCCGGGGTGCGCGGTGGCGGCCGGCGTCTCCGAGCGGTTGCTGGCGGCCTGGCAGGAGCACGACCCCACGTTCGCGGCCGCGATGGCTGCCGCGGTCACGATGGCCAGGGCGCGCGGACCGGCCCCGGGTGCGACGACCCTCAACCCGACGGCGCTGCGGGTCCTGTTGACGGCCATGCGCGGCGGCGCCCTGCACGGCCCGGCGGCCGCACTCGTCGGGATGTCCGGGCGCGCGTTCTACCGGCTGCGCAGGGAGCGTCCCGAGGTCGGCGCGCTCGTGGCGGCCGCCCGTCGGGCGAGGCCGAAGAAGGCGGACCGGCGCAAGAGGTCCACATACGAGCAGCACTACCGGCTGGTGCGGATCGACGATCCCGACGGTGCGGCGCGAGCGGCTCAAGTGCCCCCGGAATCGGCGCACTCGGGCCCGCTCTGAGTGCCGTCGCCCACGCCGTCCCGCCGCCGGATCACGCAACTGCCTCGATCGTCGACGAGGGGTGGCCCATCAGGTCGTGGTTAGTCTAGCCTTACCTAAGTTCTCGTGCTCGGTCCATGGGCACTGCCAAGCAGGTCCGGAGGAGTGCGGTGGGCGCAACAGACCTGTCGGGGCGGGATGTTCTGCGGAGCTCTGTCACAGGACAGCGTCGCGACGTGGCCATCGGCTCGCTGCTCGGCGCCGGGCACCAGGCGGGCGAGGCCCTGGTCCCCGTGCTCATCGGTGTCGTGATCGACCAGGGTGTCGCCAAGAGCGACACCGGCGGGCTGCTGCTGGGCATCGCGGCGCTGGCCGTCGTCTACGTGGGACTGTCGTTCAGCTTCCGGTTCGGCGCCCGTGCCGGTGAACGGGCGGCGGAGACCGCGGCCCACCGCCTCAGGACCCGGCTCGTCGGCCGGATCCTGGCGCCGGAGGGCGGCGCGGACAGCGGACGGCTTCCCGGAGAGCTCACGAACATCGCGACCGAGGACGCCAAGCGGGTCGGCGCCGTCAACATGGCCGTGATCGTCGCCGTCGCGGCGATGACCGGACTCCTCGTCAGCGCGGTGGTCCTGGTACGCATCTCGGTCCTGCTCGGACTCGTGGTGCTCCTCGGCACACCCCTTCTTCTGTGGCTCGGCCACCTGCTGAGCAAACCGCTGGAGCGCCGGAGCGAGGCCGAACAGGAACGAGCGGCACAGGCGTCCGGTATCGCCGCGGACCTGGTGGCCGGGCTGCGGGTGCTCAAGGGCATCGGCGCCGAATCCGCCGCCGTCGCGCGCTACCGGCAGACCAGCAGTGAGTCCCTGTCCGCCACTCTCCGGGCCGCACGGGCGCGGGCATGGCAGAACGGCATCGTGCTCGCGCTCACCGGCGTGTTCATCGCCCTCGTGGCCCTCGTCGGCGGACGCCTCGCGACACAGGGGGACATCAGCCTCGGCGAACTGGTCTCGGCGGTCGGCCTCGCGCTGTTCCTGCTCGGACCGCTCTCGGAATTCTCCTGGATCAACTCCGAGCTCGCGCAGGGCCGTGCCTCCGCCACGCGCATCGCCGGAGTGCTCGGCGCGGACGGTGCGGTACTCCCCGGCGCCGGCCGGCTGCCGCAGCCCGTCCGCGGCGCGGTCCGCCTGCGCGGCGTCTCGTACGGCACACTCCGGGACCTCGATCTCGACATCGCACCCGGCGACCTCGTCGGCGTGGTCGCCACCGACTCCGCCGACGCGACCGCGCTGCTGCTCTGCCTGGCCCGGCGCTCCGACCCCGACAGCGGCTCGGTCGAACTGGACGGCGTACCGCTGACCACCCTCGACCCCGCGGACGTCCGCACCGCGATCCTCGTCGCGGAACACGACGCGGACCTCTTCGAAGGCACGCTCACCGGCAACGTCCGGGCCGCGGCGCCGCCCGAGCACGACATCGGTCCGGCGCTCGCCGCGTCGGGCGCGGACGAGGTGGCCGGGACGCTGCCCCAGGGCGGCGACACGATCGTGACCGAACGCGGGCGCTCGCTGTCCGGCGGACAGCGCCAGCGCGTCGCGCTCGCCCGCGCTCTGGCCGCCGACACACCCGTCCTGGTGGTGCACGACCCGGCCACGGCGGTCGACGCGGTCACCGAGGCCAGGATCGCGGCCGGCCTGAGGGACATCCGCCGCGACCGCACCACCGTCCTGGTGACCACGAGTCCGGCGCTGCTGTCCGTGACCGACCGGGTCGTCCTCATCGAGGACGGCCGGGTGGCAGGCTGCGCCGCCCACGCCGAACTCGTCCGTGACCGCATCTCCTACCGTTCGGCAGTTCTCTCATGACACCACGTCAGACCGGCAGACAGGCCGACGGTCAGTCCTCGGCGCCCGCCGACGCGAATCCGGAGCACCAGCAGTCCTCGGCGCCCGCCGACGCGAATCCGGAGCACCAGCAGTCCTCGACGCCCGCCGACGCGAATCCGGAGCACCAGCAGTCCTCGACGCCCGCCGACGTGAACACGGAGCGACAGACCGTGCAGGAGACCGCCGCCAGCGGCGAGCCCGTCCGGCAGCTGCTGCCGACGGCGACCGCGGCGCGAACCCGCGCCGCCGTCGGTGAACTCGTGCGCCCCCACCGGCTCCTCGCGCTGTGCGGCTTCGCCGTCATGGTCGGCGCGACGGCCGTCGGACTGCTGATCCAGCCGCTGCTCGGGCGCGTCGTCGACCTGGCAGCGGACCACCGGCCGCCGGACGCGATCACCACGATCGTGGTGCTGCTCGCCGCCGTCGCCGTCGTCCAGGGACTCACCACCGGCCTCGGCCTCTCGCTGATCTCCCGGCTCGGCGAAACCGTCCTGGCCCGTCTGCGCGAGCGGTTCGTCGAACGGGCCCTGGGGCTGCCCCTGGAGCAGGTGGAGAAGGCGGGCTCCGGCGACCTGACCGTACGGGTCACCGCCGACGTGTCGCTGATCGCCGACGCCGTCCGCAACGCCCTGCCGGAGCTGGCCCGTTCACTGCTCGCGATCGTCCTGACCCTCGGCGCGCTCGCGGTGCTCGACTGGAGGTTCCTGCTCGCCGCGCTGCTCGCCGTGCCGGTCCAGGTGCACACGGCACGCTGGTACGTCCGACGGGCCGTACCGCTCTACGCGGAACAGCGCATCGCCACCGGCGCCCAGCAGCAACAACTGCTCGACACCATCGGCGGCAGCACGACCGTCAAGGCGTTCCGGCTGGAGGGGGAGCACAGCGAACGGGCCGCCGGGCGTTCCTGGTCCGTCGTCCAGCTCACCATGCGCGGTGTCCAGCTCGTGCTGGGCTTCTACAGCCGTCTGCACGTGGGCGAGTTCATCGGGCTCGCCGCCGTCCTCGTCACCGGCTTCTGGCTGGTGCGCGACGGATCCGCGTCCCTCGGCACGGCGACCGCCGCCGCGCTGTACTTCCACAGCCTCTTCACCCCCATCAACTCCGCGCTCGTCCTCATCGACGACGCCCTGTCGGCCGCCGCGGGCCTCGCCCGGCTCGTCGGCGTGGCCGATCAGCCGCTCCCCGAGCAGCCCGCGCGCCCCGCGACCCCGCGTGACGCGTCCATCACCGTCACCGGCCTCTGCCATGCGTACGAGACCGGGCATCCCGTGCTGCACGACGTCGACCTGACCCTGCTGCCCGGGGAACGCGTCGCACTCGTCGGGGCGAGCGGTGCCGGCAAGACCACCCTGGCCAAGATCATCGCGGGAGTGCACCGGCCCTCGGCCGGCACCGTGCGGCTCGGCGGCGCCGCGCTCCACGAACTCGGCCCGGCCCTCATCCGCCGTACGGTCGCCCTGATCACCCAGGAGACCCACGTCTTCGCCGGGACGCTCACCGACGACCTCCGGCTGGCCAAGCCCGGGGCGAGCGACGGCGAACTGCGCAGCGCACTGGACCGGGTCGACGCGCTGGGCTGGGCCGAAGCCCTTCCCGACGGACTCGCCACCGTGGTGGGCGAGGGCGGGCACCGGCTCAGCAGCGCACAGACACAAGCGCTCGCGCTCGCACGGCTGATCCTCGCGGACCCGCCTGTCGCGATCCTCGACGAGGCGACCGCCGAGGCCGGCAGCACTGGGGCCCGCGCCCTGGAGAAGGCCGTCGCACGCGCTGTCGACGGCCGTACGGCACTGATCGTGGCGCACCGCCTCACCCAGGCCGCGACCGCCGACCGCATCGTCGTCATGGACGGCGGACGCATCGTCGAGACCGGCACCCACGAGGAACTCCGCCGTACACAAGGACGCTACGCAGCCCTGTGGGAGGCGTGGTCGGACAGCCGCGACCGCGGCGTCTGAGGAAACACAGCCCCCCGCACCGTCACTGCTCCACAGGAACCCGAACCGAAGGACCACCGATGGCCCGCTCCCTCAGAGCTCCCCGGCTCGCCGCCGCGCTCGCCTCCGTTCTGCTTCTCTTCGGAACCGCCACCGCCTGCGGGGGCGACTCCGACTCGGACACGTCCACGTCCACCGGCAAGGACGCGTCGGCCGGCAAGGCCTTCCCTGTGACGATCCCGCACAAGTACGGGAACACGACGATCAAGTCCGAGCCCCAGCGGATCGTCACGGTCGGACTCACCGACCAGGACGCCCTGCTGGCGCTCGGCAAGGTGCCGGTGGGCACCACCGAGTGGCTGGGCGGCTACAAGGGGGCCATCGGCCCCTGGGCCACGGACAAACTGGCCGGAGCCGCCGCGCCGACGGTGCTGAAGGACACCGGCACCGGCCCGCAGGTCGAGAAGATCGCGGCCCTGAAGCCCGACCTGATCCTCGCCCTGTACGGCGGTCTCACCAAGGAGCAGTACGCGTCCCTGTCGAAGTTCGCCCCGGTCGTCGCGCAGCCGAAGGAGTACAACGACTTCGGCATCCCGTGGCAGGAGCTGACGAAGCGGGTCGGCACCGCGGTCGGCAAGCCCGCCGAGGCCACGAAGGCGGTCGCCGACGTCGAGGCGAAGATCGCGGCGGCCGCGGCGCAGCACCCCGAGTTCAAGGGCGCCACCGGTGTGATGGCGACGCCGTACGAGGGCACGTTCGTCTTCGGCAGCCAGGACTCGCGCTCGCGCCTGCTCACCAATCTCGGGCTGACGCTGCCGACCGGCCTGGACAAGGCGATCGGCGACAAGTTCGGCGCGAACATCAGCAAGGAGCGCATGGACCTGCTGGACCAGAAGGCCGTCGTGTGGATCGTCGGCGACGTCGCCAAGGACACCGCGAAGCTCCACAAGGACGCCTCGTACGGCGACCTGAAGGTGGTGAAGGAAGGCCGTGAGGTCTACATCCCGGAGACCAGCGACTACGGCAACGCGACGTCGTTCGTCTCCGTCCTGAGCCTGCCCTACGTCATGGAGCGGCTGGTCCCGCAGCTCGCGGCCGCGGTCGACGGCAAGCCGGCCACCAAGGTGGAGCAGCCCGCTTCCTGACCCGGCCCGACCGGTTCGTATGTGAAGGAGCCGGGCCGCGAGAAAACTCGCGGACCGGCTCCTTCGCCGTCTCCCGGGTGGGCCGCCGACCCTGTCGGCGGCCCACCCGGCGGGGTCAGCTGTCCATCGACTGCGCGAGACTCCTCGGCCGCATGTCCGTCCAGTTGGTCTCGATGTACTCCAGGCACGCCTGCCGCGACGCCGGCCCGTGGGCGACGGTCCAGCCGGCCGGGACGTCCACGAAGTCCGGCCACAGGCTGTGCTGGTTCTCGTCGTTGACCAGCACCGAGTACACGCCCTCGGGGTTCTCGAACGGGTTGCTCATGGTGTCCTTCTCCTCGGTACGGATGTGTGGGTCCGGTCAGTTCTTCGGGGTCGCGGGCGTTGTGCGGGCGGCCCGGGCGAGCAGTCCTTCGAGTGCCCGGAACCAGGTCTCGGCCAGGTCCTGGACGGTCTCCCGGGAGAGCGGCCCGTCAAGGTAGGACCAGTGGGCGGCCAGCACCGGCCCGTCCGCGCGGTCCTCCGTCACGACGTTGATGCTCAGTGCGTGGCCCTCACGCATCGCGGGCTCCGGGCCGATGTCGGCCACGTCCTCCTCGGGGGCGTACGACCAGTCCACCGCTTCCGGGATACCGAAGCGGCCCAGGTAGTTGAACTCGATCCTCGGCGCTTCCCGTTGTGCCAGCACCTCACGGGTGTGCGGATTGAGATGCCGCAGCAGACCGTAGCCGACGCCGTTCGCCGGCAGTGCGGTCAGATGCTCCCGTACGCTCGCCACCGCCTCCTCGGCCGCCGGGCCGCCCGCGAAGGCGTCGGCCAGGTCGACGGGACCGGGGTCGAGACGGACGGGGAAGACACTGGTGAACCAGCCGACCGTACGCGACAGGTCCGCGCTGTCACCCGCGAGTTCCTCCTCGCGTCCGTGTCCTTCGAGGTCGACCAGCACCGAGGTGTCGCTGCCGCCGTGGCGACGGCGCCAGTCGGCGACCGCCAGCCCCAGACCGGCCAGCAGCACGTCGTTGACCGTCGCGCCGAACGCCGCCGGGACGGTCGAGAGCAGCGGTGCCGTGCGCCCCGTCGGCATACGCAGGTCCAGCTCGCGCATCGAGGCGGTCGTGTCGCGTGCCGGGTCCAGCTCGCGCGCCAGCGGGAAGGGCTCCGTACCGCCGTCGAGGACGGCGGTCCAGACGGGCAGCTCGGCCTCCCTCGCCGGGTCCCGCGCCAGCTCGGTCAGATGCCGGGACCAGCGGGCGAACGACGTGTCGACGGGAGCCAGTTGCGCCGGGCGGCCCGCAGCCACGTCCTGCCAGGCCGCGGCCAGGTCCGGCAGGAGCACCCGCCAGGAGACTCCGTCCACGACCAGGTGGTGTGCCATCAGCAGCAGGCGACCGGGCTCCGTGCCCGC
Source organism: Streptomyces sp. NBC_00306 (assembly GCF_036169555.1). Taxonomy (GTDB): domain Bacteria; phylum Actinomycetota; class Actinomycetes; order Streptomycetales; family Streptomycetaceae; genus Streptomyces; species Streptomyces achmelvichensis. Next base: position 647,347 of record NZ_CP108032.1, on the reverse strand, counting down.
GTCGAACCACACGGCCCTCACCATCTCGCCCGCGTCCGGGTCCAGCCGGGTCCGGGCGAGGTGGGCGTGCTCCGCGATCGTCGTCCGCAGCGTCTCGTCGTCCGCTCCGGACACATCCACCCGCTCGATCCACGTGCCGGCGTCGAGAGCACCGGCCTCCGGAACATCCAGGCTCCAGCTCGTGGTGCCGTCGATCGACGGCCGCACGAGCCGGGCCCGCAGCAGGTCGTGCCGGTCCGCCAGCGCCTGGAGCACCGAGGTCAGCGAGGACACTTCCAGCTCCGCCGGAGTGCGGACGAGCGCCGCCTGGTGGTAGCTCCCGAAGGGTCCGCCGAGTTCCCGCAGCCAGTGCATGACGGGGGTCAGGGGCACACTGCCCGTGCCGTCGTCGGATGCGTGTGCCTCGTCCGCGCCGGTGAGTTCGGCGACCGTGCTCAGCCCTGCCGCGGTGCGGTGCCGGAAGACCAGCCGCGGTGTGATCCGCACACCCGCCGCGCGAGCCCTGCTGACCAGCTGCATGGCCACGATGCTGTCGCCGCCCAGAGAGAAGAAGTCGTCGTCGGCGCCCACCTGTTCGAGTCCCAGCACATCGGCGAAGACCGTGCACAGGGCCTTCTCCAGCGGTGTCGCGGGCTGCCGCCCCGAGGACAGCGCGGAGAAGTCGGGTGCGGGCAACGACCCGCGGTCGAGCTTCCCGTTGGGCAGCTTCGGCAGCTGGTCCAGCAGGACCGTCGCGGCCGGGACCATGTAGTCCGGCAGCGTCGCCGCGAGATGACCGCGAAGCCGACCCGGGTCCGGTGACTGCCCGGCGGCCGGGACGACATAGGCCACGAGTTGCTTGCGGGGTCCGTCCTGACGTGCCGTCACTACGGCGTGGCCGACTGCCGGATGGGCCGCGAGAACGGACTCGATCTCGGCCAGTTCGATGCGGAAACCGCGGATCTTGACCTGGTCGTCGGCGCGGCCGAGGTAGTCGATCCGGCCCTCCGCCGTCCAGCGCGCCAGGTCGCCGGTGCGGTAGAGCCGCGAACCCTGCCCTCCGAACGGGTCGGCGACGAACCGCTCGGCCGTGAGCCCCGGACTGCCCAGATATCCGCGGGCCAGGCCGCCGCCCGCCAGATACAGCTCACCCGTGACTCCGGGCGGCACCGGCTGGAGCGAGGCGTCCAGGATATACGCCCTGGTACCGGCCACCGCCCGTCCCACGAGCGGCCGTTCGCTGTCCCGGACCCGCGCCACCAGGGCATCGACGGTCGACTCGGTCGGCCCGTACAGATTGAACGCCTCGGTTCCGTCGAGAGCGGCGAGCTGCTGCCACAGTGCCGTGGGCACGGCTTCACCACCGACGCCGACCACGGTGAGCGGGCAGTGACCGTCCCGCAGCAGCCCGGTCTCCGCCATCTGCGCGAAGAACGACGGGGTGACCTCCAGGAAGTCGAAGCCGTGCCGGGTGACGTCGGCGGCGAGCAGCTCCGGGTCGCGGCGCGTCTCTTCGGACACCACATGGACGCAGTGCCCGTCGAGCAGCCACAACTGGGGCTGCCAGGAGGCGTCGAACGAGAACGACCAGGCGTGACCGGCCCGCAGATGCCGTCTGCCGGTGGCCGCGACCGCCGGCCGGTACAGCGTCTCGCGGTGACTGTGGAAGAGGTTGCCGACACTCTCGTGGGTGACCACCACGCCCTTGGGTCGGCCGGTGGAACCCGAGGTGTAGATGACGTACGCCGGATGGCCCGGCGCGAGAGGCGCCGTGCGGTCGGCGTCGGTCACGTCAGCCGTGTCCAGGGCTGCGGTGCGCTCGACGGTCGCCGGATCGTCCACGACCAGCACGGGCACGTCCGTACGCGGCAGTTCGGCGGCGAGCGCGCGGGTGGTGAGGAGCACGACCGGACGGGCGTCGTCGAGCATCTCCGTGGTGCGGCCGTGGGGCGCGTCGGGATCGAGCGGCAGATAGCCCGCGCCCGCCTTGTGGACCGCGAGGATCGCCACCAGGGTGTGGGCCGTGCGCGGCAGGGCCAGGGCCGCGTACCGCTCCGGCCCCGCGCCGTGCGCCACGAGCAGCCGCGCCAGCCGGTTGGCCTCGGCGTTCGCCTGCGCGTAGGTGAGTTCCACTCCCTCGGATGCGACCGCCGGCGCCTCGGGGGACAGCCGGACCTGGTCCTCGAAGAGCTGGGGCACCGTGGTCGGCAGCGCGGTGAGCGGCCGGTCGTTCCACTCATGGAGGATGCGCCGGCGCTCGGCGTCCGCGAGCACGCCGATCCGTGTCACGGGGGTGTCCGGGTCGGCCGCCACGGCCCGCAGGATGCGCAGGAGCCGGTCGGCGAACGACCGGGCGGTCGTCTCGTCGAAGAGGTCGGCGCTGTACTCCAGCACACCGTCCACCCCGGTCCCGTCGGCCCGTTCGACGAAGTCGAAGGACAGGTCGAACTTCGCCGTCGTCTGGCCGACGTCCACCCGCCGTGATCGCAGACCCGGCAGAGAGGCCTCGTCGCCGCCGGCCGCCAGATAGACGACCATCACCTGGAACAGCGGGTGGCGGGCGAGCGACCGTGCCGGATTGAGCACCTCCACCAGCCGCTCGAACGGCACGTCCTGGTGGTCGAAGGCGGCCAGGTCGCCCTCCCTGACCCGGGCCAGCAGCTCACGGAAGGTCGGGTCGCCGGAGGTGTCGGTGCGCAGCACCAGCGTGTTGAGGAAGAAGCCGACCAGGTCGTCCAGCGCCGCGTCCGTGCGCCCCGAGATCGGGCTGCCGATCGGGATGTCGTGACCGGCGCCCAGCCGCGCCAGCAGCGTGGCCACCGCGGCCTGGAGCAGCATGAACATACTGACGTCGCCGGCGCGCGCCAGCCGCGTCAGGTCCGCGGTCAGTTCGGCGTCGAGCGAGAGATCGGCCGAGCCTCCCCGGTAGCTCGACTCCTGCGGCCGCTGCCGGTCGGCCGGGAGTGCCAGCTCCTCCGGCAGACCCGCCAACGCCTGCTTCCAGTAGGCGATCTGGCGGGACGTCAGACTGCTGGGGTCCTGCTCGTCGCCGAGCGACTCCAGGTGCCACAGCGTGTAGTCGGCGTACTGGACCGGCATCGGCTGCCAGTCGGGCGCCAACCCGGCGGTGCGCGCCCCGTAGGCGATCGCGAGGTCCCGGTTCAGCGGCAGCTCCGACCACTCGTCCCCGGCGATGTGATGCAGCAGGAGCAGCAGGGTGTACTCCTCCTCGCCCGTCCGGAACACCTGGACCCGCAGCGGAGCCTCACGGTCCAGGGCGAATCCGTACGCCGCCGCCTGCGCCAGCCGCCCGGGCAGCTCGTCCTCGTTCGTTTCCTCGAACTCCACCGGCACGAGCGCCTCGTGCGGGTCGAGCACCAGCTGGTAGGGGCGTCCGCCCTCGTCGGGGAAGACCGTGCGCAGTGTCTCGTGCCGCTCGACGAGGTCCGCCACCGCGGCCCGCAGCGCGGCCATGTCGAGCGGCCCCGTCAGACGCCAGGCGGACGGGATGTTGTACGTCGCGCTGGGGCCCTCCACCTGGTAGAGCACCCACAGGCGGCGCTGCGCCGACGACAGGGGCAGTCGTTCCGGCCGGGTGGTGCGGGCGGTCAGGGCGGGACGGGCCTCCTCCACCGCGCCCGACAGGTGCTCGGCGAGCCGGCCCACGGTCGGCGCGTCGAAGACGGTCCGCAGCGACACCTCCGCCCCGAACACGGAACGGATCCTGGCGACCAGTCGCATGGCGAGCAGCGAGTGACCGCCGAGTGCGAAGAAGTCGTCGTCGACGCCGACCCCCGGCAGTCCGAGGACGCCGGCGAACTCCGCACACAGCAGCTCCTCGCGCGGTGTGCGCGGCCGCCGCCCCGACGACAGCGCCGCAAGATCGGGCGCGGGGAGGGCGGCCCGGTCCAGCTTGCCGCTGACGCCGAGCGGCAGCGCGTCCAGCACCACGAACGCCGCCGGGACCATGTGCCCGGGCAGTGCCCGCGCGAGATGGGCGCGCAGTGCCGCGAGGTCGGGTGTGCGGCCGGGCGCGGGCACGACGTACCCGACGAGCCGGGGCACTCCGGGGGAGTCCTCCCGTACGACCACGGCCGAGGCGGCGGTGTCCGGGTGGGTGTCGAGGACGGACGCGATCTCACCGAGCTCGATGCGGAAGCCGCGCAGTTTCACCTGGTCGTCGGTGCGGCCGAGGAACTCCAGGGTCCCGTCGCTTCGTCGCCGGGCCCGGTCGCCCGTGCGGTACATGCGCGTTCCGGGCGGGCCGTACGGGTCCGCGGTGAAGCGCTCCGCGGTGAGTCCCGGCCGGCCGAGGTAGCCCCGCACCACGCCTTCGCCCGCGAGATACAGCTCACCCCCGACACCCACCGGCACGGGCCGCAGCCGCTCGTCCAGGACATGGGCGCGGATGTTGCCCACCGGAGCCGCCCACGAACCGTCGGCGCCACCGTGCCAGCCGTACGCGTCGACGCTGCACTCGGTCGGCCCGTACAGGTCGTGCACCTGGACGCCGGGCAGGGAGCACAGCCGCTGCCAGAGGGCGGCGGGGGTGGCCTCGCCGCCCACGGTGAGGGTGCGCGGGAGGTGCCGGTCGGCGGAGAGGAAGCCGTGGTGGGTGAGTTCGCGCAGATGGCTCGGGGTGAGGTCGACGTAGTCCAGCCGTGCCCCGTCGATCAGCGCGAGCAGAGCGGCAGGGTCGGCCATCGTCGGCTCGTCCGGCACATGCAGCTCGTGCCCGGCCAGCAGCCACAGCAGTGGCTCCCAGGAGCCGTCGAAGCTGAACGACGCGGCGTGCAGGGCGCGCAGCGGGGCGCCTTCCGCCGCCTGTTCGGCGGGCTCGATGACGTCCGTGTACTGCGCCGCGAAGAAGTTGCTCAGACCGCGGTGGGTGCCCACGACGCCCTTGGGCCGGCCCGTGGAACCCGAAGTGAAGATCACGTAGGCGGCCTGGTCCGGCTCCGGGCGGGGCGCGGGGGCCGCGCTCGCGCCCTCGTAGGCGGCCGGATCGTCCAGCAGCACCGTCGGACAGTCCGACACGGACAGCTCTTCCGCCAGCGCCGTCGTGGTGAGAACGCACAGCGGAGCCGTGTCCGCGAGCATCATCTCCAGTCGGTCCGGGGGATAGCCGGGGTCGAGCGGCAGATACGCGGCACCGGCGCCCAGCACACCGAGAATCGCCGGGACCGTCTCCGCCCTGGGCAGAGCCAGACCGATCACGGTCTCGGGGCCCGCGCCGCGCCGCAGCAGCAGTCGGGAGATCGCGTCCGCCCGCGCGGCCAGCTCACCGAAGGTCAGCCGCGAGGCACCGGACACCACAGCGGTCGCGTCGGCGCGGCGCCGCGCCACGTCGGCGAACAGCTCCGGCACGGTACGGGTCTCCCGTGGCCGGGCGGTGTCGTTCCACACCGTCGTGGCCGCCGACTCCTCCTCGTCGGTGAGCACCGTCAGAGCGCCGACCGGCCGGCCCGGGTCGTGCACGATCTGCTCCAGGAGGCCCACCAGCCGGTCCACGAGCCGGGCAGCCGTGCCCGGTTCGGTCAGATCCGTGGCGTACTCCAGCAGCAGCGCCATGTCGTGCCCGGCGCCGTGGTCGACGAAGGTGAAGTCGAGGTCGAACTTGGCCGTACCGGTGTCCATGTGGAACCACTCGGTCGGCATACCGAGCAGATCCGGGTCCCCGTCGGGGCGGTGGTGGTAGCCGAGCATGACCTGGAACAGCGGGTTGCGGTCGGCAACCCGGGCCGGGTTCACCGCCTCCACCACCCGGTCGAAAGGCACGTCCTGGTGCTCGAAGGCCGCGAGCGCCGACTCCCGTACCCGGCCCAGGAGTTCGGCGAACGACGGGTCACCGGACAGATCCGTGCGCAGGACGAGCGTGTTGACGAAGAAGCCGACCAGCTCGTCCACCGCACTGTCGGTACGCCCCGCGATCGGCGCTCCGAGCGGGATGTCGTCGCCGGCGCCCAGCCGGTGCAGCAGCACCGCCGTCGCCGCCTGGAACACCATGAACATGCTGCAGTTGTGGGCGGCGGCCAGATCGCGCAGCTTTGTGGCGGTCGCGTCGGCGAGTGTGGTGCGCACGACGGCGCCCCGGCCCGTCGTCCGGGCCGCCCCCGGACGGTCCAGCGGCAGGTCGAGCTCCTCCGGCAGGTCCCGCAGAGCCTCGGTCCAGTGGCCGAGCTGCCGCTCGCCCACCTCCGCCAGCAGCCGTTCCTGCCACAGCGTGTAGTCCGCGTACTGCACCGGCAGGGGCGCCCAGTCCGGCGCGGTGCCCGTGGCGCGGGCCGCGTACGCCGTGTTCAGATCGGCCAGGAACGGCCGGTCCGACCACTCGTCGGTGGTGATGTGGTGCAGCACCACGGCCACCACGTGATCGGCCGGTCCCAGGCGCAGCACCTCGGCGCGGAGGGGCAGTTCGCGCCCGAGGTCGAACGGACGGCGCTGGGCCGACTCGATCCGCCCGGCGAGCCCGGCCGCGTCGCACTCGGCCACGAGGAACTCCAAAGCGGCCTCCCCGGCCGGGACGATGACCTGGTACGGCTCACCGTTGTGCTCCACGAAGCGGGTCCGCAGAGCCTCGTGGCGTCCCGCCACATCCCGCAGGGCGGCCCGCAGGGCCTCCAGGTCGAGTTCGCCGCGCAGCCGGAAGACCAGCGGGAAGTTGTACGCCGCTCCGCCACCGGTGATCCGCTCGACGAGCCACAGCCGGCGCTGCGCCGCCGAGAGCGGGATGCGCTCCGGGCGCTCGGCCGCCGCTTCCAGGGCGGGCCTGGCGGGCCGGCCCGTGTCGGCACGGCCGGCCAGCAGTTCGGGTGTCGGCGCCTCGAACAGGTCACGGATGGCGAGTTCGGCGCCCAGCTCGGTACGGGCCCGGCTGATGAGCCGGGTCGCCAGCAGGGAATGGCCGCCCAGGTCGAAGAAGTTGTCCTCCGCGCCGGTCCGTGCCAGACCGAGCACCTCGGCGAACAGCCGGCACAGCACCTCCTCGCCGGGGGTGCGCGGCCCGCGTCCGCTCGACAGGGCGACCGCCGGTTCGGCGTCCGGCAGAGCCCGTACGTCGAGCTTCCCGTTGTCGTTCATCGGCAGCCGCGGCAGGACGACGAAAGCGGCCGGAACCATGTAGCCCGGCAGACGCCCGCCCAGGTCCTCGCGCAGCCGGCGCACGAGAGCGCCTGTGCCGCGGGCCGTGGCCGGGGTGTTGGCGTGCACGGCCGGGCCGTCGGCCGACGGCCGAAGCAGTCCGGACGTACGCCGGACAGCCCCGTCCCGCACGGCCACCGACTCCTGCACGAACACCGCGTCGAAGCAGCCGAGTTCGCCGGACCATGTCATCAGGACCCGGTAGCCGCGCTCGGCTCCGAGCAGGCACAGGGTCTCGGTCTCCACGCCCTCGGGCGCGCCGCCGGGAAGCCGGCCGGCGTCCACCGCCCGCATGGCGGTGAGTTCGCCCGCGGTCCGGGCGTCGGGCACCCGTCGCACTCGCAGGCACTGCGGGCGCTCCTCGTCCAGCCGTGCCGTGAGCTCGCCGACGCCGTTCCAGTCGGACTCCGGAGCGTCGCCGAGGTCCAGCGCAGTCGCGGTATCGGCGTACAGCACGACGTCGTAGCGGTAGCGGGTCAGTTCGTTGTGGTGCCGGCCGGCCTTGGTGCGCAGCTCGACGCCGAAACCGAGCGTGGCGAACCAGTCCGGGTCGACGAGGAGTTCCTTCTCCAGGGCGATGCCCCGGTCGACGGCCTTGCGGACCGTGTCCGGATCGGCGTCGGAGCCGGCCCGCGTGAGCTGGATCCCGGTCTGGAAGGGCCGTGCCAGTCGCAGATTGCGCACATCGCCGATGAACAGATGGCCACCGGGGGCGAGCAGACCCATCGCCCCGGTGATGACCTGGGCGAGGTGGTCGAGGCTCGGGAAGTACTGCACGACCGAGTTGATGACGATCGTGTCGAAGTGGCCGACGGGCAGACCGTCCGTCACATCGGCGCTCTGGCAGCGCAGTTCGACCTTTCCGGCGAGTGAGGGGTCGCGCCGCAGGTCCTCGCCGATCTTGCGGATGACGGGGGCGGCGAAGTCGGTCGCCCAGTAGGACTCGGCGTCCGGAGCGAGCTGGGAGAGCAGCAGACCGGATCCGACGCCGATCTCCAGGATGTGCCTGGGCCGCAGCTCGCGGATCCGTTCCACGGTGGCCGCGCGCCACTCGCGCATGTGCTCCACCGGAATGGGCGTTCCGTCGTACGAGCTGTCCCAGCCCGCGAAGTCCTCGGTGAAGACCGCGGTGCCGATCTCGCTGTACTCGGCGGAGTAGATCTCCTGCCACTCGCCGATCTGCTCGCGCTCGGCCGTCTCCCGTGCCTCGTCGTCCGGTTCGGCCGGCACGACGTAGGCCACGAGCCGCTGGGTGCCGGGCGCAGCCGTGTCGTCGCGCGCGATGACGGCCGCCTGCACCACCTCGTGATGCTGCGCGAGGACCGTCTCGATCTCACCCAGCTCGACCCGGTGACCGCGGATCTTGACCTGGTCGTCGGTGCGGCCGAGGAAGTCGAGATTGCCGTCTGCGCGGCGGCGCACCAGGTCGCCGGTCCGGTACATGCGCTCGCCGGGCAGACCGTACGGGTCGGCGACGAAGCGCTCTGCCGTCAGGCCGGGCCGGTCCAGATAGCCGCGGGCCAGCCCGACCCCGGCGATGTACAGCTCGCCGGGGACCCCGTCGGGGACGGGCCGCAGCCAGGTGTCCAGGATGCGGGCGCGTGTGCTGCGGATGGGACGGCCCACCGTGGGCGTGGCGCTGTCGTGCGTGCCGCCGCCGAGGGTGTTGATCGTGTACTCGGTGGGCCCGTACAGGTTGTAGCCGTAGGTGCCCTCCGTGTCCCGCAGGGCGTTCCACACGGTCTCCGTGACGGCCTCGCCGCCGAGGAGGACGAGCGGCGGGCGGTGCCCCTCCAACAGCCCTTCCTCGATGAGCACATGGGCGTACGTCGGGGTGACGTTGACGACGTCGATGCGGTGCGTCTCGCAGTAGGCGACCAGGGCGATCGCGTCGCGCCGCAGCTCCTCGTCACAGATGTGCACCTCGTGGCCCTCGACGAGCCACAGCAGCTCCTCCCAGGACATGTCGAAGGCGAAGGAGACGGTGTGCGCGATACGCAGCCTGCGCCCGCCGGCCGAGGCGATGGCCGGCGCGAAGATCTCCTTCTGGTGGTTGAGCTGCATGTTCGTCAGCCCGATGTACGGCGTCACCACGCCCTTGGGGCGGCCGGTCGAGCCGGAGGTGTAGATGACGTAGGCGGGGTGGTCCAGGCTGAAGCGCACCTCGACGGCATCGGCGGAGCGGGCCGCCAGGTCGGCGGCGGTGCCGGGGCCGTCCAGCAGTACCCGCGGCACGTCGCCGGTCAGGGTCCGTGAGACGCCCTCCGTCGTCAGAAGGAGCAGAGGCTTCGCGTCCTGGAGCATCAGCGACAGCCGGTCCGCCGGGTGGTCCAGCTCCAGCGGCAGATAGGCCGCGCCGGTGCGCAGCACCGCGAACAGGGCCACCACCATGTCGACGGAACGCGGCAGACCCAGGGCAACGACCGTCTCGGGGCCGGCGCCGTGCGCCAGCAGCAGCCGGGCCATCCGGTTGCACCGGGCGTCGAGTTCGGCGTAGGTGAGGACCTGCTCGCCGAAGACGAGGGCGCTCTCGTCCGGGGTCCGGCCGGCCTGCGCGGCCAGCATGTCCGCCACGGTCTCGTGCGGCACCGGCTCACGTCCCGCCACATCCTCGCGGGCCAGCGTGGCGGCCTCGCCGGGCAGCAGCGCGTCGAGCGAGCCCACCGGTGCGGACGGGTCGGCGATCAGCCGGTCCAGCAGCAGGGTGAATCGCTCCAGGAGGGTCCGGGCGGAGGGGCCGTCGACGAGGTCGGGACGGTACGCCAGGGTGACACGGACGCTCTCGCCGGGCGTGACGACGAGGTTGACGGGGTAGTGCGTGGCGTCGACGTTGGCCACGGCCGTCGCGCCGTGCCTGTCCCGCAGTTCGGCGAGCCGCTCGTCCGTGTCGGCGTTGCGGAGCACGAACAGCGTGTCGAAGAGCCGCCGGTGACCCGTCTCGGCCTGGAGCACACCGAGCCCCAGGTACTCGTGCGGCATCAGTTCCAGACGCTCGCCCTGGATACGGCGCAGCAGGTCCAGGACGCTCTCGCGTGGATCGAAGGCGATACGCGCGGGCACGGTGTTGAGGAACATGCCGATGACGTTCTCGACGTCCGGCACCTCGCTGGGCCGCCCCGCCACCGTGGTCCCGAAGACGACGTCGGCACGGCCCGTGGCGCTTGCGAGCGCCAAACCCCAGGCCGCGTTGAGCACGGTGTTGAGGGTCAGTCCGTGACTCCGCGCGGTCTCCCGCAGCCGCTCGCCCGCTTCCGCGGCGAGCACGGTCTCCAGATGCTCGGGGATCACCGGTTCCAGACCCCGGTCCGCGGCGGACGGCACGAGGAGCGTCGGCTCCTCCAGACCGTCCAGCGCGCTGCGCCAGGCCGCTGTGGCCCGGCTGTCGTCCTGGTGCTCCAGCCAGGTCAGGTAGTTGCGGTAGGAGCCGGGGCGCGCCAGCGCCGCCGCGTCGCCGCCGCTCTCGTACAGGGCGAAGAGCTGGTCGAGGAAGAGCCAGGCGGACCAGCCGTCCCACAGGATGAGGTGACGGCCGATGACGAGCCGGTCGCCGCGCTCGTCGCCGAGGCGCACCAGCAGCATGCGGAAGAGCAGAGGCCGTGCCAGATCGAAGCGCCGGGAGCGCTCCTCGTCCATCAACGCGCCCAGCCGGGCGTCCTGTTCCGCGGCCGGGAGCGAGGAGAGGTCGACCTCTTCGAGAGGGATGTGCGGGTCACGCACGATGAACTGGACGGGCTGGCGCAGCCCTTCACTGGTGAACCCGGCGCGCAGACTGGGGTTGCGGTCGAGCAGCACGCTCGCGGCCGTCCGCAGCCGGTCGGCGTCGACGCGCCGCGCGAAGTCGAACGACTCGTGCACGGTGTACACGTCCAGCGAACCGTCGTCGTACGTCGAGTGGAAGAACAGGCCTTCCTGGAGCGGCGCGAGGGGCCATACGTCGTCGATCCGGCCCGGTGCGAGCCGCTCCACCCGGGACCGCTCCTCGGGGGTGAGGTCGATCGCGGCCGCCGCCGGTTCGGTCTCCCGGTCCTCGGTGACGGTCGCGGCGGCCGCGAGGGCGGCGGGGGTGCGGTGGTCGAAGATGTCGCGCGGATCGAGCGCCAGACCTGCCCGGCGGGCACGGCTGGACACGCCGATGGAGCTGATGCTGTCGCCGCCCAGCAGGAAGAAGTCGTCGTCGACGCTCACCTCCGGCAGCTTCAGCACGGCCGCGAAGATCTCGGTCAGCACCTGTTCCCGTGCGTCGCGCGGGGCGCGGACGGCGGCGCGTACGGCGTGGGGCGCGGGCAGTGCGGCCCGGTCCAGCTTGCCGCTCGGGGTGAGGGGGAGGGCGTCGAGGACCACATAGGCACTCGGCACCATCGGTGCGGGCAGCACGGCGGTCAGGGCGTCGCGCAGTTCCACCGCCTCCGGGCGGGCCCCGCCGGCCGGCACGACATAGGCGACCAGAGCCTCGTCGCGGATGGTCACGGCGGCCTGCGCGACCGGCGCCGTGTCCACCAGCGCGGCCTCGATCTCGCCGAGCTCGATGCGGTTGCCGCGCAGCTTGACCTGGCGGTCGGTACGGCCCAGGTACTCGATCACCCCGTCGGCCCGGCGGCGCACCAGGTCGCCGGTGCGGTACATCCGGCTGCCCGCCGGTCCGTACGGGTCGGCGGTGAACCGTTCCGCGGTCAGTGCGGGGCGGGCGTGATAGCCGCGCGCCAACTGGACGCCGCAGAGGTAGAGCTCGCCCGGGACACCGTCGGGAACGGGCCGCAGGCAGGCGTCGAGGACGCGCAGTCCGGTGTTCCACACCGGCCGTCCGATGGGCACGACGACGCCCTCGTCACCGTCGTAGGTGTGATGGGTGACATCGACGGCGGCCTCGGTCGGCCCGTACAGGTTGTGCAGCGGCACCCCGGTGAGCGACTGCCAGCGCTGCGCCGCGGACACGGGCAGCGCCTCGCCGCTGCTGAAGGCACGCCGCAGCGACGCGGACCAGGAAGGGTCGCCGGTGATCTCGTCCGCCTGGAGGAAGGCCTCCAGCATGGAGGGGACGAAGTGCAGGGTGGTGACCCGCCGTTCGCGGACCAGAGCGGTCAGATGGGCGGGGTCGCGATGGCCGTCCGGGCGGGCCAGGACGACGGCCGCGCCCTGGAGCAGGGGCCAGAAGAACTCCCAGACGGAGACGTCGAAGCTGGAGGGCGTCTTCTGGAGCACCCGGTCGTCCGGCCGCAGCCCGTAGGCGCCCTGCATCCAGGCGAGCCGGTTGACGATGGAGCGGTGGGTGACCGTGACGCCCTTGGGGCGTCCCGTGGAGCCGGACGTGTAGATCAGATAGGCGGGGCTGTCGGGACCGGCGGCCCGGACGGCGACGGGTTCCGTCTCCGTATCCGGCGTCGTCGCTCCGTCGAGGACGAGCACGGTGAGGCCCTCGGCCCGCGGCAGCCGCCCGGCAGTCCCGGGCACCGTGACGGCGAGCGTGGTACCGGAGTCGGCCAGCATGTGGGCGACGCGGTCGGCCGGGTAGTCGGGGTCGACCGGCAGATAGGCGGCGCCGGACTTCAGCACGCCGAGCAGAGCCACCATCAGCTCGGCCGACCGCGGGACGGCGACGGCCACGAAGGACTCGGGAGCGGCGCCTCGGGCGCGCAGCCGGCGCGCCAGTGCTTCGGCCCTCGCGTCCAGTTCGGCGTACGTCAGCTCCTCGCCCTCGAAGACGACGGCCACGGCGTCGGGGGTGCGGGCCACCTGCTCGGCGATGGCCGAGGCCAGGGTGGCGACCGGGACGGCCCGCTCGTCCCCGGCGGGCAGGGCCCGCGCCCGCTCCTGCCCGGAGAGCAGTTCGACGGATGCGGCGACGGCGGAAGGGTCGGCCGCCACCGCCTCCAGAATCCGCGTCAGCCGGTCGCCCAGCGCGCGGACGGCTTCGCCGTCCAGCCGCGCGACGTGGTGCTTCAGCCGAAGGTCGAGCCGCCTGCCCGGCTTCACGATGAGCGCGAGGGGGTAGTGCACCGCGTCGTGGAATGCGTGGCCCGTGATGCGCACTGTCCCGGACGCATCGCGCAGGTCCCCGTCGGCGGGGTAGTTCTCGAACACCACCAGGGTGTCGAAGAGTTCCGTGCCGCCGGCTGTGCCCGTCAGCCGCTGGATCTCCGCGAGTCCCAGGTGCTGATGGTCCATCAGTTGCGCTTGCTCGTCCTGGAGGCGGGCGAGCAGCACACCGAGTGACTCGCCGGCCTGCCAGCGGAACCGGGTGGGAAGGGTGTTGATGAACAGGCCCACCATGGACTCGATGCCGTCGACCTCGCTGTCCCGGCCCGAGACGGTGGTGCCGAACACCACGTCCTGGCGTCCGGTGAGCCTGCCGATCAGCAGACCCCACGCGGCCTGGACCACGGTGCCGAGGGTGACGCCGTGCTCGCGGGCACGTTCGGTCAGCCGCCTCGTGGTCCCTTCGGACAGCTCGACCCGGACCTGGCCGGGCACCAGGGCGGTGCCGTCCGCCGGAGTCCCGACCAGCCGCGTCGGCTCGTCGACACCCGCGAGCGCCGCGCGCCAGGCATCGCGTGCCGCGTCACGGTCCTGCCGGGCGAGCCGGGCCAGATGGTCGGCGTACGGGGTCACCTCGGGCAGTCCGGGTTCGGGTGTGCCGTAGTAGGCCATGAGTTCGCGGTGCAAGACGGGCAACGACCAGCCATCAGCCACGATGTGATGGAACGTCAACACCAGTCGGCAGTGCTCCGGCCCGAGCCGGACCAGGGCGCAGCGCAGCAGCGGGGGCCGGGCCAGGTCGAACCGTCCGGCGCGCTCGTCCGCGGCGACCGCGTCGGCCAGCGTCTCGCGGACGCCGCCGTCCTGCGCCGACAGGTCGACCTCGCGCCACGGCAGTTCGGCGTCGCGGGGCACGATCTGCACAGGGGTGCCGTCGGAACGGCGGCGGAATCCCGCACGCAGCGGGGCATGCCGGTCGAGCAGAGCCTGCGCCGCCCGGCGCAGGGTCTCCCCGTCGAGGGGACCCGACAGGTCGAGCACCTGCTGGACGACGTAGGCGTCGCTGTCGGCCGCGCCGATCAGGGAGTGGAAGTAGAAGCCTTCCTGGAGCGGGCTCAGGGGCAGCAGTTCCTGCACCGTGAGCGGCATACTGCCCTGAATCTCGGCGAGGTCGCCGGGGGCGAGTTCGACCAGCGGCGGGCGCGCGTCGTCGGCGGGGGCGGTGACGAGGTCGACGGCCACCTCCGCGAGCGCGGCCACGGTGCGGTGCCGGAAGACATCACGGGGGGTGAGGCGCAGCCCCGCGCCCCTGGCGCGGATCAGCAGCTGGATGGCGGTGATGCTGTCCCCGCCGAGGGCGAGGAAGTCGTCGTCGACGGTGACCGCACGCAGCCCCAGCACCTCGGCGTACAGGCGGCAGAGCAGTTCCTCGCGGGCGTTGCGCGGGGCGCGGCCCGAGCTGAGCGCGCCGTAGTCGGGCACGGGCAGGGCGTTGGCGTCCAGCTTGCCGCTGGGAGTGACCGGCAGCGCGTGCAGCGGGACGAAGGCGGACGGCACCATGTAGTCGGGCAGCCATTCGGTGGCGTGCCCGCGCAGGGTCTTCATCAGCACGGTGACATCGCGGAACGGCACCGGCCGGTTGGCCTGCGGGAACCGGCCGCCGGGACGGTACAGCCCGTCGAGCGCCCCGGCCGCCGTCTCGTCCGTCCCGTCGGTGAAAACGGCGTCCAGCGAACCGTCGTCGGCCTGACCGTTCCAGGTGATGTCCACCCGGCGGCCGTGCTCGGCGGCGAGCGCGAGCAGTTCCTCGGGGTCCACGCCGAGCTCCGCGGGACGGCTGGTGTCCTCCAGCCTGCGCAGTGCCGACAGGTCGTCGGTGAGACGGGCGTTGGGTATCCCGGTCACGCGCAGCCGCCCGGGCCGCTCCGCCAGCAGGGTGGCCACCTCGGCCGTCCCGCCGGTCACGGACCAGTGGATCTCCCGCTCGGCGGGAGCCGGACGCGCGGAGCCGTCGCCGGGGCTCAGGACGACGTCGTAGCGATAGCGGCTCAGCTCGTTGTGGTGTGCGGCCCGCTTGACCCGTATCTGGGCGTCGAAGCCGTCGAGCCCGGCGAAGTAGTCCGGGTCGAGCAGCAGTTCGCCCTCCCAGCGCACGGACCGCTCGACGGCGGTGCGCAGGGCGTTCTTGTCCGTCTCGCCGTCACCGTCGGCGCGCCGGCTCTCCACGGCGGCGCGCAGGGTGCGCAGCAGCCGCAGATTGCGGATGTCGCCGACGAACACCCTGCCGCCGGGCGCCAGCAGGGCCGACACCTTGCGCAGGACGTCCGTGAGATAGGCGGAGCTCGGGAAGTACTGGGCCACGGAGTTGATGACGACGGTGTCGAAGAACCCCTGCGGCAGGCCGTCGGTGTCGTGTGCCGGCCGGGCGCTCAGTTCGACGCGGCCCGCCAGCTCGGGCACCGCGTCCACCTGCGTACGCAGCGCGCGCACCGCCTCGTGGGAGACGTCCGTGCCCCAGTAGGACTCGCAGCCGGGCGCGATGCGGGACAGGAGAAGGCCGCTGCCGACGCCGATCTCCAGGACCCGGCGGGGGCTGCCGAGTTCGGCGATGCGGGCGATGGTCTCGTCCCGCCATTCCCGCATCTCGGCCACGGGGATCGGGCGTCCGTCGTACATGCTGTTCCAGCCCGCGAAGTTCTCGCGGAATCCCTCGGACCCGGCGGCGCTGTACAGGAGTTCGTGCAGGTCCTTCCACTCCTCGACCTGCTCGCCCTCGTCGTGGCCGGGCCGTGCCTCCAGGGAGGGCACGACGTAGGCGGCGAGCCGGCGGTCGCCCGGCCGGTCCTCGCGGGCGATCACCGTGACCTGGTCGACGGCGGGGTGGCGGCGCAGGACGGACTCGATCTCGCCCGGCTCGATCCGGAAGCCCCGGATCTTGACCTGGGTGTCGGCGCGTCCGAGGAACTCCAGCCGTCCGTCGGCCTTCCAGCGGACCAGGTCGCCGGTGCGGTAGAGCCGCCCGCCGGGGGTGTCCGCGTCGCCGAAGGGGTCGGCGACGAACCGTTCCGCGGTGAGGTCGGGCCTGCCGAGGTAGCCGCGCGCCAGACCGTCCCCGGCCAGGTACAACTCGCCGGCGACACCGGCGGGGACCGGCTGGAGCCGGGCGTCCAGCACATAGGCGCGGGTGCCGGGGTCGGGGATGCCGATGGGGACGACGGAGCCGGCCGGGGTGTCGGGATCGCACAGCCCGAGGGTGGAGTTGGTGGTGGCCTCGGTCGGGCCGTAGGCGTTGAACATCATCCGGCCGCCGGCGTAGCGGCCGACCAGCTCGGGGGAGACCCGCTCGGTTCCGGCCAGCAGGGTCGCGGCCGGGGGAAGGACGACGTCGTCCGGCATCGCAGCGAGCAGGGCGGGCGGCAGGATCATGAAGGTGATGCCGTTGTCGTTGGCGTAGTCCGCGAGCGCCGCGCCGGGCACCCGGCGTTCGGCGGGGACGACGACGAGACGGCCGCCGGACAGCAGACCGAGGCACAGGTCCCAGAAGGCCACGTCGAAGCTGGGCGAGGCGAACTGCAGGACGCGGCTGTGCGGACCGATGCCGAACCGCTCGCTCTGTGTCGCGACGAGCTTCGCCACACCGCTGTGCGCGAGGACGACGCCCTTGGGCCTGCCGGTCGAGCCCGAGGTGTAGATGACATACGCGGCGTTGAGGACGGTGAGAGCCCCACCGCGGTCCTCGTCGGTCGGGTCGTGGACGGGCCGGTCCGCCAACTCCGCGGCGGTGGCGGGGGAGTCGAGCAGAAGCCGAGCCATCCCCTCGTGCTCGGGGACGTCCCTGGCGGTGTCCGCCGTCGTCACCAGGACCGCCGGTGCCGCGTCCCCCAGCATGTAGGCGATGCGGTCGGCCGGATAGTCGTGGTCGATCGGGAGGTACGCGGCCCCGGACTTGAGGACGGCGACCTCGGCGACGATCAGGTCGGCCGAGCGGGGGAGTGCCAGCGCGACGATGCGCTCAGGGCCGGCACCGCGGGAGATCAGGGCGTGCGCCAGCCGGTTGGCGCGCTCGTCCAGCTCGGCGTAGGTGAGGCGTTCGTCCTCGAAGACGAGCGCGATGTCGTCGGGACGCCGGCGCACCTGCTCCGCGAACATGGCGGGCCAGGTGGCGGACGGGACCGTGTGAGCGGTGGCGTTCCACTCCACGACCACGCGCCGGTACTCGTCCGGTGTCATCAGCGTCAGAGCGCCGACCGGCGTCTCGGGGCGAGTGGAACCGTCGGCCAGCAGGGTCACGTAGTGGCCGAGAAGCCGGTCCACGGTCGCATCGTCGAAGAGGTCGGCACGGTAGTGCGCCCGCACCTCTCCCGGCAGGGCTTCCAGTACCAGATCGACCGGGCCGGGCGCGGCGGTGAACGGCCTGGCGGCGGTCGCGAACGCGGTGTTGAAGAACAGCCCGCCGCCCCGGGTCGGTTCGGGTCGCAGCGCTTCGACCAGGGCCGACAGCTCGACCGGACGGGCCTCGGCCTCGTCACGGGCCGCCGTCGTCCGGCGTACGAGATCGGCGAAGGTGGGCTCGCCCTCGCACGAGACGCGCACGGCCAGAGGTCCGTGCCCCACGGTGACGTCGGGGGCGCCGCCGTAGCGGTGCAGCAGGGCGACGAAGGCGGCCAGCAACAGGTCGTCGGAGGTGTCGTGTCCGAGGGGAAGCGTCCGTACCCTGTGCCCGCCGGTCGGGGCCGGCGGATAGGGCCGGTCGGCGGGCAGCACCGTCTCCTGCGGGAGAGGAGTGAGCAACTGCTGCCAGTACGCCAGGACTTCTTCTGAACCGGACACAGTGGCCGAGCCTCCCCAGCAGTCGGTCCCGGCCCCCGGCCGGGGTCGGTCCGCGTCATACTAAGGTAAGGATTACCTAATTAGACAGGCTTTCATGCGGCAGTGGGCCGAGCGGCCGAGCAGCCCTTACATTTAAGGCCTGCCTAACCTAAGGATGTTGACGTGGGGAGCACAGTGATCGGCGCCAGAAGGCCCCGCGGCATGCTCCTCATGGTGCTGCCCGCCACCGCCCTTGTGGCCCTGTGCGCCCTGTCGTTGGCCTTCGGCGCGCTGAGCGTTCCCCTCGACCAGGTGTGGGACACGCTTGTCGGCCAGGCCCCCAGCACCCGGATCGAGAACGTGGTCTGGTCCGTCCGCGTACCGAGAACGGCGCTCGGCCTCGCCGCCGGAGCGGCTCTCGGCCTGTCGGGCGCGCTGATGCAGGCACTGACCAGAAACCCCCTCGCCGACCCCGGAGTTCTCGGCGTGAGCGCGGGAGCCGCGTTCGCCATCGTCTTCTCCGTCGGCGTTCTCGGACTGGGCTCGGTCTACGGCTACATCTGGTTCGCCTTCGCCGGGGCGATGGCCGCCAGCGTCCTGGTCTACCTCCTCGGCGGACTGGGCCGCTCGGGCACCACGCCCGTCAAACTCGCCCTCGCCGGCGTGGCCGTGACCTCGCTGCTCTTCTCACTGACCAGCGCGATCGCCCTGACCGACCCGGACGCACTCAACCGCTACCGCTTCTGGTCCGCGGGATCGCTGGCCAACCAGAACGAGGAAGTCCTCGTACGCGTCCTGCCGTTCCTCGCCGTCGGCGCCGTACTCGCCCTGGCCTGCGCCCCCGCACTCAACAGCATGGCGCTCGGCGACGACGTGGCCGCCTCGCTGGGGCTGAGGCTGGGCCTGACCCGGATCCAGGGCGTCCTCGCCGTCACACTCCTCACCGGCGGCGCCGTCGCCGTCATCGGGCCGGTGGTGTTCGTCGGCCTCGTCGTCCCGCACATCGCCCGCGTTCTGGCCCAGTACGCCGGTGTGGGCCCCGACCACCGCTGGCTCCTGCCCCTGTCGGCGGCGCTCGCGCCCTGTCTGCTGCTCGCCGCCGACATCGTGGGACGCCTTCTCGCGCGGCCGACGGAGATCCAGGCCGGCATTCTCGTCGCCTTCATCGGCGGCCCCTTCTTCATCGCCATGGTGCGCCGTCGACGACTCGCGGAGCTGTGAGCATGACCGATCTGCTGTCCCGCACCCCCGGCCGGGTCACCTTCCGGCTCGGCGTCCCGCCCGTCTCCGGAGTGCTGCGGCCGCGCCTGATGTGGGTGAGCGGCCTACTCGCCGTCGCCACCTTCCTGGTGTTCTGCCTGGGCATGACGATCGGGGACATCCCGTACTCGTTCATGGACGTCGTACGGGCCCTGCTCGGTACGGCGGATCCCGGCACCCAGCTCATCGTCCAGGAACTGCGGCTGCCACGCGCCGTGGCCGGTCTGCTCGTCGGGTTCGCCTTCGGTGTCTCCGGAGCGCTGTTCCAGACGATGACACTCAACCCCCTGGCCAGCCCGGACATGATCGGCATCACCCAGGGCGCGGGCGCCGCCGTGGTCGCCGGCATCGTGCTCGGCTGGGACGGAGGGCTGAGCACCCAGGCGCTCGGCCTGATCGGGGCGTTGACCGCGGCGCTGCTGGTGTACGTCCTCGCCTGGAAGCGCGGCACGACGGGCTACCGCATCGTTCTCGTCGGCATCGGCATCGCCTGGATCTGCACCAGTGCCACGGACTACCTGATGGCCCGCGGCGAGCGGTTCCAGGCGCAGGCCGCGCTCGGCTGGCTCGTCGGCAATCTCAACGGCCGCGGCTGGGACCAGGTCGGCCCGCTGGCCGCCGCCATGGCGGTTCTGGTCCCCACGGCGCTGCTGCTCGGCCGGCTGATGCGCACGCTCCAGCTCGGCGACGACGTCGCCCGAGGCCTCGGCACGCGTGTGCAGCCGGTCCGCTTGGCCGTCCTGCTCGCGGGAGTCGGACTGGTGGCGTTCGGCACCGCCGCGGCCGGCCCCGTCGCGTTCGTGGCGCTCGCCGCACCCCAGATCGCCCAGCGTCTGGCGCGTACTGCCTGGCCGCCACCGGTGGCCTCCGGGCTCACCGGAGCGCTGGCGGTGCTCGTTTCGGACCTGATCGCGCGGAAGCTGATCTCCGGAACGGAGCTTCCGGTCGGGATCGTCACGGGAGTGCTGGGCGCTCCCGTCCTGTTGTGGCTGCTCGTCCGTGCCAACCGCGCCGGCTCAGGAGGCTGAACACGTGTCATCGAAGTCTGTGGACCCCGCGGGCCCCGATCTGCGGGCCGAAGGCCTGCGGCTGGCGTACGAGAGCCGGGTCGTCGTCGACGGCCTCGATGTGGTGATACCGCCCGGCCGGGTCACGGCGATCGTCGGGGCGAACGCGTGCGGCAAGTCAACCCTGTTGCGCGCCCTGGCAAGGCTGCTGGCGCCGAAGGCCGGCTCCGTCCATCTCGACGGCCGCGCCGTGCAGTCCATCCCCACCCGGGAACTGGCCCAGCGGCTCGGCATTCTGCCGCAGTCACCGGTCGCGCCGGAGGGACTGACGGTCATCGACCTGGTGGGGCGGGGCCGTTCACCGCACCAGACCTGGTGGCGGCAGTGGAGCCGGTCGGACGAGCAGGCCGTCCACGACGCCCTGCGCGCCACGTCGATGGCGGATCTCGCCGACCGTCCCGTCGACGAACTCTCCGGCGGACAGCGGCAGCGCGCCTGGATCGCGATGGCGGTGGCGCAGGGGACGCCGGTGATGCTGCTCGACGAGCCGACGACGTACCTCGACCTCGCGCACCAGATCGATGTGCTGGACCTGGTCACCGACCTCAACCGGCATCAGAACCGCACGGTGGTCATGGTCCTCCACGACCTCAACCAGGCCTGCCGGTACGCCGATCACGTCATCGCCATGAAGAAGGGGCGGATCGTGGCCGAGGGTGCGCCGGGGGACGTCATCACCGCGACCACGGTCGAGGACGTCTTCGGATTGCGCTGTCAGGTGGCCAAGGACCCGGTCAGCGGCACCCCGATGATCATTCCCATGGGGCGCCACCACGAGGTCGCGGACGCGGTCCCTCCGGCCGATGTCGATGTCGATGCCGATGCCCACGCGGTCGATGAGGCCGGCGCCGGCGCCGGCGCGGTCGCCGTCACCGGATCCGCCGGCTGACGCACGAGCGGCCGGGGAGACGAACGGCCCGGCGGGAACGGGTGGGTGCCCGCTCCCGCCGGGCCGATGACGTCAGGACGGCCCGTCACGGCCTCCGGTCGTCACACGGGATCCATCACGGACGGTCCGTCAGATAGCCGCCCATCGTGCGGAAGTAGTCGGTGGCGGCGAGTTCGGTGCCGTCCTCGGTCCGCACCCGCTTCAGCAGGAGGCCGTGGTTGCGTCCGGTACGGGCGTCCGCACCGGCGACGATGACGATGCCGTCCCCCTCGCGTATGAAGATCCGCCCCGGGGTGCCTCCGTAGCGCCCTTCCGACACCGCCGCGGAGACGACGCGCAGCCGCTGTCCACGGTGGTGGGTGAAGGCGTTGGGGTAGGGGTCCGACTGCGCGCGGACGAACCTCTCCAGATCCTCCGCCGGCCAGCTCCAATCGATCCTGCTGTCCTCCACGGAACGCTTGTGGAAGAAGGTGGACTTCGAGCGGTCCTGCGGCGTCCACACCGCCGTGCCGGCGGCGATGTGGTCGAGCGCGTCGTGGACGATCGGTCCGATGAGGTCAACCGTCTTGCGGAACAGGTCCGTTGCGGTGTCCTCGGGTCCGACGGACACCGAACGCTGGAGCACGATGTCGCCCATGTCGAGCTCACCGTCCATGCGATGGGCCGTGACACCCACCTCCGGCTCGCCGTTGATCAGCGCCCAGATCAGCGGCGAGAAGCCCGCGTACGTGGGCAGCAGCGAGTCGTGGACGTTGAGCGTGCCGTGCGGCGGCAGGTCGAAGATCTCCGGTGGCAGCCAGGTCCGCCAGTTGTTGGCCACGATGATGTCGGGCTCGACGTCCCTGAGAGCGCTGAGCAGTTCGTCGTCCCCGGGGCGGTTGCGCAGCAGGACCGGCACGCCGTGCTTCTCGGCCAGGTCCGCGACGGAGTCGTCCCAGATCTTCTCGTAGGCGTGCTCGCTCTTGGGGTGGGTGACGACGAGGACCACTTCGTGTTCGGAGTCCAGCAGAGCCTGCAGCGTGCGGTGGCCCCAGGTCTGATAGCCGAACATGACGACCCGCATGTGAATCCTCCTCAGACATTGCAAGGTAAGGCTAACCTTATCTAACATGTGCGTGCTTAGGGAGGCGATGACGCGGTGAACACACTGCAGAGTGGGCCGGGCACCATCCACGACGTTCTGGGCATTGGGTTCGGTCCGTCGAATCTTGCTCTCGCGATAGCGATCCAGGAGTACAACGCACAAGTATCCGAAGAGGACAGGCTCGAGGCGACGTTCCTCGAGAAGCAGCCCCGCTTCGGCTGGCACCGGGGCATGCTCATCGACGACGCCACGATGCAGGTGTCGTTCCTCAAGGACCTGGTGACGATGCGTGACCCCACCAGCGACTTCAGCTTCCTGTGCTACCTGCGGGAGCGGGAACGGTTGGTCGACTTCCTCAACCAGAAGACGCTCTTCCCGCTCCGCATCGAGTTCCACGACTACTTCGAGTGGGCCGCTGCCCGCGTCTCCGGCCTGGTGGAGTACGCGACGGAGGTCGTCTCGGTGAAGCCCGTGACCGAGGACGGCGAGGTCCGCTGGTTCGAGGTCACCGGCCGCAACCCGGCGGACCCGCAGCGGCCGATCGTGCGCAGGGCGCACAATCTGGTCATCGCGACCGGCATGGAGCCTCACCTCCCGCCGGGGACTGTGCTGTCCGACCGCGTCTGGCACAACAGCGAGTTGATGCCGCGCGTGGCCCAACTCGTCGGCGAGGGAACCCCCGTACGCCGGGCCGTCGTCCTCGGTGCCGGACAGAGCGCCGCCGAGGCGGTCGACTATCTCCACCGCAGCTTCCCGGCCGCCGAGATCTGCTCCGTCTTCGCCAAGTACGGCTACACCCCGGCCGACGACAGCCCCTTCGCCAACCGGATCTTCGACCCCGAGGCGGTCGACATCTACTACCAGGCGCCGCGGGACGTGAAGCAGGCGCTCTTCGACTACCACCGCGGGACCAACTACTCCGTCGTGGACATGGATCTCATCGAGGCCCTGTCCAGAACGATGTACCAGGAGAAGGTCCAGGGCTGTGAGCGGCTGCGGATGCTCAACGTCTCCCGCATCCGGGAGGTCGAGACGAGCGACGACCGGCTCGACATCACGGTGGAGTACCTGCCGACCGGCGACCGGGACGTGCTCACGGCCGACTTGCTCGTCCACGCGACGGGCTATCAACCGCGCGGCATCGGCGAGCGGTTTGGGGACATCAGCAAGCTCTGCATGCGCGACGAGGAGGACGCCCTCCTGGTGGGCAGGGACCACCGGGTCGCCACACTGCCGGGCGTCGCCTCCGACATCTACCTCCAGGGCGGCACGGAGCACACGCACGGCATCACGTCGACGCTGCTGTCGAACACGGCGGTGCGCGCCGGAGAGATCCGCGCGTCACTCGTCGCCCGGCGCATGACGAGGGGACGGGTGGCGAACGGCATCAGCTGAAGGAACGGATTGCCGGCCTCGCGGACGGGTGGTCGGCGGATGCGTACGACATGAGTCAGTACGGCATGAGGTGAGGCGGCGGGCACGCCATGGACTCGGTCCGGGTTCGTGGCCGCCGCCTCTTTCCGAGCGGCTGCGCGACGGCGGGACCGACGGCCTGGTGTGGCCACGGCCGGGCGGGAATCCTTCTCTGGGCCCGGGGTGGTACCCCAGGTCCACGCCCGTGCGGGGCCGCCGTCGTGGATCAGGCCCACCGGACCGGTTCGACACGCGGAGGCTGTCCGTGACAGGGCGACCGCGAAGGGTGGGGCTCGGTGATCACGGCCGGCGCGGGGCGCGGACTCGGCGCGCGATCATCGTGCTGATCGTCGGGTGACGGGCGGGGTGCTCCTCAGGGGCCCGTCCTCTGCGGAGGCACCGGCTGCCACGGGGGATCAGCGGTCCGCGATGTCCTCGCGGAGACCGTCGGAGAATTCCCACCACGACATGGGAAGCCAGTCGCCGTCGACAAAGGCATCGACTGTCGCGCCGCGACCGCGGACAGTCACGGTCGTTCCCGGCGGGTACACGGTGCCTGAGAGCCCGGGTACGGGGACGAGCAGGGTTCCGAGTCGCTGTGCTGACACCTTGGGCCCTCCATCTCACTGTCTCGGCAGAAATCCGATCGAATGTGCCGAGGCTACCGGCTTGTCCGATCGTGCAGTCGGGAGAATCATGAGAAATAGGTCACGTGGGGAAGTCGGGGGGAACCGAGAACCGGTCGAAGCGAGGTGGCAGCCATGAAGGCAGTCGTTTATCAGGGACCGTTCAGC
The DNA here is from genome assembly GCF_036169555.1 of Streptomyces sp. NBC_00306. Lineage (GTDB taxonomy): Bacteria > Actinomycetota > Actinomycetes > Streptomycetales > Streptomycetaceae > Streptomyces > Streptomyces achmelvichensis. Next base: position 622,939 of record NZ_CP108032.1, on the reverse strand, counting down.
GTAGCGGTCGAAGATGTTGAAAAGCCCAGTATTCAGCATCCCAACGATGTGATCGTCAGGATCACCTCCACCGCCATATGCGGCTCCGATCTGCACATGTACGAGGGCCGTACCGCTGCCGAGCCCGGCATCGTCTTCGGCCACGAGAACATGGGGATCATCGAGGACTGCGGTCCGGGAGTCACCTCTCTCGAGGAGGGCGACCGTGTGGTCATGCCCTTCAATGTCGCCTGCGGGTTCTGCACCAACTGCATCGACGGATACACCGGTTACTGTCTGACCGTCAATCCCGGTTTCGCGGGCGGTGCTTATGGATACGTCGCCATGGGCCCCTGGACCGGCGGCCAGGCGGAATACCTCCGCGTCCCCTACGCCGACTTCAACTGCCTGAAATTGCCGCCGGGTGAGGAGCACGAGCGCGATTTCATTCTGCTCGCCGACATCTTTCCCACCGGCTACCACGGCTGCGAACTCGCCCAGGTCCGTCCCGGCGAAAGCGTCGCGGTGTACGGCGGCGGTCCGGTCGGGCTCATGGCCGCCTATTCGGCCATGCTGCGCGGCGCGAAGAAGGTATTCGTCGTGGACCGGGTCGCCGAGCGTCTGGCGAAGGCCGAGGAGATAGGCGCGGTGCCGGTCAACTTCGCCGAGGGCGACCCGATCGAGCAGATCAAGGACCAGACCGGAGGCGTCGGCACGGACAAGGGTGTCGACGCCGTCGGCTACCAGGCGACGGCACAGGGCACGGACCGCGAGGAACCGGCGACCGTCCTGAACTCGCTCGTCGGCACGGTCCGGGCCACCGGTGCACTCGGAGTCCCGGGTCTGTACGTCCCAGCCGACCCCGGAGGCCCCGACGAGGACTCCAAGAAGGGCATGCTTCTCGTGTCGGTCGGCAGGCTCTTCGAGAAGGGTCTGCGGATGGGTACGGGGCAGTGCAACGTGAAGCGCTACAACCGCTTCCTGCGCGACATGATCATCGAAGGCAGGGCGGAGCCCAGCTTCGTCGTCTCCCACGAACTGCCCCTGGACCAGGCGCCTTCGGCGTACGAGAAGTTCGACCAGCGGGTCGAGGGCTACACCAAGGTGGTGCTGCACCCGTAGGCACCGCAGCGCGGGCCGCGGGCCGTTGAATGCCCGCGGCCCGCCGCACGCGGTGCGCCCCCCGGCATGGCCGGCCGCTCCGGCCGAGGCCCAGGCGTGACTCACGCGTCCAGTTGCCGGCGAATGAGCGTGTCGAGTCGCTGCCATGCCGGGGAGGCGGCGTTGACCGTGCTCTGGATGAGGCCCGGGATCTCGGAGGCCGTACCCAGTTCGGGCATCTCGCCGGGACCGTAGCGCTGGCGCGTCGCCTCGGCGATCCGGCGGGCCAGGTCGTCGAGGCGGGGGTCGTCGGCGTCGAGGTCGTGCGCACTGTCGTAGGCGAGGAAGAGCTGCCGCAGCGCGGGATCGGCCAGGGTCTCGGCTTGGTCCTGGAACAGTGCGGTGGCGTCGTCCGGGTGTGTGGCGAACACGAGGATCCACAGGTCGCGTTGCAGATCGACCCATCGGGGAGTGAATCCCCAGCGGGCCAGGCGTTCCAGATGGGCGCCGACCTCGGCGGGGAGCGAGCCCAATCGCCCGGCGGCGAGCCGGTGCAGGCGCCCCCGCGTCGCCCGCAGGGCGTCGATGCGGGTGGTGAGCGCATCGTCGATCTCGCGCAGGGCCTGCTGGAACTCCTCGTCGGTCGCCGATCGCAGGTCGCGGATACGGGCCAGGGGGACACCGGCTTCGGTGAGAGTGCGGATCTTGATCAGATCGATGGCATCGTCCGCGCCGTAGCGTCGGTAGCCGGACGCGTCGCGGGCGGGCTCGGGGAGCAGCCCCTTGTCGTGGTAGACGCGGATGGTCTTGGTCGACACGCCGACGTACTTGGCCAGCTGCCCGATGGTGATCACCCGGCCATCGTCGCACTTGACCTTTCCCCCGGGGCAGGGTTGCAGCATGGCGTCATGCCGAACACGAACACGAACAGGAACACCGACGTCGACCGGGAGACCCTGCGCGAGCTGGCCGACGAGGGCAGCGAAACCGCTCTGGACCGGCTGGCCGATCTCGCCGACGCGACCGGTGACGTCGGGGAGCTGAGCGAACTGCTGGACGAGGGATCCCTGCGGGCCGGGTTCCTGCTCACGCGGCGCGCGGCCGCAGCCGGCGACCTGCGCGAGCTGCAACGGATCTCCGACGCCGGGTACGACGAGGCCGGGAGGGAGCTGGACCGGCTGCTGAGGGCACCGGCCGACGGGCCGAAGGACTGAGGGGCGGTCAGCAGCGCGTCGACGGACGACGCTCCCCCTGCGCTCTCCGCGCATTCCGTGACGGATGGACTCCCACGGTCACGTGCCGACAGCTAGGGTCGATTCGGTCCGGCGGAGGCGGCGCGGTTCACAGGGGATGCTCATGGCACGAGAGTGCTGGTTCTGCGGGAGTGAAGCGGCGGCACCGCAGCACGATCGTGTCATCGGGATGCACCGGGACGTCGACAGCAGTCCGACCTGGACTCTCGGTGTCCGCACCAGATGGCACAGGACCGGCATCCGTGTACCGCGTTGCGCGCGCTGCCGTGGAGGTCACCGGATCGAGCAGGCGATGATGGTGCTCGCCGCCGCCGCGGTGACCGCGTATTCCGCCAGTGGGCAACTGGACAGGCTCCTGGGCATCCTGCCGAGTACCTCGTCCGGCAGGGTCCTCTCGGCGGTGTGGGCAGCGGTGGCCTGTCTCCCCGCACTGGCCTGGATCGCCACCCGGCAGGCGTGGCTGCCCTGGCAGCGCCTCGCACCTCGCCACCTGCGCCACGCGCGCCGGCACCCGGGGGTCCAGGAACTCGGGGAGGACGGCTGGAAGTACAGGCCCGGGCCCTTCCCGTACTGGCAGAACCCCGAGGACCCGGCCCTGGCGCGGCTGTCCGCGCCGCCCGCCGGCGCCCGGAAGGCCGCCGGCTGTGTCACCGCGGTGCTCGGTCTCGTCTCCGTCGTCGTGACCGTAGTTCTGTATGTGCGGGACAGCGAGCTGGCGGCGGTGTTCCTGGTGGCTGCCCTCGGCCTGTTCTTCCTGTCGTCGAAGATCAACCCCGAAGCATGACCGCGGACCGCCCACGCTGACCGCTCTCGTTGCCGAGGCTGATGAGCACCCACGTGCGGGACGTACTTGCGAGTCGATCGCAGCTGGTCAGAGGCCGTATGACGGTGGTAGCCGCAATGCCCTTCCTGTGCCACGGTGGCTGCATGGACGCCATGGAGGGGAACCGGCACCACCACGGACACCACGGCCACGCCGAGGCCGGGCATCGACATGAGCCACATGCGTCCCGCCCGGCCCGGGTACGCCACCGGCTGGCTCACCTGGTCCGGCCGCACAGCCACGAGTCGGTGGACAAGGTCGACACAGCGATGGAGACCTCCCGCGAGGGCATGCGCACGCTCTGGCTCTCCCTCGCCGTCCTCGGCGCCACCACCCTCATCCAGGCCGTGATCGTCGCCCTGTCCGGGTCGGTCGCCCTGCTCGGCGACACGATCCACAACGCCACCGACGCACTGACCGCGCTCCCGCTCGGCATCGCCTTCGTCCTCGGCCGGCGAGCGGCCAACCGCCGTTACCCGTACGGCTACGGCCGGGCCGAAGACCTCGCCGGCATCCTGATCGTGGCGGCCATCGCCGCCTCCGCCGCACTGGCCGCCTATGCCGCCGTCGACCGCCTGCTGCACCCGCGCGACATCACACACCTGTGGGCCGTGGCCGGGGCCGCGGTCGCCGGGTTCATCGGCAACGAGTGGGTGGCCCGCTACCGCATCCGCACCGGCCGGAAGATCGGCTCCGCGGCCCTGGTCGCCGACGGACTGCACGCCCGTACGGACGGATTCACCTCACTGGCCGTGCTGTTGGGCGCGGGCGGCGCCGCCCTCGGCCTGCGCCTGGCGGACCCCGTCATCGGTCTGCTGATCACCGCCGCCATCCTGTTCGTCCTCAAGGATGCTGCCCGCGAGGTGTACCGGCGCCTGATGGACAGCGTCGATCCCCGTCTCATCGAGACCGCGGAGACCGCGCTGCACGCGGTGGACGGCCTGCGAGGCGTCGGACCGGTGCGGATGCGATGGATCGGCCACACCCTGCGCGCGGAAGCCGATATCGTCGTCGACCCGCACCTGACCGTCGTCGAAGCACACCGGCTGGCCGTCGCCGCGGAGCATGCACTGATCCACGCGGTACCCCGGCTGACCGCCGCGACCGTCCACACCGACCACACGGCGGCGGACGGCGACCCGCACGAGGCCCTCGCACATCACACGGGCCGGGTGGATGTGGTCGCGGCCGACCCCGCTGGTGCCGGTGCCCCCTGACGGCCCCGATGCTGCCTCAGCCGGTCGACGGCTCCTCCGGCTGTCGGGGGCCGGACGTCGGATCAGCTGCGTCGACGATGTGCAGCCCATGGTCCTGCGCCGGCTCGTGGATCCGCAGGAGTGCGGGTACGGCGCTCATCGCTCCACTGATGAGGATGATCACGTGGTCGGTCCCCACACCGAGCGGAGACGCGAGCCAGGGCGGCCTCGGCTCGTTGCTGCGGGCGAGGAATTCGGGGTACCGGCACCGAAGTTGTTGGTAGAACGCCATGATCCGGTCGACGAACCCACCCTCGTCATGGTTCTCGGCGAGGCAAGAGGGTTGGCTGCGTGGCCACACCCCACGGGCTATGCCCCAGTTCACGCCCTGTGCCCGCCTCGCCAGGGAGGAGAGCGCTCGTCCTGTCGTTCTCGGCGGTCGGGCCCACGGCGCCCGCGAAGCCCCCGCCCCGCGAGACGCCGTGGTGCACACCCAAGGTCAGCCGGACGTCATTCGGCCTTCGCCTGCGCCGAGATGCCCCCGTCCACCGGCATCGCCGTCCCGGTGACGAAAGAGGCACGCACACTGCACAGCCACACCGCCGCCTCCGCTATCTCCTGCGGATCCGCCATGCGCTTCTGGATCTGCGGGGCGATGAACGCCTGTTCCAGGTGCGGGAATTGGCGGACCGCCTCGTCGATCATCTCGCTGCGCGTGGTGCCGACCACGAGGGCGTTGACGCGGATGCCCTGCGCGCCGTACTCGGCCGCCGCCGCGCGTGTGATGCCGAGGATCGCGTGCTTGGCCGCCACGTACGGCACGGACGCGCCCGTCGCGTAACGCCCCGCGGTACTACTGGTGTTGACCACCGAGCCGCCCCTGCCCGACGCCAGCATCACCGGCAGCTGGTGCTTCATGCAGTTCCACACCCCCCGGACGTTGACGTCCATCGTGCGGTCGAAGATCTCGTCCTCGGTCTCGTGCAGCAGTGTCCCGACCGTGGCGTAGCCCGCGTTGTTGAAGGCGCAGTCGAGCCCGCCGAACTGTTCGACGGCCGCCTCCACCACCCGGCGGACGTCGCCGGAATCGGCGACGTCACCCGGAACGGCGAGCGCGCGGCCGCCCTTGGCGGTGATCTCCTCGGCAATGGCGCGCAGCTTCTCGGCACGGCGTGCCATCAGTACGACGGCGGCCCCCTCCTGCGCGAACAGATGCGCGGAGGCGGCGCCGATCCCGCTGGACGCGCCCGTGATCATCGCCACCTGGCCCGCGAGCATGCCCTGGTGGTTCCCCTGTGTGATCTCTTCTCCGATCATCGGACGAGCATATGTAGATCACGGGTGTTGTCGCATCGGTGTTCGACCCGCCGGTGTAGTCCTCATCCCGGCCGCTCTGCCGTTACCGTCGTTGACAGAAGCGCACGTCGCGGACGCCGCATGGTCCCCACGAGAAATCCTGGTCACACATGAGCGATGCCGACCCCGGGCTGTTCGGGCCCGACTCCGTCACCTGGCACCTGCACGGCGACCCGATGATGTGGGTGGCGGGCGTCCGCGCCCTGTACCTCCAGGCACTCCACCCCCGCGCCGTCCGCGGGGTCATGGAGAACTCCGACTTCCGCAAGGACGCCTGGGGCAGGCTCCTGCGTACCGCCGACTTCGTCGGCACCATCAGCTACGGCACCACCGAGGCGGCCGAGAAGGCGGGCGCCCGGGTGCGGCGGATCCACTCGCGGCTGAAGGCCACCGACCCCGCCACCGGCGAGCGGTACGGCGTCGACGAACCGGACCTGCTGCTCTGGGTGCACTGCGCCGAGATCGACTCCTACCTCCATGTCGCCCGCCGCTCCGGGTTTCCCCTCAGCGACGCGCAGGCCGACCGCTACGTCGACGAACACCGCGAGAGCGCACGCCTCGTCGGCCTCGATCCCGAGACCGTACCCGCCACGGCCGCCCACCTCGCCGAGTACTTCCGTACGACACTGCCGCTGCTCGCGGCCGGGTCCGACGCACGGGACGTGGACGACTTCCTGCGGCGTCCGCCGACGCCCGCCCTGCTCGTGCCCGCACGGGAACTGCTGTGGAGGCACGTGGCGAACCTCGCGTACAACACTCTGCCGCCGTTCGCCCACGGGCTGTACGGCCGTCCGGCGCCCCCACCGCGGCGCGTCACCCGTCAGCTGGCCGCCACCGGCAGACTGTTGCGCTGCATCCCCTCCCGCGTCCGCTGGCAGCTCCCGCCGGGTCACATCCTGAAAGCAATGGCCCGTCTCGGACCGGACACCCGCCCCGCCCCGTACAAACTCCGCAGACAGGAGGCCATACTGAACGGGCCGGGTGGGGCGCAGCAGAGCAACGGGGGCGACAGCACGCGATGGCGGAATCCAGGCTGATCCAAGGCCGCTACCGGCTGCTCGAACGCATCGGGCGCGGCGGCATGGGCGAGGTGTGGCGAGCTGTCGACGAGGCGCTCGGGCGGCACGTCGCGGTCAAGTGCCTCAAGCCGATGGGTCCGCAGCACGACGCCGGCTTCGCCACGGTCCTGCGCGAACGCTTCCGCCGCGAGGCCCGGGTGGCGGCCGCTCTCCAGCACCGCGGGGTCACCGTCGTCCACGACTTCGGCGAGTACGACGGCGTGCTCTACCTGGTCATGGAGCTGCTGGAGGGCCGCAACCTCAGCCAGTTGCTGGAGGAGAACAGTCAGCGCCCGCTGCCCGTACGGGATGTACTCGACATCGCCGAGCAGGTGTCCGACGCTCTCGCGTACACGCACGGGCAGGGCATCGTCCACCGGGACCTGAAGCCCGCCAACATCATGCGGCTCACCGACGGCGCGGTGAAGATCTGCGACTTCGGTATCGCCCGGCTCGGCGAGGACATCGGGTTCACCTCCCGTCTCACCGGTACGGGCATCGCCATGGGCACGCCGCACTACATGTCGCCCGAGCAGATCAGCGGCGGCCATGTCGACCACCGCAGCGATCTGTACTCGCTCGGGTGCGTGCTCTACGAGATCGCCACCGGGGTGCCGCCGTTCGACCACGACGACGCCTGGGCCGTCCTCGTCGGCCACCGCGACACGACGCCGGAGCCGCTGCGTACGCACCGGTCCGAGATCCCCGACTCCTTCCAGGAGATCGTGCTGGACCTGCTGGCCAAACCGCCCGAGGACCGGCCCACCGACGCCAAGCACCTCACCCTCCGGATCGGCGCGGCGGCGCGCCCGGGCGTGGCGCACGCCCCGCCGCCGCAGAGCCCGGCGGAGGGACCGGCGCCCGCACCCCGTCTGCCGTCCTGGACCCGCGGAATGACCACCGGACACAAAGCCACCGCGACCTCGGTGCTGCGGACCTCGCTGCCCGACCACACCGCCGGGCTGACGGGGGAGTGGACCACGCTCACCGACCCGCGGGGCGGTCCGGTGCTGCCGGCGTCCGCCGGACCCGAGCGGCCCACTCCGCCGCCCGAACTGGTCGCCGTCCTCGCCGGCCGGCACAGTGCGGGCCTGAGCCTCGGCCGCCTCGGCCGCTGGGAGGAGGCGGGCGAGGTGCACCGCGCGGTCGCCGCCGAGCGCGAACACGCGCTGGGGCCCGACCATCCGGACACTCTCGCCAGCCGCTACGAGGTCGCCTTCACGCTCAGCAGGACCGGGCGGGCCGCGGACGCGCTGCGCGAGTTCGGCCGGGTGGCCGAGGGGCGCGAGCGGACCATGGGCGCCGACCACCCCGAGGCGCTGGCCGCGCGCCAGGAGACGGCGTACGTCCTCGGGCAGCTGGGCCGCCACTTCGAGGCGCACGACGTCTACGCCTCGGTGCTCGCCGCCCGCGAGCGCACCATGGGCCCCGACCACCCCGACACACTGCGCTGCCGGCACAACCTCGCCTTCAACCTCAGCAGGCTGGGACGGCTGGAGGACTCGTTCCGTATGGCCCAGGACGTCGCGGCGGCCCGCGCCCGGGTCCTCGGCGCGGACCACCCCGACACCCTGGTCACGCAGTACGAGGTCGCCTACGCGCTCGGCCGCCTGGGCCGCTGGTCGGAGGCGCTCCAGACGTACCGCGAGGTGGCGGCCGCCCGTGCCCGGGCGCTCGGCCCCGACCATCCCGACACCCTCGCCGCCCGCTACGAGGTCGGCATCAGCCTCGGCCGGCTCGGTCACAGCGCCGAGGCGCTGGAGCTCTACCGCTCGCTCGTCGCCGACCGCACCCGCATCCAGGGCCCCACCGACCCGGAAACCCTGCGCGCCCGGCACGGTGTCGGGGTGAACCTGGGCAGGCTCGCGCGCTGGGAAGAGGCGCTCGCGGAGGCGCAGGACGTCAGCGCGCTGCGCGAACGTGTCCTCGGCGTGGACCACCCCGACACCCTCGTCAGCCACCGCGAAGTGGCCGTCGGCCTCGGCTGGCTGGGCCGCTGGGCGGACGCGCTCACCACTCACCGGCACGTCGCGACGGCCCGCGAAAGCATCTTCGGCCCGGACCACCCCGACGCCCTGGCCAGCCGGAACGACGAGGCGCACTGCCTGGAGCAACTCGGCCGCCAGGAGGAGGCGGTGGAGCTCTACCGCGCGGTGGCGGCGCTCCGGGAACGGCGGGGCACGCACGGGCGGTAGGTGTTCGCAGGGTGGGCACCCACGGCCGGCAGCGACTGTCGTACTGATCCCAACGAGTCGGACCGGGTGTCCACAGGGCAGGACCCCGGCCCCCATCAGGGGATATCGTCCGCCCATGTCCGCACACACTGCGTATGACGTCGTGATCGTCGGTGGAGGCCACAACGGCCTGGTCGCCGCCGCCTACCTCGCCCGCGCCGGTCGCTCGGTGCTCGTCCTGGAGCGCCGGGGGAACACCGGGGGAGCGGCCGTATCCACACGGCCCTTCGCCGGGGTCGACGCGCGGCTCTCGCGTTACTCCTACCTCGTGTCGCTGCTGCCGGAGAAGATCGTCAGCGAGCTCGGTCTGCGCTTCTCCGTACGCAAGCGCACCGTCTCCTCCTACACCCCCAAGGGCACCGGCGGGCTCCTCGTCGGCGCCGGCCGGACCCGGGAGTCGTTCGCCGCGCTCACCGGTGGTGAGGGCGAGTACGCCGCCTGGGAGGACTTCTACGGCATGACCGCCCGCCTCGCCGAGCGGGTCTTCCCCACCCTCACGGAACCCCTGCCGACCCGGGACGCGCTGCGGGCCCGGATCGACGACGAGACCGCCTGGCGGATCCTCTTCGAGGAGCCCATCGGTGAGGCGATCGAGAAGCGGTTCAGCGACGACCTCGTCCGGGGTGTCGTCCTCACCGACGCCCTGATCGGGACGTTCGCCGACGCCCATGATCCGGGCCTCGCCCAGAACCGCTGCTTCCTGTACCACGTGATCGGCGGCGGGACGGGCGACTGGGACGTGCCCGTCGGCGGGATGGGCGCGCTGACCGACGCCCTGGCCGCGGCCGCCCGGGACGCCGGCGCGAAGATCGTGACCCTGCACGAGGCGACCCGCATCGAGACGGACGGCGAGCACGCCACCGTCACCTACCGTTCGCACGACGCCGAGGGAACGGTCGACGCGGGGCATGTGCTGGTCAACGCCTCACCGCGGGAGCTGGCCGCCCTGCTCGGCGACGAGGCGCCCGAGCCGGCCGAGGGCGCACAGCTCAAGGTGAACATGCTGCTGCGGAGGCTGCCGCGGCTCAAGGACAGCTCCGTCGACCCGCGCGACGCGTTCTCCGGGACGTTCCACGTCTCCGAGGGGTACGGCCAACTGGCCACCGCGTACCGGGAAGCGGCCTCGGGCAGGCTGCCCAGCGCGCCGCCGTCGGAGATCTACTGCCACTCCCTGACCGACCCCTCCATCCTCGGCCCCGAACTCGCCGCGCAGGGCTACCAGACACTGACACTGTTCGGACTGCACACCCCGGCCAGGCTGTTCACCGCCGACAATGACGCCGCGCGCACGGAGCTGCTCGCCGCCACCATCGCTGAACTGGACACCTATCTCGACGAGCCGCTCGCGGACTGTCTGGCGCTCGACGAGAACGGCGAGCCGTGCATCGAGGCCAAGACGCCGCTCGATCTGGACCGCGAACTGCTGCTCCCCGGCGGCAACATCTTCCACCGCGACCTGTCCTTCCCCTACGCCACCGAGTCGACCGGGCGGTGGGGCGTCGAGACCGCGCACGCCAACGTCCTGCTCTGCGGTGCGGGCGCGGTGCGTGGCGGAGGCGTGAGCGGGGTGCCCGGCCACAACGCCGCCATGGCGGTGCTGGGCCGGTGACACCGCGTCAGTCCGTGGACGCCGTCCAGCCCGTGGCCTCGATCCGGGCTGCGTCCCGGGGCCTGCGTTCGTCGAAGACGGTGCGGCCCCGGTCCGTGACCTTGATCGCGTCCACATAGACCCCGCGGCCCACATAGAGCTGGTCGGTGGCGTAACGCCAGCGCAGCCGGACGGTGGTGCCGCGCCAGGCGGCGAGGTCCGCGGTCAGCCGGTGCCAGCGGCGCCCCGACCAGCCGGTCGCGGTGCCCGCCGGATGCGGCTGGGGCGCCGCACCGTCCCGTGCGGTCGTGAACGGCACCGGCTGCCAGCTCGCGCCGTCGTCCGACGACGCTTCGAGGAACAGGCCGTCGGAGCCCGGCTCGGTGTCCCACCACAGGGAGCATCCGAGCCGGGCAGACCCGGACCCGGACCCGGAGGCAGGCGCGGACGACAGCGCGAGCCCGGGCAGGGTGAGCGTCGCGGACGAGGCGGCGGCCATGCCCGCGAACCAGGCCCTGCGGCCGTGGTCGGGACGTACGGGGACGGCACGGGCGAGGTTGTTGGCCGCGGCCGCCCGTGGCGCACTGCCGCTCCGCCAACTGCGCACCGGGTGGACCGAGTTGCCGAGCACGATCAGGAACGAGTCGGAGCCGGGGTCGAGGACCAGACTGGTGCCCGTGAATCCGGTGTGCCCGGCGGTGCGCGGGGTGGCCATGGCTCCCATGTACCAGTGCTGGTAGAGCTCGAAGCCGAGGCCGTGCTCGTCGCCCGGGAAGGCGGTGTTGAAGTCGGTGAACATCAACTCGACGGAGGACGGGCGCAGGATGCGGGACCGCCCGTAGACACCGCCGTTGAGGAGTGTCCGGGCCAGGACCGCGAGGTCCCAGGCGCAGGAGAAGACGCCGGCGTGACCGGCGACGCCGCCGAAGCCGAAGGCGTTCTCGTCGTGCACCTCTCCCCACACGAGTCCGCGGTCCAGGCCCGACCAGGGCAGCCGGGCATCCTCGGTGGCGGCGATCTTGCGCCGCCAGGAGGCGGGTGGATTGAAACGCGTCCGGTGCATCCCGAGCGGAGCGGTGATCTCGTCCCGGAGCAGTACATCCAGTGGGAGACCGGTGATCTTCTCCAGGATCAGCTGGAGGGAGATCAGATTGAGGTCGGAGTAGAGGTAGGCGGTGCCCGGCGGCGTGACCGGAACCTCGTTCCAGAGCAGCCGGAGCTTGCCCTCACGGGTGGGCTCCTTGAAGAGCGGAATCCAGGCGCGCAGCCCCGAGGTGTGGGTGAGCAGCTGTCGGACGGTGATGTCCTGCTTCCCCCCGGCTCCGAAGTCCGGCAGATACGTGGCGACCGCCGCCTCCAGCCGCAGCGTGCCCTGCTCGATCTGCTGCACGGCGAGCAGCGAGGTGAACAGCTTGGACACGGACGCCAGGTCGAAGACCGTGTCCTCGGCCATGGGGATCTGCCGCTCGGGCGGGAACTCCACGCCGGTGTCGGTCTTCTCGTCGTACGCGGCGTAGCGCACCGCTTTGCCGATCGGCCGGTGCAGCGCCACGGTGCCGCCGCGTCCCGCGAGCAGTACCGCCCCCGCGTACCAGGGGTGCTTCGGCGACGGGCCGAGGAACGTCTGTGCGTCGGCGACGAGTTGCTCCAGGTGGCGGGGGATCAGACCGGCCTGCTCCGGGCTGCCGCGCCGCAGGGTCGGCCGCCCGCCGGCCGGACTCGCGCCTCCGCCGGAAGCCCCACCGCTCTCGGCGGCCGCCGCGTCGGCGAACGGGATCGGCCCCAGCGCGAGCGCTCCGCCCAGGGCCAGCACTCCGCTGCCCAGTCTCCGTCGGCTGATCCCTCTGCCCTCCGCGCCCTGTGTCATCCGGAACCTACCCTCTCCTGAAAGTATCTTTCGGGATCACGATCAGCAGTGAAACTTTCTTGCGGGGCTCGGGCGGTGTCAACCACCTCAAAGAATCTGACACAGCATCAGAAAATCTCTTCCCTCGTCCCTCCGGCTGCGGCATCCTGCCGCCCATGGAGACGGAGCTGAGCAAGAGACTGGGGATCGAACACGCCATCTTCGGCTTCACGCCGTTCCCCGCGGTGGCCGCCGCCATCACCAGGGCCGGCGGGTTCGGCGTCCTCGGGGCCGTCCGCTACACCGCCCCCGACGACCTCAGACGCGATCTCGACTGGATGCAGGAGCACAGCGACGGCAAGCCGTACGGACTCGACGTCGTCATGCCCGCCAAGAAGGTCGAAGGCGTCACCGAGGCCGATGTCGAGGCGATGATTCCGGAGGGGCACCGGCAGTTCGTCCGCGACACCCTGGCCAAACACGGGGTGCCCGAACTCGCCGAGGGCGAGGCGGCGGGGTGGCGCATCACCGGATGGATGGAAGAAGTCGCCCGCACACAGCTCGACGTCGCCTTCCAGTACCCGATCAGGCTGCTCGCCAACGCCCTCGGTTCCCCGCCGGGCGACGTCGTGTACCGCGCACACGACCAGGACGTCCTGGTCGCCGCACTCGCCGGCAGCGCACACCACGCCGAGCACCACGCCGAGGCGGGCATCGACATCGTGGTCGCCCAGGGCTACGAGGCGGGCGGGCATACCGGCGAGATCGCCTCCATGGTGCTCACTCCCGAAGTGGTCGACGCCGTCGACCCGTTGCCCGTACTCGCCGCCGGCGGCATCGGCAGCGGTGAACAGATCGCCGCGGCACTCGCGCTCGGCGCACAGGGAGCCTGGCTCGGGTCGCTCTGGCTCACCACCACCGAGGCCGATCTGCACTCCCGCGCACTGACAGCAAAACTCCTCGCCGCCGGCTCCGGCGACACCGTCCGCTCGCGGGCCCTCACCGGCAAGCCCGCGCGCCAGCTGCGGACGGAATGGACCGACGCCTGGGACGGCCCGGACGGACCCGGCACCCTCCCGATGCCGCTCCAGGGCCTGCTCGTCGCCGAGGCCGTCTCCCGCATCCAGAAGCACGAGGTGGTGCCGCTGCTCGGCACACCGGTCGGCCAGATCGTCGGACGGATGACGTCCGAGCGTGCTGTGCAGACCGTCTTCGACGATCTGACCCGCGGCTTCGAACGGGCCGTGGACCGCATCAACCGCATTGCCGGAAGGAGTCAGTGATGCCCAACGGTTTCTGGGCCCAGGCGGCAGCCGACCCCGGCCGCACGATCCTGACCGCGCCCGACGGTACGGCCTGGACCGCGGGCCGGCTGCACGCCGTCGTCAACCAGCTCGTCCACGGGCTGCGCGCCGCGGGTCTCGAGCGCGGTGACGCCTTCGCCGTCGTGCTCCCCAACGGCGTCGAACTCCTCACCGCCTACCTCGCGGCGTCCCAGTCCGGGCTGTATCTCATCCCCGTCAACCACCACCTCGTCGGCCCCGAGATCGCCTGGATCGTCGCCGACTCCGGCGCCAAGGTCCTCATCGCGCACGAGCGGTTCGGCGACGCGGCGACGGCGGCGGCCGACGAGGCGAAGCTGCCCGCGAGCCACCGGTACGCGGTCGGCGCCGTCGACGGCTTCCGTCCGTACGCCGAACTCCTCGACGGACAACAGGAGTCCGCCCCCGAGGGCCGCACGCTCGGCTGGGTCATGAACTACACCTCGGGCACCACCGGACGGCCGCGAGGCATCCGCCGGCCGCTGTCCGGCAAGGCCCCGGAGGAGACCTATCTCGGCGGGTTCCTCGGCATCTTCGGCATCATGCCCTTCGACGGCAACGTCCACCTCGTCTGCTCCCCGCTCTACCACACGGCCGTGCTCCAGTTCGCGGGCGCGGCCCTGCACATCGGGCATCCGCTGGTCCTGATGGACAAGTGGACGCCCGAGGAGATGCTGCGGCTGATCGACCGACACAGGTGTACGCACACGCACATGGTGCCGACGCAGTTCCACCGGCTGCTCGCCCTGCCCGACGACGTCAAGGCGCGGTACGACGTGACGTCGATGCGGCACGCGATCCACGGTGCGGCCCCCTGCCCCGACCATGTGAAGCGGGCGATGATCGACTGGTGGGGGACCTGCGTCGAGGAGTACTACGCGGCGAGTGAGGGAGGCGGCGCCTTCGCCACCGCCGAGGACTGGCTGAAGAAGCCCGGCACCGTCGGCAAGGCCTGGCCGATCAGTGAACTCGCCGTCTTCGACGACGACGGCAACCGCCTGTCGCCCGGTGAACTGGGCACCGTCTACATGAAGATGTCCACCGGCGGCTTCAGCTACCACAAGGACGAGGCCAAGACGCGGAAGAACCGGATCGGCGACTTCTTCACCGTCGGCGACCTCGGCCTTCTCGACGAGGACGGCTATCTCTTCCTCCGTGACCGCAAGATCGACATGATCATCTCGGGCGGTGTCAACATCTACCCGGCCGAGATCGAATCCGCCCTGCTCACCCATCCGGCGGTCGCCGACGCGGCGGCCTTCGGGATACCGCACGCCGACTGGGGAGAAGAGGTCAAGGCCGTCGTCGAACCCGCCGACGGTCACGAGGCCGGCGACGCACTCGCCGCCGACATCCTCGACCACTGCGAGCAGCACCTCGCCGCGTACAAGCGCCCGAAGACGGTGGACTTCATCGAGGTCATGCCGCGGGACCCGAACGGCAAGCTCTACAAGCGCCGGCTGCGCGAGCCGTACTGGGAGGGCCACGAACGCGCGATGTGACGCGCCGGGCCGGGCGGGCGGCTTCCCGGCTTTTCCCGTGAGGCCTGCCGACCGGGTACCGGCGTTCGGCCGGTACCCGGTCGGCGATCGCCACGTTCCCAGGGGGACTCGCCCCGGAGCCGCGCCGGGACCCCGTTGGCGGAGCACCTCGCGCGTCCCGCCCGTGCCCCTGGCAGCGTGGCCGTCATGAAGACCGGCACCGCACCGCTCGCGGCTCAGTGGACCACTTGGGTGCCGGTCGTCGCCGTGGTCGCGCTCGTGCTGGCCTGGGGGCGCGAGCTGCCCGGGTTCGTCGTCGCCCTCGTCGGGCTCTGTCTGGTGGGCGCCGTCCTCGCCGCCGTGCACCATGCCGAGGTCATCGCGCACCGCGTCGGCGAACCCTTCGGCTCCCTGGTGCTCGCCGTGGCGGTCACCGTCATCGAGGTGGGACTGATCGTCACCCTCATGGCGGGCGGCGGGGACAAGGTGTCGACGTACGCCAGGGACACCGTCTTCGCCGCCGTCATGATCACCTGCAACGGCATCGTCGGACTGTGTGTGCTGGTCGGAGCCCTGCGC